>DATKSI010000001.1:0-25310 GCA_035531715.1 Candidatus Micrarchaeaceae archaeon
GCTAGCTCAGTTCGCCCGCGAAGACCCAGTCGACAACTCGACGACGCCACGGCCCTAGTCCCAGGATGGCGAGCGCCACCACCAGAACCGCCGCGACCCCTCCCCCAATGTCTATCGGGGTCAACATGGGCAGCGGCACCCGTTCCGCCCTCGAGACCCGAACCTTCAAAGCTGGTCCGAATCCCCCGCTCAGGATCTTGACCGTGTACCTCCCCACCGGAACCATGACGGTCGTCGTGCCCCTGTCGGACAGCTCCAGCCGTCGCGAGAGTCCGGCTGGTCCGGTGAGCAACGCGGTGGCGTTCACCTGGCCGCCGAGGACCGTGTTGCGGGTGAAGAGGGTCATGGGGAAGACGCGGAGACGCACGGTCCAGGCTCCCCCCGCACTGGGCACAAAGCGGTCGACTCCCTGATTGGCGACATTGACCCCGCGGTAGTTGGCCGTGACCATCGTGTAGGTCTCGTTACCCACCGCCAGTGCCCCGGAGGTGGTTCGTCGTGGCACCGGAGTGCTCAACCAAGCCGCCGCCTGGTTTCCCACCGCGACCTTGGTGCCGTCGGGCCCCACCAGGCTCACCCCTTGGATCTGGGAACGGGGCAGCGAGCTCCCGACCCCGTCTTCGAATTTCAAGGGCGTCAGGAACGAAGCCTGCAGCGCTATCTGGGTGTAGAGCCTGGCTCCCACATGAACCGACCTGATTGGGGAGGTGTCGCCATTGGACCACTGCACGAAGCTCACCCGCACGTTGGGGGTGGGATCGTGGGTTACCACGGTCAGGGTGATCCGCTTGCCCGGGGTGACGTCGGCGGTTATGTACCCGGCGGCGTCGGCCCCGAAAGGAACTCCGCCGTTAATGCTGACCGTAACCGCGTTCGGCACGTAGGGCACGAGCCGGATGCTGAGCTGGGCCGCAACAATGGATATGGTCCGGGACGCGCTCGCCGGTTCGAGCCGTCCGCCACCGCGGAAGACGGCGGTCAGCGTTTGCGTGCCGGGCGGGCTCGTGTTCCGCAGCGATTTGGCGCCGTCCCCGCTGTAGTTGGTGGTTATCGCACCGACCTCCACTCCGGCGATGTAGAAGCGGATCAGGTGATGGACCACGGGGTATCCACCCGCTGACACATGGACCGAGACCGGAATGGCGGCTCCGGCGCCAACCGAGGCGGGCGCACTCAGCGAGATCGAGACCGGAATGTACTCCCTGGTCGCGGCGGCAACATTGGCCGCCAGCCCAACCGAGAGCACCAGCAGGCTGGCCGCCACCGCCGCAGCTGCCAGCGAAACGAGGTGGCGGCGCCAGGTTGCTTCGGTGGCCGCGGCTGGCCAAGGGCTCCCATGCACTCGCCTCACCAGGGATAGCTGCTTCAAAGCTTCAGCCATCCGGGCAGACGTCGCGGCTCGGGACCCCAGAGCCCGGTGGCGTAGGCCAGCAGGACGAGGAACACCGCGACCGGCAGTCCATAGGCGAGCAGGACAATGGCGATGGAGCCGTGGGACACCGCGATCGGGGGCAGGGTCCCCAGCGTCACCGGCGAGGGGGAGCGCGCAGCGCTCTGGAAGGCGAAGGCGCTCATCAGGTCGGTAGCGTTTTGATCGCGCGCGGTGAGGGGTGGCAAGCCGTAGACCCGCTCGATGAACTTCAGGATCGAGCTGAAGTCGGCGGTCTGGGAGAGGATCGCCCCCCGCTTCGCGTAGGGGGACACGATCAGCAGCGGGACCCGGAAGCCGTAGTGGACAGTGCCCACCACTGGCGGCGCCACACCGTCGTACCAGCCCCCCCAGTCCGACCAGGTCAAGAAGATCGCGGAGGACTTCCAATAGCGGCTCCGCATGATGGAGTTGACCAGCCCCACGGTGGTCACCTGGCCCCGGGCGATGTTGCTGGGCGCATGCTCCGTATTCCCCGGTTGCACCACGTAGCTCACGGCCGGTAACCCGCCATTGGCCAATTCGCTGTACAGCCGCTTCAGATCATGGATCTTGGCTGCGTCAGCGCGCACCCCGGCGACGTTGCCGAGCCCGAGGATCGGAACCTGGGGTTCCAGGCTGGCGACCTGGCCGCGGGCGAGATGGGCCGCATACTGGGCCACAAAGTACCCCCAGCTGACCCGCGCCTGATCGAGATTATTAAAGATGGTGGGCACGCTGGGCAGCTTGGCCGTGCCCGGCGGCGCCGGGATCCAGCTCTGGGCGGCCACCAGGAATTGGTGATTGGCGACGCTGCCGCCGAGGGTGGACGAGAAGAAGTTGTCGGCGAGCACGTAATGCCGAGCCAGACTCCAGTAGTAGGGGATCTCCTGGGCGGTGTAATAGCCCATCGACAACGGTCCGTTGGCCGCGTGCGAAGCCTGGGCCGCCACAAAGCCATTCATCGCCCCCCCATCCATCGCCGCGACCGCAGAGCCCACCGAGTTGTCCAGCGGCGCGGTCCGAACCGAGGTCAGTTGGTGTGCGGTAACCGCACCGGCGGCGACGTCCTTGGGATTGATGGGAATGGAGGTTTGGCGACTGACTCCGACCACCCCCGGGAAAGTGCCGAAGTAGTTGTCGAAGGAGTGGCCCTCTTGAACGATGACAAATACGTGCTTGATCTTGGCCGCCGCGGTCCGATCAACCAGTAAGAGCCGGCTGGCCTTCTGCGCTGGTGCTGCCCCGGTTGTGCTCCCGCCCGAGGCGGCCAGAACCGGGGTCGTCAGCAGGCCGCCCAACAGCAGCATCGCGGCGGCCATCAAGCACCGTTTCCTCACGGCTGCACCTGGTAGACCAGCACCAGGGCCGAGTGGATCGACCTGGAGGTCCCCGGTTTGTCGTACTGGTAGACGAGGACCCCGTCGAACTTCTTGGCCAGAGCCAGGATCCGGTCGGCGAAATGGATGCTGCGCGAGGCGGAGTAGGCGTCGTAGACCAGGTACTGGATGCCTCCCCCCCGGATCGACTTGTCGGCGTTGATCACCGGTACGTAGGCCGGATTCCGGTGCAAGGGGTTGGGGCTGACGCTGAGCGCGAGGGCCCGGTCCAGGCTGTAGAACTGGAGCACGTTGGCAAAGGTGGGCCCGATCGTCAGAAACACCGACCCCGGGAGAATGTGGGACTTGACCCAGAGGGCGGTCGGCCGCCCCGCCAGCAAGCCGCCCGAGCCGGCCAAGGAGTGGACGCGGGCCGGGGTCGGCTGGCCACTGTCGGTGCCCACCAGGGCCGCCGCGTTGCTGCCCGCGCTCAGGACATTGTTGGTGCTGACCAGCAGCGTGCCGACGGCGGCCAGAGAGACCGCCACCGTCACCCAGGGACGGACGGCGCGAGAGATTCTGGGGTCCTGGCGAAAGCGGGTCAGCGCCCGGGCGGCTAAGCTCCCGCATTCCAGTGCTCCCGCCGTGGCCAGCAGGGCGATCGGGGTCATCAGCGGTAGGAGGTACTCATAGCCCTTGGTGGGCCACAGTTCCAGCAGCCCGCCGGTCACGATCACCATCAGCAGCAGCAGGACGTCGGTGGTCTTCCGGCGCCGCCCGGCGACCACCACCCCGACCAACGCCAGCGCGGTGATGGCCCAACCGACGGTGCCGAAGATTCCCGGGTAGAACAAGAGCGTGTGGTTGGCCGGGCGGAGCACCTGCCAGACGAAATAATCCAGTCCGGTGGAGGCTCGACCGGCGCTGAGCTCGGCCAGCGGGTAGGGAGCGATGGTCACCAGGTAGATCGCGCCCGCCACGGCCAGATCGCGGTACCTCGGCAAAACTCGCGGAGCCAGCAGGATCACGATCAAAAGAGGTGGCACGATCAGGATCGCCGACTCCTTGGAGAGGAAGGCCAGGCCGGCGCTGAAGGCGGTGGCCCAGAGCAAGAGCGGGTTGGAGCGCTTGAAGTAGAGACAGAGAAACAACACCGCCACCGCCACGAAGAAGGCCTCCGGACCATCGAGCAGCATCTCCCTGGAGATGGAGATCGGATAGGGTGAGAGAGCGGTGAAGAGCATGGCCAGCAGAGCCGCTGGCCTGCCCCAGAGCGTGAAGGCGATGGCTCCGATCGCCACGATCAGACCCAACCCGAAAACCACGCACACCTCGCGCGCGGCCAGGCCGCTGACTCCGGTAAATCGAAAGACCACCGAGACGATCAGCTGGATGAAGAGCGGATGAGCCCGGAACAACCCGAACAGGTGGCTGTAGCGGGTGAAACCCGCCAATCCCGCCGCCTGCCCCGCGTAGACCGCTTCATCTGAGTTCAGTCCGTACTGATTCAGATTGGCTTCTCTGAGGACGAATCCGGCGACCAAGATGACCGCGCCCGCCAGAATGGTCAGAGACCACGCCTCGGTCCAGGGAAGTTTGGAGATCTGCGCTCGCCAAGCCTCTCTGGCCCTTCCGATGAGCTCGGTCACGCGGCGACTCCCGGGGACGCCGATCTGCGCCGCGGAGACGGGACGCCGTGGCCCGCGCTCACCCTGATCCCGGCAGCACCGAGCCCTGGCCCGGGCTGCCGAAGAAGGTTGATCGCCCGGCTCTCTCGCCGGCCGGCCACGATGAACCCGGCGCTCTCGCCCACCTGGAGTATTCTCACCGCCGGTCCGAACCCTCGCCCGGGGATTCTTGCCCCCCCAGTTCGGCTCGGGCCAGGCGCAGGCGCCTCCGGGAGGCTATCCCTCCTCTTGGACATGGAGGTGCGATGAGGCGCCGACCAATGACCCGGCAAGCATCGAGCCCCCTCCCCCGCCGCTCGCCACCAGTGCCGGTGCCGAGTCGTCCACGGCCTTTCTCACCAGCAGCGGCCAGCTGAAATCCGCCACCCTGAGCCGCACGATCTCCACCGAACTCAGAGCGCTCTCCAGCACCCTCCGTTCCACCTGCTGGACCTCGTCGAAGTCCAGTCCCGCCACCCGCAGCTGCGGGGCCATTACCCGGAACGGGGGAAACTCGTAGGCATCGGCAGTGTTGGCCAGCAGCTGCTCCACCGCCTCGTCACGGCTCACCGGAACCGATACCGCCGGGAGGCCGCGCTCGATCAGGAAGAGCCGCTCGACCTGGGTCTGCTGGCCCATCTCGCAGGGCACCAGCTGCCGCACCATGTACTTCGGTGGCGGAATCATCGCCTGGACCAGGCTGTTCATGGCCATGATTGGGAGCGGTCGGCCGCCCAACCATTTGCCCACCGCGCGTCCGCTGCGCGAGTGCAGCCGGCTCTGGACCGAAAGTGCCGCCCGCTGCTGGGGACGGAGCCGGCTGCCGGCCACGGCGCGCAAGGTGTGGGCGCTGATCGTCAGCGGCTTGGGGTAGCGGCTGGCCACTCCGCTGGCGGAAATGATGGTCATGTCGTCGGACAGGAAGCTGCCTCCGCAATCGCGCAGTAGGCGCAGGATCGTCGCGGTTTTCCCGGTGTCGGTTTTGGCGGACAGCAGGATGCCATGACCGAAAAGGGAGATGCACCCGGCGTGGAGCAGCATCTGCCCTTTGCCCGCGATCACGAACCGCAGCAGGGGCTCGATCACGTTGGTGTAGAGCACGTGCCGGGAGACCGCGAGCAGGGGGGTCGCGATGACGTGCGTTGGAGTTCCCGGCTCAATGTCAAAGTTGGCCGTGACCGAGCCACCCCATTCGCGATAGGAATACTGTCCGCCGCCAGCTGGCAACCGGGAACTGCCACTTACCCGCGGCGTGACCGTGATCACAATGTCCGGGTTATCCAGGTACGGTACCCGGAACAGTTCGAGCTCCGGGAGGCGCACCCGGGAGCTCAATCTCGCGAGTCCGTCGATGTCGTAGTAGTTCAAGCGACTCCTGTCGTCTTGGTTCATTGCTCTCTCCCGTGTAGGCCGTCAAATACCGGAGCCGGCTCCCCGGAAGCTGTCGAGGCGCGCCAAATCCAGCCATCGGCAACCACGAATCTCATCAACATGAAGATCGCAATCGCGGCCAAGTTACTCAGCAGGTAGTTGACGCCGACCACGCTGGTTAGCACATAGAGAACCGGCAACCGGAGCAGCAGCGAAACCGCGTTCAGGGCATCGAACACCAAGAACCGCCGGAGCAGCGACCGGAAGCTTCGTGATACCGGCTGCGCCCGGAAGACCCAGGTCTCGTTGATGACGAAGGCAGCGGCGGTAGACGCCTGGCTGGCGACGACCGCGGCGATCAGATAGTTGAGTCCGAAGGCGCTGACCAGCAGCCAGAGTACGAACTGGTTGACCGCCAGGCCCAGCAGGCCGACCAGACCAAAGCGGAACCCCCGCGCGAGGCGGGCCCATCCCAGCATTCCGGAGAGTCGGCCCGCCGTCCTGAAGCCGATCAGCGATCGGGGCGGCGTGACGAGGTTCACGAGGCCCTCGCGGTATCGAGATCCGCAGCGGCGGGGGCGATTGCCGGGACCGGTTGGCCCTGACGCCGACTGAACCATTCCAGCGCCACATGCAAGTCACGGGCCGAGAACGGGTTTCTCCCCGAACGCACCAGGACGGCTATCCGCTCCACCCGCCCGTCCTCCCCGAAGTGGGGGACCAGCATCAGACTGAAGCGGTCCACGTTGACTCTTGCCTGCGGACGGCAGGAGGGCAACTCCACCGTCAGCAGCGGCTGCCCGGTCCGGCTGACGTGGGCGATGAACTCCGGAGTCACCAGCTTCTCCAGCCGACCGCTGGGCTGATTCGGTGACCCGGGGTCGGTCCACCAGGAGCGCTGCGCGCCCAACCTGCTGGAGAGGGCTTGCAGTGAGAGTTCATCGGCCGGCGAAGACAGCGGCTTGGCATGCCGGACCCGGTAGCGCACGTAGGTGGCCAGGGCGTAGCCGACCAATAGCGCCGCCATCTGAGCGACCAGGGCGACTTCGATCGTCGCCAGCTGGGCCTTGGCCGTCAGCACCGCAAAGCTGATGATTCCCCCGGCGGCGCTGGACAGGCCGATGATCCAGAGAAGTCGCTGGCCCCCCAACCCCAGCCGCCAGAGGGCGCTGCGGAAGGTCATCAGCCCGTAGGCCGCGATGCTGACGGTCAGGCTCGCGGCCGAGGCGATCAACCAGGGCGCCGGACTCTGCAGGGCAATCCCCTTGAGCACGGCGATGGACAGGACAAAGACGACCATCCCCGCGCCCGCCGAAAAGGCGACCTTGCCCAGGAGCGCGGTCAGCGGCACGTAGACGAAGAGCGAAAGCAGGTGCCGGCCGAACATGATTCCCTGCGCCAGGGTCGCCTTGCTCTCTCCGGAGAACCGGGGCCCGAAGGCATACGGCACTTCGGCCACCCTGATGTCGGGAACGCAGACCAGGATCTCTAGGAGAATCTTGAATCCGATCGGACGCAACTCCAGGCCGGCGATGCAGCTGCGGCGCACGCAGAAGAACCCGCTCAGGGGGTCGGTGGTGCGCCGGGTCTCGGCGAAGACCAGCTGGGCAACCCAGGAGACGGCTCGGCTGATGCCCTTGCGGACCGGTCCCGACAATCCCTCGGCGCTGCCACCAGCCGTATAGCGGGAGGCGACCACCAGATCGGCCCCGCCGTGGATCGCCTGGAGCAGTCGGGGGATGACCGCCGGAGGGTGCTGGAGATCGCCGTCGATGACGCAGATCGCGTCGCCGGTAGCCAGTGCCATCCCGGTCGACACGGCAGTTCCCAGTCCACCCTGCTCCGAGGCCTCACGCTCGATGATCCGCCACCTCGGATCCGAGGAGGCGATCTGGCGGAGCATGGGCCGGGTCGCCTCGTCGGTGCTGTCGTCGACCACGATCACCTGGTATTCGGTGCCCCCCAGCGCTGCCGATAGCTCAAGGTGCAGCGCGGCCAGGTTGGCCACCTCATTGCGGGTCGGGACGACCACGCTCAGTTCCAGTGGTTTGACCACGCCGTCCCCCCACTCGGGACGCTCAAACAACATCTCAGCTCGCCTCCGAGACGAGACGCCGGGCGGATCGGGACCAACGCGGCCGGTCGGAGCGGCTACCGGTGGTCGCGGTGTTGCGCTGTGGTCCGACGGTGCTCCGGCTCGGCGAAGACCGGTCGATGCGCATCGTGACCACGCCCTTCGGGCACGACTCCGGCACGGCTTGGCCAGGTAGCGCCCGGGCACGCCCGCTCCATCCCCATATCGTCAGTTGCACAAGACCTCTCCCCGGTCGAGCCTGGCGGATGAATCCGGATGACAGCGTCGGTGGCTGCGGACCGGCTCAGCGCCGCTGGCTCACCGGCCTCTGGGCTCCGCACGGATCTCGTGCAGATAGCCACTGGGTCGGTCTTCGGCCAGCCCCCCCCGAGGTGTGAGTCGAAACTAGGACGGCGGCTGTGCCACGTCGGCCACACACGGCGGGGCACCCTCCCAGGTCAGCGGTGTGGCAGTCGCCTTATACAAACAGATTTGTGACGGCGTGTGGGTAAGGTAGCACACCCTCTTAACCGCCCCGTAACTAGGTCGTGACAGAATATTCAGTTCTCGACTTCGACGCCACTTCCGGTGGGAATCTCCCAGCCCGTCGAGGGCAGGATCATCCCGTCGGGACGCCGCCCCGGCTCGGTCCCAGCCAGCGATCCCCTGGCCGAGCACGCCTGGGCCAAGGCCAGATCTGGATCCGGCCCGCCGAAGCGAGCATAAGTTGTGGTCTGTGGCCGCCAATCCGGGCCCGGCGCCCTCCCGGCGGGGCGCCGACTACGGCCGGACGGCTTGGAACCGGACCGAGCACTTGGAGCGAGTACCAACCCGTCGGCGCCGTCCGAAACTTCGATTCCAGCTCCGTCTCGGGGGGCAGGTACCGCAGACTGAGGACATGCCAGATCAGCCCCTGACCATGATGGCTGTCCACGCCCACCCGGACGATGAGGCGGTGGCGACTGGAGGTGTCCTCCACCGGTACGCCGGCGAGGGAATTCGGACGATCCTCGTCACCTGTACCGACGGCGAATTCGGCGACGGGCCGGGCGGAGTTAAGCCGGACCAACCGGGGCACGACCCCGAGGCGGTCAAACGGATCAGAGCACTGGAGCTACAGGCATCCTGCCGGGAGCTGGCCATCTCCAGGCTGGAGCTCCTCGGCTACCACGACTCGGGAATGGCGGAGTGGGACCGGGCCGGAACTTCCGGCTCGTTCGTCAGTTCAGATCTGGACGAGGAGGTGGCCCGACTGGCCAGGTTGATCGAGAAGTATCGCCCCCAGGTGGTGATTTCCTACGCTGAGGACGGCGGATACGGTCACCCGGATCACATTCGGACCCACCAAGTGGCTCGGGGCGCGGTGCTGGCCACCGGGATCCCCAACAAGCTCTATTACACGGTCTTCCCCAAGTCCCTGGCCAGCCGGGTCCTGGCCCAGATGAAAGAGATGGGAATCGATCCCTGGGAGATGGGTGAGATCGACTTCGACCCGGAGGACCCTCCCTTCGGAGTCGCCGACGAACTGATCACCACCGTGGTCGATGTGCTCGCCGACGTCCCGGCCAAGCTGGCGGCGGTGCGGGCGCATGCAAGCCAGATGGACAACGCATTCTTTGCGACCCTGCCCGACCAGGTTGCGCCCCTGATCATGGGCCACGAGTACTTCATTCGAGCCGTCGATAACACGGCCGCAGCTCTGCCCGAAGCGGATCTCTTCGCCGGGCTCCGCTAGGGCCGGTCCCTCCAGTGATCAGGTCGTTCGTGATCTCCGACTCAGGAGTGGCCTAGAAGCCGCAGTGCCTCCAGGGCGCGATCCGCATGGATGGTCATGTTCACCTCGCTCTTGACGATCTCCAGCACCCGCCGGTTGGTCCCGATGACAAAGGTCCAGCGCTTGACCGGGATCGGGCCGAACCGGCGTCTGACTCCGAATTCCCGGGCGATCGTGCCCTGCTGATCGCTCAGGAGCGGGAAGCCGAGCGAGCACCGCGCGGCGAAGGCGCTCTGCTTCGGAACCGCATCGGTGCTGATCCCCACTACCTGGGCCCCTTGGGCCGAGAAATCCTGGGCGAGATCGCGAAAGTGTCGGCTCTCCATGCTGCAACCGGCGCTCCCGGCAGCGGGATAGAAGAAGAGGATGAGCGGTCCCCGGGCCAGGAAGTCGGTCAGCCGCCGGCCCGTCCCGGTTTCGTCCGGCAGCTCGAAGTCGGCTACCAGATCGCCCTTCTCCACCAGGCGACTGTACCGAGCCCTGCTAGTCGGCCAGATACCCGAAGCGGAAACAGCTGGCGAGGTGGTCGACGACCAGCCCCGCCGCCTGCAGATAGGAGTAGCAGATGGTCGGCCCCACGAAGCGGAATCCCCGGCTCTTCAGTTCGGAGCTCACCTGGCAAGCGAGCGGAGTAGCCGACGGGACCTGCTCCGCCGCCGTCCATCCGGTCACGACCGGGCGCCCCGCGACGAATCCCCAGATGAACTGGTCAAAGCTGCCGTACTCCGCCTGTATCCACCGCAACGCCCTGGCGTTGCCCACCGCCGACTCGATCTTCTGGCGGTGGCGAATGAGTCCCTCGTCGGTCAGCAGCAGATCAATCCGGGCGGCATCAAAGCTCGCCACCCGAGCCGGATCGAAGTCGCCGAAGGCCCGGCGGTAGCCGTCGCGCCGCTTGAGCACGGTGAGCCAGCTCAGGCCCGCCTGGGCACCCTCCAAAATCAGTAGCTCGAGGTGGCGGCGGTCATCGTGAATCGGTACGCCCCACTCGTGGTCGTGGTAGGGAATCAGCCAGGGTCCTCTCGCCCAGGGACAGCGGGTTCGGCCATCCCCGGTGCCGTCCAAGAGTTGGGGCTCCCCCACTCCCGGAGCTTAGCCAGAAGCTGGCACTACCGTCCTGTCCAGGGGAATTCGACCCGGCTGGCTCCTGCAAGAAGCGGTCTGGGTCGGCTGGAACTAGTCGGTCGGCTTCGCCTCGGCCGCCGGAGCGGCGGCGATCGGGGCCTCGCCGTCAGTGGTCCTGGGCTCCCCGCCGCCAGGGCTGGGATTCACCGCACTGGTCACTGACCTGACCTCGTCCATGGTCGAGGTGGAGGCCTTCCGAAACTCGTGGAGAGCCTTGCCGACGCTGCTGCCCAACTCGGGCAGCCGCTTGGGCCCGAACACCACCAGTGCCAGCAGGATCACCAGTAAGAGAAAGACGATATGGGTGGGCGAGAGCATAGCCGAACCTCCCTGGGAAGACCTGGCCGGAGTATAGCACCGCCCTTTTTCGGGTCCCCGACGCTCGCGACGAACGCATCGAGTTGATTCGGACCGTGCCTCGGCCGGGCATAACTCCTACCACGTGCACTGGCCGCCCGGCTCCGAGGGTGGCGTGCGCCGCGGCGTGGTCTTGGAGGTGGCTCGGGGGTCACTGGTTTGGCCGCCTAGCCTGGAGTCCGGGCAAACCAGCCAGGGGCAGACCGCCTGAGGCAAGGCCGACCCAGACCGGAGAGTCGGCTCGGTCAGATGTCGATGACGATCAAGCCCGCCGCCCGACTCCGAGCATCTGAGTGGGCGCCTGACCCGATCTGTGACCCGGAACCGGAGTGGGCGGGGCGTCCAGCGCCCTGGCCCCGCTTGACTACCATGGAACGACTTCGGGGCGTGGTGCAGGGGTAGCACGCCACTTTTGGGAAGTGGAGGTCGGCGGTTCGAATCCGCCCGCCCCGAGTCTCTCTTTGAGAGCTCCCTCGGGCCGGACTCAACTCGATGACCGAGCTCGGCGTGAGCCGGACGGGACCGGCCGTGCATGGACACCCCACTTCACCGGGGCCAGTTTGCCGCGGTGGTTGCCGCGCTCCGGTCCGGTCAGCTTCCGAGTCGAGCCAGCAATTGACGCGCCGCCATCCCGCGGTGGCTGATCTCGTCCTTGTGGGCCTGGCTCATCTCCGCCATGGTTCGCTCCTCGCCCTTGGGGATGAAGATCGGATCGTAGCCGAACCCCCGACTCCCCCGCGGCTCGGTCACCAGGGTTCCCTCAAGCCGAGACTCGGTGAGCACCAGCTCGATCTCCGAATTGGACCCGGGTACCGCCAGCGCCAGCGCGCAGATGAACTGAGCTTGGCGGCTCGACACCGGCAGGGTCGCCAGAAGATCAGTCAGCCCCTGGAGTAGCTGCGCCGGAGTGGCCGTCTCCCCCATCCACCTGGCGGTGTGGATGCCCGGCCAGCCGCCGAGGGCCGGGACCTCGATCCCGCTGTCATCGGCGAGCGCGGGCAGGCCGGTGCCGCGGCACACGGCTCGGGCCTTGATCTCAGCGTTTTCCAGGTAAGAGGCGCCATCCTCCGCCCAGTCGACCTCATGGCCTCCAGGAGCCTGGTCCAACTCCAAAAGTCGCCACGACACCGACCCCAAGAGACGGCGCAGTTCGGCGGCCTTGCCGGGATTGCGGCTGGCCACGACCACGTGCAATGGCTGGTCCGCCAGCCGAACTGTCGCGTTCGAGTCGGCTTCCCTGTTCAGTGGGGTTGGGCCAGCGCCAGCGCCTGGGCGGCAAAGAGCTCGGCCATCCCATCTCGGGCCAGCCCGATCAGCGCTCCCAGCTCGGACTCGCTGAACGGCTCACGCTCCGCGGTCCCCTGGACCTCGATGATGCCCCCTTCGGCGCTCATCACGACATTGATGTCGGTGCTCGCCTGGGAGTCCTCCAGATAGTCCAGGTCGAGCAGGGGGGTGGCTTGGAGCAGACCGACGCTCACCGCGGCGATCTGGCGCACCAGCGGAGACGACGGCACCATCGCCGCCTGGAGAAGGCGCTGGCAGGCGAGGGCGAGGGCCACATAGCCGCCGGTGATGGCAGCCGTCCGGGTACCCCCATCGGCGTGAAGGACGTCGCAATCGACGATCACCGTCCGCTCGCCGAGCCGGCCGAGGTCCACGGCGGCCCGCAGGCTGCGGGCGATCAGCCGCTGGATCTCCTGGGAGCGGCCCTCGAGGCGCCCCGCCCGTTCCCTCGGGCTGCGCTCGTGGGTGGAGCGGGGCAGCATGGCGTACTCGGCGGTGACCCATCCGGTCCGGGTCCCGCGCCGATGGGCGGGAACCCGCCCCTCCACCGTCGCCGAGCAGAGCACCTTGGTCTCGCCCATGGTGATCAGAGCCGCCCCCTCAGCCCAGCTTCTGAGGGTGGTGTCGATCACGATCGGGCGCAGCTGAGCAGCCGTCCGGCCGTCGCGACGTTGCATCAGCGGTGCAGCCCGTAGGCGATGACCAGAATGCTGGTCTCGTAGAGAACCAGCAGCGCCACCGAGAGGAAGGTGGGGGTGAAGGGGTCGGCGCCCGGGGTGACGATCAGCGCCACCGCGACGATGATGAAGTAGGCGGCCTTGCGCCACTTGCGCAGCTTGGCGCTGCTCAGCATTCCGGCCGCGGCCAGGGTGCACAGGGCCACCGGCATCTCGAAGGTCACCCCGAAGATCAGGATCACCAGCGCCAGGAAGGTCAGATAGGCGTTGAGATCGGGCAGGTAGACGGCGTTGCTGCCCAGGAAGGTGGCCAGGAAGGACAGCCCCACCGGGAGGACGAAGTAGGCGAAGAGGCCGCCCAGGGCAAAGAAAAACAGGGTTCCGAAGATGAACGGGAAGGCGAGGTTGCGCTCCGCCCGCCGCAGCCCCGGCTTGACGAAGGTCCAGCACTGCCAGACCGTGATTGGGAGCGAGAGCACGATCCCGGCGGCGGCCGCCACCTTGAACGGAATCGAGAGACCTTCGATGGGGCTGGTCACCACCACGTTCTGGCCGAACGGCGAGTGGGTGTGAAGGAGCGCCAGGTGGAGTGGGCGCTCGAGGACCTGGATCATCTGGTGGTTGAAGACGAAGGCGATCGCGGTCGCAGCCACCCAGGCGACCATGCTGATCAGCACCACCCGCCGCAGCTCCTCGAGATGCTCCATCAGGGTGAGCTGGCGCTCGTCCGTGAGTGGCTGACACCCCGGGGAGATGACGGGCCGGTCGATCCGTGCGGCCCCTTCGGCAGCCACGCCCTACGCCCCCTGGTTGGATCGGGAAGTCGGCGCGGTTCGCTGCCCCGTAGGGCAGCACCTGGGCATCGCTGCGGCCAGCGCCGAGAGTGCGCAACCGGGGTCGAGTCCGATCACTGCCAATGCCTCTGGATGAGCCGGCGCCGGTGCCCGGAGTATAGCAGTGGCTTGAGTTCGATCCGACCCTCGGTCCAGTTCAAATCGGGAGGCGCGGCAGCGAGCTCAGATGGGTCCCAGGGCAGCCAGACCGGCGTCGAAGGCGCTCACCACCAGGTCCAGGTCCGAGGGCTGGTGGCGGACCGATAGGAAGACCGACTCGAAGGCGGAGGGTGGCCAGAACACCCCTCGCCGGAGCAGCTCCGCATGGACCCGAGCGAAGGCATTGCGGTCGGAGCGGAGAGCGCTCTGGTAGTCGGTGACCGGCTCCGAGGAGAAGTAGACGGTCAGCATCGACCCTTGCCGGTTGACCTGCACGGGACGGCCCCGGCGCTGGGCCGCGGCCAGGATCCCCTCCGTCAGCTGGGCGCCTAGGACCTCGAGGTGCTGGTACGGCTCTGGCCCATCCAGCACCCGCAGAGCCGCCAGTCCGGCGGCCACGGCCAGGGGATTGCCACTGAGCGTGCCCGCCTGGTAAACCTCGCCCTCGGGCGCAAGTCGGGACATCAGCTCGCGACGGCCCCCGAAGGCCCCCACCGGCAGCCCACCCCCGATCACCTTGCCCAGGCAGGTCAGGTCGGGAGCGATGCCGAACACGGATTGGGCGCCGCCCCGGGCCACCCGGAAGCCGCTGATGACCTCGTCAAAGATCAGCAGGCTGCCCTGGCTCTTGGTCAGCTCCTGGAGCAGTTCCAGGAATCCCTCCCGGGGGCGCACCACTCCCATGTTTCCGGGCACCGGTTCCACGATCACCGCAGCGATCCGCTCCCCGGAGCTGGCGAAGAGCTCGGAGACGGCCTGCAGGTCGTTGAAGGGCAGCACCACGGTGTCGGCGACCGTTCCCTGGGTCACCCCCGGAGATCCCGGGATGGAGAGGGTGGCCACTCCGGAACCGGCGGCGGCCAACAGCGAGTCGCTGTGACCGTGATAGCAGCCGGCGAACTTGACTATCAGGTCCCGGCGGGTCACCCCCCGGGCCAGCCGGATGGCGCTCATGGCAGCCTCGGTGCCGCTGCTGACCAGCCGCACCATCTCCAGGCTGGGCATCCGGCGGCCGATCTGCTCGGCCAGCTCGACCTCAGCCTCGGTGGGCCCGCCAAATGCCTCCCCCAGCTCCAGTTGACGGCTGACCGCCGCCACCACGCTGGGGTGGAGGTGTCCCAGGATCAGCGGTCCGTAGGCGAGCACCATGTCCAAGTAGCGATTGCCGTCGAGGTCGAAGAGGAACTGGGCCTCCGCGCGGTTGAAGAATGGCGGAGTTCCCCCCACCCCCTGGAAGGAGCGCACCGGGCTGTTGACCCCTCCCGGGAGAGAGCGCCGGGCCCGGGCCATGGCGGCCTCCGAGCGCTCCAGGGTGAAGGTCCCGGACTCGGTCAGGGCAGCTGCTCCCGGACGGTGATGTTCATGGGGTCGCCCTTCTTCACCAGAGCGGCGACGTTGAGCCCGGAGACGACCTCGCCGAAGAGGTTGTAGCTCGCCGGCAGGGTGAACGATGAGAGGGTGATGAAGAACTGGCTGCCGTTGGTGTTGGGTCCGGAGTTGGCCATGGCCACCGCCCCCGGCTGATAGGCCCCGTTCTTGTAGAGGGGGCTGACCACCTTCTCGTCCTTGAATTTGTAGCCTGGTCCCCCGCTCAGGTCGCTGGTCGGACTGCCGCCCTGGATCACTGGGCCGCCCGGGGCGGAGGAGGGATCTCGGGCCCAGCGCAATCCGTCAAAGAAATGATTCCGGACCAGGGTCACGAAGCTGTTGACGGTGGCCGGGGCCCAGCCGGGAACCAGGCAGATCACGATCTCGCCTTTGGGACTGGAGATGGTCGCCTGGTAGAGCCGGGCCGGGTCGATGGTGAAGGCTGGCTCGCGGGGGTAGTGATGCACGGAAGTCGGCTGGTCCAAGGGTCCGAGCGGAGCGCTGAAGTTCGCGGTGCTGCAGTCGGCGCTGGTCACTGAGGGGGTCCTCCTGGTGGCGGCTAGGTTGATGAAATAGGCGCCGAGTCCGACGACCGCCAGGACCAGCACCGAGGCCAAGAGGCCCCCGGCCGCCCGCCAGCCGGTGAGGCCCTTCACGAGTCGGTCCCGAGCCAGCGGCAGATCTCGCGCGCAAAGTAGGTGAGAATGAAGTCGGCTCCGGCCCGGCGCATGGCAAGGTGGGTCTCGAGCACTGCGTCCTTGAGCTCCAGCCCCCCGGCGGCGGCGCCCGCTCGGAGCATGGCGTACTCGCCGCTCACGCTGAAGACCCCCAGCGGCTGGTCGAAGTGCTGCCGGGCGTCCAGGAGCACATCAAGGTAGGCCAGGGCGGGCTTGATCATCAGCAGGTCGGCCCCCTCCAGCACATCCATCTCGATTTCCCGCATCGCCTCCCGCCGGTTGGCCGGGTCCATCTGGTACCCGCGCCGGTCGCCGAACTGGGGCCGGCACTCGGCGGCGTCACGGAACGGTCCATAGAAGGTCGAGGCGTACTTGGCGGCGTAGGCCATGATCGCGGCCTGACTGTGGCCAGCTCGGTCGAGAGCATCCCGGATCGCCCCCACCTGACCGTCCATCATCCCCGAGGGGGCGATGATGTCGGCCCCCGCCGCGGCCTGGCTGACCGCCGTCCGGGCGTAGAGCTCGATGGTGGCATCGTTGTCGACCTCGCCGGCCGGGGTGAGCACCCCGCAGTGACCGTGATCGGTGAACTCGTCGAGGCAGTTGTCCGCGATCAGCAGCAGCCGCTCCCCCACCGCCCCGCGGAGCCGCCGCAGCGCCACCTGGATCACCCCCTGGTCGTCCCAGGCCGAGGACCCCTCCTGGTCCTTGTGGGCTGGAATGCCGAACAGGATCATTCCCGGAATCCCGAGCTCGACCGCCTCCTCGGCCACCCGCACCAGCGATTCCGGAGTCTCCTGGAAGACGCCGGGCATGGTCGGGACCTCGCGCCGGGAGGAGATCGCGTCGCTGACGAAGACCGGTAGGATCAGTTGCCGGGGAGTCAGCGACGACTCCCGGACCAAGCCGCGGAGCAAGCCGTTGCGGCGGAGACGGCGCGGTCGGTCCTCGGGAAAGCTCATCAGCTGCGCCCATTCTCCGGCAAAGGACCGAGCCGTCTCTCCAGAGCCGCGACGAGCCCGGGCAGCGAGTGTTGCTCCGCGACCAGGCCGGGGAGCAAACCGGCCCTCGCCGCGGCCCGCGCGGTGATCGGCCCGATGCAAGCGACCAGCAGCTGGCTGCCCAGACTATCCCCATTCCGGAGGGCCTGGAAGCACTCCACTGAACTGCCGCTGGTGAAAATGATGCACTCCAGCCCGGGGGCGGCGAGCGCCGCATCCAGCCGGGACCTCGACGCCTCGTCCGGCCGCATCCGATAGATGGCGACCACCTCCAATTCAGCGCCCGCCTGGGCCAGCGCCTCGGGCAGCAGCTGCCTGGCCCCTTCTGCGCGGGGCAGGAGAATCCGCCGTCCGGTGACTCCCGCTGCGAGGAGCAGCTCGGCCAGCGATTCCGCGATGAAGCTCGCCGGCAGCGGCTCTACCGACCAGCCCAGCTGGGCGGCAGCCTGGGCGGTCCCCGAGCCAATCGCGAAGATTCGGGCCCCGGATCCGAGGGCGGGGCGCTCCGGCAGCACCAGCCGCACCGCGTTGGCACTGGTGAAGACCACATCCTGCCAGCGGCCCCGAGCAATCCCCTCCGCCATCGTCTGGAACTCGGAAGGACTGAGCAGCGGCTCCAGCTCCATCACCGGCACCGAGACCGGCGCCGCCCCGCGGTCCCGGAGCAGCTCCATCAGCTCCTCCGCCTGGTGGCTCGCTCGGGTCACCAGGATGCGGCGACCCAAAAGCGACGGGGTGGTCACCGAAGCCGCTGGGCCAGGACCAGGGCCAGCGCCGCCAACCCGTCCCGGGATGACTCTTCGGTGAGGCGCCGCACCGGTGAACCTGGCTCGGCTGCCCAGGCGACCGTGAGGCGGGCCCGGTCTGAGCCGAGCGGCTCCGCGAGCGCGCCCAGAGGGAGCCGGCAGCCTCCGCCCATCTCGGTCAGCACCAACCGTTCGGCCTCGACGCAGCCCCGGGTGATCGGGTCGTCGATCGCGGCGGCCATCTCCGCGAACTCACTGCCCACCCGGGCCTGGATCGCGATCGCCCCCTGAGCCGGGGCCGGAGTGCACTCCCGCAGGGGGTCAAGGGGCCGGCCCTCTCTCTCCCGGTCGATCCGCGCCAGCCCGGCCAGGGCGACCACGCAGGCCTCGAACTCTCCGTCCCTTACCTTGCGCACCCGGGTGTCAACGTTGCCCCGGATGGTGGTCACCGCGAGGTCGGGGCGAAGCGCGAGCAGCTGGGCGGCGCGCCGCGGCGAGGAGGTGCCGACTCGGGCCCCCTGGGGCAGCTCGGCCAGCGCGATCTCGCCGGCACTCACCAGGGCATCCCGGGGATCGGCTCGGGCCAAGAAGCCGCCGATCACGAGTTCGGGCGAGAGGTCGGTGGGCAGGTCCTTGGCGCTGTGAACCGCACCTTGAACCTGTCCGCGCAAAAGGGCTTGCTCCAGCCGAGAGGTGAACCAGCCCTCGCCGGGCAGGTCCGGCGCCACACTGGCGGGGCTAAGGTCGCCGTCCGAGTCGATCACCACCGCCGCGAAATCCCGGTCGGGGAACTGGGCGCGCAGGTCGGCCAGCGCCAGCTCGGTCTGGGCTCGGGCGAGTGCGCTCCCCCTGGTGGCGAGCGCGATCAATCGTCCTGCGCTCCCTCCAGTCCGAAGGCCTCCTCCACCAACTGACGCCGGTCGGGGTCGTCCGCGTGCTGTCGCAGAAAGGCGATCGGATGGTGGAGCAGCTTGGCCGCAATCGATTGGGTCAGCCGCTCCAGGTGGGCCCGTTCCTCCTCGCTGAGCGGCCTCATCCGGGAAAGGGTCCGGGCCAGCTCGCCCTGCCGAACCAACTCGGCGCGGTCGACCAGCGCGGTGATCAGGGGCACGGCGGCCCGGCGGCCCAGCTCGATCTCCAGCTCCTTGATGGCCAACTCCACGACTGCTTCGGCGGCCGGCCGATGGCGCTCTCTCTGGCTCAGGTTCTGCCGGATCACCTCACCCAGCTGGTCAAGGTCCAGCAGGGTCACGCCCGCCACCTCCGACGCGTCGGGCGCCACATCCCGCGGGACCGCCAGGTCGAGGATCAGGAGCCCCTGGTCGGGGTCCTGGGCGAGCCGTACTTGGGAGATCAACTCCTTGCTGATGACCCGCTCCTCACTGCTGGTGCTGGAAACGATCAGGCGCACCCGCCGGGCTACCAGGGGCAGCTCCTCCAACTCGAGCAGCTCCCCCCCCACGGCCTCGGCGAGGTTATCGGCCTTGTGGCCCCGCCGGGCGACGAAGAGGGGGCCGGCACCGGCTCGCTTGAGCAACCGGGCCGTAGCGCTTCCCACACTCCCCGCCCCCACGATCACCGCTCCGATCCCGCTCAGGTCGCCCAACTGTTCCCGAGCGATCGCCACCGCCGCCTGGCCGTAGCCGACCGCCTCGCGCGAGATCCCGGTGGAGGTTCTCACCCGCTTGGCGGTCTCCACCGCCCGGCGCATCACCAGATCGAGCTCAGAGTCGATGGTCCCGGCCTGCTGGGCCAGCCGGTGGGCCCGCTTGAACTGGGCCAGCACCTGGGCCTCCCCGAGCACCACGCTGTCCAGGCCGCTGGCGACCCTGAAGGTGTGGTGCAACCCCGCCCGGCCCGGGTGGCTGTAGATCAACTTGGCGTAGGCGGGTCCGGGCGAGAAGTAGTGGAAGAAGCGGGCGGTCGCCTGCTCGCTCTGGCGGTCATCCCGGGTGGCGACGTAGAACTCGGTTCGATTGCAGGTGCTCAGGCACACTGCTCCCGTGAGTCCGGCGTGACCCACCAGCGCTCGGAGCGCCTCCACGATCTGACCTTCGTCCAGGTGGAGTCGCTCTCGAACCGGCAGGGGTGCCAGGTGGTGGCTAAGCCCGGTGGCGAGATAGGGCAAACTACGGCCGAGTATATCCGGGGTGGGCTCGTCTCCCCGATCGGGCGTCCCCCGGGGCCGGTGCCGTTGCCGGTACCCCTATAGGATGGGGCGGTGGACCGGCCACTTTCCGAAGGTAACCGAGAGCCGCCGGCGCCGCCTCCCGACTCAACCCCGCGGCCCAAGCGGGGCCGGCAGCGGGGAATCGGGGGACCGGGTGGGCGACTTATCCCCCGGCTCGGTCCGGCCTCCCCGGAGGCGGCCCCCTTCCACAACCCAGCGGCGCTGGCCCCCGCCACCTCCAGCGAGCTGGCGGAAGGGCCGGCACTGGGGACGGAGCTGGCGGAGCTGAGCTTCGTCGCCCTGGACTGTGAGACCACCGGACACTTCCCGCACCGGATGGTGGAGCTGGGGGCGGTCCGCTTTCTCCTCGGGGCCGACGACCAGCCGCCGCAGCCCAGGATCTCCCTCGAGAGCCTGGTCCATACCGCCGACCACATCAATCCCTATGCCCGCCGGGTGCACGGGATCAACAGTTCGATGCTGGGCGGCGCTCCCACTCTGCACCAGGTCGCCTCCGCTTTCGCCGACCTCTCTGGGGGTTCCGTCCTGATCGAGCACTCCGCCGATGGCTTCGACACCCGGCTGGTGTCCAAGGCCCTGGGCCGACCGCTCCACAATCACCATCTGGACACCTCGCGCCTCGCTGGCTTCCTCTTCCAACTCAAGGACACGATCGGGCTGGAGCGGCTCTGTGAGCGGCTTGGGGTCACTCACCGCAAGCCCCACTACGCCCTGGCCGACGCCGAGGCCACCGCCGACTGCTTCGTCAGGTTGGTGCGGCAGGGCCAGGAGGAATTCGGCTGGCGAACCCTGGCCGACCTGGTTGCGGTCGGCATGCCGCCACCACCACGGTTGGTTCCCAGGCCCAGGCAGCGGCTCCCCGCCACGCCGGTGTCAGACCCGATGGCCGCGACCAGCGAGCCCGCCCCGGTCGCTGGCGACGCCGCAGCGCGGACCGGCAGGCGGAGGCGGCGCGGTGGCCGCGGTCGGCGCCGCCCGGCGGCGGGAGCTGCGCCTACCGCTCAGCCAGCGCCGGGAGAGGCATCCTGAGCTCGCTCCGGGGCGCGGTCGGTAGCCGTCCTATGCGGAATCGGACGGTCAGGCTCCCAAGGCGAGTGCGTCGGCCCAGGTGAACACGTAGCTCGTCGGAGTGGGCACTTCGACCCACAACAGGGTGCAGGAGTTGAGGTAGCTCGGATAGCTGCTCCCACTCTCGGGTTCGCAGGCGGTGCCTCCGACCCAGCTGTATCCGGGCTGAGTGGCGAACGCGCCGCTGACGGTGTTGAGCAGGATGTCGTCCCGGTGGACCCAGCAGCCCCAGCTGCCGATGGTCGGACAGTCCAAGTTGAAGGAACCGGGTCCATCGTTGTACATCCAGTCGAACATGGCCCCCAGCCCACCGTAGTCGACCGCCCAATTGGTTGAGTAGGCGATCTCACCACTCACGTTGGACCCGTTCGGGTCCTGGTTGGCTTGGGCGGCCAGCGTGGCACTCTGATTGGCAGCCGCGGTGAGTCCGGCAATCGGCGGGAGCCCTCTGCTGATCCTCTCCTCGTTGGCCACGATGAACACTTGCTCGGCCTCGTTCAGGCTGAACAAGGAGGTCGGCCAGACCAAGGCCGCCAAGCCCTCGCCAGAGCGGGCGGAGTTGATCGCCGCGATCTCAGCCGTGCCACAGGTAGTTGAGGCGAAGCCGGAGTTGTAGCAGGTGTCCATGAAGGTGTCGGGCAGATTGGCGCTCGGAGTGGCCGAATTGGTCACCGTCGAACCGCCGAATGCTCCCTGGTAGATGCCCAACTGCGAGCTGACCCAGGCCATCAGCTGATAGCTGCCATTGCCCCAACTGGTCGTGCTGTACTGAAAGGAGGAGCTGGTGCTGCCGGCCGCGGCCAGGCTCCACACCGAGGTCCCGGGGGCGCGCTCCCAGAACGTGTACTGCACCGCGTCTCCCGAGGGGCAGCTTGCCTGCACGGAGACATCGATCGGACCCCCGGTATAGGTGGGCAGGGAGGAGCTGAGGGTGGCGGCTGAGCAGGGCAGCGCCGCCGACGCATTGCTGGCGCCGACCGGGACGAAGTAGCCGAACACGTCGATCACCGCGTCGGCGCGGCCCTGACTGTTGTAGAGGTAGGCATCTCCCGCGGCATTCAAGGCGGTGAAATCGAGGTTGGCCACCGTCGCTCCGGGCACCCAGTTGAGGTCGGAGGTCGGTGGGGGCGTCTGGGTCGGTGACAGGCTGTAGTAGCTCGCGGCCGAGGTGTCGGTGCTGGTCAGGTTGGCCACGATCGCCGTCGCCTGGGCACCGATCCCGTCCACCCCGGCGAACTGCTCGCCGAGGGAGCTAGAGGCGGCGGGCTGATCAGCCGCGAGGCGAGTGTCCAGCACCCGGATCGGAGCCATGGGGTAATACAGGCTCGCGGCGGCCAGGGAGGACGGGCCGACCGCGAA
Organism: Candidatus Micrarchaeaceae archaeon; assembly: GCA_035531715.1. GTDB lineage: Bacteria > Chloroflexota > Dormibacteria > Aeolococcales > Bog-877 > Bog-877. The sequence goes on from DATKSI010000001.1 coordinate 22,462, forward strand.
ATAGCCGCTGACATCGATCACCACATCCGCCTGGCCAAGGTCGTTGAACAAGGTGATCTGCCCGGAGGGACTGAGCGGGACCACCACCCGGTTGGCGACCGTGGCTCCGGCGCTCCAGTTGACCGAAGAGGTCCCGGGCACGCTCTGGCTCCCTGGGTAAACCGCTAGGAAGCTGGGCTCGGTGGTATTGGTGACGGTCACGTTCAACACCACCGCGGACACTCCGCTGAGCGGCACCCCGCCCTGGCCGGCCACCTGAATGTTCAGGGACGAAGCCGTGCCCAGCGTCTGCCCTGCGTTGGGGTAGCCGCTTCCGGTGCGAGTGTCGCTGATCCGCTGCGGAGGCAGTGGCAGGTAATCCCCTCCGGCGCTCGAACTCGCCACAAAGTAGCCCTGCAGGTCGACGGTCACGTCGGCCGAACCGGCGGCGTTGTAGAAGGTGAGATCCCCACTCGCACCTACCGGCTCGATCGCCAGATTGGCCACCGTGGCACCCGCCGACCAGTTCAAGTTGGAGGAACCCGGCAGGGTCTCCCCGGTCGGGTAAACGGTGAGGAAACTGGGGGCGGTGGTGTCAGTGACGGTCACATTGACGGCCACCGCAGTGGCGGTCGCCGGAACCGCGCCGACCCCGGCGACCTGCAGGTTCAGACTGGCCCGTGGCCCCAGCGTCTCGCCATTGGTCCGGGTATCCAGCAGGCGCACCGGCGACAGGGAGACGTAGGCATTCCCGACCGGGGCGGCCGCCACGTTAGTGAGCGCCAGATCGCCGAGGGCCAGGACCAGCAGGGAGACGGAGAGACCCGCCATGGCGACCCGACCCAGCAAACCTTTCATGGCTCCAGATGACCAGACCCGGAGCCGTCGGGGACCCGGTGTCACGGAGCCGCAGCGGAACGGCGATCAGCGCGTGAGCTCCGTATCCCCGAAGTTCGCTCGGCGAGGATTTCGACTCCGGCGGGGGATACCGCCGGCCCCGGCGGTCGCCGAGCGGGCGGCTCGGCTGGCGCTCAGTTTTGGAATTCGCCGATGGGACCCGCATCCATTGAAACAGCCGGGGCGCCGACTCGACCAATTGCTCGACCACGGCACCGTGGTTCACTGGGATTGGGCTCGCATCCCCCGCCGCCCACCAGTGCTCCCCGGGGACTCAGGTGGTCAAGCGAGGCGGCCTGCGTGGGAGCGGTCACTCCTCCCCGGCCAATCTCCTCGCCTGCTCAGCCGCCTGCAGCGGTTCGACGAGCAGCTCCAACTCCCCCTCCAGTACCCGTGGCAGCTGGTAGAGCTTGAGGTCGATGCGGTGATCGGTCACCCGAGCCTCGGCGAAGTTATAGGTCCGGATCTTCTCGCTGCGGTCGCCGTGGCCGACCATGCTGCGCCGGGTCTGTTGCAGCTCGGCGTCACGCTGGCTCTGCTTCAGGTCGTAGAGGCGCGAGCGGAGCACCCGGAGGGCCTTGGCCCGGTTCTTGTGCTGGGACTTCTCGTCCTGGCAGGTCACCACCAGGCCCGTGGGCAGGTGGGTGATCCGCACCGCGGAGTCGGTCGTGTTGACGCTCTGCCCGCCCGGCCCGGTGGACCGGAAGACATCGATCCGCAGGTCCTCGTCGTTGATCTCGACCTCCAGCTCACCCACCTCGGGGAGCACCACCACGCTGGCGGCGGAGGTGTGGATCCGGCCCTGGGATTCGGTCTTGGGCACCCGCTGCACCCGGTGCACTCCGCTCTCGAACTTCAAGGTGCCGTACGCCCCCTTGCCGTGGACCTCGAAGGTGACCTCCTTGAAGCCGCCGCCCTCGGTCGCCGAGCTGTCCAGCAGCTCGACCCGCCAGTGGCGCCGCTCCCCGAAGCGCAGGTACATGCGCAAGAGGTCGGCGGCGAAGAGCGCCGCCTCATCGCCTCCGGTTCCGGAGCGGATCTCAACCACCGCATCGCGGTTGTCGTCGGGGTCCTTGGGCAGCAGCAGCAGCTTGAGGGCGGCTAAGCGCTCCTCGGCCGTCTCCAACTCCCGGCGCGCCTCCGCCTCTAGGAAAGAGCGCATCTCGAGTTCGGGCTCAGCTCCGGCCAGCTGGCGGGCATCCGCCTCGGCAGCCTGGGCCCGGCGCAGCAGCGCTAGCGCCTCGACCACTGGCCTCAGCTCGGCCTGCTCCTTGCCGAGCCGCTCGAGCTGCCCGGGGTCGCGGCTGACCTCGGGGTCCTGCAACTCGGCCGCGATCGCTTCGGACCGGGCCCGAACCGCCTCCAGTCTCGCCTCCAGCGAGGGGGCCAGCATCAGCCAGGCCGCCTGGTTGAGCCAGAACCGCACCTGAGGCTGCGGCCTTGATGGGTCTTCATCGCAATCCTCTCCAAGACAAAGATCACCTTATCGACTGCTTGACCGGCGCGGACCCGTTCCCGCTGTATTCAGCTGTCCGGCGCGCCCCGCTGCCCCAAATTCGGGGCGGGTTGGACCTAGTCGGTCCGCTTAGGGCTGCTGGGCCAGCTGGGCGCGGCGGCGGAAGCGTTCCACCTGGCCGCCGGTGTCCACGATCCGCTGCTGGCCGGTGAAGAACGGGTGACAGACGCTGCAGACCTCGGTGTGCAGCGTCTTCTGGGTGGAGCCGGTCGCGAATGTGTTCCCGCAGGAACAGGTGACCGCGGCGTCGTGGAAGTACTCGGGGTGAATGGCCTTCATCTCTGCCCCTCGAGTCTACCAGGGGCGCTCAGAAGCTAAACGGGAGGTGGAAGTGGATCGTGTGCACGTACTGGAGGTAGGGATAGCCCTTGACCACCCCCAGAGCGGCGATCAGGACGATCAGCAGATAGGCACCCAGGAACACCCAGCGCTCCCGGGTGGGCACCGCTAGGTACTG
>DATKSI010000002.1:0-83353 GCA_035531715.1 Candidatus Micrarchaeaceae archaeon
GCTCACGCCGGCGTGCCCGTCCGCCTCTTGGTGGCCAACAAGCACGTCCGGGTGATCCGCGAGGACGGGTCCCTGCTCCGCGAGCTGGACCTCGATCCCGGCCGCGATTACCAGCCCCAGAAGCCTGCCCAAATCGGGCACTATCACCTGCGACAGACGGGCACCATGACCTGAGACATCACACGAGTGGAGCCGGCGGGAATCGAACCCGCGACCTCTTCCATGCCAAGGAAGCGCGCTCCCGCTGCGCCACGGCCCCATATGCTCACCCGATCATGAGGAGCGGGGCAAGGGTACCAAAGGAACCGCGGCTCGGAACCGGGTAGCCTCGCTGCCGCTCGTCCCCAGGGAGTATTTCGCGATCAGACACAGCAGCCGCGGCGTCAGTCCTCGGTCCCAGCCCCACCCGGGATCCGAGCTCGGCCCAACCTTCAAGTTCCGCTCGGTCGCGGCCCAACTGTCGGTTTGTCGTCTGGACCACGATGGCCCGATTCCAGCCTGGGCGACGGCGGGCGAGTGGTGGAATGTGACCCGGGCGGGTTCCGAACTCTCCGTCGTCTGCGAAGCGCTCCTGGTGCCACCGGGAGTGGTCAGCAGCGGTCCGTGGCGGCTCTTGGTGGTGGAGGGACCTCTCAGCCACTCCCTGGTGGGAGTCATCGCTGCGATCTCCGCTACCCTGGCGGCCGTCGACATTCCGATCTTTGCCATCTCGACTTACGACACCGATCTGGTCCTGGTTCCGGCGAACCTGCTCGACCAGGCTCAGGCTGCGCTGCGGGCCGCGGGGCACCGGATCCTGGACTAAACTGCCCGCTCCGAGCTGGAGTTGCCTCCAAGCAAACAGCGACCCGGCGAATGCCGGGCCGCTGGGGGAGGGTGAGGGCGGGCCCCGGGGGAGTGGGGCCGTGCCGCACGACCCAGAATGAGCCGTGGTCCTGGGAGATGGCTGGGACCGGGCTGGGAGCTTCCCCAGACCTTTGCCCGGACGGCGCGTACTGGCCACGGACACCTGGCCCAGACAGCTCACAGATAGGACACAGAGAAAACTCAGATGACCACCTCAGACTCAGGCTTGGAGATGGATGAGGAAACCCGGATTCTGGTGGTTGACGACGAGACCAACCTGGCCGAGCTGGTAGCGACCGCCCTCCGTTACGCCGGGTTCGTCACCGCTACTGCCGGCACTGGCGCGGCGGCCATCTCCCAGGTGGCCGAGTTCCGGCCGCACCTGGTCATCCTCGATGTGATGCTGCCTGACTTCGATGGCTTCGAGGTGTCGCGACGGCTCGCTGAGGCTGGCACCCAGACCCCAATTCTCTTTCTCACCGCTCGCGACGCCACCGAGGATAAGGTTCGGGGACTGACCGTCGGCGGCGACGACTACGTCACCAAGCCGTTCAGCCTGGACGAGCTGATTGCCCGGGTCCGCGTGATCCTGCGGCGCTCAGGACACCAGGCGGAGAGCCATACCTTGCTCACTTTTGCGGACTTGGAGATGGACGAGGATTTGCGCGAGGTGCGCCGCGGCGGCGAATTGGTGGAGCTGACCGCCACCGAATACCGGCTGCTCCGCTATCTGTTGATCAACTCCCGGCGGGTTCTGACTCGGGCCCAGATTCTGGACCATGTATGGAACTATGACTTCGGTGGCGACGCCGGAATTCTGGAGACCTACATCAGCTATCTGCGCAAGAAGGTCGATCACGAGGATCCACCGCTGATCCACACCATCCGCGGGATGGGTTACGTACTGCGCTTGCCGCGCGCCTGACCATGTCGCTGCGTCTGCGACTGCTCATCGGACTGTTGGCGCTGGTGGCCATCGGTCTGGGGGTGACCGATGCGGTGACCTATGTGGCCCTCCAGGGTGGCCTGGTCCAGCGGGTCGATCAGGAGCTGCGCGACTCGGTGCCCAGTGGGGAGAGAGCGCTGAGCACCGGCCAGGCATTTGGGCTTTCCTCCGGGGACTACGTCGCCCTATACCAACCGGGACAGTCAATTCAGGGCTACTCGGTGACCTACCTACCCCACCAGAAACCAGGTCCCAAGCCGCGGCTGACCCAGTCCATGGCCCGGTCCGCCGGCGAGCTTCCGACCTACTACACGGTGTCCGCCGGGTCCGGCGGCGGCGAGTTCCGGGTGCTCACCCTCGCCCTGGGCGGCGGCCAGTCCTTCCTCCTGGCCTTCCCGCTGAGCGACGTGGACTCCACCTTGGCGCAGCTGCGCTTGCTCGAGCTCGTGGTCAGTGGCGGGGTGCTGTTGCTGCTCGGAGTCGGGGCCTGGTGGATCGTGCAGTTGGGGCTACGTCCGCTGGCCCGGATCCGGCTAACCGCCAGCGCCATCGCTGGCGGTGACCTAAGCCGTCGGGTCGAGCCCGGGGCGCCGCGCACCGAGGTCGGGGAATTGGCCACCAGCCTCAACGAGATGCTGAGCCAAATCGAACGCGCCTTCGCCGCCAGGTCTGCCTCCGAAGCCCGCATGCGCCAGTTCATGTCGGATGCCTCCCACGAGCTTCGGACCCCGCTCAGCTCGATACGGGGCTACGCCGAGCTATTTCGCCACGGCGCCGAGGGGCACCCCGACGATCTCGGCAAGGCGATGACCCGGATCGAGAGCGAATCGGCCCGGATGACCCAGTTGGTGGACGACCTGCTCTTGTTGGCCCGGCTGGACGAGGGACGACCGCTGGAGCGGATGACGGTGGACCTCTCCCAATTGGCGGTGGACGCGGTTGCCGACGCCTCGGTCGCGGACCGCCAACACCCGATCAAGGTCGAAGCGCCCGCCCCGATGCCGGTGCTCGGCGACGAAGCTCGCCTGCGCCAGGTGATCGGCAACCTGCTGCGCAATGCCACCCTGCACACCCCGGCCCAGACCCCGATCGAGGTCACGGTGAAGCAGAGCGGCGACGCCGCGCTGCTCCAGGTGGTTGATCACGGGCCGGGCGTGGCTCCCGAGATCGCCGCCCGGATTTTCGAGCGCTTCGTACGGGCCGACCCCTCCCGGGGCCGGGAACAGGGCGGGTCTGGTCTTGGCCTGGCGATCGTGGCGGCCATCGTCGCTGCTCACCAGGGGACCCTGCGGCTGGAGCAGACGCCCGGTGGTGGCGCGACCTTCTCGGTGCGCATTCCGATCGAGCTTCAGAACCCATCTCCTCCCGACCGAGCTGCCAGCGATTAGGGGTGGGACAATCGGAGGTAGTGGCAGCAACTCTGGACGGCGCGCCTTCCGCAGCAAATGCCAGCGATCGGCTGCCGGGCCAGCGCTCCCCGCGGTGGGGACCCTATCTCTCCTTGCGGCAGTGGGGCACCGTGCGCGAGGACTACAGCTCCAACGGCGATGCCTGGGCCTACCTGCCCTTTGAGCAGGCCCGCAGCCGAGCGTACCGCTGGGGCGAGGATGGACTACTCGGGATCTCCGACGAGCGCCAGCGGGTCTGCCTGGCGCTGGCGCTTTGGAACGGTGAGGACCCCATCCTCAAGGAGCGGTTGTTCGGGCTCTCCAATTCCCAGGGCAATCACGGCGAAGACGTCAAGGAGTACTGGCATTTCCTGGACGCCCTCCCCGACGGCAGCTACCTGCGCGCCATCTACCGGTACCCGATGGTGGCCTTTCCTTATCAGGCCTTGCAGGAGCGGAATTCCGTCCCGGGACCCGAACTAGGCTTGCTTCAGCTGGGGGCTTTCGATGACGACCGATATTGGACGGTCGAGGTGGAATATGCCCAGCCCGCCGCGCCGGTGGTGGCCTGTCGGATCACGGTGACCAACGAGAGCCAGCAGCCGGCGCGGCTCCATGTCCTGCCTCACCTCTGGCTGCGCAACACCTGGGCCTGGCAGGAGCCGCGCGGAAACCCACCCCAGCTGCAGGCTCGGGGCTCGACCCTGGAGCTCAGCGGACTCCCTGAGCTGGATGGCTATCGGCTCCAGGTGGAGGGAGAGTTCACTTGGCTCCTCTGCGATAACGAGACCAACAATCAGCTGCTCTTCGGCTCGGCCAATGTGAGCCCCTTCCCCAAGGACGCCATCGGTGACGCCGTGCTCCAGGGCGACCCCAGTCGGTGCCATCCGCAGGCGCGCGGGACCAAGGCCGCGGCCCACTTTCAGCTGGCGGTCGACCCCGGACAAGCCAAGACCGTCCGACTGATCTGGGGCAATGGCGGGAACCGCGAACCGGGCCAGGTGGATGCGATTTGCGCGGAGCGCCAGCGCGCCTCCAATCGCTTCTTTCAGGGGATCTGCACCGGCGACGCGGACGACCAGCTGATCCAGCGCCAGGCCTTTGCCGGGCTGATCTGGTCCCAGCAGTACTACGAATACGACGTCTCCCGCTGGTTGGCCGGTGATCCGGGACAACCGGGCCCGCCCGGAGCGCGCGCCCAGGGGCGCAACGCTGCCTGGCGGACCCTCAGAGCGGCGGACGTGATCGTGATGCCGGACAGTTGGGAGTACCCCTGGTTCGCCAGCTGGGACCTGGCCTTCCACGCGCTGGCGCTCGAGCCGGTGGACGTCACCCTGGCCAAAGAGCAGGTGCTGCTGTTGCTCCAACCCCGGTATCTGCGCGACGACGGCCAGCTCCCGGCTTACGAATGGGAGTTCTCCGATTGCAATCCGCCCACCGCGGTCCCGGCGGTCTGGCAGATTTACATTCGCGACCGCAATCGCACCGGAATTCCCGACCGCGCCTTTCTGGAGCAGGCCTTTCTGTCGCTGTTGTTCAACTACGGGTGGTGGGTGAATCGGCACGATCCCCAGGGGAACAACATCTTTTCCGGGGGATTCTTGGGACTCGACAACATCTCGGCGGTGGATCGGAGCCACCTTCCCGCGGGAGCCGGCATCGCCGAGGCGGACGCCACCGCCTGGATGGGCATGATGGTGGTGAAAATGTTTCGCATGGCGGCGGAGCTGGCCATCGACGAACCGCAGTACGAAAACATGGCGATCAGGTTCTTCTCCCACTTCGTCCGGATTGCCGGCGCCCTCAACGGCCGAGATGGCCAGGCTGGGCTCTGGGATGAGCGAGATGGCTTCTACTATGACCGGCTGCAGCTCGCCGACGGGCGCTCTGAGCAACTGCAGGTGCGCAGCCTGGTCGGGCTCCTGCCGATGGCGGCCAGTGAGGTGGTCCACCGCCACACCCTGGCCCGGTTGCCGCGGCTGTCCGAGCAGTTGAACGAGGCCGCCGAACGGGGGGTGATTCACTACCGGGCGGCTCGCGGCGACGATCCCTACGCCTGCTTGAGCCTGGTCAGCTCGGACCGACTGCACCGACTCCTGGACCGACTGCTCGACCCGGCAGAGTTCCTCTCCGAGCATGGCCCCAGGTCGCTCTCCAAGGCCCACCTCACCCACCCTTTTCAAAGTGCCCTCGTGCCCGATATGCCCCCGGTCCGCTATGAGCCGGGGGTTTCGGACGAGCGCATCTACGGTGGCAACTCCAACTGGCGCGGACCGATTTGGTTTCCCACCACCTACCTGTTGGTCCAGGCGCTGCGCCTACTCGGGACCGGCCTGGACCGCTCCTTCACCCATCCGTTTCCCTGTCCCGATGGGCGGCCGGCAACCCTCGGCCACATCGCCGACCAACTGGCAGCGCGGACCGTGGGTATCTTTCGTCGGCGACCCGACGGCCACCGTCCGGTCTATGGAGATCTCCGGCGTTTTCAGACCGATCCGAAGTGGCGGGACAATCTGCTCTTCCACGAATTCTTCGACGGGGAGACGGGAGCCGGGCACGGCGCCTCGCACCAAACCGGGTGGACCGCTCTGGCGGCGTTGATGATCGAGGAACTTCGCTCTCCCTGGCGGCCGCCCCGGCCCGGAAGGTAGCCCGACCCCGGGGCCCAGCCCGGTCAGGAGGTCCAGACGGGGGGCGAGGTCGCGGTGAAGTTGAGGTCCTGGGTGACCTGCTGCGGGGCTCCTGGCTTCTTGGCCGTGGCCTTGGGTACCCACCAGAGTTGGAACGGCGACGACCGGTCGGTGAGCAGGGTGTTGAGGTAGAGGACGCTCTTTCCGTCCGGCGACCAGGTCGGGCTGGCGGGGAGCGGACCGGTGCTGATGGTCACCGGCGTGCCCAGGCTGCTCCCGTTCCAGCTGGCCACCTGCAAGGTGGTGGTCTGCAGGCTGTTATCGCTACAGATCATCGCGATCTCGCTGCCGTTGGGGGAGAGGGCCGGCTCGGCGCAGTTCTGGGCTTCCGTGGTCAGGAAGTCGGGGGTGGCATAGGGCGAGCTGAGGTAGACCAGTTGGGAGTAGGCCGCGCCGTCGGCGGGACCGCCGCTGGCGTCGACGGCGTACTTCGCGTAGATGATCCCGCCGTTGGCCAGCGGGATCGGCTCCACGTCGCCGCCTTGGTAATAGAGATTGGGCTCGCTCCAGATCACCGGACTGGCCGTGGGGTCGGACAAGGGGACAGACTGGACCTGGAAGTCGACGTTGTAGGGCGCGCCCGGTTGGAACCAATCCTTCGCATAGAAGAGGGTGCTCCCGTTGGGACTGACCCGAGGGTAGTAGGTCCAGTGGTTGTTGAAGTAATAGGGGGAGCTCTCGGAAAGCAGTTGACGCAGGATTTGACCTTGAGAGTTGAGAAGATAAACATCGCTGTACTCGGCTGCCGAGGCGACCGCCAGCAGGTCCCCCCCGGGCCCCGGCTCCACCTGCACCCAGTCATAGGCGGGCGCCTTGAGCTGGGTGAACTTCAAATTGTTGAGGCTGTAAATATCCCCGTTCTGCACGACATAAACGGTTCCCGGAAGGTCGATCAGCGCCTGGGTCTGGGTGGGCTTTTCGCTCTGATGCTTGTTGCTCTTCAGGGTGCTCAGCGCCGAGTACACGACGAATCCGAACAGAGCCATCAGCGCCAGGACGGCCAGCGCCGGCAGCCAACGCCTCATGAGGTGGGAAAGTACTGGGCGACCAGGCCGTTGATCGCGGTCCAGTTGGGGGTCAGGGCGTCCTCGCCGTCCGCCTCGATTTGGGACGTGAAATAGGGGCTGCCAACCATGATCACCTGTTGCACGCTGCCCGCGCTGACCGCTTTGGCCAAGGGCAAAAGCGAGGCGACTTGGGTGATGCTCATGTCGGTTTTCACCGCGTTGCCCAGAGCCCCAGCGATGGCCGGCACGTCCGCCAGTCCGACGTCCTTGGCCGAAGCTTTGATGTCGAGCAGCAGTTGCTGCTGCTTCTGGGAGCGGGCGATATCGGAGAGGAGCGCCCCGTGACGCGATCGAGCGTATTCGAGGGCGGGGACCCCGGTCACTCGCTGGGGTCCGGGCAGGATGGCGATCCGAGTTTGGGCATAGGGATTGCTGCCGCTGAGGTCGTAGGGATATTCGTCGTCCAGGGTCGGCATCTGAGCCACGATGTTGGCGCCGTGCAGCTCATTGACCACCTGGACCAGCCCCCCGAGCCCGATCCAGACCCAGTAGTTGATGGTCACCCCGAAGTTGTTCTCGACCGTGGAGATGGCTTCGGCGGCGCCCCCATACGAATAGGCGGCGTCGATTTTGGCGTAGGACCTGGTGTTCCCGATCGGCACCCACAGATCGCGAGGGATGGAGAACATCACCACCGCCTTGGTCCGGGGATTGATTCGGACCAGGATCATGGTCTGGGTCAGCACCCCGTAGGCAAACTTGGCGTCGTTGTCCGATCCCAGCAAGAGGACGTTGAAGGGCTGATTGGGGGCCGTGGGGACCTTGGTGCTGGGGGTGGCCTGCGGGTGCTTGGGGCTGCCCTGAGTCGGCTGCCCGGTGATGTGGAGAGCGGCCGAGATGGCAGGCAGAAAGTAGGCTACGACCCCACTCAAACCGGAGAGTCCGAAGCCGAAGACCAGCAGCGCGGCCACCAGCATTCGGTGCCGGCCCCAAGAGAAGGACGTCTGGTGCGACTTAAGCCCGGCGCGGCGGCGCCGTGGCCTGGTCCCGGCAGGCATGCGGCCGGATTGTACCCGGCCAAGCTGGGAGAGGCCGGAGGGTAACTCGTGACTCGTCGCCCCGAGGGCGGGTTAGGGGCGCTACTCTTGGCGACCATGCTGCTCCAAGGCAAACGGGTCCTGGTCTCCGGAGTCCTGACTCCGGCATCGCTGCCCTTTGCCGTCGCCCGACAGGCCCAGGAGGATGGCGCCGAGGTGGTGCTGACCTCCTTCGGACGGGCCATGCGGCTCACCGAGCGGACTGCGGAACGGCTCTCGCCGAGGCCCGAGATCTTCGAACTGGACGTGACGCGGGACGAGGACTTCGCGGCCCTCGCGGCGGAACTGGGCCGCCGGAAGTGGCAGCTGAATGGGATCGTCCATGGGGTGGCCTTCGCCCCCGCCGAGGCGCTCGGGGGAGCGTTCCTCAGCACCCCCTGGGAGGCGGCCGCCACGGCGTTGCGCACCAGTGCCTACTCCCTGCAACAGCTGGTGGCGACGCTCGAGCCTCTGATTCCGGACTCCGGGGGCAGCGTGGTCACCCTCGATTTCGACGCCAGCCAAGCCTGGCCGGTGTATGACTGGATGGGGGTTTCCAAGGCGGCCTTGGAGTCGGTGGTGCGCTACCTGGCCCAGTACCTGGGGCCCCGCCGGATCCGGGTCAACGCGGTCTCGGCGGGACCGACCTACACCATCTCGGCCAAGGGCATCCCCGGCTTCCCCTCGTTCCCCGAGGTCTTCGATCGGCAGGCCCCTTTGGGCTGGGACGGCCGGGACTCGGACCCGGTGGGCAAGGCCACCGTGGCGCTGCTATCCGACTACTTCCCTGCTACGACGGGGGAGGTGGTCCACGTCGACGGTGGCTATCACGCCGTCGGGGCGGCGATGGGCTCGGTGGACGGCTCGCCCGCCGAGTAGCTCCTCCGGGAGCCGAGGGTCCGCCGCCACCACCAGGTCCCCCCGAGCGCGGCCAAGCAAGCCACTGATCCCCCGAGCGCCATTGCCGCCCGGTTGCCCCAGAGCTGCTCCACCCCGCCGAGGATCAGGCTCCCGAGGGGGGTGGTGCCCAGAAAGACCCAAAGGTAGAGCGACATCACCCGGCCCCGCAGGTGTCCGGGAGTGAAGCTCTGGACCACGCTGTTGGACATGGCGCTGTAGACGATCATGCCGCCACCAGCCAGGGCGAGCAGCACCACTGCCGGCCCCAGACCGGCCACCTGTCCCGCCCCGGCGAGGAAGAGTCCGAAGACCCCGCAGCCGATCAGGAGCGCCGAGATCGAGCTTCGGCTGGCATAGGCGACCCCCACCGCACCCATCAGCGCCCCCGCGCCCAGCGCCGCACTGAGCAGCCCGAAGCCGCCGGCACCCGCATGCAGCCCGGTCCGGGCCAGCGCCGTGATCAGGATGGTGAGGTTGAAGGAGAAGGTTCCCACGACCGCCATCAGCACGATCACCAGCCGCACCTCGGGGGTGCGGCGGACATGGGCCAGGGCCTCCTGGAGCTGGGCCACCACGGCGGTCGAGGCGCCGAGCGGACGCCGGTTGTGGTGCAGCTCTTCGGGGTGCATCAGCCACAGTCCGCCGATCACCGCCAGATAGGAGACGGCGTTGAGGTCGAAACAGATGGCCGTTCCGACCGTGGCGATCAGCACCCCGCCAATGGCTGGCCCGACCACCCGGGCACCGTTGAAAACCATCGAGTTGAGCGCCACCGCGTTGGGCAGGCGTCCCTTGCCCACCATCTCGGGCACGAAGGCCTGACGGGTGGGGCCGTCCACCACATTGATGATCCCGAAGATTGCCACGACCAGGAAGACCTCCCAAACGCGGGCGATCCGGAGACCCTCGGAGATCCCCAGGATCGCCGCGGTGACGGCGAAGCAACTCTGGGTGAGGATCAGGGTTCGTCGCTTCGGCCACCGATCGGCGAGGATCCCCCCCAGCGGCTGGAACAGGAGATTGGGCAGGAACTGGACCATCAGCAGGAGTCCCAGTATCAGTGCGGAGTGGGTCAGCTCCAGGATCAGCCAGGCTTGGGCGACCGACTGCAGCCAGCTCCCGGTCATCGAGACCGCCTGGCCAGCCGCGAAGAACCGGTAGTTGCGGTTGCCGAGGGCGTTGAAGGTGCGGCTGGTCATAGCTCGAGCGGAGACGGTCATCGATCCACCCCGATCAGGTGCTCCAGCGCCGGCAGTGCCCGCGCCAAGGCGGCCACCTCTCGGGCGGAGAGGTGGCTCAGTCGCTGGGCGAACCACTCGCCGCGGAGCTGCTCTGCCGCGCGGGCCACGGCGACGCCCCGCGCAGTGAGCGAGACCTTCACGAAGCGGCGGTCGGAGCTATCCACCTCTTTCTGAATCAGCCCATCGGTCTCCAACTGGCCGAGCAGGGCCGTCATGGACGGCACCCGCACGTGCTCCGCGGCGGCCAACTGGGTCACGGTGGCGGGCGACTGCTGCAACAGGGAGACCAGCACCGGATAGTGCCCAGGGGGCACCCCCAGCGCTCCGGAGGACTGCCGCAGGCGCCGATTGAGGCGGGTCAGGACGGTGGGGAGCTTCGCCGCCAGCTCGGCGTTCGCGCCCGCCGTTCCCGGGCGGGGAGCGAGCAGTTGCCTTTCCTTCATGTACTTAGTTTACCTAACTAGGCAGGTTAAGTGATCGGAAGATTGCGCAGCGTCAGTTGACGCAGCTCTCGGTCGAGACCGGGCTGGTCTGCGCCTCTCCCTTCGCGATGTCCGGGAGCACCTCGCCGGCAGTCAAGGCGTAGCCCTCACCGCTCACCGCGAGCGATTTGGCGAACACCACGCCGACCACCTGACCCTGAAGGTTCACGAACGGACCTCCAGAGTTACCGGGGATCACTGATGCCTGGAGTAGGAAGATCTCGCGGCTCACGATCGTGCGGGAGTAGATATCGCGTCCCACCGCATCGAGCTGCCCCCTGATCGCTCCGGGCACGATCTGCTCCAGGCCTCCTTGGGGGTAACCGATGACGGCTCCTAGGGTGGCCCTCGTTCCGGAGGTGCTGACGGTAAGCGGGGCCAGGCCCAACCCGGGCACTCGCAGCAGGGCGATGTCGCGCTCGGGGTCGAAGAAGATCACCTGGGCCGCCGATGAACCCGGCCGGCCGGGCACCAAGACATGCGAGTCATGGCCGCCGGCGACCACGTGGGCGTTGGTCAGGATCACCCCCGGGGCGACCGGGAAGCCGCTGCCCTCGATCAGCCCACCGCAGCCCACGCTGACCACCTTCACCGTCTCGGCCGCCGCCAACTTCACCGCTGCGCTCTGGGTGAGGCGGGCGGGAACCGGCACCGGTGCCGGGAGCGGAGGGATCAGGTTGGCAAACACCTCGGGAAAGGGCACCGCGCTGAAGATGTGCTGCAGGCCACCCAGCCAGGCCGGATCTTGGGGGAACTGACCTGCCAGGGTGCGCAGGATCGCCGACTTCTGGATCTGGCCGGAAAGCGGCGGCCAGGGGCCGGAGGCGAAGGTCAGCCCCAAGTACCAGCTGGTCACCAAGACCACCACCAGGCCCCAGGCCACCCCGAGCAGGGAGTCGATCAAGCCCAGGTGGCTGCGGATCGTGGACAGCCGCAGGCGCAGCCCGACCCAGGTCCCGACGCCGTCACCGAGCAGCGCCAGCGCCAACAAGATCCCGATGGCTATCCCTGAGCGGACGGCGACCGAGTAGTCGTGGAGGAGGGGGGGAACTGAGGTCGCCAACCAGGCACCCAGCCCCAACCCCAGCAGCAGACCGAGCAGGGAGAACAGGGAATAGGTAAGCCCTTTGCGGTAGCCTCGAATCCCGGCATACAGCAAGGCGCAGATGATGACGACGTCGATCAGGTTCATCGGCTCTCCCTCATGATCGCGGCTCCGCAGCGATCGGAGCGCCGCCCGTTCTGATCTCGTCACAATGCACGCGACCCCCAAGGAGAGAGGAGCTGTGAGCAAGGAACGGAACGGACCCGGTCACGTGAGTCGGGCCCGGCGAAGTCGCGGAGCAGTGCAGAGCGGGCTATTCATCCCGCTGCCTGAGGACTGGCGCACCTGCATCCTGCCGGTGATCGGGCTGGCCACCCCGGTCGGACTGCTGGTGGTCAACTTTTCCGCCTGGGTGATTTCCCAACTGGGAGCCTTTCGTTGGGGGGTGGCGGTGAGCGCCTTTATCAGCGCCCTGATCCTGAACGGCCTGACCGCCGTCAATGTCTACCGCTATGTCCGAAACCGGTGGCCCGGCTTCGTGGTCAGCCGGCAGGAGAACGGCACCTGGGTCCTGGTTGGGGCGATCACCCTGATCGTAGTCGCCGCCTTCCTCTCGTCGCTGTTTTCCTATGTCGGTATGGCCAATCCCCGACATCTGCCCAACGGGATCGCGGTCATCACCGGCTTCGTGGGGGTGATGATCCCGCTCGGCCTGAGCATCGGATTGAACCGCAAGCGCCGCTCCTCCACCGAGCCTCGAAGTTAGCTGATCCGGGCTCAGCGGGCCTGCTCCGCTTCCAGCCGGCCGAGGAGCCGGACGGCGCCGTTTTCGAACACGAAGGCGGCGGTAGCCAGCCCCAAAAAGAGACCGTGCCCCAGCACGCCGGCGATGGCGTCCAGGCGCTCAGCGGCCTGCTTCGGATCCGAGATCCCTGTCGGGAAGCGGAGGTCGAGCAGAAAGTTACCGTTGTCGGTGACCAGAGGCCGGCCGGCGGCCAGGCGAGGCTGGGCCCGGCAGGGCAGCTGCGACTCGCACCGCGCCGCGGTGCCCTGCCAGTCGTAGGGCAGGACCTCCACTGGTAGGGCATGGGTTGAGCCGAGCTGGGTCACCGCTTTGGAGGCGTCGGCCAGGACCCAGAAGCGGTGGCTGCGCTGGGCGACCATCTTTTCCCGGAGCAGTGCCCCGCCGCCGCCTTTGATCAGGTTGAGCTCCGGATCGAATTCATCGGCACCGTCGACGTCGAGGTCGAGCATCCCGCCACTGGCGGAGAGGATTTCGATGCCAACCTCCCGGGCCAGAGATTCGGTCGAGCTGGAGGAGCAGAGCGCCTGAACCTGCAGTCCGGACGCAACTTGGGGGCGGAGCGCCTCGATGAAGGCGGTGGCCATCCGACCACTGCCCAAACCGAGCCGCATTCCCGAACGAATCAGCCCGGCCACCTGGGCGGCCACCGCCCCGGCCGCGAAGGCGAACTCTTCTGGATCCAGGGTCAAACTATCCGCTCACCTTGGGTCCGACCTCTTCGATCGAAAGACGGAGCAGGACCCGCTGCTCCTGGACCATGGCGGTGCGGTACTGGTCCCAGTCCGGGTGCTCTCCCGAGACGTCCCGGTAGTACTCCACCAGACCAGGGAGCGCCTCAGGCAGCGACTCCAGCTGGGCCGTGCCGCGGATTGAGATCCACGGTCCGAAGAAGTTGTTGGTGAAGACGACCAGGTCGAACCGCGGGTTGCGCCTGAGGTTGAGGACCTTGATTGCGCTCTCCCGACTGCTGACCGTGAGTTGTCCCTGGGCGTCCACCGCCACCACGATCGGTGACATTTGGGGAGTTCCGTCCCGACGACGGGTGGCCAGGATGGCGTGGTGGTGCTGGGAGATGAACTCCCTAGCCGCTGCGGCGTCCATGACGGGTAGCCCTCCTCGCTTGACCTTCCCAGCGCAGCGGACGGGCGCGGGCCCGCCTGATCAAATCTTCCTGGATGCCGTCATCGGTAGAGGTTGGGTCCAGCCGCACCCAGCGGCCATCGGCATGCAGCCGCCAGCTCTGGCGCCGATCTTCCCAGCTCAGCTCCAGCACCTGGCGCACCTCGTCCCGGGCCTGGGGGTCGAGCAGCGGGACCACGCACTCCACCCGCCGGTACAGGTTGCGTCCCATCAGGTCAGAAGAACCAATGAGCACCTCGGGCTGTCCCCCGTTCTCGGCGACGAACGCCCGACCGTGCTCCAGGAAGCGACCGACCACGCTTTGCACCTGGATGGTCGAACTCAGTCCCTCAACCCCCGGGCGGAGGGCGCAGATGCCGCGCACCAGCAGCCGGATCGGCAGGCCCTGCTGGGACGCTTTGTACAAGGCGTGAATCGCCCGCCCGTCGGTCAGGCCGTTGACCTTGATCAGCAATCCGGCGGGGCGTCCCCGCCGATGGTGCTCCACCTCTCTGTCCACCAGCTGCTCGAAGCTCTGAATGGCGTTGATCGGCGCCACCCACAGGTCTCGATAGTCCCGCTTCCGGGAGTAGCCGGTCAGATAGTTGAAGAGGTCGGCCACCTCCTCGGTGATCTCCGGTTTGGCGGTGAGGAGTCCGAAGTCGGTGTAGAGCCGGGCGGTCCCCGCGTTGTAGTTGCCGGTACCAATATGGGCGTAATAGCGAATGCCCCCTTCCTCCTGGCGCACCACCAAGACCAGCTTGGCGTGGGTCTTCAGCCCGGGCACCCCGTAGGCAACGTGGGCTCCGACTTGCTCCAGCTGGCGAGCCCAGCGGATGTTGTTCTGCTCGTCGAAGCGAGCCTTGATCTCGACCAGCACCACCACCTGCTTGCCGTCTTCCGCGGCCCGGGTGAGGGCGTCGATGATGGGGGTGTCTCCGCTTGTCCGGTAGAGGGTCTGCTTGATCGCGACCACCTTGGGGTCACGGGCGGCCTGCTCGATAAAGCGCTCGGTGGTGGCGGCGAAGGAGTCATACGGGTGCTGGACCAGGACATCCCCGCGCCGGAGCACGGCGAAGAAGTCGGGGTCCTGATCCTGCATGGTCAACAGCCGAGGCGGGGTCGTCCCGGTGAATTGGGGGTAGGCCAGGTCTGGCCGCTCCACCGCGTCAACCAAGCTGAACAGGCCGGTCAGGTCGAGCAGCCCGTCCACCTCCTGGACCTCGTCCCGAGCCACGGCCAGCTCGGTCTCCAGCATCGTCAAGATCTCTCGGGCGAGGCCGGGAGCCGTCTCGACCCTGACCACCGCGCCGAAGCGGCGCTCGCGGAGCTCCTCTTCGATCGCCGAGAGCAGGTTGGGTTCGTCCTCGTCGACGTCGAAGTCGGCATCGCGGGTCACCCGGAACAGCCCGTGGGCGACCACCTCCATCCCCGGGAAGAGCCGGTCGAGCCGCTCCCCGATGATCCGCTCGATGGGCACGAACGGGCCTCGGCGACCGGCCTGGAAGAAGCGGGGAGCAGGGGACGGCACCTTGACCCGGGCCACTCGAGGGGCACGCTCGCCGGGCTCGGCCAAGAGCACGGCGATGGACAGCGACAGGTTGCTCAGGTAAGGGAAGGGGTGGGCGGGGTCGATCGCCAGCGGCGTCAGCAGCGGATACAGCTGCGCCTCGAAATACCGATCGCACTCCCGCTTTTCGCTGCGGCTGAGGGGCTCGTCCCGGAGCAGCAGCCGCACCCCTTGGTGTTCGAGGAGGGGTGCCAGCTCCTCGTGGAGACAGTTCGCCTCCGCGGCCACGATCTCCCGGGTGCGCTTCGCGATCGCGCGCAGCTGCTCGGTGGGGGTCATGGCATCGGCGTGGGTGCTCTGGACGCGCTCTGCCACTTGCCGCTTCAGCGAGGCGACCCGAATCATGTAGAACTCGTCCAGATTGCTGGAGGTGATCGCCAGGAATCGGAGCCGCTCGAGGAGGGGTACGCGGGGGTCCTGCGCCTCGGCCAGCACCCTGGCGTCGAAGTCCAACCAGCTCAGCTCCCGGTTGATGTAGTTGCTGGGATCGCCCAGGCGGTGGTCGGGCTCGTGATGGCCCCCGACCGGCAGCTCGACGATTTTGGCCGCGCGGGGCGACGACTTTCGGTGGGTCCCCGGGACTTCTGGACGGCGCGCTTTAGCTTCAGTCACGGGGGTTACGCTACCACCGGCCCAGGGATCAGGGGCGCCGGTAACAATCTGCTCGCAGATTCGTTGGCCGGCTGCAATGGCTCGGCCGGAAGATACGATCGGGAAGTGAAGGCCAGCCTAGCTCGGGCAGCCACCGCGGCGGCCTTGCTCGGCGCGCTGGGTCTGGTCGGCTGCGCAAGCGGCGGCGTCTCCCTGAAGGGACCCGCTGGGACCATCCTCCAGGCGGCTAATTCCCGGGCACTCAGCGGCTCCTTTCAGGTCGCCTTCTCGGGGCAACTCAGGGTCGACCTGAGCCACGCGATCCCCCCGCCCGGAGTGACCTCGGGCGAGCTCTCCCTGCTGCAGGCAGAGCTCGATTCTTCTCGTCTCTCGGGTTGGGTGCAGTTTCAGAGTCGGACCCAGTTCGAGCTGTCCTTCAGTCTCAGCCCGCTCCTGACCCAGAGCTGGCGGGTGCTCGAGCTAAACGGGAGGGAGTACCTCTCCGATAACGGGACCCAGTGGCACCTGGGCCGCCGCGCGCCAGCTGGTGGGGCCGGGGCATCGCCCAGCGGACTGGGCAACTTGAAGACGGAGATCGAGAGTTGGGGCAAGGAGTTGGCCAGTTCAGCCACGGTGAAAAATCTGGGCAACACCACGCTCGCCGGTACTCGGGTGGAACATCTGCAAACCACCATCGCCGGCTCGAGCCTCAACCGCTCGATGGCGACCGTCGTGGCGGGGATGGCGGGCGAGCTGGGTTCCGCGGGAGGCACCCTCAAGCAGGAGCTGCCGACGATCGAGGCACTGTTGCAATTTGCCAAGGTGACCACCGACAGCTACGTCAACATCGCCACCGGCCAGCTGGCCCGCACCCAAGTCGCGGTCGGGCTGAACTTGAACCTCTCCGATCTCGCGGGCCTGGCCCCCGGTCAGGTGGACCTTCCCAGCGGCGTCGCACCCCTGACCCTCGATTTCGCGGCGAACTTCAGTGACTACGGCAAGCAATTCGACCTCCGGGAGCCGGGCGACATCGTCGCCGGACCGCTGCCCACCCCGAGTGGAGTGGCCGGACTGCTCAACCCGACGTAGCTGACGCTCGGGCCACCTTCGGCGCCGCTCGGACTTGCCGGCTCCTGAGCTCGACCCCGCCTAGGCGACTTCCGCCGGCAGCGGTAGCGCCACCCGGATCCCCGCCTGGGGACAGGCAGCCGCCGCCGTGCCAGCCACCTTGGCTGCCGCTGCCCCGTCCCTCTGGTAGGTGAAGAAGGCCCCGCCGCTCCCGGTCATCGCCCAGTTCACCCCCGGGGTGGCCTGGGCAAGCTCCTCCCATCGCCGAGCCAGGGTGGGCACTGCTCGCATGGCGGCTGCCTGGAGACCGCTGCCGAAGAGCTCTGGATCAGCGGGCAGCCCCTGGCGCATCGCCGCAGCGAGCCGCTCCACCCGACTGCCGTCGCTGAAGTCATTGGGCTCAGTGGCCGCGTAGGCCGCGACCGTGGCCACGGGGGCCAGGACCACGATCACGAAGGCGCCGGAGCTGAGCGGTGGGAGCGGGGAGATCACCTCGCCGATCCCACTCAGGTGGCAGGCCCCTCCTAGCAGTCCGAAGGGAACGTCGGCACCGCATTCCAGGGCGATCCGGGCAAGCTCCTGCGGATCCATCTCCCGCCCGGCCAGGCGAAGCACGGCGGCCGCATCCGCTGAACCACCCCCGAGCCCGCTCTGGGTGGGGATGCGCTTCTCCAGCACGAGCCGGGTGATCGGTCGGGCCAGCTTCTGGTTGCCAAGCAGAAGGGCCGCTCGGACGGCGATATTTTGCTCGCCCAGTGGCACTCGATGAGCCTCGGGACCGCCGACCTGCAGCTCCGGTCGGGCCGTGAGCGGACGCTCCTCCCGGGGCGCCGCCTGCAGGGAGACCACGTCGCTCCAGTCGATGGTATGAGAGACCGCTACCAGCTCGTGGTAGCCGTTCGCCCGACGGCGGATAAGTTCCAAGGCGAGGTTCAACTTGGCGGGAGCCCGGCCGGAGCGCAGCACCGGCCCCACTTTAGCGGTGGTTCAGAGGAGCCCGGCCACCTGATTGGTATACTGCGGCGCTGGTCCGGCACCGCTGTCGGCGCCCATCTGGCCCGGATCCGCCGCGGCCCCCAACCACAAGCCGAGAGAGCATGGCAAACACCAGTTCAGCCCGCAAGCGCATCCGGTCGGCGGCGCGCAAGCACGAGCGCAATCGACGAGTTCGTTCCTCCGTGCGCACCGCGGTGGCCAGGGCCAGGCACGTGATCGACGGCCTTGAGGAGGGCTCGGCTGAGGCGCTGGTCCGGCTGGCCACCTCGTCGCTGGACAAGGCGTCGGAGCACGGAGTGCTGCATCCGCGCAACGTGAGTCGGCGCAAGTCGCGGCTGATGCGCTCCGCCGCCAAGGCCCATTCGCAGGAAACCGAGGTGGTGAAGGCCCCCAAGGCGGTGGCCAAGCGGGCGTCGGCGCAGGGTACCAAGCCCCGGTCGGGAGCAACTGCCCGCAAGGCGGGAGCACCTCCCAAGGCGGGTCGGCCGGCCACCAAGACCGAGCGCACCTCCAGCTCCCAGCGGCGGGCTGCCGGGAGTGCGGGCAAGTCAAAGAAAGCGAGCTGACCCGGGAGTTTGCCCGAGCTCAGCCGGAAGGCCGGGCTCTCAACTCCGTCGCCATCCGGGCGAGCAGCAACTCCAGCCCTTCCTGACCGTCGACGGAACCGACCCGGGTGGACCAGTCTAGGTCAGCTAGCTGCACCAGCCAGCGGCGCAGCCTCGGCTCCCCAGCTCGCCGCCGGTGGGCGGCCATCTTCTCCGCCCGCCAGGGAGTCAGGCTCTGGCTCGCGTCATCGGTGAAGGAGATGAGGTCCCTGAAGACCCGGGCCAGGGCACCCACGACCACCGGGGGCTGGAGGTCGGTCCGGCCCGAGATCTCACTCAGCCGTTCTCCCACCCGTCCGGGAGCCTCGAAGAGAGCGTCGGTGAGCCGGTAGAGCTCGGTGGGGGGAGCCGGCGGGACCAGCAGAAGGGCCTCGGCGTCGCTGATCTGTCCTCCGCCAAGCCCGAAAATCTCCAACTTTTCCAACTCCTGGTGCAGCCGCCCCAGGTCGTGGGCCGCGACCTCGACCAGCCGGGCTGAGACGCGCTGGCCCAGCCGAAGATCCCGGGCCCGGAGCTGCTCGACGACATACTGGTGCAGCTCGCGACCCTTCGGTCGCTTGAGCAGGCGGATCTCGCCCCCGTTGGCCCGCACCGCCTTCAGGAAAGGCGAGCTGGCGGGCACCGTGCTCCGGACGACCACCAGCAGGGCCGTGGTGGCCAGGCGACTGGCCAGCAGGGCTCCCAGCAACTCCACCTCCCCGGCGGCACGCTTGCCGACGGCCAGCTGGGGAGGGTCCCAGATGACGACCAGTCGCCGGATGGCCAGGAACGGAGGGGTGGCGATGCTCTGGGCGATGGCGTCGAGGTCGCTCGAGGAGCGGAACTCCTCGAGTCCGAGATCCTCCACCAGGTCGACGGTCAGCCGGTCGCGCATCCGACGCGCGGCGCTGGTGACCAGAAAGGGGTCGTCGCCGTGCAGCAGGACCAGCGGTTCGTCCACCCGCCGATTATCGAGCCGCCGACAGTTCAGGTCGGGCAACTGGCCTAATTGAGAGTTGCCTTGCAGAGGGTGGTCCCGTCAGCATTGCGAGAAGTGCTGCTGTCCTCGCTCGCCACCCCGCTCCCGAGGCTGCCGTTCGGTACCCTGGGCGCCCAGTTTGCGATCGGGGGCCTTTTTCTGATCCATATCGCCCTGGTCGGTTTCATCCTGGCTGCCACCGGGATGGCCCCTTTCCTCGAGCTGGCCGGGCGCCGCCGCGGCGGCGACGCTTCATGCCTCAGATATGCCCGGGGTCTTTCCAAGGCGATCCTGTACCTCTACAGCCTGGGGGCGACCTGGGCCGTGCTCGCCGTCTTCTTGCTGGCGGGGCTTTACGGGCGGCTCATCGGGACCCTGCTGAACGAGCTCCTGCTGCCGCTGACCATCGCCTTCGCCAGCTTCTTCGTGGGCATTCCCTTGATGGTGCTCTACGCCTACTGTTGGGACCGCTGCTCGCCCCGGCTGCACCTCGTCATCGGCTTTGCCTTCGCCGCCGTCCAGTACGTCTTTCTGTTCACCATCGTGGAGCTGGACAGCTACGTGCTGACCCCGGGTACCGCCGTCAGCGCCGCCGGCGCCGCCTTCTCCCCCAGCTACCCCTGGCTGCTGCTGCATTACGCCGGGGCCAACCTGTCCTGGGCCCCGCTGCTGCTGGCGGGGATCGCGGTCTGGCGGGGGAGGAAGGCCCAGTCCGCCGCCGAGATCACCTATCAGCGCTGGGCGGCGCGAATCATGTTCGCGATCGGCTCGATCTTCCTGCTGGCGCAGCCGATCACCGGATTTCTCTTGGCCGAGACGGTGAAGACCAGCTCCCTGCCTGCCTTTGACAACCTGTTCGTGTTGAACTCGGCCAGTCTGTTCATCGGTCAGGTCGCCCTGCTGGCCATCCTGGTGGTGGGCGCCAACTTGGTGTTCTGGCGCCATAACCAGGAGAGCGCAGCGCGCGCTGGGGGAGGGCCGCTGACAGTGGTGGCGCTGCTGGGGATGGCGGTCACGGCGATGCCGGCGGCGGTGATCCCGGCCAATTTGGTGCTGCTGCGCTATGCGGCGCTGCTGATCGCCTTCCTGGCGACCGCGGCCAACCTGGTCGCCTACTTGCGTTCCCTGCGAGGCGGGGCCAGCTCGGCCAAGATCACCCCGCTGGCCGGTCGGCTGATCGGGGTGGTCGGGGTGTGTGCGCTGGTGCTCAGCCTGTACATGGGCGTGATCAAGGAAAACGCCAAGCTGCCCTGCGGGATCGACGCGACGACCGGGCAGAACAGCTGCCTGCTCAGCCTGCCGCAATCGGCGCAGAACTTCAGCGTACCGCGCGGTTACCAGCCTTGAACTACCAGGATTTCGAGTCCGCCTGGTACCTCGGGCTGATCGTCACCTCCTTCTTCTGCATCATGCTGGTGGGGTTCGTCGCGGTGGTGCGTCACGCCCGTCAGCTCACTCTCGAGCAGGGGCCGGCGGTCGCCTGGATGGCCGTCTCCTCGGCGGTCTTCACCTTCCTGTTCCTGCTCGGGATCTGCCTGGCGCTTCTGGTCGGCATCGTGGTCCTGGCCGGTGGCTGACCACTCCCAGGAGCTGGCCAAGCAGCGGCTGTCGCGCCGCCGCTTCATGATCATGACCATCAACGGCGTCGGCGCCGGCACGGCTCTGCTGATTGGAGCGCCGATCGTGGGGTCGGTGCTGAGTCCGGTCTTCGCCAAGCGGCGGACCCCCTGGGTCCTGGTAGCGGACATCGGCCAGGTACCGGTGGGCGTCCCCACCGCGTACGTGGTCAACCTGCCGATCAACGAGGGCTGGGCGGTGCCCCCGGTCCCGCGAACGGTGTACGTGGTCAAGCTCAACCTGCTGGGCCAGGTGGAGATGCTCACCCTCTCCAACGTCTGCACCCACATGCAGTGCGACGTGCACTGGGACATCAACCTCAAGGCGTTCCTCTGCCCCTGTCATGGTGGCCTCTACAGCATCGATGGCACCAACGTGGGCGGGCCGCCGCCTTGGCCCTTGTTCCGCTATCAACACAAACTGGTGGGCAACACCCTCTATGTCCGCAATGTCCTGACGGGGGCCTAGCCCGAGTGTCCAGCCCGAGCCAGCCCGGCCGGAGCGCACTGGTCGCCAAGCTGACCCGGCCGGTCGCTCGGCCGATGGCGGCCACCTACCGCTGGGTCGATGAGCGGATGGGAATCTCTGATCTGACCCATCAGCTGCTCTACGAGGCGACCCCCCGCCGGGGCGCGTGGGCCTATTCGTTGGGCAGCGCCACCTTGATCATCATCGTGCTCCAGATCGTCACCGGCATGTTCTTGCTCTGGACCTATGTGCCATCCACCACCGAGGCCTGGGAGAGCCTCAACTTCATCGAGCACCATGACGAGTTCGCCGCGATCGTGCGCGGCATGCACCTCTGGGGTGCCTACGTGCTGCTCATCATCATCGGGCTGCACATGATTCGGACCTTCGTCAGCGGCTCCTACAAGAAGCCGCGCGAGCTGAACTGGATCGTCGGCGTGCTCTTGTTCCTGATGGTGCTCGGACTCGGCATCACCGGAGCGATGCTGCCCTGGGATCAGGCCGCCTACTGGACCGCCATCGTGGTGACTCACGTGGTGGACTACATCCCGCTTTTGGGCAACTGGATGCAGCAGATTCTGCGCGGAGGACCCCAGATGGGGCCCGAGACTCTGACCCGTTTCTTCGCCATTCACATCTGGTTGCTGCCCGCCCTGCTGGTCCCGCTCATCGGGCTCCACCTGGTCCTGCTGCGGCGCCACGGCGAACACGGCTCCTGGGTGAATTACGAAGGGGTTGAGACCGAGCCCGAAGAGGTGAGGAAAGAGCGGATGGCCAAGGCGGAATACCCCTATCCGGCGATCCCCAGCGATCCGGGCTACGCCGTCCCGGTGGACCTCGACGACTTCTTCCCCTCACAGGTCTTCAAAGACGCGGTGGTGAGCTTCGCCTTGGTGCTGATCATCTTCATCATGGCCGTGGTGGTCGGCGCACCCCTGGAGCGGGCCGCCAATCCGGCCGCGCTCAACTACGTGCCCACGCCAGAGTGGTTCTTTCTCCCGCTGGATCAGCTTTTGGTGCAGTTCCCCCAGGCCTGGATGATCCCGGTCGGGGTCTTCGTGGTCCCGGGCATCGGGACCACCCTGCTGATCTTGGTGCCGTTCCTGGACCGCTCCCCGGAACGCGAACCCTGGCGCCGGCCCGAGGTCATGGTGCCGGCCCTGTTCGCGACCCTCTTTTTGATCTTCGAGGCCCTGCTGGCGGTCAATCGGCTGTTCAACCTGTGAGCGTTCCCACCTTGATCGCGGCGGTCTCCCCCCATCTGGTCCGGGTGCCGATCTCCACCGGGGTGGCCTCCGCTCTGGTGGCGCTGCTGATGCTGGCGCACATCCAGTTCGCCGCCTTCCAGCAGGGGGGCTACATCATTCTGGCGGTCACCGACTTCCTCGGCTGGAAGCGTAAGGATGAGCGGCAGACCCGCTTCTCTCGGGGGCTGGTGGTGGCGCTTGGGGCCACCTTCGCCTTCGGCTCGGCGTTGGCGATCTTTGCGGTCTTGGTTCTCTTCCTCGGCCTCTGGAGCCAGTTCTTCGTCGAGCTGGTGCGGATCATGTTCTGGCCCTTCGTGGTCGAGGGGATCGCCTTCATCGGGGAGATCGTCTGCCTCTACACCCTCTACTCGCAGTGGGACCGGCTGGCCAACGTTCGCTCCTTGCGTGTCGGACTGGAGCTGCTGCTCTTCATCAACGCCTCGATCCAGATGTTGGCCATCGACGTGGTCGCCTCCTACATGCTCACGCCGCGGCCCTCCAACAGCCTGGCGCTCAATCTGATCAATCCCACCGAGATTCCCTTGGAGATGCATCGGTTCGTCGGCAACATTGCCTTCGCCGGTGCGGTGATCGCCCTGGTCGGGGGCATCCGCATCCTCTTCTCGAGGAAGCCCGAGGTGCGGGCTCACGGAGACTGGATGGGGCACTACGGGCTGATCTATGCGATTGGATTCACTCTCGCCCAGCCGCTGATTGGCTGGGAATACGCGAAGGAGATCCAGCTGCACGCCTACGCCTCTTGGTACAGCATGATGTTGGGCGGGCTCAGCGTGGCCTTCCTTTTCCAGGTGTTCCTGCTCGGGGCGATCTTCACCGTGGGCATCTTTTACCTTTGGCGCCGCGTCAAACTCGGCGGCTACCGCTCGCCCGCGCTGGCCGTGTGCACGGCGCTCTCATTCGCCTCCTGGCTGCTGATATCCACCCCCTCCTCGTTAGCTTGGAGCTACGAGAACGTAGTCGCGGCGAACGCCAACCTGCCCATCTGGCAGGGGGGGCTGATCATCCCCTGGGGCCAGATGATCCCCTTCAAGCTGGTTGCCCTGATCACCTTCACCGGGGTGGCCATCGTGGCTCTGACGGTCTACCTCAAGCACGTCACCAAAGGCAACCTGCGCTGGGGCGACGCCGGCCGGGCCCAGGGCGCAGCGCTGATCACGGTGGGCGTGGCGGTGAGCCTGATCATGGCTCTGATGGGCTATATCCGCGAGGACAGCCGGGCCCCCTTCCTGATCACCAACAAGGTGCTGATCAACCAGCAGCAGAACTTCACGCCGCCCTCGTCGGCCGGGCCCGCGCTGAACGGCCCCTCAAGCGTGGGGATCATCGTGCCTTGGGACTCGGTCCCTTGAAGCTGGTGCTGCGGCCGATTCGCGAAGCGGCCACGGAATTCGCCGAGGTCACCAAGGAGCCGGTCCCGATTTCTCTGGCGACCTACTTCGAGGTTCGCAGTTTCGCCTTTCCCGATCGGCCCACTCTGGACCGGCTGCCGGTCTCAGTTCGGCTGGCGGCGGTGGGCAATGAGATCAAGAGCCGGCTCACCCTCTACGCCGACGTGCTGCGGCGTCTCGAGGCGATGGAGTGGCAGGTTCGGCTGGTCGGAGCCGACGTGGTCGTGACCACCGACCTCTCGGTCCAGGCGGGCTGGCAGAAATTGCAGGAGCAGGGCATCTCCGACCACCTGCTGCCGATGCTCCAAAAGGGCAGCGACCTGCCGCCCCGGGAGCGGAGCCGGCGCGAGCCACCGCCCGCTGACTGACCCGCGGCGCGGGGGCTACTTGAACTTGGCGATGGCCCGGGCGCCCTCGGTGGAGAAGGGGGCCCCCACCAGCCAGTCACCAGCGTTGCCCTCTTCCAAGATCTGGACCTCGACCGTCGTCGCCGGGGTTCCGGAGCCGTCGGCGACCTGCACCGAAGCCTCCACGTCGTTGGCGGAGATCACCTTCATCGATCTCACCCGGAAGGTGGCGTGGCTGGCGTTGACCCCGTTGAAGAAGGCGTCGTACTGGGTGCGGGCCTCAGCGTTCCGGCTGAGCAGGGTGTAGGCGTAGGCGACCTCATGAGCCTGGACGTCCGAGAGCCACTGGTTGAGGGCAATCCGGGCCGCGGGTTCCGGACCGACACAGGCCGTCAGCAGCAGGCCGACCAGGGCCATCGCCGGGATTAGTCTCGTGGCCGAGTTGAGCCGCGCTCGTCTACCCTTGGACAATCACCGTGCCCTGCATGCCGGGGTGGAGGGTGCAGTAGTAGTCGTAGGTGCCTGGGGTCAGGAACTGGACGGCCCATCGATAGCCGGCCCCCTTGGTTGGGGAGTTGACCAGGTCCTGGTCGATCCACCAGACGTTGTGCTGGTCGTACTGGTCGGTCCAGACCCACTCCACGGTGGCTCCCACCGGCACGGTCATCTGGTCGGGGACGAAGGAGCCCACGGTGTTGACGTTGTGGTAGATGATGATCCGGTATTCCGGGTTCCTAGGGGGGGAAGCGATGGCCCGGATCTTGAGGTTGGAGTCAGCTTGCTTGACCTGATTGCCGGGCTGGATCGGAATGTGAGCCGAGCCAGGAGTACCAGCATTGCC
Source organism: Candidatus Micrarchaeaceae archaeon (assembly GCA_035531715.1). Classification (GTDB taxonomy): domain Bacteria; phylum Chloroflexota; class Dormibacteria; order Aeolococcales; family Bog-877; genus Bog-877. The sequence goes on from DATKSI010000002.1 coordinate 25,263, forward strand.
GAAGAAGCTGCAACCGGCCAGGAGCGATCCCAAAACCATGGTGGCGGCGAGCGCTCCAGCTCCGCGAGGGTGCAGTCGCGCAGCCTTTCCGTGCCATGGGGCCGCCAGCATGACTTCAGGATAGCCAACCCGGCCCAGCCGAGGCAGGCAGATTGAACGACCCGGTCGGGGCCGAGCCCGGGTCGGGGCCGCCGCGGACACCTCGGCAGCGCGCCCGGGCGACGGCGGCCGCGCTGGCGGCGAACTACCCGGCGAATTGCGCGCTAAACCATGCCGACCCGTTGCAGCTGCTGGTGGCCACCATCCTCTCCGCGCAAACCACCGACCAGCGAGTCAATCAGGTGACGCCGGCCCTCTTCGCCCGCTACCCAACTCCGGCCGATTACGCCGGCGCCGATCCCGCGGAGCTAGAGGCGCTGATCCACCCGACCGGCTTCTTCCGAGCCAAGGCGCGCTCGTTGATCGGCATGGGGCAGGCGCTCTGTGCCCACTTCGAGGGCCGGGTACCGGACACCATGGAGGGTTTGACCCAGCTCCCAGGGGTCGGCCGCAAGACGGCCAACGTCATCCTGGGGGTTGCCTTCGGGAAGCCCGGCTTTCCGGTGGACACCCACGTGATCAGGCTGAGCAATCTCCTTGGACTGGTCCGGGTCGGCGATCCGGTCAAGATCGAGAAGGAGATCTGCCGGATGGTGCCTCCCCCAGAGTGGACCGCACTCAGTCTCCGGCTGATCCTGCACGGCCGCCAGGTCTGCCGGGCGCGCCACCCTCGCTGTGAGGTCTGCGTGCTCGAGGCCTGGTGCCCCTCCTCCCGGCTCAAGGGGGGCGCGAAGAAGCCCCCCCAGCCCGCTAGCGGTCGTGGAACTCGGGCGGCCGGTGCTCGCGCAAAGCCGCCCAGCCTTCGCGAGCGTCATCGCTAGCCAGTGCTTCGGCTTGGGCCCCTGTCTCAAAGGCGAGCACCGCCTCCAGCCCCTCGCCGGAGTCGGCCATCCCCAGGGTGTGCTTGAGGTTCCGCAGCACCGGGGCCGGCAGCGCCGCTAAGGCGACCGCCCAGTCGAGCGCTGCCTGGGGTAGCTCGGGCGCGGGCACGACCCGGCTGGCCAGCCCCAGCTGGTAGGCGCGCTGGGCGTCGATCGGCTTCCCCAGCAGGAGCATCTCGCGTGCTGCTGCCGGGCCCACCACCCGGGTCAGCATCCAGGTGGCACCGCCCCCGGGGTGGATCCCCAGTTTGACGAAGGGGGCGGCCAGCTGCGCGTCATCGGCGAGGAGCCGCAGGTCGCAGCAGAGGGCCAGATTGAGTCCGGCCCCGATCGCGGGCCCGCTCACCGCGGCGATGGTGGGGATCGCTTGCTCCCGCAGGTCTAAGAACGCCCGGTAGTAATCGCTGAGCACCTGACGTTTGCCCGCTGGGGATGGGGTGTCCGCACCCAGCGAGCCCAGGTCCGCCCCGGCGCAAAAGGCGCCTCCCGTGCCCGTGATGATCAGGACCCTGGCGGAAGGATCGGCGGCGACGGAAGCCAGCTCTCGGCGCAGGGCCACGGCCATCAGTTCGGTCAACGCGTTCCGCTGCTCCGGCTGGTTGAGGGCGATCTGGCGGACCCCCCGCGCGGGGCGCGAACTGATCAGGAGCCGGGGGTCGGGATCCCCCGAACCGGAAGTCACGCCGGGCAGCATAACGGTGAAGCCCAGCCGTCCGGGGTGGGCAGATCTGCCCGTTGCTATACTCGGAAGTCGCTGGCGAGTTCACGGACCAGGCTGGCAGCGGGGTGCAAATTGAGCGATCGCTCGGCTGCGCGGGCGGTGGTGCTTGCCGCCGGGAGAGGGACGAGAATGCGGTCCCGGACGCCCAAGGCCTGGCACCGGGTGGGTGGTCTGGCGCTGATCGAGCACGCTCTGCGCTCAGCCCAAGCCGCCACCGCCGCCCCGCCCATCCTGGTGGTACCCGAGTTGGCGGACTCGGTCCGCGCCAGCCTGGCGCGGCGGGCTGAGCTGGTCCTGCAGCGGGAGCCGCGGGGGACGGCCGCCGCTCTGGCCGAAGCGAAGGATGCCTTGGTGGGCGCTGAGGTGGCTCTGGTGCTCCCAGCGGACATGCCCCTGCTGAGCCCGCTGTCGCTCACCCGACTGGTGGAGGCGCTCCACCACTCCGACAGCGGGGCGGCGGTGCTCACCGCGACGGTGGTCGAAGCCGGTGGTTTCGGTCGGATTGTGCGGGCGCCCGGAGGGGGCTTGGCGAGGATCGTCGAGGATGCGGATGAGCCGTGGGACGGGGCGCCGACGGAGGTCAATCTGGGAGCCTACGCCTTCGCCCTGCCCGGTCTCTGGGAGGCGATGGACGAGCTGACCGCAGACAACGCCCAAGGCGAGTACTACCTCAGTTGGCTGCCGCAGATGGTGCGGGGGGGAGCGGTCACGGTCGAGCTGCTCGATCACGATGAAGCGATCCAGGTGAACGACCGGGTCCAGCTCGCCAGCGCCGAGGAGGCGATGCAGCGCAAAACCCTGCGGCGGCTGATGCTCGGGGGGGTGACGGTGGTCGATCCGCGGGCCACCTGGATCGATTGCGACGTGGAGATCGGGCAGGACACCGTCATCGCCCCGGGGACCGTGATTCGGGGGCGGAGCCGAATTGGCGCGGAGTGCCTCCTCGGACCTTTTGCGGAGCTGGAGGACGTCGAGATCGGCCGTGGCTGCCGGATCGGTCGTTCCCACCTCAGTGGCTGTAAGCTGGCTGACGGTGTGGATGTCGGACCGTTCAACCGCGTGCGCCCGGAATCCGAGATGGGTCCGAGGTCTCATCTGGGCACCTTCACCGAGGTGGTCCGAAGTCGGGTGGGTGAGGGCAGCCAGATTCCCCATCTGAGCTACGTCGGGGACGCCGAGGTGGGTCGCGATGTCAACTACGGCGCGGGCAGCATCACGGCCAACTGGGATGGGCAGATGAAGCACCGGACGGTGATCGCGGATGGCGCTCGGCTGGGAAGCGGCACCATCCTGGTCGCGCCGGTGGAGGTCGGCCCGGACGCCTACACCGGCGCGGGATCGGTGATCACCGGCTCCGTGCCCGAAGGCTCATTGGCGGTCTCGCGGGCGCGCCAGCGCAACATCCTGGGCTGGGTCGCGCGCCGGCGCGCCAAGGGCTCGGCTGACGCGGAGGAGGGCGCTTGAACGGGTCGGAGGGCCCCCTGATGCTGCTCTGCGGCACCTCCAACCCCGACCTGGGTCGGCGGATCTCCGAGGAAGTGGGGGTACCGCTGGCCCCCATGGAGATCACCCGGTTCGCCGATGGCGAATTCGACGTGAAGATTGGCGAGTCGGTGCGCGGTCACGACGTCTTCCTGATCCAGTCGACCTGCCCGCCGGTCAATGACAACTACATGGAACTCTTCGTCATCCTCGACGCCCTGCGGCGGGCCAGCGCGGCCCGGATAAATGCCGTGATGCCCTACTACGGCTACGCCCGCAAAGAGAAGAAAACCCAGGCCCGCGATCCCATCTCAGCCAAGCTGATGGCCAACTTCCTCCAGGTCGCCGGCGCCGAGCGCATGATCGTGCTCGACCTGCACGCGGAGGCGATTCAAGGCTTCTTCGACATTCCGGTTGACGCCCTCACCGCCAGCAAGATCCTGGCCGCCCATGTTCGGGCGCGCCACGGTCGCCAGCCGCTGGTGGTGGTCTCGCCCGATGTCGGCGGAACCGCCCGGGCGCGGGCGATCGCGCGCCGGCTGGACTCGCCCCTGGCCATCATCGACAAGCGGCGACCCCGGGACGATGACATCGAGATTCTCAACGTCATCGGTGAGGTGGACGGCAGCCGCTGCGTGCTGGTGGACGATCTGATCTCGACCGCTGCTACCCTGGCCGGGGCGGCCCATGCCCTGATCAGCAAGGGAGCCAGCTCGGTCGAGGTGTTGGCCACTCATGGAGTTCTCAGCAACGGGGCTCTGGCCAAGCTGATGGAGGCCCCGGTTGATGAGGTGGTGGTCACGGACAGCATCCCCCTGGCGAAGGAGATGGCCGAAAGTGCCAAGGTCACCCAGGTGTCGGTGGCTCCCTTGATCGCCGAGGCGATCGTGAGGGTCCACGAGGGACGGAGCGTCTCGGCCCTTTTTCGGTGAGTTCGGCCGCCTGATAGACTCGGGCGGAAGATGAGCTCTGGCTCACCCGCCGACATACCAAACCTGCTGCTGATCCGGTCCTCCGGGGGGAGGGTGGGCGAGAGATCGACTGGGAAGATTCTGGTCGGGTGCAGATGAGCCGAGCTGCAGCGACGCACCCCTACCTATGAGTGGCTGGCTCGTCGCCGTACTAGTGGTCGCTCTGGTGCTCGCCGGCCTTTCCGCCACCGCCGAGACCTCACTCACCTCGGTCAGCCGCATCTGGCTGCGAGCCCAGCGGGCCGAGGGTGATTCGAAAGCGGCGCTGGTGGAGCAGCTCCACCGAACTCCCGGCGGCTACCTGGGCACGATCCTGGTGACCAACACTCTCGCCCTGATGTTGGCCTCGTCCTCCGCCACTCTGCTGGCGGAGAAGCACCTGGGCGCGGGGGCCGCACTGTGGGCGGCGGTGGCGCTGGCCGTTTTGGTTCTCCTCTTTTGCGAGCTGGGGCCCAAGACCTACGCGCTCCAGCACAGCGAATCGACAGCTCGCCGAATGGCCGTCCCGGTGGCCCTGACGACCAGGGCCCTCACCCCCTTGGTGACCGTGCTCACCGCGATCGCGGCCGTCTTCTTCCGACTCCTGCCGGGCGAGGGTGGGCGCCGCAATCCCTTCCTCACCGAGGAGGAACTGAAGGAAGTGGTGCTGGCCAGTGAGCAAGAGGGGGTCGTCGAGGAGGAGGAGCGGGAGATGATCCATGGGGTGCTGGAGATGACCGACAAGCCGGTGCGGGAGGTGATGGTCCCTCGGGTCCAAATGGTCGCCTTGGCCGCCGACTCAACCGTTGAGGAAGCGATCAGCGAGATCCGCGAGCACGGGCACAGCCGCATCCCGGTCTACGAGGAGACGGTGGACAACATCACCGGGGTCGTCTATGCCAAGGACCTGCTGGTCCACCCCGGGGGAAGCTTCATCGAGGGGGGGCGGGTGGGTAGTCTCGCTCGTCCGCCGACCTTTGTCCCCGAGGCCAAGCGGCTGGGCGAGCTGCTGCAGGAGATGCAGCTGGCCAAGATCCATCTGGCGGTGGTGGTCGACGAATACGGCGGTACGGCTGGCCTGGTCACCATTGAGGACCTGCTCGAGGAGATCGTGGGTCCGATCTGGGATGAATACGACCTGGCCGAGCAGGAGGAGATTCAGCTGGTGGGCCCCCAGGAAGCACTGGTCAGTGCCTCGGTGAGCCTCGACGATGTCAACGATCTGCTCCACCTGCGGCTGGAGGGCGAGGACTTCGACTCCATCGGCGGGTTGGTCTACTCCTTCCTCGGGCGGATCCCCTCGGTGGGCGACACGGTCGACGCCGGGGACGGGATCACCATCACCGTCGAGGCGATTGACCGACGGGCGATCCGGACCGTGCGGTTGAGTTCAACTCGGCCCTTCCCGGTGGATCCCGACGGCACGGATCCCGACCTCGGCGCAGCTCTCCCGGGAGATAACCCGAACCCGCCAGAGTCGACCTGAGAAATGCCGGAGCTGGTCAGCGACGAGGGCATCGTGCTGCGCCGCAGGAACTTCGCCGAGGCAGATCGCATCCTGGTGCTATTCACCCGCGACCAGGGCAAACTCAGCGTCCTGGCCCGAGGGGCCAGGCGGTCCAAGGCCCGTAACGCGGCGGGGCTGGATCTGCTCACCCGGTCGGAGCTGCTCCTGGTGCCGGGTCGGTCGATGGCGGTACTCGCTCAAGCCCGGGCCTTGGGCCTGCCCTGGCCCGGAGCGGACATCGTGCGCACGGCCTGCGGGGGGATTTTGGCCGAGCTGGTCGATGCCACCTTGGAGGAGGGGCAACCCGATCCGGAGCTCTACCGGCTGATCTCCGCGACGAGGGAGCGGCTGGCGGACCTCACCAGCGACCCGCGACTGGAGCTGGCGCTCAGCGCGTTCCAGATCGCCGCCCTCGGAGGCTACCTCCCTGAGCTGCGCCGCTGCGCGATCTGCAATGAGCAGCTGGAGGACCGTGACGGGGGATTCCTGCCGGCGATGGGGGGGATGGTCCAGGGCGGCTGCTGGAACGCCGAGCTGGGGCTCCTGCCCTGCTCCGCGCCGACGCTCCGGGTGCTGCGCCGGATGGCGGCGGGCGACGTCCCCTTGCTCCGCCGCCTGCGCTGGTCCGAGCGGCTGCGGGACGAGGTGGAGTCGATCGTCCTGACCCACCTCGAGCACCACCTCGACCGACCCCTCAAGTCCGCTCGCATCCTTGCCGAGTTTCGGCGGGTGGCCGCACCCAGCACCTGAACCGAGAGCGGGTCAGCGGTGGGTGGAGGTGGTGGCTGGGTCGGCGGCCAACAGCAGGTCCGGCCGATGGTGCCAGCGTTCAAAGAAGCGACGGAAGTTGAGCCGGCTGAGTCGCTCGCGCTCCTCCGGATCGGTGTCCTCCCAGCCGCGGTGCCGGTGCAGCACGACCGGCAGCTCGGGGAGTCGGCGTTGGCTCAATCCGAAGGACCGGAGGGTCATCGAGAAATGGAAATCCAGCATCCGGTAGAACCGGAATCGCTCATCCCACAGCCCGACTTCTTGCAGTCGCCCTCGGGCGAATGCCAGGCAGTAGCCGTCGATGGCATCCACCTCCACGGCCTCGGTGTCCTCAAACTCGCGCAGATCCCGGCTGACCGCCCCCCAGCGACCCACGGCTCCGACCCGGGGGTCGCGCAGAACTTGCAGGAGGGGAGTGAAGCAGTCGCCGGTGGCCTCGACCCCGGTGTCCAGCACCAGTACGACTGATCCCCGGGCCGCCCGCAGGGTGATGTTGCGGGCCGCCCCCTCGCCCAACTGGTGGTCCGCGTGGAATGGGTGAACCGAGGGATCGGTTCGGGCGAGCGCGTCCAGCAGCTCGCCTACCTCGGGGGCGTCGTTGTCGACGGCGAGGATCTCGACGGAATGGCCGTTCCGATGCTTCTGGAGACTAGCGACGCACCGAGCCAGATCCTCCGGGTAGCCGCTGCTGACGATGCTCACCGATACCTCGACCTGGTCCGGTTCGGCCCGCTGGTCAGGGACTTCCAGGGGTGAGGAGATCAGCCCGTGCCGGCGATCGAGAGCCGACGCCCGTCGGTAGCGGGTGCCGGTGGTCGCATCCTCCGGCACCACTCCCAGCTCGATTAGGGAAATTCGCGCGGCGTCGGCCGGAGCGAAGGTTCGCTGGCGGCGTGCTTGATCGCGCCGGGTGGCCAGCTCGAACCAGGCCTCCGGATCAGGTGCCGGGAGGGGGGCACGATCGAGCGCCAGCCCGAGCCAGAGGTCCGCGCCCAGCAACCCGGCCCGTCGGGTGGAGCCGGAGATGTCCTGACTCCGAGCGAACTGCCAGGTCAGGGCGAGCGCTCTGGGGAGATCGAGATTGTCCTCGAGGGCCCGTTGGGTCGCGTTGAGCAGCCGCGTCACCCGCGCCTCGTCGACAGCCCCGCCCACGCCGGCCGCCAAGCGCCGCAGTCGCTGCAGACCCCGCTCCGCGGCGGCCAGGGAGGCCAAGGTGAAATTGAGCCGCGTACCGAAGCGCACGGTGGCGCAGAGATACCGGAAGGCCAGCGCATCGAAGCCCCGGTCCAGCAGATCCTGCAGGGTGTAGACGTTGCCCTGGGATTTGGCCATCTTCACTCCGTCGGCCAGCAGGTGTTGCCCGTGGACCCAGTGGCGGACGAACTGCTTCCCGGTCGCCCCTTCGCTTTGGGCCAGCTCGTCCTCGTGATGCGGGAATATGTTGTCCACCCCGCCCGTGTGGAGGTCGATCTCCTCTCCGAGGTAGGCCATCGACATGGCCGAGCACTCGATGTGCCAGCCGGGGTAGCCCCGGCCAAAGGGACTGTCCCAGACCATCAGCTGACGACCCGCCTCCGCTTGCCGCCAGAGGGTGAAGTCGGTGCCATGCCGTTTGGCGGGGTCCGGCTCAGCCCCGGCCGCCCGCTGCAGCTGCTCGCGAGAGTTGCCGGAGAGGGACCCGTAGGACTCCTGGGCCGCGGTGTCGAAATAGACGGTGCCCTCAACCAGGTAGGCCAGCCGACGCTCCAGCAGCCGCTCGATCAAGGAGATCATCTGGGGGATGTGCTCGGTGGCCCGAGGGAAGACATCGGCCGGCTCGATCCCCAGCTGCAACTCGGCCAAGCGGAACTCGTTCTCAAACTCACCCGCGATCTCCGCGGGTGCGCGACCGGCCGCCAGCGCGGCAGCGATCACCTTGTCGCCGCCCCGCTCGGCCATCTCCTGGCGCATGTGGCCGACGTCAGTGACGTTCTTGACGTGGACGACCTCCCAGCCCTGGCTGCGGGCGATCCGCTTGACCCAGTCGGCCAGCAGGTAGGTGCGCAGGTTGCCGATGTGGACCGAGCGATACACGGTTGGCCCGCAGCTGTACATTCGCAGCTTCGGCGGCTCGCGCGGCTCCACCACTCGGACCTGTCGGGTCAGGGTGTCATGGAGCCGAAGCACCCGTCGATGCTAGCAGTGGCCCGCGAATTCTCCGCGCACCACCCTGGGGATTCTGCTTCGGGTCGCGGGACCCGCTGACTCGGTGCTGGGCTGGAGGTTGGTGACGAACGGATCGAATACCCGCCGGACGCTCCTGCTGCTGGGCGGGAATGAGTGGCGCTCGGGGTCCGAGCTGGCCGATTCCTGGTGGCTTGGCCGAGCCGCGGAGCCGCGGGTCACGGTGCTCACCTCCGCGGCGCAGGACATACCCGCCACGCAGGTGGACTGGGCCGCCGCCTACTTTGGCGCTCTCGGCGGGACCGTCGAGGGCTGCCTGATCCAAACTCGAGCCGACGCCGCGGATCCCCGGCTGCTGGAGCAGCTGGCGGGGGCGGCCGCGGTCTACCTGTGCGGTGGCGATCCCGCCTCCGCCCAGCGGGTGCTGGTGGACACCCCGGCGGCGGAACTGCTCCGAGCCGCCTACCGAGGCGGGGTGCCGGTCGCCGGCTCCAGCGCCGGAGCGATGGTGCTGTCTAAGGCCTGTCTCATCCCCAGCCAGGACTTCGCGCTCGGGGTGGGGCTCGGTTTCTTTGGCGCGGTGGTGGTGCCGCACTGGAGCGGCGCCGGACCGCGCTGGACCGAACTGGCCGGGCGGCTCGGGCGGGAGCGCGAGGTGGTCGGCATCGACGAGTCGACCGGAGTCTGTTGGGATGGCCGCCGCTGGGCGGTCCGAGGTCCGGGCCGGGCGGTGGTGGTCACCCGGTCCGGAGTGTTGGGGCTGGAAAAGTTCCCACTCGCCCCGCCCGTAGAATGACCTCCACTGACTGAGCGGAGGTCCCTTCGGCGCGCCCTGCCGGGACCGCTGGAGGTATCGATGACGGATTCCGCCGCCACCCGGCTGGAGACGCTGGTCTCCCTCTGCAAACGCCGGGGATTCGTGTTCCAGAGCAGCGAGATCTATGGCGGAATCAACGCCGTCTACGATTTCGGCCCCTTGGGAGTGCGGCTGCGGCGCCGGATCCGCGACGCCTGGTGGCGCGAAATCGTCGACCTGCGGGACGACGTCGAGGGGGTGGAGGCGGCGATCCTCATGAACCCCACCGTCTGGGAGGCGTCAGGCCACCTCACCAACTTCAGCGATCCCCTGGTGGACTGCCTGGGCAAGTGCCACCAGCGCTGGCGCGCCGACCAGCTGGAGGGGCCTACCTGTCCCAACTGCGGTGGGCCTCTCAGCCAGCCGCGCCAGTTCAACCTGATGTTCAAGACCTTCGTCGGCCCGGTGGAGGACGACAGCGCGGTGGTCTACCTCCGGCCGGAGACGGCACAGGGGATGTTCGTCAATTTCAAGAACGTGGTCAACAGCTCGCGGCAGCGGATTCCTTTCGGGATAGCTCAGATAGGGCGCAGCTTCCGCAACGAGATTTCCACCGGAAACTTCATCTTCCGACTTCGGGAACTGGAGATGATGGAGATGGAGTGGTTCTGCCAGCCGGGCCAAGACGCCTCCTGGTTCGAGTACTGGTGCGAGCAGCGGCTCAGCTGGCACGAATCCCTGGGGCTGAATCGGGATCATCTGCGCCTGCGTCCTCATGGAGAGAACGAGAAGGCCCACTATGCACTGGCTTCCAGTGACATCGAGTACCTGTACCCCTGGGGCTGGGCCGAGTTGGAGGGGATCGCCCGGCGCGGTGACTACGACCTGCGCCGCCATCAGGAGGTGAGTGGCAAGGACCTCCAGTACACCGACCCGGCCACCAACGAACGTTACCTTCCCTATGTGGTCGAGCCTGCTCTGGGCGTCGACCGCACCTTTCTGGCCCTGTTACTGGACGCCTACGCCGAGGAGGAGGTCCGCGGCGAGACCAGGGTCGTCCTGCACCTAAAGCCGAGCATGGCGCCCTTCCAGGTGGCGGTCCTGCCGCTACAGCGAAAGCCGGAGCTGGTGGAGTTGGCCCGTCAGATCGAGCACCAACTCCGTGCCCAGTTCTCGACCGATTACGACGACACTCAGTCCCTGGGCCGGCGCTACCGCCGCCAGGATGAGATCGGGACCCCGCTGGCGATAACCATTGACTTCGAGACCCTGGAGGATCGGGCAGCAACCATCCGCGATCGGGACAGCATGGAGCAGGTGCGCGTCTCGCTCGATCAGCTGGCAGCGGTTTGCCAGGAGAGGTTGGGCCTCGCCCCCTAGCCGGCTAGACGCCCCCCTCACGGGAACTGAGCACGCAGAATTCGTTGCCTTCAGGGTCGGCCATGACCACCCAAGAGACGTCAGGCCCCTGGCCGACATCCACCCGGGTCGCTCCGAGCCCGGTGAGACGCTCAACCTCTGCGTCCCGGTCATCAGGTGCCAGGTCGATGTGCAACCGGTTCTTGATCGTCTTGCTCTCGGGCACCGGAACAAAGACCAGCCCCGGGTACGTGTCGTCATCTCGGGCTACCACCACTTCGGTGGGTTCCTCGAAGACCACCCGGTAGTTCAGCACCTGTGCCCAGAAGCGAGCGAGCAGGGCCGGGTCTCGGGAGTCGACCACGATGGTGTAGAAGCGGCTTGGCACGGGGACAGACTAGTCCTACCCCATGCCCACCGGCATCTCAGCGACGCCCCAGGCATCCCGACCGCCGGCGACGCTTTTGTCCGCGCCGCCAGTCACCGGCGCCAACTGGCGCCTTGGTGGGCGCCGAGGCGGTCAGATGCGAGACCTTCCCTACTCCAGAGGGCCAAACTGAGCTGCCAGGAGACGCCGTAGCGGTCGCTGAGCCATGCAAACCTGCGGGCGAAGGGGTAACGGTCCGGCGGCATACAGACGTTCCCTCCGTCGGAGAGCCGATCAAGAGGGCATTGAAGGTCGTCTTGTCCTGGCAGTCAAAGAAGAATGAGACGGCGGGGGCGGAGAAGTCGTCAGCCCGCCACCTCCAGTGGCTGACGGGCGAACTGTTCCAGGTAGAGGCGTGAATATGGCCCCGCCTGGGCCATCAGTTCCGGGTGGGTACCGCGCTCGACGATCTGGCCGTGCTCCATCATCACGATCAGATCGGCGGCCAGGATGGTCGAGAGGCGATGGGCGATGGCGATCGTGGTCCGACCGTCCATCAACTGGGCGATGGCGTCTTGGATCGCCCGCTCGCTGTGACTGTCGAGGGCGCTGGTGGCTTCGTCGAGGATCAGGATCCGGGGATTCTTCAGGATCGCTCGCGCCAGGGCAACCCGCTGCTTTTCGCCCCCGCTGAGGCGGTAGCCGCGCTCCCCTCCGATGGTGTCATATCCACCGGGAAGCTCCATGATCCGGTCGTGGATCGCCGCCGCTCGGGCCGCGGCCATCATCTCCGCGTCGCTGGCGTCGGGCCGACCGACCAGGAGATTCTCGCGGATCGTGCTGTGGAAGATGAAGGTCTCCTGCGTGACCACGGCGATCGCCGCCCGCAGGGTTTCCGTGCTGAGGTCGCGCAGGTCATGGCCGTCGAGGGTGATCTTTCCCCGATCGACGTCGTAGAGGCGGGCCATCAGGTAGGTGAGGGTGCTCTTGCCGGCGCCGCTGGGACCCACCAGGGCCACCAACTGGCCGGGCTGGGCTGTGAAAGTCACCCCGTTCACCGCCGGCGCGGCGCCCGGTTCATAGCTGAAGGTGACGTTGTCGAACCCGATCCGACCCTGGAGCTCCGCGGCCGGGATGGTGATCGCGCCCGGCCGCTCTTCGATTTCGACCGGGATGTCGAGATACTGGAAGATGCGGTCGAAGAGGGCCAGCGCGCCCTGCATCTCCACCTGGATGTTGAGCAGCTGCCCGATCGGGAAGAACAGCGCCGACTGGAAGGTGGTGAAGGAGACCAGGGTCCCCACCGAGACACCTCCTTTGGTCCCGGCGTGAAGGACGAGTCCGGCCATCAGGTAGACGCCGGCCGGCAGGATGGAGAAGAAGGTCTGGATGAACCCGAAGAACCAGCGGCCAACCATCTGCTGGTGGATCATCAGCCCGGTCAGCCGGTCAGTCTCGACCACGTAGCGCTCCCGCGCTCGTCGCTCCCGACCGTAAACCTTGGTGAGCAGGATGCCGCTAACCGAGAGGGTTTCCTCAGCCAAGGCGGAAAGATCGGCCAGCGTCACTTGGGTTTGCGCGCTCACCCGGCGCCGGACCTCGCCCACCCGGACCGTGACCAGGATGAAGATGGGCAGCACGGCCACCGAGAGCAGCGTCAGCTGCCAGCTGAGGAAGGCCATTCCCGCCAGGGTGGCGGCGGTCCGAGTGAGGTTGGCCACGGTGCTGGTGGCGGTATTGGTGATCACCGAGTCCACCCCGCCCACGTCGTTGGCCAGGCGGGATTGGATCTCCCCCGTCCGGGTCGCGGTGAAGAAGCGGAGAGGCAGGTTCTGCAGGTGGCTGTAGAGCGCCACCCGGAGGTCCTGCATCATCCGCTGGCCCACCACCGCGTTGAGGTAGGTCTGCCAGACCCCAAGCCCGGTGCTGACGATCGGGGTGATCACCATGATCCCGAACAAGATCAGCAAAAGTCGGGGATTGTGCTTCAGGATCGCGTCGTCAATGATCAGCTTGAGCATGTACGGGTTGACGATCCCGAGGCCCGCCACCACCATCAGGATGCCCAAGATTCCGAACACCTTGAGGCGGTAGGGGCGGAAGAGCTTGACGACCCGCCGCACCGTGCCCTTGGCCCGCGGGGTGGTCTGCGACGGGTCGCCGGGCGAGTAAAAGCTGCTCTGACGGTGGCCGCCGGGTCCGCCCCCGCGGTAGTGCATGCCCATTCGGTCCGGTAAGTCCTGTGGCCCCGGTGGGGGTAAAGATGGTCCTGACGGCTTCAAGTGCCGGCGCGCGTGGCCGGACGATGCCCGACCTGCTGATCGTAGCACCGGGGTCCCGGCGTTCTGAGACGGAATGGACCAGCCGACCCCCACAGGTAAACTGAAGGGGGACGATTCAGCCAAGGAGGCGGTGTCAATGACGGAGACCGCGGTACGCACTCGGCCCGCTCCCGCGCGGAAGTCGAAGTCGAAGTTCGTCTACGACTTCGAGGAGGGCAGCGCCGAGATGCGCAAGCTGCTCGGCGGCAAGGGCGCCGGAGTCGCTGAGATGACCCGGGCCGGGATGCCGGTCCCGCCCGGCTTCACGATCACCACCGAGGCTTGCAACGCCTACATGCAGGCCGGAAACAGGTTCCCGGCCGGGCTCCTGGACGAGGTCCGAGTGCACCTCAAGGGATTGGAGGCCAAGTCCCAGAAGGGACTCGGCGATCCGAGCGAGCCTCTCTTGGTCTCGGTCCGCTCGGGGGCCGCCCTATCGATGCCCGGGATGATGGACACGGTCCTCAACCTGGGCCTCAATCAGAAGACCCTGGAGGGGCTGGCCGAAAAGACCGGGGACCGCCGCTTTGCCTGGGATGCCTATCGCCGCTTCATCCAGCTTTTTGGCCGGATCGTCAAGGGAGTGGACGGCGACCTCTTCGAAGCGGAGCTGGTGGCGGCCAAGCTGAAGGCCCGGGTGAACAGCGATGCCGAGTTGCCCGCCGAAGCGCTGACCCTGCTCGCGGAAAGGTTCAAAGCAATCTACCGCGAGCACACCAAGGAGCCGTTTCCCGAAAACCCCTGGGAGCAGCTCACGCTGGCGATCGCCGCCGTCTTCTCCTCTTGGAACGGCCGCCGCGCCGTGGCCTACCGCGAGTACAACCACATTCCCCACGACCTGGGAACCGCGGTCAACGTCCAGGCCATGGTGTTCGGCAACATGGGTGACGACTCTGGCACCGGGGTCGCCTTCACCCGCGACCCCGCCACGGGCGAGAAGAAGCTCTTCGGTGAGTACCTGCTGAACGCTCAGGGGGAGGACGTGGTCGCCGGGATTCGTACTCCCCAGCCGATCGAGACCCTGCGCCAGTCTCTGCCCAAGGTGTTTCGCAGCTTCGTGGAGATCGCCGGCAAGCTCGAGACCCACTACCGCGATGTCCAGGACATGGAGTTCACCATCGAGCGGGGCAAGCTCTACATGCTCCAGACCAGAGGCGCCAAGCGCACGGCGGCGGCGGCGGTGAAGATCGCCATCGACATGCTCGGTGAGGGGGTCATCTCCGAGTCCGAGGTGCTGAGCCGGGTGGAGCCGGAGCAGGTGGACCAACTGCTCCATCGGGCGATCGATCCCCACGCCGAAGTCCGGGTGTTGGCAACTGGGCTCGCCGCCTCTCCCGGGGCCGCCACCGGGGCGGCGGTGTTCGACGCCGACCGAGCCGAGGCGGCGGCCAAGCGTGGCGAGAAGGTGATCCTGGTCCGGATCGAGACCAACCCCGACGATGTCCACGGCATGATCGCCGCCCAGGGTGTTCTCACCGCCCGGGGCGGCCGTACCTCCCATGCCGCGGTGGTGGCTCGAGGCATGGGAAAGCCCTGCGTCGCCGGCGCCGAGGACATTGAGGTCGATCTGCAGAAGCGGCTGTTCCGGGCCGGCGGGGTGACCGTCCGCGAGGGGGAGGTGTTCACCTTGGACGGCTCGGATGGGCGGGTCATCGAAGGGGTGGTCCCCACCGTCGAACCGGTCGTCTCAGGCGACCTCGAACAGCTCCTGGCACTGGCCGACCGGGCGCGTCGGCTGCGGATTCTCGCCAATGCCGACAACCCCTCCGATGCCACCCGGGCCCGGTCGTTCGGAGCCCAGGGAATCGGGCTCTGCCGAACCGAGCACATGTTCATGGAGCAGGAGCGGCTGCCCCACGTGCAGGAGATGATCCTGGCCAGCGATGCCGACGCCCGCCGGGCGGCGCTGGCCAAGCTGCTGCCCTACCAGCGAGATGACTTCATGGGCATCCTCGAAGCGATGCAGGGGCTTCCGGTGATCATCCGGCTGATCGACCCGCCGCTGCATGAGTTCCTGCCCAACCATGACGAACTGCTGGAGCAGGTGACCCGCCTGCGGGCGCTCAAGAAGTCGCCCAAGAAGTTGGCTCGGGCCGAGCGGATGCTGGCAGCAGTAGAGCAGCTCCGGGAGCAGAACCCCATGCTGGGGCTGCGCGGTTGCCGGCTCGGACTGCTGTTTCCCGAGATCATCGAAATGCAGGTGCGGGCGATCGCCGAGGCGGCTTCCGAGCTGCGCCGGCGGCGGATCAAGGGAATGCCCGAGATCATGGTGCCGCTGGTTGGGCATGTGGAGGAGCTGCGCCGCTCCCGGGCGATCATCGAGGCGACCCTGAAGCAGGTGGCCAAGGAGCAGCGGGTCCACCTGGAGATCAAAATCGGAACCATGATCGAGGTGCCGCGGGCCGCACTCACCGCCGGTGAGGTCGCCACGGAGGCCGAGTTCTTCTCCTTCGGGACCAATGACCTGACCCAGATGACCTACGGAGTCTCGCGGGACGACGCCGAGGGAAAGTTCCTCAAGCGCTACGTCAGCGAGGGCATCTTGCCCGGCAATCCGTTCGAGCACCTGGACCCCGATGGGGTCGGCCGGTTGATGGAGATCGCGACCAGCGCAGGTCGGGCGACCAGGCCGGATCTGGAGGTCGGCATCTGCGGCGAGCATGGGGGAGATGCCCAGTCGATTGCAGTCTGCGAGCGACTCGGGCTGGATTACGTCTCCTGCTCCCCGTTCCGGGTTCCCGGAGCCCGCCTGGCGGCGGCCCAGGCCCGGATCGAAGCGCCGCCCGGCGCTGACCCGGGTACGCCGCTCAACTCCTGACCGGTCCTGCGGTTCGGCTGGCCACCAAGGCTTGCTGAAGCGCCCGGTAGTCCCGCCGGGAGCTCGGCTGCAAGCCGAACTGACCCTCCTCGTTGGTGCGCCAGGCTAGTTCTCGCGGCCACGGATCTCACGGGAGCGCTGGGCAAGCTCCTCGATAGCCGCTAGGTAGGCTTCGCTGTAGGTCGGGAACGGGGCCACCGTGTCTCGCAAGAGCTCCAGGGGGAGCTGGGCCTTGATCGCGAGCGCTGCCCAGCCGATGATTTCATCCGCCGCTCGTCCCGCGATGGCGGCGCCCACCAGCACCTGCCGGGAGGCGTCGGCAACCAGGACCAGCTCCCCCGAACTGGGCGCTTCGACCAGCGCCCGAGAGGTTTGCGACATATCCCAGGTGGTGCTGATGATCGCCAATCCCTGCTCACTCGCCAGTCGTCGGGTTAGACCGACCGCCGCGACCGGGGGGTCGGTATATACCGCGCGGGGGATCGCTCGATAATCGGCGATCGCCTGCCCACCCCGGAGTTGGTCGGCCACCACTCGACCCTGGTAGTTGGCAGTGTGGGTAAACATGGCGATTCCGGTCACATCGCCCACGGCGTAGAGATGAGGCTGCTCGAGGGCCCGGCAGCGCTCGTCGACCGGTAGCCGGTGGTGCTCGGGACGTAGCCCGTAGGACTCCAGTCCCAAGCCTTGAATCCGGGGGCGCCGCCCGGTCGCCAGCACCAGGATCTGAGTTTCAAGCGGTTCCGTGTCCTGGCGAACGATCCGAACCACCCCTGGAGTTGGGGACGCGACGGACTCCACCTGCTTCCCCAGCAGGACCTCGACGCCGTCCGCCCGCAGGGTAGCCGCCAGGGCCTGGCCCAACTCCGGCTCCTCACCCGGCAGGAGTTGAGGTTCGACCTCGAGAAGCACGGTGTCGCAGCCGTATCGAGCCAGCATCTGGGCCAGTTCGCAGCCGACCGGACCGCCGCCCAACACCGCCGCGCTGGCCGGCAGCTCGGAGGTTGAGAGAACCCGGTCACTGAGCCAGTAGTCGACCTCTTCCAGTCCCTTCACTTGGGGAACTGTTGCTTCCGAGCCGGTTGCGACCACCAGATCTCGAAACTCGATCTGTTCACCCTCGACTTCGATCAGGCCCGGCTCGACAACTCGACCGCGGCCCCGAATCGGCTCGACTCCCTGGTCCAGCAAGGCCCGCAGGTGCTGGGAGTCGTCGCGCTCCTCGGCGATCCGATCCCGACGATAGGCGGCCTCGCGGTAGGCCCGCGGGTCGAGATCGGTCCGACCGGGGCCGAGCGCTGTCTTGCGCTGGGCGGCCGAATAGAGCATCGCCTTGCTGGGGATACAGGCGACGAACGGGCACTCCCCGCCAAAGCGCAGCTGCTCCACCACCGCGATGGAGAGGCCGGTGAGGCGGGAGCCGCAGATCGCCTCAGCTCCGGAGCCTCCCCCCAAGATCACAAGATCAAAACTGCGCATTCTTCCCAGCTTACGCAACGGGTCCGAAGTCGGCACTGCCGCTCAGAGCTGCAGGGACTTGGCCACCAGATATTCCTCCAGTCCATAGCGCCCGAACTCCCGGCCGTGCCCGGACTGCTTGACGCCGCCGAAAGGGGCTGCCAAGTTGAACGTTCCCCCGTTGACCTCCACTGTCCCGGCGCGGAGCTGCCTGGCGAAGGCGAGGGCTCGATCTTGATCAGCTGACCAGACCGCGGCGGCCAGTCCATACCGGGTGCCGTTCGCGATCTCCAGGGCCTCCTCCTCATCCAGGTAGGGGATCACCGCCAGCACCGGGCCGAAGATCTCCTCCTGAGCGATCCTCATCTGGGGCTTGACATCCGCGAACACCGTGGCCGCCACGAAATAGCCTGAATTCAGCCCCGGCGGCGGTTCCTTCCCCCCCGTCACCAGCCGCGCTCCCTCGGCGATCCCCAGGGCGATAAACCCCCGGACCCGATCCAGCTGAGCCTGGGAGGCGAGCGGGCCTAGGCGGGTCGCCTCGTCCAGAGGGTCTCCGATTTCCAGCTTCCGGGCGGTCTCCACGGCGATTGCGACCGCCCGCTCCTGATCGGCCTGGGGGACCAGCAGGCGGGTCAGGGCGGTGCAGGTCTGGCCGGCATTCAAGAAGGCGTTGTACACCGCAAACTTGGACCCCTTCGCTAGGTCAGCGTCGGGTAGTAGGACGCTCGCCGACTTCCCCCCCAGCTCCAGCGTCAGTGGGGTCACCTGCGCCGCCGCCAGCGACGAGATGCGCTGCCCGGCCCGGGTGGAGCCGGTGAAGGAGATCATGTCCACCCGAGGGTGCGTGACCAGCCATTCCCCTGCGGTGGCCCCCCTCCCGGTGACCACGTTCAGCACCCCGGCGGGCAGTCCGACGGCGTCGGCGACCTCGGCCAGCGCGAAGGCGGTCAGCGGGGCCACCTCGCTGGCCTTGAGCACCACCGTGCATCCGGCCGCCAGGGCCGGAGCCACCTTGGCTACCACCTGCTGCAGCGGGTAGTTCCAGGGAGTGATGGCGGCCACCACCCCGATCGGAAGTCGGAGGGCCAGCACGTTGCCGATCTCCTCCTGGAAGGTGAACTCGCGGAGGGCTGCGGTGGTGCCCTCGATGATCCCAATCGGATTGCCGACCTGGATCGCTCGGGAGTGCCTGATCGGAGTGCCTACCTCGCGGGAGATACTCTGGGCCAGATCCTCAGTCCGCGCGCGGATTCCTCGGGAGATGGCCTCCAAGAAGTGAGCGCGCTGCTCGGGGCTGGTCCTGGCCCACCCGACCTGGGCTTTGGCCGCGGCCTGCACGGCCCGGTCGAGATCCTCCTCGGAGGCATCCGCGACCACGGTCATGACCTCGCCGGTGCCGGCCTCGTGAACCTCGATCCGTTCGCGCGAGGTGGAGGCGATCCAGGCGCCGTCCACGTAGAACTGGTTTCGAACCACGGCCCCACCCGGGGATTCCGACTGCGGACCCGAACTCACGCGCTCACGTCGGTTGGGGGCAGGGAGGAGTCGCCACCGCTGCTCGGGCGCGGCGGAAGTGCGCTTTGGCTCGGCGGCGAGCTCCGGCTGGACCAACTTCCATCTCCCGCCGATGCTACCGATTGTCCTTGCGTTCTGGGGAGCCGGCGTATTCCCTCATCCAAAATCACACCGTGGGGCGATCGCTCCCGCAGCCAAGAATCGCACCGAGGGCGGCTCGCCGGAGGTTGGAGGTGAGGGGGCCGAGCCCATGCGAATCCGGGAGCGGTACGAGCTGGCCGAGGAGTTGGCACCGAGGTATCGGCGGGCGAGGCGTCGAGAGCGCCGCGAGATCCTGGACGGTTTCTGCTTGGCCACGGGATACGAGCGCAAGCACGCATGGCGAGTACTCCGGGGGCGCAAGCGGGTCTCGCCCAAGCGGCGCGCGCCGCGGACCCGGCGGTATGGGTTGGAGTTCCGCCGGGCACTCAAGGTCTGCTGGGAGGCAACCGATTATTTGTGCGCCGAACGGCTGCAGCCCTTGCTCCCTGATCTGCTGTTGCGGCTGAGGCGGCACGGGCAGCCGGACGGTTCCCCGGAGACCGGCTCGCCGCTGGTTGGGGCCAGCCTCTCCACGGTGGAGCGCAGCCTGCACGACCTCCGGCGGGGTCTGGTGTCCCCGCGGACGAGCCGGACCAAACCGGGTGGGCTGCTGCGCCGCCAGGTGCCTTTGGTGGTGGACCAGTGGCGGGAGCTGGACACCCCCGGCTAACTGGAGATCGATCTGGTTTCCCACATCGGGGGAGTGGATCTGGACCCTCTGCGCCACCGACCTCTCGACCGGATGGACCGAGCGGGTGGCGGTGATGGGCAAGGGCCAGACCAGGATCGTGGCCGCCCTGGAGCAGATCCGCTGCCACCTGCCATTCGCCATGCTGAGCCT
Organism: Candidatus Micrarchaeaceae archaeon; assembly: GCA_035531715.1. GTDB lineage: Bacteria > Chloroflexota > Dormibacteria > Aeolococcales > Bog-877 > Bog-877. Next base: position 45,393 of record DATKSI010000002.1, read on the forward strand.
GCACCCAGACAACGGCAGTGAGTTCTAGAACTGGCACCTGGTGGCCTGGTGCCAGGAGAACGGGATCGCCCTCTCCCGCTCCCGGCCCGAGCACAAGAACGACAACTGCCATGTGGAACAGAAGAACTGGACCCTGGTCCGGCGCCTGATCGGCTACCAACGCCTGGACACGCCCACCCAGCTGGCCTGGCTGAATTCCCTTTACATCGAGCTGCTGCGCCCCTACAACAACTGCTTCCAGCCGGTGATGAAGCTGGTGGGCAAGCAGATGGTGCAGATGGTGGGGAGCCGGACTCGCAAAACCTATGACCGACCCACCACCCCACCGCGCCGGGTGCTCGCCGTGCCCCAGGCTGACTCCACCAAGATCCCGGCGTTGGTATCCCTCTACACCGCCACCAGTCCGCTCACGCTCAAGCGAACCATTGACCGCTGGCTGGCCGCCATGGCCGCCGCCCTGGAGATAACCCAAAGTGCCTGAATCGTCCGAGTCCGATGTCCCCACTTCCCCAACTTCTCCACCACTTCCCCCCGAACCACGTATCCCACCTTCTGCTACTACGGTGTCATTCCTTCCTGACGGAACGACTGCCGCAGGGTGCGATTCCTTGCTGACGGACAACGGCCGGGCGGGATAATGAAGCCGTCCAAAATTGCGGAGAGAGCCCAGTTGCGAATCGCCAGATTTGCCGCCCCTGAGGGGCTCCGGTTCACCGCCGCCGCGCCCGCCCAGGCGATCGACCACAGCGTCGAGCTCATGCTGGGGATGGGGAGACAGGATGGTCGAATCCCGGTGGATCGAGCTCCGGGTAGCCTCCCAAGCAGCCCCTTGGGCAGCGCTGGCTCCGACCCCGGGGCCGAGTTGAACGTGCCCCAGCGAGCAGCTGCGATCGCCCTGCCGGAACCCCAGGTTGGCACCGCTGAAAGGATCGCCAGTTTGCGGGCGCGGTCAGCGCGACCAGGGTCGCCGGCGGGGTGCGTCAGGATGGCCGGACGATGGGGATGAGGTTGCCGGTCGCCCAACTGAGCAGCGCTCTCTCCGACCACCCGCATCCGGAGCGGGCTCGGTGACCGAGTCCGGGACTCCTGCGGCTGCGGGCGGTTAGATCTGGTCCCACCGATGGCTGGAAAGAAGAATGAACGTCAACTGGCACCCTGGTTGGTGGGGGCGACGATCGAAACGGTCGGGCGGGTCACCGAGCGTCAGCCCGACCGGCGTCGGCCCAAACAGCATCGGCTGCACCGTCTGGAGCGCCGCGAGCAACTGCTCCGGGCCTGCCTGCTTGCCTTCGCCAGGGATGGGCTCGAGCTGACCACCATGGACTCGATCGCCACCACGGCGGGGGTCAGCAAGCCGCTGGTTTATCGCCACTTCCACAACCGTCGGGAGGCGTTGGCGGCGGTGGTCGAGCGGGAGAGCGAGCGGCTGCAGGAGTTGCTCGGTCTCGGGGACAGCAGTGAGGGAGCCCTCAGATTCGAGCGGCTGACCACCACTTTCCTGCAGTTCGCGGCCGATTCGCCGGCATCGTTCCGGTTGCTTTTTCACCTGGTCGACGCCGCCGCCGGACCGGCCAAACGGCGGGTGGACCAGCTTCGTGATCAGATCGGTCGGACCCTGGTCGGTTGCCTACTGGCGGAAGTCCAATCGACGGAGTTCGCCGACCTGCCGCATGCCAGCCCCGATGCCACCTGGTTGGCTGGAATAGTCAATTCAATCTTGGAAGGGGTCGCCGGAGGGCTGATGCGGGGCGAGGATCCGGCCCTCCGCGCTCGGGCGCTCAAGCTGCTGCTTCGCCCGGAAGGTCTGCTGGCCGTGCTGGTGGAGTTCCGCCATCCATCGAGTGGCATTGGCAGCCCCGGCTCGAGGCTACGCTAGCCATTTTCTCCGTTCCGCCGAACTCGCGACGCTGGGAATTGGCCGCCCTGGAAGGGCCTACGCGGGTGGTCGGAGGGCCGCGCTCGGGCAAGACCCAGCGGCTGGTGGAGCTGGCGGTCGAGTGGATCATGGCCGGAGACGATCCATCCCGGCTGGTCTTGGTAGTGAGCAGTCGGGAGAGCGCCTCGCTGCTTCGACGCCGAGTCGAGGCTGAACTGTCGGCGGCCCATCCAGTCGTGCGCATCGAGACCCACGAACGATTGGCCAGCTATGTCCTGGCCATGGTCGGCCCGGGCGGGGAGCTGCCCGACCTGCTCTCCAATGCCGGGGAGTGGCTGGCGATGCGCGAAGCGTTGCACCGGGCCGCACCCCTGCCCCGATTGGGCCCACTGGTCGACGAGCCTTCCTGCGTCAGCGACGCCCTGGCGGTGACCTCGGCCTTCAAACGGGCGCTCGTGGGGCCGGGACTGTTGGCGGAGCGGCTGCAAGGCGCGCCGGTCAGTCTGGCCGAGCTGGCGGTGATAGCGGCGAGCTACCAGCGGGTGCTCACCGAGATGGAGAGTCTGGATCGCCGCGACCGTCAATCCCTGGCGGTCGAGGCGCTGTTCGCTGACTCTTCCGCGCTGGCCGGCTGGGCCGACCTGCTCTTGGTGGACGAGGCGGAGGACCTCAGTCCCACCCAGTGGCTGCTAATTCGGGAGCTGGGAAGGCGCCTGACCCCACCGGGCCGGTTGGTCATGACGGGCCACTGGACGGAGTCGACCCCTGGCTTTCGGGGGGTCTCCAGCCAGTCTTCCAGCCGTCCTTTTGAGGAGTACTTTCCCAATGAGCTGGCCGGCCGGGATTGGGAACTTGCCCCAGCGGTTCCGCGTTGGACTGAGGAGTGGGCGAGTTCGTTCGGCCTTGATCTAGCGGCGGAGTCCGCCACCAGCGCGCCGATGGAGTCCGAGTCGCTCGCTGAGGCTGCCTTCCGGGTCGGTCCGGTGGCGCGGTTATGGGTCGCCCCGGATGAGATCGAGGAGGCGGAGGCGGTGGCTCGAGAGATCGCCCGGGCCCGACTACAAGACGAGCTTGAGTTCAGCGAGGTGGCAATCCTGGTGCGCGCCCAGGGAGGTCAATTGACGCCCCTGCTGGCCGCTCTGACCCGTCTTGGCGTGCCGTACCGGAGCCCGGCCGGGGGTAGTCCAGCCGGAAACCCGGCGGTCGCGGTTGCCCTCAACTGGCTCCGGGTCCTGGCCTCGCCGAGCGACGACGACGCGCTCCTGGCCGCCCTCGCTGCCGGACCCAACGCCATCCCTCCAGGGGCGATCCGCAGCCTGCGCCGCAGCGCCAGCCGCCGCAACGTCTCCGCCGCGCGACTGTTCTGGGAACTGGCTCGCGGGGCGCCGGACAACCCCGGCCCGGCGGGGGATCGGGACTTCGAACCGGGGGCCTGGGCGCATCTTCTCGCCGCCGGACGACCCTGGCTCGCCCTGAGCCCGGGAGACCCCGGGGCAGTCCGCCACCGGGTAGGGGGGGCCGAGCTTCGGGCAATTCTTGGCCGTCTCGAGCTCGCTTCAGGGCTGGCGGAGTTGGCGCTGAGCGATCCCGCGGTGGCTGCCGGGCTGACGGAGCTCGAGGGATTCGCGCAATCCGTGGTTGAAGTTGAGCGCCGCCTGGGCCGGGGCCTGGCGACGCTGGCCGACTGGTTGGCTCAGCTCACCCTCGCGCTGGACCACGCTGGAGCTGAGGCTGAGCCTCAGGTCCGGGCCGATCGCTCCGAGGTAGCAGTGATGACCATGCGCCAGGCCAAGGGTCAGACGTGGCCCCGAGTTTTCATCTGCGGTGGTGTCGCCGGGAAGATCCCGGCGCCGGCCGAACTGGGTGGCTTGCTGGACGCCGGGGAAATTCAGGAGCTGGTCCAGCGGATTCCGGAACTGGAGGATGTGGTGTCGGCCGGCGACCGACAGCAGGATGCCGAGGCTCGTCTTTTCCTGGTGGCCCTGACCAGGGCTACCGCAGTGGTCACCTGCACCTGGGCCCACCGCTACCAGGGGCATTCGGTCGAGCGCTCACCCTTCCTGGGAGCTCTCGCTCGGGCCGGGGTGACCGAGGTTGCGGCGCCGCACGCGGAGCTGGTCCAGACCGACGATCTGGTGACCGAACTGGCGCTGGCCGCTCCGGTCTCAGGATTCACGAGTGCGGCCGGAGGGCTGGGGCGAGCCGCCCTCGAGCTGCGTCACGCGCTGGCTCCCTGGGACCCGGTCGCCGAAGGCGCCGCGGTGATCAGTCGGCCCGTGCCGATCAGCGCCACCTCCGTCGCTACCTGGTTGGCCTGTCCACGGCAGTACTTGGCCCACATCCTGGTCACCGGTCGGGAGACAGACGTAAATCTCACCCTGGGGACCCAGGCCCACCGTCTCCTTGAACTTCTGTACCGCCAAAGCGATGCCTGGAATGGTGATCAGGGCCGGTTTCGGGACCTGGCCCGGGCTCTGATTCGGGACCGGTTGGCGCCGGAAGTGCGCGCCGACCATTCCGACCCCCTTACCAGTCTCTACGTCCAGCTCTGGCTGGAGCGGATGGTGGACCGGTGGAGCATGCGGATCGTGGGCCCTGGAAGTTCCCAGGTAGGGGAGCCGATCGCCGAGGAGGTGGCCTTTGACCTGCTCCGCGAGGAGTGGCACCTGCGCGGCAAGGTGGACGCCCTGTGGCGTCATCCCGATGGCGAGGTTGAGCTGCTCGACTACAAGACGGTCCGTGTTCCGCTGAGCGAGCGGGCGCTGCGCGATGAGGTGTTCGGCAAGTCCCCCGACGGTCCGCAGCAATGGCAGCTGCCCATCTACCAGCTGGCGGCACGGCAGGGGGCGTTTTCCGAGCAGCTGGGTGACCGCCTGCCCACCCGCGTGCGCAACTGGTACGTGGGGGCCGATCCGCGGCCGAAGGATCGCAACCCAATCGCGGCGACTGGGTTCCGGATCGTCGACGACAACGAGGAGCCGGGGAGCCCGGGCATCCTCACCGGGGGGGAGCTAGATCGGATCGAACAGGAGATCGACCGGCTGGCCCAGACGATCCTCGAGGGCCGCTTCCCGGCCCAACCGCGCCACACCAAGCGCACCTGCCGCGACGGGCGGTCAGGTTGTCCGGTTGCCTATTGGTGCGACGGCGCGGGCTCGGTGGGCCGCGACTTCCCCACGGCCAATCCTGAACTGTGAGTCAGTTGGACGACTTCAGTGAGCGGGCCCGGGCAGCGCTGACCCCGGCTCAGCTGGAGGTGGTCGAGCACCTTGGCCGAGGACCGGTAAAGGTCCTGGCGGGAGCGGGCAGCGGTAAGACGACCACCATGGCCTGGCTCTACACGGGCGCCCTGGCGGCAGGCCTGCAGATCAGCAATCTCATGGCCGTGACCTTCACCGAAAGGGCGGCAGCCGAGCTGCGCCAGAAGGCGCTCGCGGTAATGGTCGAGGTCGGGATCGCCCCGGAAGGGGGAACTGGAGAAGCGCTCGAGGGAGCGTGGATCGGGACCTTCCACCAATTGATCCGCCGCCTCCTCGGCGAGCGTGCCTACCTGGCCGGACTGCCACGCGACCTGGAGCTCCTCGACGAGGTCGCCGCCGGAGTGGTGATGCAGGAGGCGCTGACCTCGGTGCGCCGGCAGCAGCCGGGTGGCTCCTCCTGGCTCCAGCAACTGCCTTCAGCTCCCGACCCCCACACCGTTCTCTCCCTGCTCGAAGGGGCTTCCCAAACGGTCGGCCGAATGCGCTCTACCGAGCTGGGTCCGATCGACTGTGAGCGGGAGTCGTTGGCCGCCTACCAGGAGTGGGGTGAGACCGGCGATCCGCCCGATGAGATCGCCTGGCACCGGGCGGCGCTCGCCCTGACCACGACCCTCTGGCGGGAGTACGAAGCCCGACTGGCCCGACGCCGAGCTCTGGATTTCGACGGCCTCCTCCGCGCAGGGCTCGCGGCCCTGCGCCGCGCCCCGCGCCTGCTCAGCTGGTGCCGGTCCAACTTTCGGCTGGTGATCGTGGACGAGTATCAGGACACCAGCGCCTTGCAGGAGTCGCTGGTCCAGGCGCTGACCGGTCCGGACCATGGCAGCCTCTTCATGGTGGGCGATGCGCGCCAGTCGATCTACGCCTTTCGGGATGCCAAGCCCGGGATCATGGAGGATGCCCCGGGGGAGCGGTTCGGACTCTTTCTCAACCATCGCTCGAGGATGCCGATCCTGGCTGCGGCGGACCATGTGATCAAGGGCGACCCCAAGTTTGCCGAAGACCAGCCGATGGAGCCGGCGCGCGGCTCCGAGAGCCCTCGGCCAGTGCTGCTGGCGGTGGCGGAGGACCCAGCCCAGGAGGCGGAGTCGATCGCGGCGCTGCTGGACCAGATCCACCAGGACGGCGTCGGCTACCCGGACGGGTCTCAGCAGCCGGTCCGCTGGCGCGAGATGGCCGTCCTGGCCTACACCCTGGGTCGGGTCGGTCCTCCGCTGGAGGAGTGCCTGCGCCGACGGGGGATTCCCTTCCAAACGGCCTCCGGCGGACTGCTCGACCGTCCTGAGGTCCGCGATCTGCTGGCCTACCTGAGGCTGGCCAACGATGAGCTGGACGACCTCGCCTGCCTGCGTGTCCTGCAGTGCCCGGTGGGACGAGTCCCGGACCGGGCGCTGGTCATGCTCCGGCCCCGCTCCGACCAGCGCGATCGCCCGCTGGTTCAGCGGCTCCGCAGCCATTTGGCGGGCGGTGCCCCGGGATGGGAGCCGTCTTGGGCAACCCGAGCGCAGCGAATCCTGGAGGTGGTAGATGCCCTGACTAGGGCCTCCCGGACGACTCCGGCTGGGGAATTGGTGGCCCAGGCCCTTGACGAGAGCGGATTGCTCCAACTCCAGCAAACTCGAGTGCGGGGCGATTATCCGGAGGGGAGGCGGGCGTTGGGCTCGCTCCGGGAGCTGCAGCGGGTGGCTTGGGCGGCCGAGGCTCCCCAGAGCTGGCTCAGCCTGGGCGGGCTGCTGGCCCAGCTGGAGGTGATGCAGGCCGAGGCCAAGACGGCCGAACCGCAGGCCGAGTCAGAAGAGGATCTGGTCACCCTGAGCACGATTCACCGAGCCAAAGGGCTGGAGTGGAATGTGGTGGTGCTCGCCGACTGCCGTCCCTACCACGTTCGAGGTCGCGATTCAGTGATCTGGGACCGTGAGCGAGCGGCGATTGTCTGCAGCCGGGTCGACCGCCGCCCGACCGCGGCCTTCGCCCGCTGGCAGGCTAGCCCCGCCGCGGCCGTCGATCGCGATGAGCACCGGCGGCTGGTCTACGTGGCCATGACCCGGGCGCGTGACCTGCTCCTGGTCACGACCACCCGTCCCGGCGAGGAGAGCGAATTCATGGAACTGGTCCAAGCGGCTGCGGCACCCGACGGCTGGGTCCAGGAATGGCCCGAGTTCAGCGCGGCTTCGGGGCTACCCTGGGCGGCGCCGGGCGGCGCCGGGCGGGGATCGGGTCCGACCGCTCCGGACTTCCCCGCACGACAGGTCTCGATTTCGCGTATGGAGCAGCGACGCGGGGAGATCCAGCGGATGCGAGAAGCGGCTCGGGTGCAGTCCGCTCGACCGTCGCAGCTGAGTTTCACCGCGATCGAGGTGCTCCAGCAGTGCCCGCGGCAGTTCTGGTACCAGTACATCGTCCATGCCCCGGTCCCCGACCCGGTACCGGTGGTTTCCGCCGCTCGGTCTGCTCTGCCTGCTTCCGTTGCCGGCCGCGATCAGGCGCTGGCCCTGGGCTCAGCCTTGCACCGAGTGCTGGAGCGGGTGCACAAAGAATCGCCTCAGGGCGCGCCCTCGCTGGCTCAGGCAGTGATCGCACTGGACTGGGCGGCGGCGGGACTGGAGCCCGAGCTCAAGGCAGCGGCCGAGGAGATGCTGCGCCGCTATCTGGCCGGTCCGACGGCCGCCCTGCCGACTGTCGCCACGGAATTTGCCTTCAGCTGGTCCGGCTGGGCGGCCCCCGACTTGCCGCCTCTGACGGGGGTGATCGACCGGATCGCCAAGCTCCCCTCCAGCCAGCTGCTGATCATCGACTACAAGACCAACCTGAGCCTGAGTGAGGCCGAGCTCGCGGAATACTCCCGGCAGCTGCGGCTTTACTCGGCAGCGGTGGAGGCGGGGGTGTTGGGCTTACCCGGCAGTGCTCCCGAGACGGCGCTGGCGATGCTCCGCTCCGGCGAGCTGCTGTCCGTGGCGAGCGGGGCTCCGGAGCGGGCCGAGGCGCTCGGCTGGGCCGCCTCCGCAGCCCGTCGGGTGGCCCAGGGCCGGTACCGGGCGGTGGAAGACTTCCCCGCCCGTCCGTGCTCGGCTTGCCCCTTCGCGGAGCGCTGTCCCGAGCGCCGAGCCGAGGGTGCGCCCGCCTTAGCTGGGGAGCCGGAAGAGGCCTGAGAGTCGCATCGCCAGCGCCATATCGCCTTTGAGCTTGAGCTTTCCGGTCATGAAGGCCATGGTCCCGTCCAACTTGCCCGTGATCAGCTTCACGAAGTTCTGGTCGGCGATGGTGATGGTGATGTTGGCGTTGGAGGAGGTGCCCGGGGTCACCTGGCATTGGGAGTCCTTGATCGTGGCAAACCACTGGCCCCCTTGGTCTCCGGTGATGTCAAACTGGAATATCGACTCCAGTCCCTGGGCCTTTTCGGCCTGGAAAGCGGCCGGTATCTGATCGATGATCTGCTGCGGCGTCAGTTCGGCGTCGGCCACGCGTCTCCCTCCCGGATGTTGGGGTGATGGTTCGCCGCCCCTGGGCGGGTCAGGCTGCCAGCCTGGGCCAGCGGCTCGGCCGCTTAAGGTAGCCGAGGTTGCCCCACATCGGGCGTGGCTCGAATCCGAAGCCGGTCCTGACCGCGTCCAGCCGGGTGATGTTGGGCTTGGCCAGCATATCCAGCTGGTGCGGCGTCACCAGGGGATGGGCCAGTAATTTGTCCATCACCGACGCCCCCGGACGAATCATCCGGGGGTCCAGGTGCAGGGGCCGGCGCTTGGCTATCCCGAACCACTCCTTGGCGATGACCTTGGCGACCTCCCGGGTGATCTGTTCCAAGGTGACCTGGTCGGGACCGCCGATCTCGTAGAGCTGGTGGTCGCGGCTCGCATCTTCGACTCCGGCCAACAGGCAACGGGCTACATCTTCCACGGCGATCGGTTGGAAGATGGCGGTCCCGTCGCCCGGTATGACCAGGAAGGGGGCGGGCAGAGATATCGCCCTGGCCAGCAGGGTGAAGAACCCCTCGCCTGGGCCAAATATCGTGGAGGAGCGAATGATCACCCATTCCAGCGAGCTGGCGGTGACCGCCTGCTCGCCCCGCCATTTGCTGACCAGATAGGGAAAGTTGGGGTCGGGATCGGCCCCAACGGCGCTGAGCTGGACCAGTCTTTTTACTCCCGATCGGGTGGCCGCGGCGACCAGATTGGCCGTCCCCTGGGAGTTGACCGCCTCGAAGGTCTGGAGACCGCGCTCGCGGATCACCGCGACCAGGTTGACCACCACATCGGCGGACTGAAAGGCCTCCTCCAGGCCATCGCCGCTGATCACGTCACCAAAGGTGGGAGCAAGTCCGGGCGGGAGGGTGGTCGAGCGAACTCCGCGCCCGACCACCCTGACCTCATGTCCCGCCTGCAGCAGCTGCGCCACCAGGTGACTTCCGACGAATCCGGTGCCGCCAACGATGGCTACCCGCAAGATCGGAAACCCGCTCTGACCGGTGGGTCAGGCGCGCTTGCTGGGGCGGCGGCGTGCGGTGGTCTTGCCGGCCACTGCCGCCTTGAGGGCGGTCGAGGGGTAAAAGCGCACCTTCTGCGAAGCGGGAACCCGAACCATCGCCTGGGTTTGGGGGTTGCGCCTCAGCCCGGCCGCGGTCTGGCGAACCTTCCAGCGGCCGAATCCGGCGACAGAGACCTCGCCGCCGCTCTTCAGCTCATTGCCGATGATCTGGAAGATCAGCTTGAGGGTGTCGTCGGCGAGTAGAAAACTCGAGAAAAAAGGCTCCTGCTTGCCTTCGTCATTCTCGAACTGGATGCGGGTCTGCAGGTTTTTGGCCAATTCACGGCGATTCATGGGTGAGCACCTCCTGGTGGACGAACTGAGACGGTCAAGGCGACGCAGGAATACTAAGGAAATCGTGGGTGGTTTCGCTGTTTCGTAGCGGAGCGCGCCCCCTTGCCCGACTCCGCTCGAGCTTCCCTTTGGGCCGGGGGAGGGGCTTGCCTTATCGAACAGACGTTCGTACAATTTGGAGGAGCCCGGTGGGGATTAGCTCCGCCCAGATCCGGTCCAAAAATTCAAACAGGTGGTTCCTCAATGTCCTCAGAGCTGGCCCGGCGGGAGGGAGGTGGAGCTGCCCAGCCGGAGGTGGGGGCGCTAGCGCTGGCGCTGTCCTCGCTCAACTTGCGCTATGGACCAGGAGTGGTGCACACCGGAGCTCCACCGCTGCTTCAGGGGCTGGCGACCGGGGCGGACTCCCTGGACGGCATCACCGGCTGCCGGGGCCTACCCAAGGGTCGGATCAGCCGGCTGACTGGGGACTTGTCGTCGGGGGCGTTCGAGCTCGGCTTGGCCCTGGCGGCGGTGGTGTCCCGGTCCGCGGCGGTAGCCATTGTCGACTTCAGCTTGGGCCTGGATCCCGGAAATGTCGAGGCCTATGGGGGAGAGTTGGACAACTGCTGGCTGGTCCGGCCCAGGCATTCGGAGGAGGGCTGGGCAGCCGCCCGGGCGCTGGCCAAGGCGGGAGTGGCTCTGTGTCTTTTGGTGGCTCAGGATTGGTCTCGGCTCACCCCGGGCGCGGCTCCGGCTGCCTTATTGACGGCCCTCGCTGAGGGCGACTGTGCCGGTCTGGTCTTGGGCGGCCGACTGATCCCAGCTGCGCTCAGAGAGAGGATCTGCCTGGAACTGGAATGCTGTCGGCTGAATTGGACCTTGGCGCACGGGGATGTCTGTGGGCTCCGGCTGGAAGTCCAGGTCAGCCGCAGTCACCTGGGGGCGCCCGGGGCCAGCTGCCGGCTGCAGCTCAACTTTCCCCGTCCCTATCAGCTCCGGATTGGCCTCGAGGCGCCAGACGAGTTGGCCCCGGGTGAGGAGTCGGCGGTGGGGCTGCTCCAGGTGGCGGGTGGGAACGGCTGGTGAATCAGCCGAACCGCCGGACTCGGCTCGCCTGTTTCACCTTCCCTCATCTCGCCTGGGTGCTGACCCTGCGGGCCCATCCTGAACTCCAAGGAGAGCCGGTGCTGCTGGGAGGCCAGGACCCCGGTGGTCGGCAGGTGGTGCTGGCGGCCTCGCCGGCGGCTTGGGCCAGGGGAGTTCGGCCTGGCCTGGAGTGGCGGCGGGCCGAGGTCCTCTGCCCTCTGGCGGTCCGACTCGATGTCGATCGGACTGCGGTGGCCGAACTGCGGCGGTGGGCCAGGCTGGCTCTGACCAGCTGCAGCCCCCTGGTGGAGTGGGGCGATGACACCAGCGCCTACGTCGATCTGGCGGGCAGCGACCCGCTCCGGCCGGAGGAAAGCTCCCGAGCAGCTCATTGTGGTCGGGCCCTGCAGGCGGCCTTGGGAGTCCCCCCCAGCGTGGGCGTGGGGCCGTCGCGCTTCTCGGCCTGGGTGGCGGCGCAGTTGGCGGCCCCAGGCCGGGTGCGACTGGTGCCTGAGGGGAAGGCCGCGGAATTCCTGGCCAGCTGGCCGGTGACCGCGTTGCCGATCCCGCCAGAGGTGGGGGAACGGCTCATCCAGTTCGGGCTGCGCACCTGCGGTGACTGCGCCCCCATCACCCTGGTGGATCTGCAGCGGCAGTTCGGACCGGACGGGATTCTGCTCCACCGGCTCTGCCGGGGCCTGGACTCATCTCGGATCGAGCCTTGGCGAGAGCCACCCCCCTGCGGGGTCCGGCGGGTGCTGGCGGGGGGAGTGGAGGACTCGGAGTCACTGCGCTTCGGAGCCGCTGAACTGGCCCAAGGTTTGGCTCTGGAGCTTTCCCGACAGGGGCGAGCGGCGGGGCGGATCCGGCTCGTTCTGCTAGGGGAGGACGGACCCCGGCGCCCCTCCTCGACTGACCAACAGGTCTGGTGGGGAGAGGTTGCGCCACCCACCCCACTGGCCACCGCCGATGAGCTGCTGGCGCCGCTGCTCAGCCTTTTCGGCCGAGCCCGCTTCCTGACTCCAGTCACGGTGGTGGAGCTTCAGGCCTTCGACCTGGTCGCGCCCCCGGTGAGCCAGGTCGGCCTTTGGCAGGGGCGGGCAGCTGATCGGGAGGTAGTTCAGCGAGCGGTTGATCGGCTCCACGATCGGTTCGGCCAGGGCTTGGTCTGGCGGGTTGAGGTGCGGCCGGGACATCCTGGAGACGTCCCCGAGGAGCGGTTCGTCTGGAGCTCTAGATGAGGGCCATCGAAGTCAGCACCGGAGGCACTCCCAAGCGCTTGCTCGCGGTCAATTCTGGCCAGGGCGCGGTTGCGGTGGCTGCAGTTGTGGAGCGCTGGCGGATCGAGGTCGGCTGGTGGCGGCTTGCACAGGAAAGGCCGGTGAGGCGGGAGTACTGGCGGGTGCTGCTCGAAGACGGCAGCTGCCTTGATCTGCACTTCGACCTGACTTCGAAGCGCTGGAGCCTGGAGCGGCGCTGGGGATGAGGTTGGTTCTCATCTGATAGCGTGCCCTCATGCCCGATCGCCCGGCCACGCCGGCTACGCGGCCGCCCCAGACCCCCTCGCCCAGTGGTCGGGCGCCCATGAACTGGCGCTCGCTCCGCAGTTGGACGCCGTTGATCGTGATCTTGGTCCTCAATGTCCTCATCGTCAACGTCTTCCTCGCCCCCTCCTCCCCCAAGTCGATCACGATTGCGTACAACCGCTTCGTGGCCGATGTCGGCAGCAACGACGTGACCAGCATCACCACCAGTTCCGGAACTATCGAAGGCACCTTCCGCCACCAGACCGGGGCTACGCCGAACTCCAAGAACAAGGCCAAGTACTTCACGACCCAGGTACCGAGCTTCGCCGGGGGAGGGCTGGAGGCCCTGCTCCAGAAACACAACGTCACGGTCAATGCCGAGTCCACCCTCACCCCCTTCTGGGAGGAGCTGCTGCTGAGCTTCGGCCCGACCCTGCTGATCGTGGTCGGCTTCATCTATCTGATGCGCCGTGCCGCCGCCTCGGCCGGAGGGGGGCTCTTCAGCATGGGCCGAAGTCAGGCGCGTCTCTACGACGCCGAGCGACCGGCGACGACCTTCGCCGATGTGGCCGGCATCGAGGAGGCGGAGGAGGAGCTGGAGGAGATCGTCGATTTCCTCCGACAACCGGGTAAGTACGAACGGCTCGGAGGCACCGTGCCCAAGGGGGTGCTGCTGGTCGGGTTGCCGGGCACCGGCAAGACGCTGCTCGCCCGAGCGGTCGCCGGCGAGGCCAAGGTGCCGTTCTTCAGCCTCTCCGCCTCCGAGTTCATCGAGATGATCGTCGGGGTGGGGGCGTCCCGGGTGCGGGATCTGTTCGCCAAGGCCCGGGCGGCGGCCCCGGCGATCATCTTCGTCGACGAACTGGACGCCATCGGTCGAAGTCGGGGGGTCGGCGCCAGCTTCGGCGGTCACGATGAACGGGAGCAGACCCTCAATCAGATCCTCACCGAAATGGATGGATTCGACTCGCGCGAGGGGGTGATCGTGCTGGCGGCGACCAACCGGGCCGACGTCCTGGACCCGGCCCTGCTGCGGCCGGGTCGCTTCGACCGCCGGGTCATGGTGCAGCCGCCGGACCGAGTGGGCCGGGCGGCGATCCTCAAGATCCACACCCGGGGGGTTCCGCTCGGCGAGGACGTGGACCTGAACAACGTGGCTTCTCAAACTCCCGGGCTGGTGGGTGCCGAGCTGCGCAACCTGGTCAACGAGGCGGCCCTCCTGGCCGCCCGGCGCGACCGCAAGGCGGTGACCCAGCCGGACTTCACCGACGCCCTGGAGAAGGTGCTCTTGGGGGCCGCCCGGCGAATTGTTCTCTCGGAGGAGGACCGCCGTCGCACCGCCTGCCACGAGAGCGGTCACGCCCTGCTCGGCCTGCTCGTCCCGGAGGCCGACCCGGTGCGGCGGGTATCGATCGTTCCCCGCGGCCGGGCTCTCGGGGTCACCGTCCAATCCCCCGTCGACGATCGCCAGAACTATCCGGAGACCTACCTCCGCGCCCGCATCGTCGGCGCGCTCGGCGGCCGCGCGGCCGAGAAGCTGGTGTACGACGTGGTCACCACCGGGGCCGAGAGCGACCTCCAGCAGGTGACCGCGATCGCCCGTCAGATGGTGGTCCATTGGGGGATGAGCCCGCTGATCGGTCCACTCAACCTGGGCGAGGAGCAAGACAGTGGGGCGTTGGTGATGACCCAGCGCCCGTACAGCGAGGCGACGGCCCAGGTTATCGATGCCGAAGTCAAGCGCATCGTGGAGGAGTGCTTCACCGAGGCGCGCGACCTGCTCAGCCGGAACCGGGACAAGCTGGAGGCGCTGACCCAGGCGCTCCTTCGCGACGAGTCGCTTGATGAGGAGGAAATTCTCAAGGTGACCGGGCTGCCGGCGAAGCCCGGCCCGGTGGTGGTCCCCCCAGTCCCCGCCGAGAGCTCCGACGATGCGCCGCCGCTGGTGCCGGAACCGGTACTGCCGGCGCGCTGAAGGAGTCCCCCAACCGGGGGCGAGGATTCCCGGAGCGGTGCCCCCGATGGGGTGCGGAGAAAGTGGCCAGCGGGGGGGCTAGGCTCGCTGGCTCCAGCGGCGGGTTTTCGGATCGCCGTCACGGGCCCCTTCGCGCAAGGGGCGGGGCATTCGGTTCCCGGCGGCGGGAAGAGCCCCGGGTCGTGGCCCCGGTCGTTCTGGCCGTGGAGCTGGACCTCAGGCTGACGGCCGGTGCGGCACGGGCGGTCGGCGCGGAATGATCAGCTCAAAGGGTTCTCCCTAGAACCAGATCCTCATCCGGATCTTCAGCTCCGGGTCAAGCTGGTCGGATCCCGTCGGGAGCCAGCGGGCGCCGCCCTGCACCAACCGCCGGGCGGTCCAGAGGCAGGCGTAGGCGTCCAGGGAATCGCCATTCGAGGGACGCTCCGGATCGATCTGCTGCAGCGCGGGGAAGTGATCTCGCAGCAGGTGCCACCGGCTCAACCGGCCGGCGCGGCTGTGCTTCGATGCGGGCAGGTCGGGGGCTCCCGCCAGCTCACGAAAGACGAGTTCCGGATGCCCCTCATACAGGCGCGTGGCTCCGCTGGCGCGCACCAGTCGATCGATCTCCGCGACCTTGGCCTGGATTCCAAATGCCTGCCTCGAGCAGCCCTTACCGTCAATGGATCGGCGGATGGCCTGGGCCTCTTGGTAGGTGGTGGCGGCCAGCATGGGGCGGAGGGGGGCGGGGAAGACGCTGGTGCCGCGAGGTTGACCCAAGAGCCGTCGTGCCGCCAGATCGCAGGCACGTGGCCCGCTGACCGGCAGCCCGATGGGGATGTCGAGGACGGCGGCTTGGAGCTCGGTCCCGCGGACGGCCCGGCCGAGCTGCTCGGTTTCCCAGCGCCCCAGGTGGGTGGAGCCGTCGGCGAATTGCAGCGCCACCATCCAGCCGCCGGGGCATCCGTCGGCCCCGATCAGCCGCAGCGCGCCAGCCACGGTGGAAGCGTAGGCAGGCAGGCTCAGCTTGCCAACTCTACGAACATCAGTTCGTATGATGGGGTGGTGACCCAGGAGACTTTCTCTGAACTCTGGGCTCGCTCTTACTTCTCTTTTCTGGAGGGGGCGAGTGCTCCCGAGGCGATGGTCGCCCGAGCCGCCGAGCTGGGTATGACCACCCTGGGCCTGGTGGACCGGGGTGGCCTTTATGGAGCTGTGCGCCTGGTCCAGGCGGCAGAACGCTTTGGGTTGGCCGCCCTGGTGGGGGCGGAGTTGGATCTGGATGGCGGCGGCCGGCTGGTGCTTTTGGCCACCGACCGACCCTCGTATCAGCAGCTGTGCCGGGCCGTGAGCCAGGCCCAGCTGGCCGGTAGCAAAGGGGCGCACCGTCTCCATCTGATCGGATTGAAGGAGGAGCTGGCGGCGGCGGCGGGTGCTCTCGGAGAGGCAAGGGATGCCCTGCGGCCGCCGCATCGGGCGCGGCGTCGGACCCCGCCGGGGGGCGACCGGGTGGCTGGCGACAGCCAGGTTGCCCCGCAAGAGCTAAATCACTGCACGGTGATGGCGGGAGGACCGCATAGCCCAATCAGCCGGGCCTTGCTTCGGGGCGATCGGGCGGCGGCGGACCGAGCCGCTGCGGCTCTGCGTCAGGCCTTTCCCAGCGGCCAGGTCTATCTGGCCCTGCAGCACCATCTCCACGCCGGCGACAGCTGGCTGGCGGCGGAGACGGCAGCCTGCGCGGCGCGGGCCCAAGTCGGCTTGGTGGTTTCAGGAGCTCCCCGCTACGCCACCTGCTCCGAGGCGATGCTGCTTGACGTGCTCGCCGCCATCCGGCACAACTGCACCCTGGAGGAGGCCGCCGAACGGGGGATGCTCTTGCCTAACCACCAGTACTGGATGCGAGACGGAGCGCAGCTCTCAGAGCTGCTGCCATATCCCCAAGCCTTCCAGTCAACCGCCGAGCTGGCCGCCCGGGCCGAGCTCAAGCTGGACTTCCGACACAGCCGTTTCCCCGCCTTCACCACCCCCCGGGGACTGAGCCCAGATCAGTATCTGGAGCAGCTCTGTCGCCGGGGACTGCCGTCTCGATACCCGGCCCCGGGACCCCAGGTGGAGTCGCGTTTGCTCCACGAGCTCCGGGTCATCGCCAAGTGCCAGCTGGCCGAGTTCTTCCTGATCGTCTGGGAGCTGATGGATTTCGCCCAACGGGAGGGGATCCCAGCTCAGGGCAGGGGGTCCGCCGCGGACAGTCTGGTGGCCTACCTGCTGGGCATCACCCGGGTCGACCCGATCGCCCACCACCTGCTCTTTGAGCGCTTTCTGCATGAGGAGATGCAGGGCACGCCGGATATCGACGTCGATATCTCGAGCGCCCATCGAGAGGAGCTGCTCCGCCACGTCTACGACACCTACGGCCAGGAGCGGACCGGGATGGTCTGCACGGTCATCACCTTCCAGTCCCGCCTGGCGATCCGCCAGGTGGGAGCTGCCTTCGGACTGCCTCAGCCGGTGGTGGAGAAGCTCAGCCGATCAGTGGATCGCTGGTACGGCAAGGGTGAGCAGGCCCTGGTCGCCCAGGTCCTGGAAGCCGGTGGGGAGTGCTCGGAACGGGTGCTCGGCTCACAGCCCTGGCGGCAGTTTGCTCAGCTGGTGGAGGCGGTGGTCGGGGTGCCTCGCCACCTCTCCATCCATGTCGGCGGGATGTTGGTGACCGGCGAACCACTGTGGGATATCGCCCCTTTGGAGAGGGCCACCAGGCCAGGCCGGGTAGTGGTTCAGTTTGACAAGAACGATGTCGAGGACCTGGGGCTGATCAAGATCGACCTGCTGGGGCTGCGCACCCTTTCGGTGGTGGCCGAGACCCTTCAGGAGCTGGAGGAAGCGACCGGAGAGCGACCTGACCTGGAGGCGCTGGACCTGGCCGACCCTGAGGTCTACCGCATGTGCGCCCGGGCCGACACCCTCGGGGTCTTCCAGATCGAGTCGAGAGCCCAGCAGCAGACCCTGCCCCGCAGTAACCCCAAGGAGTTCAACGACCTGGTGGTGGAGGTGGCGCTGATTCGCCCGGGCCCCATCCAGGGCAAGGCGGTCCACCCCTACCTGCGCCGCCGCCAGGGCCGGGAGCCGGTGACCTACCTCCACCCGCTGCTGGAGCCGATCCTGCGCGACACCATGGGGGTGATCCTCTACCAGGAACAGATCCTGGAGATCGCCATGCAGCTGGCGGGGTTCAGCGCCGGGGAGGCTGATCGCTTCCGCCGGGCCATGAACCGGCATCGCTCCCGAGTGGAGATGGCCTCTTTGGAGCAGGGGTTCCGGGAGGGCTGTGCGAGCCATGGGGTCTCGGCTGCGATCGCGGCCGAGCTCTTCGAGTCGGTGCGGGGGTTCGCCGAGTTCGGCTTCTGCCGCAGTCACGCCGCCGCCTTCGCCCGGACCGCCTATGAGACAGCCTGGCTCCGGCTCTATCATCACCCGGCCTACCTGGTGGGTTTGCTAAACCACCAGCCCATGGGCTTCTACCACCCCTCGGTGCTGGTGGAAGATGCCAAGCGGCGCGGGGTCAAGGTGCTCTCGGTTGACGTGAACCAGAGCCGGGGCCGCTGTCACTTAGAGGAGCTCCAGAGCCATCTCGTGACCTCCAGCCAGTTCGGGGTTCGTCTCGGCTTCAACTATGTCAGGGCGCTGGGGGAGAAGCTGCGCGAGCGGCTGGACCGCGAGCGTGAGCGGGGACCGTACCGATCTCCGGAGGACTTCTGGCAGCGCACCGAGCTGCCTCGGCCCGCCCTGGACTCGCTGGTGATGGTGGGCGCCTTGGACAGCTTCGGCGAGTCCCGCCGCCAGCTGCTCTGGCGGCTCAAGGCGGTGGAGGAGACCCTGGTCGGCAGCCGCCCCCTCGGGGTGACCGCGGGCGCTCGACGAGGCGAGCCTGGACCTCGCTTAGGGGAGGAGGAACTGCTCAGCGCCCAGCCGCGCAGAGCTCGCCAGGAGCAGTTGCTGGAGCTGCCGGCGCACCCTCCAGCCCTGGCCGACCTGACCGCCATGGAGCGGGCCGCGGCCGATTACCAGATCATGGGGTTGACCACTGGCGCTCATCTGGTCTCTTTCCTGCGTCCCCAGCTGACCCTGCTCGGGGCGGTGCCCCTGGCCGAGGTGAAGGAGGCCGCCCCCGGCAGTCGGGTGCTGACCGCCGGACTGGTGATAACCCGGCAGGCGCCCCACTCCGCCCACGGGATGCGGTTTTTCACCGTGGTCGACGAGACGGCCCAGCTGGATCTGGTTCTTCGCCCCGAGGTGTACCGGGCGCATCGGAGCTGGGCCAACCACGACCCGGTGATTGGCGCCGCCGGGCTGCTGCAGGTGGCGGATGGGTCCAGGAGTCTGCTGGTCGAAAGGCTGGTGCGACTGCCCCGGACGGCCCGGTCGCAGCCGGAATCTAGCCTGGTCGGCTCGCTGTTTCCGGCTCCGTCCTCCCACGATTACCACTGAGCTCGGCCGGGCTCGAACCCGTGGATTCGCTCCGCTCCGCAACGCCCATCGCCAGCCGGGGGAGCATCAGCTCGACCTGCCGCATGGTGGCCTCCAGATCGGAGGAGCTGAAGCCCGACCGAGTACGGCGCTGCAGCGCCACGGAGAAAATCTCCGACTCGGGAAGCTCCAAAGGCAGCACGATGATCGACGCCAGCTCGACGTTGGTCCGGGCCTGGGGCCGGTTGGAGAGGGGCTCGGTCCAGAGCACCGGGAGGCCGCCCAGCCGCGCTCGATCGGCCAGCGAGTGCAATAGCTCCGGGGCGGTGGCCGAGGGCACGCCCCAGGAGGCCGCCTCGTGGCCCGCCTCGTCCAGCAAGGCCGTGTGCTGGGCCCCGCCGACCCGTCCCAGCTTGCCCAGGAAACGATCGACCCCGATCGGCGCCAGGCTGGGACGGCGATGGCGCCGAGCCAACTGGGAGTTCAAAGCGGAGTTCACCAGCATGCCCACGATCGCGGCCAACAGTCCATCCAGAATCAGGGGGAGGGCGGTGCCGACCAGTCCCAGGAACACCGCCAGCTGAGCTCCCCCGGCGGTGAGGGTGGAGGAGATGTAGCGACGCATCAAGGGAAAGCGTTCCCGGCGCAGGTCGGCAAAGGTGAGGCGCAGGTTCCAGCCGAAATTCCATACCACGGAGAGGACGAAGGCAACTGACCAGGCGGCCAGCGCCGGCCACCCGAGCCCGTTCCCGCCGAGCTCCAGAATCAGGAGGAACAAGAGCAGGCCGCTGATCCCGACGGCGGAGAACTTCCATACTCGAGCGCTGCCGGGGACATCACGGACCAAAGACCAGATGTGCTGCAGGAACAGCATCCCCTGGGCCAGGCTGGCCTTGCTCTTGCCCGCGGTCCGCGCTTGAAACTGCAGCGGCACGTCCGCCACCCGTGGATGGCGGGAGCAGACCAGCAGCTCGAGCAGGATCTTGAACCCGACCGGTCGGAACTCCACTCCCCGGAGCAGGGAGGCCCGACAAAGGAAGAAGCCGGCCAGGGGATCGGTACTGGCCCGAGCCTCGACGAAGAGCGCCCGGACGAGCAGGCTGGCTGCCCGGGAGAGGAATTGACGGGTTCCGGTCGCGAGCCCGGCTCGGCTGCCGCCGGGCATGTAGCGGCTGGCCACCACCAGGTCCGCCCCCTCACCCTCCGCCGCCAGCATGGCGAGGAGGGTCTCGGGCGGATGCTGGAGGTCGGCATCCATGACGCAGACCAGTCGGCCCCGGGCTTCGCGCAGTCCGAGCACCGCCGCCGTGCTCAGCCCACCCTCGCGGTGATCCGGCCCCCGGTGGATGACCCGAACTCGGGGGTCCTCGGCGGCCTCCTGGGCCAGCCGCGACGCCGTCTGATCGTCGCTGTCGTCAATGAAGACCAGCTCGAAGGCGACGCCCCGGAGGGTCTCGCGGAGTCTGGCCAATAGGGGCTCGATATTGCCGGCTTCGTTGCGCGTCGGGAGCACGACAGAGAGCTCAGGCAGCGCCGCCCCGGCCATGGTGCGGAGCTCGGACATTGGCCGCAGTCTAGCTCCGGAAGTGATCGTTCTCCGTCGCCGTTACCGAATTGTCAGGCCGCTCTCTCCCAGGCGACTTCAGTTCCGCCAACGCCGTGCGCAATTGGACCGGTTCGATTCTCCCTTCGGCGACGATCTGGCCCAAGTAGCGAATCACCGGGACCCGGTCGGTGAAAGAGCCCGCCAGCTCGACATCTTCGTCCACGTCGAATTCGGAGAACCCGAGATCCAGAGCCAGGCAGACCTCGAGCAGAGCGGCTTTGGCCCGGTCGCAGAGAGGGCAGTCGCGTCGGGAGATCAGCTCGACCCGCTCAACCTTCAAATATGCCCCAACCTTCCATGCGTCTGCGGTGGCATCGGTTCCAGTTCCAGAAGGCGGCCCAGGCGCCCAGCCACAGGGCCAGCTCGACCGCGACCCCGAGCAGGGTCGCCCGGGCCAGTCGGCTGCCGCTGAGGGTCAGCACCCCGTAGACGCAGAAACGGGCGACCACCACTCCGACCAGCCCGGTCATCACCACGAAAGCCACCCGCACCGTGCGCCGCTCCGAGCGCAGGGCTCGGCGAAGCTGCCCCGCGTTGGCGGAATCCGCGGGCCGAAAGTTCAGCGGTGGCTCGGGCTGGGCAGCCCGCAGGCGGACGGCCCCCCAGGCCGCCAGGAGCCCGGCGAGCGCCACCGGGACCAGCGCCTGCCAGGGAGCACCCAGGCGGAGGTAGTTCTGCCAGCCGCTCAGCCGCCCGCCATCTTGGTAGATGGTGGTGAAGTGGCTCTGGAGCTCGAAGGAGATCGCCCCGACGCCGATCCCCAGCACCAAGCTGGCGGTGGCCACCCCACTGGCGAGGGGGTGCCGCCGCAGCAGCGCCCCCAGCCGGTTGAGACGGAGCTTCAGCCACCCCGTAAAAGCACTCAGCTCCGGCCGGCGCCGGGCGGAGCCCTTATCCACGAGGCCAGCTGCCGTCGAGCATCCCCAGGTAGCGTCGAGCCGAACGCAGCACCGCCTCTCGGGCCCCGGCGCCGATCACATCGCCGGGCCAGCCCCCGTAGAGGCGGTCGAAGCGGAGCTCGGAGATCCGGTCGGCGATCGACTGCACCTCCCGGGCGGGAAGCGGGATCCGATTGGGATAGCTGTAAAGGAAAGCGGCCCAGCGGCGGTCGGCCGCGACTGCGATGGTGTCGCCGGTGAGCAGCACCCCCCGACCCTCCGCGCCGGCGTCCCAGAGCAGCACCGTCGAGCCGGCGAAGTGACCCCCGAGACGCAGGACTCGAACCCCCTCCCCAAGCTGGACTTCGTCGCCCGCGAAGTGGATCACCGATCGAATGGGGCGCACGAGGTGGCGCTGGTCGAGCTCACTGAGATAGATTGGGACGCCGCCGAAGGCATCGCTCCAGTCGGCGCAGCTGCCGTAAAAATGGGGGTGGCTGATGGCGATCGCCGCGATTCCTCCCAGCGTCGCGACCGCCTGCTTGGTGGCTGGGTCCAGGTAGGTGAGGCAGTCCCAGAGCAGATTCCCGAGGGCCGTGCGCACCAGCAAGGCCCGTTGGCCGATGCCCACCGGGGGCACGGTCGCGAGCTGGAAGAGGTCGGGCTCCAGCTCGGTCAGCTCAAGGTGGTGACCCGGCTGAAGCTCTTCCATCGTGGTCCACGACTGGCCTGCCCGGCTCACGTACTGGCGCTCATCGGCACAAATCGGACAGTGGTCAGGTGGATCGGCACTCGGGGCTTGCTGCACACCGCAGGTCGAGCAGATGTACGCGGGCATGGCCCCTCTGATTCTGGACGGTTTTTGTGATCCTAGCTGCCGCCTAGAATCAACTCGATGGGTGCCACGCCGGTCGGCCGGAGCCGCGCGTCGGGGGCGACGCTGCGGGTGGCGACTTACAACATTCTTCTCGGTGGCGGCGGGCGCTGGGCGGAGATCACTCGGCTGCTGCGGGCGATCGACGCCGATCTGGTGGCCCTTCAGGAGGCGGAGGACCAGGAGGCGGTCGCGCGAGTGGGGAAGCAGCTGGGTTATCAGGTCATCTTCGGCGCCGCTCCGACTCCCCGGCACCAAGCGGTACTGTCGCGGCTTCCGGTCACCACCTCCGCCAACCATCGAGATCCGGCAGTCTTCCTCCGGAACTCGCTCGAGGTATGCGTTACCCCGCCTGGGGCCGGCGCGGTTCGCCCGCTCTGCCTTCACACCGTGCATCTGACCGCCGCCTTCCACCGTCGGGGCCGGGCCGAGCCGGAGCGGGTCCGAGAGCTGGCGGCGGTGCGGGGTCATGCCGCCGCCCACCCGGAAGCGGACCACCTGATCCTCGGGGACTTCAATGCGGTCGCCCCGGGCGACCGCATCCGGGCCACCGACTTCTTCGCCCAGATCAACCAGTGGCGCCGGAGCGGGGTGCTGGCGGAGGCGGGCGCATTGGGTCCCATCCCGCCCGGTCTGGCTCACCTGCGCTGGTGGCAGGACGCCGCCGACCGGGATGCGACCCCGGAGGAGTTGCCCGAGGCGGTGCGCAGCGGATTGCCCCGATTGCCCTGGCTGGTCCACCCGCTCCTGGAGGTGCTCCCCCGAGGTGACGCCACCGACGCCGTTCTGGGCGCCCTCCTGCCCCGAGCGGCGGTGCGCAGCATGCTCCAGGCGGGCTACACCGACTGCCTGCGAGCGCTTCATCCCCGGGCCAGTGCCTTCACCTGTCCCTCCTACCAACCGGCAGTGCGAATTGACTACATCTTCGCCACCCAGGCCCTGGCCGAACGGCTCAGCCGGTGCGAGGTGGTGGGCCGATCGGGAGAGCTCGCGGAGGTTGCCCGCCAGGCCAGCGACCACTTCCCGCTGATGGCGGAGTTTCGCCTCGGGTCGATCGGGAGCTGAGCTCGCCGAGCCCCCGATGACCACCTTGGCGGGGCGGAGGACGCCGGGATTCGTTCCCGGCGGAAGAGATTGGCTGCCGCCGCTGACCCTGCTCCTGGTGACCGCAGTCTTCGGCTGGACTTTCGTTGTGGTCAAGGACGTCCTGGCGGAGTACCCGGTGCTGCCGTACCTGGGTTTGCGCTTTGGGATCGCCGTGCTCACCCTCCTCCTCCTCGTCCGCCGCTGGCCCCATCGCCG
This sequence comes from Candidatus Micrarchaeaceae archaeon, assembly GCA_035531715.1. GTDB lineage: Bacteria > Chloroflexota > Dormibacteria > Aeolococcales > Bog-877 > Bog-877. Next base: position 69,010 of record DATKSI010000002.1, read on the forward strand.
AGAGTGGAGGGTGGGACTTCCGGTGGGAGTGGTGCTGGCCTTGGGCTATCTATTTCAGACCGAAGGGATGATCTCGCTGAAACCCGGCATCGCCGGCCTGCTCACCGGCCTGTTCGTGGTCTTCACCCCGCTCCTGGACCGGATTCTGTTCCTGACCTCGCTACGGCTCAAGACCTCGCTGAGCGTGCTGGCGGCAGTGCTCGGCACCGCGCTGCTGACCGGCTCGGGCAGCGGGTTCTCGCTGGGTGATTTGCTGGTCGTGCTCTCGGCGCTGGCCTTCGCCGGGCAGATCGTGCTGCTCAGCCACACCCAAAGTTCGCCCAGCCAGCTGGGGATGGTGCAGATGCTCACCTGCGCCGCCGTTTTCCTCGCCCTGGGGACGACCAATGGGGTGCCCTTCCCGGCGATCACTGGCCCGGTCGCCTTCGCGCTGCTGGTGACCGGGGTACTTGCCAGCGCGGTGGCGGTGGTGGCCCAGTCCTGGGCGCAGCAGAAGATGACCGCCAGTCGGGCCGGGTTGGTGCTGGCTGCTGAGCCAGCCCTGGCGCTCCTCTTCGCGGTAGCCCTCACCGGGGAGCGGCTGGCGTTGGTACAGCTCTTGGGCGCGCTGGTCTTGATCGGGGCGATCGTGGGCCACGAAATCGGCTGGACCAAGCAGCCGGACCAGGACCCCTGAGACGGAAGGGCGCGGCGGCCGTCCATATACTCGGACCATGGTCAGATCGAGGCGGCCGCCGACCATCCCCCAGGTGGAATACGCCCTGCTGGGCGGCTCGGGGACCGGGACGCAGGGATCTCCCGAGCTGGAACACGCGGCGCGGATGCTCGACCACGAGATGGTCTTCGCCACGCCGTTCGGCGACTCCCCAGCGTTTACCCACTTCGAGCTGCCCCTGGACTCCGGGCAGCTCCGGCCAGTGCTGTTCTGCCGGCCCTACGCCGGGTTGGCGGGAGCGACTGCCGCTCTTCCCAGCCACCAGCGGGCGCAACAGGTGCTGGCCCTCTTCTGGGTGCTGCAGCGGGCGGGCGTCACCCGGGTGGTGGCGGAGTCGGGAGCCGCCAGCATCACCCAACACTTCCACCCCCGCGACCTCGTCGTACCCCACGACTTCGTCGACTTCACCCACCAGCATGGTGGCCAGCTGGAGCCCGGGGTGATCCTGGTGATGCGGGATCCCTTCTGCCCGGAGATTCGGGAGGCGCTCTGGCAGCGCGCGCGCCAGTTCGCCGCGGAGAAGGCGACCCGGGCTTTCAACCGGGCGGTCCATGTGACCGTCGAGGGACCCCGACTGGAGACCGCTGCCGAGGTCGCCGCGCTGGCCAGAATGGGCGGCGACATCATCAGCCAGAGCCTGACCCCCGAGATCTACCTGGCCCGAGAGATCGGGGCGTGCTTCGGCTCAGTCGAGATGGTCTTGAACTACGCCGAGGGAGTTCGCCCCGAGTGGAACTTCGAGCTGCTCCGAGCGATCGTCCGAGAGGGTGCCGAGGAGCTGGGCCGGGTCGCGCTGGATGCGCTGCTGGCCCTTCCCAGCGATCCTCAGTGCGCCTGTCTCAGCCACCGGCAATCGGTGCCCGGCATCGCCGAAGCGGTCGCCGAGTCGGCTTGAGCGAGGGCGGCTCGCTGCCCACCGTGGGCAGCCCGGAGCCAGCGGCGGTGCGGGGCATGTTCACCGGCCTGGCCCCCAGCTACGACCTGCTCAACACGGTCCTGAGCCAGGGGCAGGACCGGCGCTGGCGGCGGCGCGCCGCCCAACTGACCCAGGCCAGGCCCGGGGACCGGGTCCTCGATGTCTGCACGGGCACCGGAGCGCTGGCCGCCCTGCTGCGCCGGCGGGTGGGTGCTGCGGGGGAGGTGGTCGGGATCGACCTGACCGAAGCCATGTTGAAGGTTGCTCGGCGTCGAATCGGCGCGGTCGAATTTGTGGCCGGGGACGCCTGCGACCTGCCCTTTCCTGACGGGCGGTTCGCCGCCGCCACGATGGCCTTCGGCCTGCGCAACATCCACGATCGGGAGTTGGCTCTCCGCGAGCTGGCCCGGGTCCTGCGCCCCGGGGGCCGCGCGGTGATCTTGGAGTTCAGCCAGGTGCACCCCCTGCTCCGGCCCGGGTACGCCTGGTACAGCCAGCACCTGATTCCGCCGATCGCTCGGCGAATTCTGGGCCGGGACAGCGCCTACCGCTACCTCACCGGCTCGATCGCGGCCTTCGCCTCGCCCGAAGTGGTTTCGGCATGGATGCGCCTGGCAGGCTTCCAGAGCGTCCGGGTGCATCGGATGACCGCCGGGGTCGTCGCCCTCCATGTCGGGCGGATCCCCGGTCCCCGCGCCGGCTAGGTCTCGGGCGGACCCAGCTCCTCGCGCGGAAGCAGCAGGCTGATCGTCTCGGCGACCAGCGCCGGCCGTGCCGCGCCATCCAACTCGTAGCTGAGCTCGTAGATGGCCAGCACCCCCTCGGGGGGCCGGTCGCGAACATCGAGTACCTTGGCCCGCAGCCGAACCCGCCCGCCCACCGGGACCGGGGTGAGAAAGCGCAGCCGATTGAGGCCGTAATTGATGCTGGTGGCACCCTGCCGGAGTCGGGTCAGCTCGTCCAGCAACAGCGGGGTGAGGGCCAGGGTCAGGTAGCCGTGGACGATCGTGTGGTGGAAGGGGCTGGCGGCGGCGCGCGCCGGGTCCACATGGATCCACTGGTGATCTCCGGTCACCGCGGCAAAGGCGTCGATCCGGGCCTGATCAAGGGTCACCCACTGACTCGGGCCGAGGGTGGTCCCGACCGCCCGCCGGAGCTCCTCAATGGTGGCTGGTGGCGCTTCCATCTGCTCAGCCGTACGTTACAGTGAGGCAGCGTGCGGTGGCCATCGTGCCGGCACGAGTGAGTGCAGGAGTAGCGGGATCCAGGTGATTCGGGCGCTGGTGGTGGCGGGACGTCGGCAGGCCGAGGACCTGAGCCCCTGGCTCGATTACATGGGGCGGACCGGCCAGGTCGACGCCGAGATCACCGATGACGTGGCCGCTCTGAGCCGGCTTGAGGGCTACGACGTGATCGTGGCCCATCCCCCGGCTGGCGAACTCGGCCCGACCGCCGAGGCCGGCCTGTGCGACTTCGTCCGGCGGGGTGGAGGCTTCCTCGGTCTGCACTGCACCAATGCCACCTGGGCTTTCTCCCACGAGTACTTGGATCTGGTCGGCGGCAGCGCCGATGGTCGGCTGCCCCACAGCGAGATCGTCAGTCGGGTCAACGACGGTGGCCATGACATCACCCGTCGCCTGGCCGGCCCACTGACCTTGCGCGACTCCTGCTACACCCAACCTCAGCCCCCGCCCGATTCCCAGGTGCTGCTGGACACCACCTGGCAGTCGCGAACGCTACCGGTCGCCTACGTACGCCAGGCGGGAGCCGGCCGGGTCTTTTATTGGGGGATGGGGGAGGCGGCCACCACCTTCCGGGATCCGGATGTCCAGGAGATGCTGTACCGGGGAGTGCGGTTCGTAGCCGGCCGAGTGGAGCGGCCGCATCTCGGCGTTGGCATGCTGGGATTTGGGGCGATCGGAGCCGATCACGCCACGTCGATCGGAGCGGTCGCCGGACTCGAGTTGCTGGCGATCGCCGACCGCAGCCCGGATCGGGTGGCGGCCGCGCGGCAGCTGACTCCGGAGATCAAGGTGGCGGGGGACCTGGCCGGTCTGGTCGAGGCCGAGGGCGTGGAGTTGGTGGTCATCTCCACGCCTCCCAATACCCACGCGGTACTGGCGGAGCAGGCGCTTCGGGCTGGCCGGCACGTGGTTTTGGAGAAGCCCATGTGCCTCACGCTGCCGGAGGCGGATCGGCTGCTGGAGCTGTCCCGGGAGGCGAAGCTGACCCTGACCGTGTATCAGAACCGGCGCTGGGACCCCGACTTTCTCGCCCTCCAGGCGGCTGTCCAACGCGGCGACCTCGGGGCGATATTTCACCTCGAGGCGTTCGTCGGAGGTTACGGCCATCCCTGCCACTTCTGGCATTCGCACGCACCGGTTAGTGGGGGAGTGATCTTCGATTGGGGTTCCCACTATCTGGACTGGATCCTCCAACTGGTCCCGGGCGAGGTGGTGAAGGTGGCGGCGACCCGCCAAAAGCTGGTCTGGCAGGACGTCACCAACGACGACCATTTCGAGCTGCGCATCACCTTTGGCAGCGGTGCGGAGGCCCTCTTCATCCACTCCGACATCGCGGCCGCGCGGAAGCCCAAGTGGTACGTGCTGGGGACCGAAGGGGCCGCGGTCGGATATTGGCGGGAGGGCCGGATCACCAGCCGGGGGCCGACGGGTCTGGTGGTGGAGGAGCGGCTACCGGTAACCGACATCCCCTGTGAACTGCACATCCTGCGCCCCGACGGAGCCGGAGAAAGCCACGACCAGCTGCTCTCGCTGCCCACGGCCCCGCCGCAGGCCTTCTATCGCAACCTGGCGGGGCATCTGCTGGCCGGGGAGCCGCTGGCGGTGACCCCGGAATCGGCCCGCCGCAACATCGCGGTGATGGAGGCGGCCACTCGATCCGCAGAGCTCCGCCAGCCCCTCGATCTGCGGGTGTGAGACCGGCAGCACTCAGCTGGGGGATCGTCAGCGGCGCGGCCATCGCCGAGAAGGCGGTGATTCCCGCCATCCAGGCAGCCGGTGGTCGGGTGCTGGCGCTGGCCAGCCGGAACCCCGATCGGGGCCGCTGGCTGACCGCCAAATTCCAGATCCCGCAGCTCTGCCCGACCTACCAGGAACTGGTGGAGGCGGATGTGGACGCGGTCTACCTCCCGCTGCCCAATTCGCTCCACCTGAAGTGGACGCTGCGGGCCTTGGCGGCGGGCAAACATGTCCTCTGTGAGAAGCCGCTGGCCCTCACGGCGGACGAGGCCGGCCAGATGGATCGCGCCGCCCGGGAGCATCACCTGGTGCTGGCCGAGGCGGTCATGTATCGCTACCACCCGAGGTGGCAGACGGTTCGGCAGCTGCTCGAGTCCGGCGCGATCGGGCGCCTCCGCCACCTCCAGGGGAGCTTCCGCTTCCCCCTCGGTCCTCCCCCCAATGTGCGCTGGGAGAGGGAGCTTGGGGGAGGGGCCCTGTACGACATCGGCTCGTACCTGGTCAACGCGTGTCGCTGGCTCGCCGGGGAGCCCACCCGGGTCGTGGCCCGAGCCCGGATGCGGCACGGAGTCGACAGCGACGGGTCGATGCTTTTGGAGTTCGCCAGCTCGGATGGTCCGATCTCGGCCGAACTCGCTTACGGCTTCGAGTCGGCGGAGTGCCAGAAAGTTGAGCTGATCGGGACAACCGGCTCGCTGGTCATCCCGAAACCGTTCACCGCCTGGCACGAGGAGTCAATTCCACTATGGCTGAGCCGCGACCCCGCTGATCTCGGGGAGCCCATTCCGACCGTTGCGGCGGATCCGTACCGTGAGATGGTCGCGGCCTTCACCACCCGGGTTGCGGGTGGACCGCTGCTGGTCACCGGGGCGGATGACGCCGTGCTGGGGCTGAGGGTGCTCGACGCCGCCCGCCGCAGTCTGAATAGCCACCAGTGGGAGTCCCCCCGGGTCGCTGGCTAGCCGCGGAGCTCGATCTCGCAGCTGGCGGAGGCGAGCTGGACCCGAATTTGTCCACTTGCCGGGAGGTAGGGGGTGGAGAGTCTGGCACAGGCGCTGACTGACCGGGGTGCGCCGAGCGAGGCCGGCCAGGAGACGATGACCGTGCGGTCCGTCCCCGCATCGCGCACCTTGGCGGTCAAGGTCTCGGTTACGGGGTTGTAGCGGAGGTTGGTCATGGTTCCCGGTGCCGACCTGACGAACGGTTGCGCCAGCACCTCCAGCCAGCCGGTGTCGGGGGGTGCCGTGCCCCGCCGCACTCCCCAGCCTCCCGGATCGTTCCATTGCCACCAGGCCCAGCCGGTCCGGTACTGATTGGAAAGGGCAATCTCGGCTCGCGCCCAGGCGGTGGCCATGGGGCGATGGTGGTCGATGCCTAGTTCCCCGGCCCAGTAGGCGGCGGGCAGCTGCGCGGCTTCGCTGAGTCCCATCTTGAGCTCGGCCCGGAGCGGGTAGAGGCTGCCGTCGAAGTTGGGGGGCAGGATGCTCCCCGAGTAGAGGTGGGTGGAATAGACGAGATCCCGGGCAGCCAGCGGCCGGATGGCGGTCGGAAGGCCGCCGAAGAGGTCGCCCTCGACGATAAAGAGATGGTTGGGATCGGCTGCCGAGAGCTGCTTGATCCCGCGGTCATAGAAGGGCCAGAGCAGGTGGGCCTCGAAGATCGCCGGGGGCACGGGAAAGGGGTGGGGCTCGTTGTAGAGGTCGTAGCCGGCGATGGCGGAGTTGCCCCGGAACTCCGCGACGACCCTGGACCAAGCGTTCCAATAGAGCGTCTGCCAGTTGGGAAAGAGCCAGAAGTAAGCCAGGGCCGCGTTGACCGCCGGTGAGATGTGCCGCTGCCAGGCCGCGCTCGCCAATGGCAACTTGAGGTTGGGTATCCCGGGCACCGCGAGCCAGGCAGGTGCGCCGCTGCCGCCGAAGCCTACGCCGAAGTCCTCGGTGTGCATGTCCAGCACCACGTACAGGTGATGACGGGCGCAGAGCGAGACCAGACCGGCGATCCGCCTCAGATAGCCTGGGCTGAATCGGCCGGGTGCCGGCTCCAGCAGCGACCAGGAAATCGGCAGCCGCACTACGTCAAAACCCTCCGCCTGGATCAGGGCGGCATCGCTGGCCGTCAGGGGGGGAGGTGGTGGTGAACTGCCCACCTGAAGCAGGGCATCGTCATTGAATCCCCGAAGCAGCACCGTCCGCCCGGCGCTGTCCACGATTTGCCCGTGCCGGGTCGAGAGCCAGAGCAGAGGTCCGGCGGCGGGACGCTGGGGAGCGAAGTTGGCTTTTAGGACGGGCAGCGGCAGGCACACCACCGCGGCCACCGCCAGCACTAGACCGAGCAGGCCGCCCCATGACAATGGTCCACCGCCGCGCTGGCGTGGGCGCGAGCGCCATAGTCGATAGACCACCTAGCGATTGTGTCGTAATGGCGCGGGCGGACTGAGGCGGTTCAGGGTGACGGCGGAGGAGCGCTCATTCGGTGCCGACCTGGGAGCTTGGCGTCGTGCCGCGGAACGATATGAAGCCTTCGATCACCGCGCCACTCCGCGCATCCACCAGGACGGCGTCCAGTTCGATCTGTCCGGGCACCTGGGCGGCTCCGGCGGGGTTTGAGCCGGGGTTGAGGAACACCACCCAACAGAGCCGGCCCGGCGGGGAGATCTGAGACCCAGCCTCGCCCACGGTGGTGGCCAGGAACACCTCGTCCACCTGGGCCTGGGGCTGGGATTTAGTCGCTGCGGCCACCGCCGTCTGAGCCCTGATGGCGGGCTTCCCGACCGGGGTCTCGAGAGTCACCCCACTGTGCTCCATGATCACCTCCTGACTCGGGAGCACACCCAGCCCGTTGGGGTCGGGATTGACCTGCACCGCCATCAAGGTGATGGCGCCAGCGAGCGCCAGGACCAAGACGACCACAGCTGGACGCCACCGCCGGCGGGCGGTCTGGGCGGAACTCTGGCTCCTCCAGGGCACGGTGGAATCATCGGGCTTATCAGAGGGAAGGGGAGTTTTTCGAGTAGGCCCGGCGTTTGACGAGCCCCCGGCTGCGGTACGGTAGGGCTAGCGGAGTCGCGCAGGCGGCGCCGAGCGTCAGTGCTACGGAGGTTCGCAGACTTAATGGCCAAGACCGTTGGAATCGACCTGGGAACAACCAACTCGGTGGTAGCCGTCATGGAGGGCGGTGAGCCGGTTGTCATCCCCAACGCAGAGGGTGGTCGGACGACCCCTTCGGTGGTGGCATTTACCAAGAATGGGGAGCGGTTGGTCGGACAGTTGGCCCGGCGCCAGGCTGCGGTCAATCCCGAAAACACTGTCTACTCCATCAAGCGCTTCATGGGTCGCCTCTTCAATGAGGTGGAAGCGGAGCGCAAGATCGTCCCGTACCAGGTCGTTTCCGGCAAGGACGGGCGGGCCGAGGTCGATGTCGCCGGCACCAAGTACACCCCGGAACAGATCTCGGCGATGATTCTGCAGAAGCTCAAGGTCGACGCCGAGTCCTACCTGGGCGAGAAGGTCACCGACGCGGTGATCACCGTGCCCGCCTACTTCAATGACGCCCAGCGCCAGGCCACCAAGAATGCCGGCCAGATCGCCGGACTCAATGTGCTGCGCATCATCAATGAGCCAACTGCCGCCTCCCTGGCCTACGGTCTTGACCGCAAGGAGTCGGAGAAAATTTTGGTGTTCGACCTTGGCGGCGGCACCTTCGACGTCTCCATCTTGGAAGTCGGAGAAGGCGTCTTCGAGGTGAAGTCGACCAATGGCGACACCCATCTGGGTGGGGATGACTATGACCGGCGGATCGTCGACTGGCTGGCCGAAGAGTTCAAGAAAGAGCAGGGAATCGACCTCAAGGCGGACCGGCAGGCGCTCCAGCGCCTCACCGAGGCCGCCGAGAAGGCCAAGGTCGAGCTCTCCCAACTGCAGGAGACCCAGATCAACCTGCCCTTCATCACCGCCGACCAGAATGGCCCCAAGCATCTCGACACTCGGATTTCGCGGGCCAAGTTCGAACAGCTGACCAGTGACCTCACCGAGCGTTGTCGGGCGCCCTTCGAGAACGCCCTCAAAGATGCTGGGATGAAGATCGGCGAGTTGGACGAGGTCATCCTGGTGGGTGGCTCCACCCGGATGCCGGTGATCCAAGAGCTAGTCCAAAAGCTGAGCGGCAAGGAGCCGCACCGAGGGGTCAACCCGGACGAGGTGGTGGCGGTCGGCGCCGCCATCCAGGCCGGCGTCCTCAAGGGCGAGGTCAAGGACGTGCTGCTGCTCGATGTGACCCCTCTCTCGCTGGGAATCATGACCGAGGGCGAGGTCAACACCCGGCTGATCGAGCGCAACACCACCATTCCCAGCAGCAAAACCCAGGTCTTCTCCACCGCCGCGGACAACCAGTCCTCGGTCGAGATCGTGGTGCTGCAGGGCGAGCGCCCCTTGGCCAAGGACAACCGAACCTTGGGGCGGTTCATGTTGGACGGGATTCCGCCGGCTCCCCGGGGAGTCCCTCAGGTTGAGGTCACCTTCGACATCGACGCCAACGGAATTCTTAACGTGACCGCCAAGGATCTGGGCACCGGTCGAGAGCAGAAGGTCACCATCACCGGCTCCACCACCCTGCAGAAGGAGGAGGTGGAGAAGATGGTCCGAGAGGCCGAGTCCAACGCCGAGTCGGACCGCCAGCGGGCGGAGGAGATTTCCAAACGCAATCAGGCGGACTCGTTGATCTACTCGGCCGAGAAGACGCTGCGTGAGCACGGCGAGAAGGTGACCCAGGAGCTGCGCGACGAAATCACCCAGAAGACCGACGCCCTCAAGGAAGCCGTGGCGGCCCAGAACTCGGCCGACATCGATATTCGGCAGGCGGAGCTGTCCGCCTCCCTGCAGAAGGTCGGCGAGGCGGTCTACCAAAGTGCCAATTCCCCGACCGGTGACGGCCAGACCCCGGCCGGAGAGGATATCCCGGCCGCCGAAGGTTCCGCGGGAGCCCCGCCGGGGACCGACGGGGATGTCGTGGACGCTGAGTTCAAGGAAGTTTGAGGCGCTCCAAGCTCGGTCTCGGGACCGGGCTTGGGCTGAGCGTGCTCGGCTGGGCGGCGCTGGTCGGTTGGGCGAAGCGCTCCCTGGTCGCCGACCCGCCACCAGCTGAGCTCGAGGCGGCGCTGGATCAGTGGCTGGCTCAAGTGGGGCTGAAGCCCCTGCACCGCTTCGTGGCTACCTCGGTCGGCCGGGTCCACGTTCTGCTCACGGGACAAGGCCAGCAGGTGGTGCTGGTTCTGCCGGGATTAGGGGCATCCGGGGGCGAGTTTGCCGAGCTGATAGCCCGGTTGGGCAGACACCACCGGGTGGCCGCGGTCGACCTGCCGGGCACCGGACTCAGCGACCCGATCGACTTCCGGGGCCATCCGGGGCCGCCCTGGAACGAGGTCATTGCGGCCGTGGCCAGGGAGCTGGGGATCGCCCAGTTCTCCTTGGTGGGCCACTCGCTCGGAGGGCTCGCCGCCGGCAGCTATGCGCTGGCCCACCCCGAGCAGGTGCCCCGCCTGATTTTGGTCAGCCCGCTCGGCCTCAGCCGTCGGGTCCCGATCCTGTGGAACCTAGCGCTGCTTCCCGGGGTGATGGAACTCCGAGGATGGTATGAAAGGGTGCTCCTGCTCCGCCGCGACGGGGCTCGGGGTTCGGCCAGCGCGAAGCGATTTGGCGGCGAACCGGGGCGGATTCAGAATCACTACCGCCTTCTGGCCGGACTCCGCTTCGGCCGCGGAGCCGATCTCGAGCTGATCAGGCGACTGCTCCACCCGTTTCGGCTCAAGACCGATTCCCAGCTGCTACCGGCGTTGGGGCTGCTGGCGGAGAGAACGCTGGTTCTGTGGGGTGGTCACGACCGTCGGCTGTCGCTTCGCGATGCCAGGCGCGAGCTCGACTTTTTCAAGGATCTCCGGCTGGAGGTGGTGCCCGGAGCCGGGCACCTGCTGCCGGTGACCGAGCCCAACCTGACCGCGCAGTTGATCACCGATTTCCTGGCAACTGGGGAGGGCTAGGGCGGCCGGTTTGCCCAACTCGCCGGTTGGGTAAATTCTCACCGTGGAAAACATTTCAAAGGTACTGGCCAGTGCAGCTTGAGCGCCTGACGCAGCGGAGCCGAGAGGCGCTGGAACAGGCCCAAGAACTGGCCGCCGAGCTGCAGCATCCAGAGGTCGGTCCGGAACATCTGTTGCTCGCCTTGGTCGACCAAGCTGACGGCGTGGTGGCACCGCTGTTGCGCCAGGTCGAGGTGGACCCCGAGCAGGTGCGCTCCCGGCTGGTGGCCGACCTCGAGACTCGGCCCAAGCAGCAGGGAGCCGCTCCGCGGATCTCTGCGGAGCTGGATGCGGTACTCCGCAATGCCTGGGACCGCATGGGCCAGTTGGGGGACGAGTACTGCAGCACCGAGCATCTACTTCTCGCTCTGGCTGCGCACCGTGGTGGCCCGGCGGCGGGGATTCTGGCCCAGCTGGGGGCTACTGCCCAACGGCTGGGGTCAGCACTCGAAGCGCTGCGCCAGGGCCAGAAGGTCACCGATCCCAATCCAGAGAGCAAGTTCCAGGTGCTGGAGAGGTACACCCAGGACCTCACCCAGCGGGCTCGCGAAGGCAAGCTCGACCCGGTGATCGGTCGCGACGAGGAGATTCGCCGCACCATGCAGGTGCTGTCGCGGCGCACTAAGAACAACCCGGTTTTGATCGGCGAGCCAGGCGTGGGCAAGACCGCCATCGTCGAGGGCTTGGCCCAGCGCATCGCCAGCGGCGACGTGCCGGAAACCCTCAAGGATCGCCGGGTCGTGGCCCTTGACCTGGGCGCCTTAGTCGCTGGCAGCAAGTACCGAGGCGAGTTCGAGGACCGGCTCAAGGCGCTGCTCAAAGAGGTCACCGGTTCCAACGGCCGGATCATCATGTTCATCGACGAACTGCACACCCTGGTGGGGGCTGGCGCTGCCGAGGGCTCTATGGACGCGGGAAACATGCTCAAGCCGGCTCTTGCCCGGGGTGAGCTGCGGGCGATCGGAGCTACCACCTTCGAGGAGTACCGCAAGCACATCGAGAAGGACGCCGCGCTGGAGCGCCGGTTTCAGCCGGTCCAGGTTGGCGAGCCCTCGGTGGAGGACACCATCAGCATTCTCCGCGGGCTGAAGGAGCGCTACGAAGTGCACCACGGGGTCAGGATCAAGGACGCTGCTCTGGTGGCCGCCGCGGTGCTCTCCACTCGCTACATCTCCGGGCGCTTTCTGCCCGACAAGGCGATCGACCTGATCGACGAGGCCGCCTCGCGGCTGCGGATGGAGATCGATTCCATGCCGGTCGAATTGGATGGGGTGGAGCGCCAGGTGCGCCAGCTGGAGATCGAGCGGGCCGCGCTCCGGAAGGAGTCCGACCGCGCTTCGGCGGAGCGTCTCCAGGGGCTGGAGCGGGAGCTGGCTGAGCTCCAGGAGAGCGCGGTCGGCCTGCGCCAGCGCTGGGAGCAGGAGAAGGGTGTGATCGGTGAGATCAGATCCACCAAGCAGGAGATCGAGAAGACCGCCTTCGAGGCCGAACGCGCCGAGCGGATGGCCGATTTCGCCAAGGCAGCGGAGCTGCGCTACGGCCGGCTGAACGAGCTGCGCCAGCAGCTCGCCGGCCAGCAGGAGCAGCTGAGCAGAGACCAGGGTGAGACCCCACTGCTGCAGGAGGAGGTGGGGGAGGAAGACATCGCCGAGGTGGTCGCCCGCTGGACTGGCATTCCGGTCCAACGGATGTTGGAAGGGGAGATGCACAAGCTGTTGGAGATGGAGGCTCGACTGCACCGACGGGTGGTTGGCCAGGACGAGGCGATCGCCGCGGTCGCCAGCGCGGTGCGCTTGGCCCGGGCGGGACTCAACGATCCCAAGCGTCCGCTCGGCTCGTTCATCTTCCTCGGGCCCACCGGTGTGGGGAAGACCGAGGTGGCCCGCGCGCTGGCCGAGTTCTTGTTCGACAGTGAGGATGCGCTGATCCGGCTGGACATGAGCGAGTACATGGAGAAGCACGCCGTGGCCCGGCTGGTGGGAGCTCCACCCGGATACGTCGGCTACGAGGAGGGTGGTCAGCTGACCGAGGCGGTGCGTCGTCGCCCTTACGCCGTGCTTCTGCTCGACGAGATCGAGAAGGCCCATCCGGATGTCTTCAACATCCTGCTGCAGCTGCTCGACGATGGGCGGCTCACGGACGGTAAGGGACGGACGGTCGACTTCCGCAACTGCGTCGTGGTGATGACCAGCAACCTGGGCAGCCCAGCGATCGCCGGCCTACCTGATCACCCCACGGAGGTGCAGGAGGAGGCCGTCAAGTCGGAGGTTCTGGCCGAACTGCGCCAGCACTTCCGACCGGAATTTCTGAACCGCATCGACGACGTCATCCTTTTCCTCCGCCTGGACCAATCCCAGATCGAGCGGATCGTGGAGCTTCAGCTCCACCAGATGGCCGAACGGTTGAGCAGCCGTCGGCTCGGCCTGCGCGTACTGCCGACCGCCCGTGCCTGGCTCGCGGAGCAGGGCTATGACCCGGTGTACGGCGCCCGACCCCTGCGCCGGGTGCTCCAGCGCCAGCTGGGCGACCGGATTGCCACCGCGATCCTGCAGGGAGATTACGCTGAGGGAGACACGATAGTGGTGGAGGCGGGCCCAGCCGGGATCAGCTTGACTAAAGCGGTCCAATCCGACCTCATCCCCGAGGCAGAAGAGCATTCAAACCAGGTGGGGGCATCGTTCGAAGTGGCTGAGCTCGTGCCGGAGCCTGCCAACTGAGGTCGCCCCACTACGCGGAGTTCCGACCGGTTTTCCTTCCCGGCGTCACTGCTAAACTCGCCGTCCTCGCCGACGTAGCTCAGTGGTAGAGCAGCGGTTTCGTAAACCGCTGGTCGGGAGTTCGAATCTCCCCGTCGGCTCCCAATTCTGACTTCAGCGAGTGCCGCTGAGGCTCACTTCGATTCAGCCCGGTTGGGGTCAAGGTTGGGGTCAGCCTGAGCCCGGTTGGGGTCAACCGCGCCACGCATGGGGTCCGGGGCGAGCCCTCCCGCGTCTCCTGGGCCAGCACAGCGGCATGGGACGGGCGCGTCACCTAGGCGCGAAGGCCGACTCGGGGGCTGCGGTGGCCCGCAGCCGCTCCAGCAGCCGGGGCGGGAGCCCGATCGCCTTCTCCAGCCGCTCCACCGTGCCCAGCCGGGGCAGGCGCCGCCCGTGCTCCAGGTCACACATGTAGCCAGCCGAGATCCCAGCCCGGCTGGCGGCGCGTCGGGAGCCGCACCGGTTAGCGCCTGAAGCCGTGTACAGAGGGCTCAGCGGCGAGCTTGCGTCGGAGCAAGTCCATAGGCCCGTGTGGCGCGAACCAAGATACAGGCCAGCCGAGCACTCCACCAAGGAACTCGGAGTCGAGTTGTGCCCGCACGGTATCCGTTGCCAAGCCGTCGAGGGGAGCCATCGCCTTATCTCCAAGGTTCTTCGCCACGGTCTCCGCCCCAAGAAGTTGCTGATCTGTCAGGGTGCCCACGTCGATCACGGGCAGCGTGGCCAGCGTCTCACGGGTCATGACACCGCGACCGGACTGCTGGCGGCTCGACCACAGCCACCTGACCACGCACCCTGGAGTCGAATTGAGCCACAGGAGCAAGCCACGACCTGCGTTCTGCCCCGGGCCGCGGAGCATCACCGAAGGCCATGCCCGACCACCGATCGAGGGGAGCGGGGTCCATT
>DATKSI010000003.1:0-13783 GCA_035531715.1 Candidatus Micrarchaeaceae archaeon
CTCGCGTCTGGCTCAGACGCTTGGAAGTCGCGATAGCAACCCTGACCGCTTTCGGACTCGGCTTCGTCAGGCCGGTGAGGAGCTGGTCAACTCAAGCGAACGCTACAGCGCCATCGTGATCAGGGCTGGCCAGGCCAAGCACCAATACGTTCTCAGGGTGGAGAGGGCCGCAGCTTAGTGGTGCGTCGGCGGAATGGCGTGAGTAGTCGGCCTGTGAGAAGTGGAACGTCGGAGGAGGATGGCCTACGGTCTGAAACGGGCCACTAGTCATGGACGAGCAGAAGGGCGGCGTTTGAGTTGGAGCTATGGGACGTTGTGCACCGAGGTCTACGACCTTGACAAGCCGATCGGGCACCCCTTCGGTGACGTCGAGTACTACAAGCAGTTGCTGGCCGGGGTCAGCGCACGGATTCTGGAACCAGCGGTTGGCACCGGCCGCATCCTGATCCCGCTGCTCGAGTCGGGCCTCGAGGTGGAAGGGTTTGACACGTCCCCCGAAATGCTCGACGTTTGCCGTCGCCACTGCCGGGACCGCAACCTAGATCCGGTTCTCCGCCAGGCGGATATGACCACGTTCGTGCAACCCGCTGCCTACGCCGCCGTGATCATCCCCACCGGCTCCATTACGCTCCTCGACGGGAGGGACGCCACTGCTCGTGCGCTTGGCTGCTTCCGCGAGTGCCTGCAGCCGTTCGGTCGGCTGCTGGTGGACCTGCCACCCGCCCAGCTAGTGACCGAGCCGGAGCCGATGCGCTACTGGCGGGTCGACCCCTTCGTGTGGACGCTCCAGACCCAGCACATCGAGTACGACCCGGCTGCCAACCAGACCACCCGTTGGCTCCGCTACGAGAAATGGCATGACGGTGCCCTGATCGCGAGCGAGCTGCAGCCGTTCCGCCTGCAGCACTGGAGTCTCACCGAGTTCGACCAGTTACTGGTCGAAGCTGGGTTCACCGACGTCACCGTGACGGCCGACTACCACGAGGACAGCGCCCCCGGCGCCGACAGTGCCATCTGGAACTTCCGTGCGTCGCGACCCTGACCGAACGTCGCTCCATGCCCCGACGGCGTGGTGCGGGAACCCCTCGCGCATTCTCCACGTACCCTTGCCATTTCGCAGACGCAGCACTAGCGCCAGCCGGAGAGCCGCCCGTTGTCACCGACGGGGTGAGATTGGGTTAGAACGGCCATATGGCCGACAGCCCAATTTTGCCGATTCCAAGAGGTGCGTCAGAAGGTCACTGGCTCTGCCGATGTCAATTGGGCGCCCGGTCGATTCGGTAGCCCATTCGCTCTAGGCGTAGGCAGAGATCCCCCGACCTTCGTCGGTAGAGAGAACGAAATGGCTGCCGTCAACGAGATGTTGGAGGACCCCACGGGAACTCGCGAAATCTAACTGTGCTAGGGCTGCGGGGGGTTGGCAAGACGGTGGCCGAACTGCACTTTGTGGCCCTGGCCAAGGAGCAGCCTGTGATCACCGTCAGACGCAAGAGTCTAGGCACTTTCACTCGGTAGGACCACTTCGAGCAGGGGTTTACCGACCGCGAGAAGGCACTCGATCAGTTTCCATTGGCCACCGCGTCGGGAAGAGGGTAGGGTAGGGCTTCCTGGTCGCCGTTCGGTCCGTCTAAGCGTCGGTCCAGGTCGCCCTCGGTGATCCCAATGCTAGCGTGCAGCACTCCATCCATCCCGAGATCACCAAGAGTCGGGCACCATTCTTCTAGCAGAGCTTTGGCGATTCAGCGTCGAGGACGGCCCAGCGGGATGGCGTGATCGCTTAGACGAGATCCTCTTCAACAGAAACCAGGGCACGGACCAAGTGCTAGCGGACCTTGCGGAATTGATGCCCGCCATCCAGCACGAGCTACCGCGCCAGCTTGACAATCAGGTCAGCGACGTTACACTCGGGCCGCCGTCCCCGGGCCTGGCGCAAGGGGATCCCGGCCTAGACTAGCCTCGTCATACTCGCTCGCCGGAGCGGAGGTTCGGCGAGCTTTGACTTGACAGCGACCAGAGTGGGCTAAGCCGCGCTTATTGCCGGTGGGGCAAGGCTCCTCAGGAGCGTGCCGCGCGGTACTGACCCTTCCGCAGATGGCTGATTCCTCAGGACCGCTCTCCTGACTGCGGCCAGCCTGGACCTCTTTCTGTCCACCACGGCACCGTCCCTAGAGTCGTACTCGTCGCGCTAACTCGGATGCGTATTTGTGCCCCAACCCTCCCTTAGCGGCCGCAAGCCAGGCCTCGAATTGTGTCGAGCAAGTCGGTGCGCCTCGCGACACCAGCAGTCCAGCCATCAGCCCATCAATCTCTTCGCCGGAAAGAACTGTGTCTCTCAGGGCCCTCCCGACAAGGTTGGCAGCACCCCTGGCAAGCCTCGGGGGCACATTCATAACCACACAACGGGACGAGACTGCGCCTCGCAGCAGTGCGACTAGTTCCGAAAACGTGTACGTGTCTGGTCCGACTGCATCAATCTCCGTGCCGGATGACGCTCGCTGTCCTATCTCGACGATGAGGTCCGCATAATCCTCGACAAAGACAGGTTGGATGGCGTAATCGCCGTCACCAGGAATCCCGAATACTGGCAAATGGCGCAGGAACCAAGCGATATTATTGAGGAGGATGTCACCATGACCGTACAACAGGGTTGGGCGAACGATGCTAAAGGCTAGCCCGGAGCCACGAAGGTGTTCCTCGACCGCGGCCTTGCCTCGATAGTAACTTAACGACGGTGCCTGATCAGCGTTCGCGATGCTGACGTGGACAAAATGACCGACACCCTCGGCCAACGCGGCGTCGATCAGAACTTTGCTGTTTGCAACGGCGCGTTCATGGCCCGCAGGGCCCTCGGCGAACCGAATCCAATATGTGTTGTACATCACTGACGCACCCCGCAGGGCGGCCCGCAAACGGCGCTCGTCAAGAAAGTCGAGCGAGTGCACTTCGATCCGGGTGCCGTCCATCTGGCGGACCGGGTGGTTTGTGAGAGTCCTGACGTGTACTCCGCGGCGTAGTAGTAGCTGCGCGATGTGGTGGCCGGAATACCCGAACGCGCCGGTGACCACCGCAGTCGTGCCAGCATCGGAACCGGCAGCGCTTGCGACCTTGTCCGCTTTCCGGCTCCGGACCTCGTGGGGGCGGTCCGGGGATTCTACCGTGCTCGTGCCCCGATGTGTTGGTGGGAGGGCTGCCCGGCCAATCGGAGCTAGCCGTTGGCGGTCGCGTGAAGCTGGTTCTGCGGGATGGCGATCCTCGTGACGATTGGGGAGTGATTCCATGCCCAGATAGGGAGCCGTGATGGCGAAGGCTAAGGCCCGAACGTGGATTATCGTATCAAAGGGGGTATCCATCGGAGTGCGGTAGGGAACAACGTGGAGTGGATGAGGGAGGCTGTCCACCGGCACACGGAGGCTCACCTTGGAACGGCGATGACCTCGCACGGCAGTCCCGTAGCTGAGCTCGGCAGTCAAGCGAAGTCCCCGGTTCTACTGGTGCCTCGCTCTTGATCCTTCGCCACCACGCCCAGATGCCCAGTAGCGGTCGGTGTGAACCGCCTCGGGAAAGTTGGAGACTCCATTCGTTGGGAGCTGCTAGGAAACTCGGATGGGTTCACACGCCCGTCCGGGTAAGCGGCCAACCGGACGGGGAGAGCGGTTAGCTGCGCTCTCTGAGTGCCTCTACCAGCTGCTGGTGGGAGGGGAAGCCTTGGATACCGTTCTCGGTCTCGAACCGGCGGCACGCGAGGCTCTGAGACGCCGCCCCTCCCGGGAAGGGATCTTGCCCGTCGAGCAGGATCGTGGGGGAACCGTGGAAGGCGATTGGCTGCGCAGCGGCATCGGCACGAATGGTCTGAAGTGTGAGGACGACCCCGTCTCGACCCGCAAGGAGCTCCCGTAGATCTCGCATCAGGGGCTTCAGGTGCGGGCAATGCTCGACGTACAAGACGGTGATCTCCACGGCACACCTCCGAGCCGGAGGATAAACCTTCCGGAGCTGTCGGGGTCGTTGAGCCCTCCAGGCCGGGGTGCCTCTCGCTGACATCTGCGGAACTGGAATAGAGCCAGTTTCCAGCCCCTTGACCAGTTGGCCGGGCGAGCCCGGCCGCCGCCTGGCTCGCCCCACTGGCAGCGGGGTCTTCAGCGACTCCTCGGGGACGCTCTGCACCGCCGCCCTGACCCCGGGATCGAGCAGCTCAACCGGATCCTGACCCTACTAAGTGGCCAGATCGGGGGCCGACCAGGTCACCGCCTCCTTCGACCCCACCGGCCCCGCCGCGGCCACGGTCAGTGCCACGGTCCCCGTCCCCACCACCGGGGCCAGCTCCGGGGAGCTCGCCCTGCCCCCTGGGCGCGGCCGCCCTGCTGCTGGGGATTTTGCTGCTCTCCCTGGCGGGCGCGGGGGGGCGGCGCCGAGTGCCGGTCTGAGCTGGCCCTCTGGACCTGCCCCGGGGACCAACCGAGTCGGTGGGGCGGCTAGCTGAGGGCCCGGCGTCTAGGTGTGGTCGCGGTCGACCTCTCCCACTTCTTCGTACCACCTGGTCTTGGTCCCCACCCGCGCCCGCAATTTCCAGCGCACGCTCTTGGGTGCCTCGTCCAGGAGCTGCAGCAAACGCCCCGACCGCCGCTGGATCTCCGGCGCCAGGCTACCCAGCACCGGCCCTTCCGGGCCGAGCTCGTCGATAAGGCGGCGCAGATTGCCGGTGCTGGTGTACCAGAAGCCCCAGTCGTCCCGGAGCACCGCCACGACCCGACTGGTGTCGGGGTCGCGGGCATCCTGACCCAGCGATTCGCTGGCCGAGAAGAGGACCATTAGGTCGACCAGGTCGTTGCGGGTGATCTGGTGGATCTGCAGCTTGGAGAGCAGCAGGTCACTCACCTGCACGGTGGGACCGGGCAGCTCCAGGCGATCGCGCAGCTGCAGGGTGTGGGACATGATCAGGTCGTCGAGGAAGACGTCGATCTTGTACCGGTTGTGGGGGGCCAGGTAGATGTGCCGCTTGATCCCGAACTCCTGGCTCTGCCTGATCTCGGGGTCCATCCGGTAGCCGCGGTCCTCAAACAGGGCGATCAGGCGCTTGGACTGCTTCTCGCGGGCGAAGAAGTCGAGATCCCGCAGCGGGCTGCGCCCTAGACGATCGAGCAGGACCAGCTGGTCCGGAAAGCGCACTCGGATGGCCGCCGAGCCGGTCAGCCGCAGGATCACCCCCCGGCTCTCCGCGGCTTCGGCCAGGCTGGATGCCTCGGCCGTGAGCTCTTCTGAGCTCAGGCTCTCTCCACTGGGAGGATCCAGGTGGGCTCTCGGGTCACCAGCTCCGAAGTTCACGAGCGGAGTCTACGGTGGCGCTAATGTGGTCAGCCACCTCGTTGAGCGGGGCGATCCACACCCCTCCGAGCTCCCGGCAACGCCGCAGGAGCGCGTCCAGCACCCGCGCCCTAGATGGTCGGCCGGACAGAAACGGGTGGCAGGTGAGCACGAAGTGCCCGCCCTCTTCGACCACCGCTTCGAGCTCCGCCATCCACATCTGCTTGACCTTCTCCGGGCTGCTGATGGGTAGCACCTCGGAGGCACCCGGCAGGAAGCCGTACTGCTCCCAGTCGTCGAGACCCCAGTAGATCGGAATCTCCACCAGGCGGCTCCGCGGCTCGGCGGAACCGATCTCCAGCAGGTAGGGCGCGTCGTCGTCCATCAGGCTGCTGTCGTAGTCGAATCCGCGCTCCGCCAGATGCACCAGAGAGCGCTCACTGAGCTCCCACATCGGCGCCCGGTAACCGCGGGGACGGACTCCTAGGGATCCAAGTGCCTCGAGGCCGCGGTCCATCTCCTCGACCTGCTCCTCCTCGGTGAGGGTGCTGGGGCTCCGGTGCAGGTAGCCGTGGTGAGCCATCTCATGGCCGGCCTCCAGCACAGCGCGCAGTGGCTCGGGATGCAGTTCGGCAACGTATCCCGGGACAAAGAAGGTAGATCTGACCTGGTGCTGCTCCAGCAGCCGCAGGATTCTGCGGACGCCGACCTCGGGCCCGTAGGCCTGGTGGGACATCAAAGACGGTCGGCGGCGCGCCTCCCAGTCGGCGCCCAGGACCCCCGCCTCCCCGTCGACATCGAAGGTGAACGAGGCACAGGCCCGGAAGCCCCGGGGCCAATTCGTCGTGAGCGCTCCTGGGTGAGGTCGACCAGTCGCGTCGGGGGGGGAGTGACTGAAGTCCGGTCGCGGGCTCATGCCCGAGCCCGAGTGGTCCCGCCATTCGGTTGAAGCACCTGCCCCACTATGCCGCTCGACTCATCGCTGAGGAGGAAACGGACCGAACCGGCAATCTCCGCCGGGGTCGCCACCCGACCGAGGGGGATCGCTTCGGCGTAGCGCTCCCGGATCTCTACCCGACTCACCCCGGCGGCCAGGGCATCCACCTCCAACTGAGGTGTGTCGATCACGCCCGGAGCGAGGGCATTTACCCGCACCCCGTGGGGCATCATCTCGCGACCGAGCGTCTTGGTCAGGGCCACCAGTCCTCCTTTAGACGCCGCGTAGGCGGTGGCCAGCGGCCAACCGGTGACGCCCCACTCTGAGGCCACGACGACGATGGCACCCCCTCCCTGTCTCACCATCCGCTGGGCCGCGGCCTGGCAGGTGTGAAAGGTGCCGATGAGATTGATTTCGATCTGCCGCCACCAGACCTCGGGAGCCTGGTCGGTCAATGCGCCCATGGCCATGAAGGCGGCGTTGGCGACTAGGCCGTTGACTGGGCCCAGCCCTTCCTCTGCTCGCCGCAGCGCCGACCGCACCTGGTCCGAGTCGCTGATATCGGCGGAACAGACCAGTCCGCCCACTGACTCCGCGACCTCTGCCAAATCCGGAGCGCCCGGCAGGTCTACCAGCGCGACCCGCGCGCCGGCTACGGCCAGGTTCCGGCAGATCTCCCGCCCGAGCCCCCCGGCGGCCCCGGTGACCACGACTACCCGCCCGTCGAGGCTCGAGGTTCCGGTCATATCGCGGCGCCGGCGTTGGGCGAAATGACGTCGCCAACAAAGAAGGAGCCGGATTCGACTAGGAAGAGAACGCTCTGCGCCACTTCCTGTGGGGTCACTAGCCGTCCTAGCGGGAGGGTGCGCAGGTAGCTCGGATCCCGCCAGGGCGAGTCTGGCCCGAGCAGGGGAGTGTCGCAGGGCCCGGGGGCCACCGAGTTGACTTGGATTCCCGCCCCAACGACCTCCACCGCCAAGCTCCGCACCAAGGCGATCACGGCGCCCTTGGCCGCCGCGTAATGGGCGTCCCCGTCCCCCCCCGCGATTCCCAGCTCCGAGGAGATCGCCACGATCTGGCCGCTTCCCCGAGACCGCATCCGGGGCACCACCGCTCGACAGCAGTTGAAAAGGCCCCCGACGTGCACCCGCATCATGCGGTCCAGTTGCGCGGCGCCGATCTCCATGAACGGCGTCATCTCGTAATGGCCAGCGCAGGTAACCAGCAGGCGGATGGGGCCCAGCTCCGCCTCGGCGAGGGCAATCGCAGCCTCCACCGCAGCCCGTTCGCTGACATCCGCCTGGAGGCTGAGGTCCGCCGAGGAGGCGGCCAGGTCCAGGCCCGCGATCCTCCAACCGCGTGCCTGGAGCAGGGCGGTAGTGGCGGAACCGATGCCGCTCGCCGCCCCGCTAACCACCGCGACTCTAGGAGTCTTTGGTGGTGCCGGTTCTGCCTTGGTATTCATCACGATCCCTTGGAGTGTCCTGGCTGCCTCAGCTGCCTACTCGATCGGGATCTCCTTGAAGCGCGAGTCGATATCGACGCCGCGACTCTTGCGGTACGCCCGCGCCCCGTACAGCCAGATTGCCGCCAGCACCACCACGCCGAAGGCCATCCAGATGGGGAAGGGCTTGTTGGACCCGAACGCGCTGTCCAGGAATAGGCGATAGAAGACGTAACCGGTGAAGATCAGGCCCACTACGCCCAGCACGGTGACCAGAGGCAGACGGCCGAGTTTGAACGCGATCGGCGACGCGTCGAACACCCGCCGCTTGAGGTAGGGGAAGAGAATTCCGCCGACGCAGACCAGCATGAAGGTGAGCGCCAAACCCATGAATCCGGAGAGGATCGCCAGCAGGCTGGTGAACGCATAGAGTCCCAGCCAGACCAGCGCGACCACGGCCGCTGCGCCGATCGCCCAGGTCGGCGAGTGGAAGCGCTCAGAGACGCGGCCGAATCGCTCCGGGACCAGTCCGTCCAGGCTCCAGGCCAGGATGGCTCGGTTACCGTAGATGAGGGTGGCGCCGATATCGAAAACCATGGTGCCGATCACCCAGAGCGACATCAAGACGGTCAGGATCGGATTGCCGCCCGCTATGCCGGCGAACGAGTTGATGTAGGGCGGGAGTGGCACCGGGAAGTGAGCGGCCGGCACCGCGGGTGCGCCAATTAGGAATTGATTGCCGAATGCCGCGCGAGAGAAGAACATGAGCAGGATTGAGGCTATGCCCATGGTGATCATGGCCCCGCTGATTCCCAGCAGCTGGCCCCGCTGGACGTTCTTGACCTCACCGCTGAACGAAACTGAGGCTACCGCGAACCAAATGGAGAAGGCGGGCCAGATCATGAACTCGATGGTGCTGGTCAGGTTGAAACCCGAGTGGTAGACCGCCCCCGCCTTGATGCCATCGGCCACCACCTTGGCGTAGGCCCCGGCCCCGGCCAGAGCGTCAAAATTGTGCTTGAAACTGAAGACTCCACTGGCCGACAGTGCCAGAACGACCACGGTCAGTACCAAGCTTCCCGCCACCACCCACATTCCCCAGCGCTGGATCCGGAAGTACCGGCCCAGGCCGCGGTGGATCAGCAGGCTGATCACGACGATCACCACCGCGCCACTGATGAATATGCCTTGCGCCTGGCCGAACCAGGTGCCGACGCTGCTCAGCCCGCTGTTGTGCAGCTGCAGGCCCAAGGTGCCGAAGAGCGGGGATAGTCCAAAAATACTCAGGAAGGCGGCGACAATCCCGGAGTAGAAGATCTCCCAGAAGGCGAAGGAGAGACTGGCTACGAAACCCACCAATGGATGAATCGCCCGCGACAGGAATACATACTCGCCGCCGGATCGGGGATAGATGGTGGTCAGGAAGGCGTAGACGACGCCCATAGCCAAGCCGCCCACCAACGCCAGTACAACTGCCAGTTCCATCGAAGCGCCGGGATAGAACTGCCACGCGGCGATCGTGAAGATGATGAAGCCGAGGGTGATCTGTCCCCAGCCGTAGAACAGCACATCCCCGCTGCCCACCTGCCGGACTAGGCCAGAGCTGGCCCTGGTGAAAACCCCCTTCGGAGCACCCATCCCGCTGGCGAAGTCGGAACCAGAAGTCGTCTCGGCCATGGATTCCCCCTTTCTGCGACGGTGTCCGCTAGCCAGACACCAATTGCGTGTGCAAAGTCAGGCGGCGAGGGTCGATGTCGACGAGCACCCCATCGAGAATCCCCTCTGCGTATTCGCTGCCCGGATTGACAGCAATGGATTTGCCCATCTTGCGAATCCCCTTGGATTCATGGATGTGGCCATGCAGACTCAGCAGCGGCTGAAAGCTCAGCAGAGCATCCCGGACCGCGGTACTGCCTACCGGGATCATCTCGGGACCACCGGCGTTCATGACCATGCGCAGCTGCTCATCAAGGCGCGGCGCGATGTCGAGCGTCGAGTCGTAGGGAGGCACGTGCAGGCTCATGATCGCCCGCTCCGGATTGCTGAGGCCGGCCGACACCTCGAATATCCGCGCCGCCAATTCTTCTTCCGGGATGTCCCGCGGACAAGGCCACGGCGTCGGGTTTCCGTACCCCATGCCCATCAGCTGGAGTCCGCCGTCCAGATCCAGCACTCGGCAGTTAGGATCCTCAACCAGGTCGGACTGGGCGAGAAGGGCGTCGACTTCAAAGAAATCGTCGTTGGCTCCGCTCACCAAACACCGGACTCCGGTACCGCGGAGTCGCTCGTCGGCCAGTTGCATCCATTCGGCGACCCGCTCCAGCGCCAGTCGCTTGAACAGCTCGTCCACCCGCGTCTGATCCGCAGAGTAGTGAGCGTACTCGTCGGGACTGGTCTCAAACCCGTACTGGCCCGCGTCAGCAATCTGACGCTTGAGCACCCCCAGCTCGGTCTGGTTCCGGACCTTGCGTTCAATCCCCATGAATTGGGCTGTCCAGGCCCCGGAGGCCTGCTGAATAATGGGGACCACGAACTTGCCGGTAATGTCGCCGCCGACTATGATGACGTCGGCTTCGTAGAACTTCGGAGTGGCCAGAAACTTGCGCCAACAGGCCTCCGAGGCGTGAATGTCGGAGCAAAAATAGAGCCGCATGGTGATCTACGCGCTCCCCCGGAGCCGACTGGCGCTGCGACCTCTGTTACCGTCCGCGGCGGAGTGCTGGGTGACGAGGATACGGCCGACCCGATCGAGAGGACCAGTTCCGGCGCGGTCAGGGAGTGGGCAGCCCACCCGGCACGCCACCCAGCCACCCCGCCCGGAGTTCGATGGCACCTCCAATTGGACCCAGACCAACTCCCACGCTCCCCCGAAATTCGGGCATCGGCATCGGCGAGAGCCGAGCAACGGCCCAGATGTTGACAGCGGCCGGACAGTCTGTCAACAATCAGAGTGTAGGAGGCATGGTCAGAGGATTCACACGCTCTCGCCCCCGGCCGTTTCGCCACGTCTCAGCGTGCTCGAGCTCGTGCCCGGTGAAGCCGAGGTAGTCGCAGGTGGCTGAAGACCTCCACGTGGTCTTCGGGGCCGGGCAGATCGGGCGGGGTCTTGTGAATCACTTAGCCCGTCTGGGTCTGGCGGCGCGGGCCGTGTCGCGGCGGAGGCCGATCGGCCTGGACAGTGTGGTCCAGTGGCGAGCGGCGGAGGCGACGGATCCGGACGCTGCCACGGAGGCCTCCGCAGGGGCGACGGTCATCTACCAATGCCTGAACGCACCCTACACGCGATGGCCGCAGGTCTTCCCACCGATGCAGCGGGGAGTGCTGTCCGCAGCTGAACGTACGGGGGCGCTTCTGGTGACCCTCGAGAACCTCTACGGCTATGGGCCGACCGGGGGCAGGCCAATGACAGAGGACCTGCCGCTTGCCGCCACCACGGTGAAGGGCAGTATCCGGACCGAGATGACCCAGGAGTTGCTGGCCGCTGCCGACCAGGGTCGGCTCCGAATCGCGATCGGCCGGGCCTCGGACTTCTTTGGTCCGGGGGTCACCGAGTCAACCCTTGACGAAACCTTCTTCGGCAACGCCATCGCTGGGAGGCCCGCTAAATTTCTGGGCAACCCCGATCTGCTCCACAGCTACAGCTACGTCCCCGATGTCGTGGCTGGCCTTGCCACGCTGGGCACCGACCGCCGGGCGATCGGCCAAGTATGGCATCTGCCAATCCCGGAGACGGTCACCACCAGGGCAATCCTCGCTCTGGTCGCGCGCGAGATCGGACGTCCGGTCGGCATCCGGTCGCCCTCCAGGCTGGCGCGGTGGGCCTTGGCCCTGGCGAACCCGATGCGGCGGGCCCTGGCCGAGATGGCCTACGAGGTCGACCAGCCATTCGTAGTTGACACAGGCAAGTATCGATCCACATTCGGTGCGGCCGGCACCCCCCTGGCAGAGGCCATCGCCGTTACCGTAGCCGGGTATCGGAGCCTAGTCTTGAGTTCATGACGGGCGCAGCCAGCGGGGAGGCTTCTCATCGGTAGGTGCGACAGTGGCGCCGGGGCACCGCCAATTAGGGAAGCTTCATCTTAGGGCTGGCTCTCGGGGAATTGGATCAGGTGAGGGTGTCAATTCTCTCGGGAAGTCATTGCTCTTCACAAACGAGAGAGCTTGGCGTCAACGGCTCGGTAGAGACGGTAAGCGCTACAGAGGTGCTGTCCTTCGGTCAGGTCCGCTCCAGCTCCACTTTATACTGTCACTGAGGCTGACCTCAGCCGAGTAAGCCGGCGACTGGGAGGACGATTCACGACCGTGGTCGTAGATAGGCTACCGGGGCCGAGCGGTCTGCAGATCCAGTCAGCGAATGACCTCGTTTACGAGGCGCTGCGATCCCAAATCATGGAGGCGCTCGAGCCGGGCGCTCCACTTCAGCTGATCGAGGTAGCGAACCGTCTCGCGGTCAGCATTACCCCGGTGCGGTCAGCCCTGGAGCGGCTGATCGCGGAAGGGCTGGTGGTCCGTGAGCGCCACCGCGGCGCGTCCGTCGCCCCGTTGTCTCTTCCGGACTTCCTTGACATCTACGCGGTGCGGACCGCGCTTGAGGGGATGGCCGCTCGCCTCGGCGCTCCAGCCATGACTGAGGAAGACTGCGCTGCCATGTGCACCTGCATGGAGGAGCTTCGAGCCATTCCGGAGGCTGGCGGGCATGACCTCAACACATACCTACGCCTCCAGTGGGACATGCACGAGGTGTGCTACGCCGCTTCTGGTCATGTGAGATTGCTTCGCGAGATCCGACTGTACCGACGTCAAGCGGAGCGGTACCTGCGACTGGCACTCGGTAGGGAGGCGCTGATAGTGGAAGACTTCATCTACCAAAAGTCGTACCTCGAGGCATGCCTGACGCACGATGGCGCCAAGGCGGAAAGGATGTTGCGCCTTCTGATGAAATGGACCGTCGATCGGGTCGGCGAGCTGCTGGGTGACTTCGGGGAGAGCTCGCAAGGGTAGCTATCCGGTACGGGCGCTCCGCGTCACCCTCGCATGTTGCATTCTCGCGATGCGCCACCGCCCGGACTGTAGCGGGGAGGGGTTCTCACTGCGCGTCCCGCCATCGAAGCAGCGGCTGCCCGACGCCCGGTGGCCCGCCGATGCAGGCACCGAGTTGATCGAGGGGCCGAGCTGGCCGTCGCGCCGGCGACTCCGAGCTTCACTTTTGGCGGAGCCAACTGGCAGGGGGGAGGTGAGGTGAGGCCGCTTGCGCCTGCAGAGCACGCCGACCAGATTGTGTAGCTGCTCAGGGACTTTGTCCCCGTAACTGCTCAGGGACTTTGTCACCCCGTCTGCTTCCACGCTGCCTTCCAGGGATGGCTTGGGGCG
The DNA here is from genome assembly GCA_035531715.1 of Candidatus Micrarchaeaceae archaeon. Taxonomy (GTDB): domain Bacteria; phylum Chloroflexota; class Dormibacteria; order Aeolococcales; family Bog-877; genus Bog-877. The sequence continues at coordinate 13,053 of DATKSI010000003.1, forward strand.
GGCTTCCAGGGGGTGGATCGCTGCGGGAGCTTCTGTCGGTGTGGGCGGGGCCTGGGGACAGGTAACTCGCTGGTGGTGAGACTGCCCAGCCGGAGCGGTCCGGCCACTGCCTGGGACTGCGCCGTAGCCAGGCAGTGGCCATCGTGAAGGATCCGCAGGCTGCCGTCGAAGCGCTGCTGGACCTCCACCCGGGCCCGGGGGATGTCAATCACCTGGCCCTGGAAGCGCACGGTGTGGTCCAGGGCCACCACCCGGTGGAACTTGAAGCAGAAGAGCTGGTCCAGGTGCTGAGGCTGCTGCCGCCAGGCCGGCTCGGGGTCCTGGGCCAGCACGGCGAACTGGCGGTTGTGGCGGGTCAGGTGCCGGGTCAGGACCTGGTTGGCCATCTCCATGGTGGCCGCGCTCTGGAGCCGCAGCTCGCTCGAGAGCCGGTCCTGGAGAGTGCCCCAGAGCCGTTCAATCCGGCCCTTGGCCTGGGGAGAGCGAGCCAGGATCAGCTCCACCTGCAGCTCCGCCAGGAGCCGGCCCATCTGGGTCAGCTGGCGCCGGCCGGTGAGCTGCTCCTCCAGGCTCGGCTCCCCCTTCTTGGTCTTCACAAAAATCCCATGTCTGTCTGAATAGAGAGCCAGCGGCACCCCCCGCTCCTGGACCGCCTGGCGCAGCACCAAGAAGTAGCCCTGGGCGTCCTCCTGCTCCCGGAAGGTGGCCCCCACCACCAGGCCGGTGGCGTC
>DATKSI010000004.1:0-2666 GCA_035531715.1 Candidatus Micrarchaeaceae archaeon
ACCGTGGTCTTCTGCGATCTGATGGGCTCGACCAGTCTGGGCGAACGGATGGACTCGGAGTCGCTGCGCGAGCTGCTGCGCACCTACTTTGCCGAGATGAAGGCGGCGCTGGAGCGACACGGGGGGCTGGTTGAGAAGTACATCGGGGACGCCATCATGGCGGTCTTCGGGCTGCCCCGGGTTCGCGAGGACGACGCGCTCAGAGCGGTCCGAGCGGCGGTCGAGATGCAGACCGGCCTGGCCCGGCTCAACCAGCGGTTGCAGCAGGAGTGGGGCCTAATCCTGCAGAACCGGACCGGGGTTAACACCGGCGAGGTGGTGGCCGGCGATCCGGCCACCGGGCAGCAGCTGGTCACCGGCGACACCGTTAATGTGGCCGCCCGTCTGGAACAGGCCTGTCCGGCGATGGGCGTCCTGCTCGGCGAGACCACCTACCGGCTGGTGCGTAGTGCGGTCGAAGCCGTCGCGGTCGAGCCGCTGGCGCTCAAGGGCAAGGCGGAGCTGGTCCCGGCCTACCAGCTGCTCGGGGTCCACGACGCCGAGGCGATCCCGCGAACGGTGGACGCAACCCTGGTCGGCCGTGATCGGGAGCTGGGCCGCCTGCGCAGCGCGCTCAGCCGGGCGGAGCGGGACGAGCGCTGTCAGCTGGTCACCGTCTTCGCCCCCGCCGGAATCGGCAAGTCACGGCTGATCCGGGAGTTCGTGGACCAGAGCCAGGATCAGGCGCTGGTACTCCATGGCCACTGCCTCTCCTATGGCGACAACATCACCTTCTGGCCGCTCGCCGAGATGACCCGGGAGGCGGCATCGATCTCCGACGGGGACACCCGGGAGCAGGCCCAGGCCAAGCTCAGGGAACTGCTCCCGGGCGCCCCGGAGGTGGCGGACCGGATGGCCGCGGTGCTGGGTCTGGACGACCAGACCTTCTCACTGGACGAGAGCTTCTGGGCAGCGGCCCGCCTGCTGGAAGAGCTGGCGGCCCGGCGACCCACCATCGTGGTCATCGAGGACATCCACTGGGCCGAGGAGGTGTTCCTCAAGCTGGTGCGCCACGTGGCGGAGGTGGCGACGGGGCCCCTGGTGCTGGCGTGCTCCTCCCGTCCGGAGCTGCTGGAGCAGTCCCCCGACTGGGGCAGCGGAGATCGGGTCGACGCGGTGACCCTCTCTCCTCTCTCGCCGGAGGAGAGCCTGGTGGTGGTCGAGAACCTGCTCGGGTCAACCTCGCTCGACAGTCCATCCCGGACCCGGATCGCGGTCGCCGCCGGAGGTAACCCGCTCTACGTCGAACAGATGATCTCCATGCTGATCGACGACGGTACTTTTCGAAAGGCCGACGATGGCAGCTGGGCAGTCACCCGCAATCTGGACCACCTGGAGGTGCCGCCCAGTATCTCGGCCCTCATCGCGGCCCGGTTGGACCGTTTGGGGGTGGCCGAGCGGGCAGTACTGGAACGCGGTGCGGTGATCGGCCTTAGCTTCAGCGCCACCATGGTGGCGGCGCTCTGCCCAGAGGGATTGCGCGGAGAGGTGGCGTCGGGGCTGGCCACCCTGACCAGCAAGGAGTTCCTGAGGCCGGATGAGCCTGACTCGGAGAGCGAGCCGAGCTACCTGTTCCTCCACGCCTTGATCCGGGAGACCACCTACGGGGGGTTGCTCAAGCGGACCAGGGCCGAGCTCCACGAGGCGCACGCGGACTGGCTGGAAGCCGAGGCCGCCTCGGGTGTTTTGGAACAGGGCGAGATCCGCGGCTACCACCTGGAACAGGCCTACTTGATCCGTACCGGACTCGGGCGCGTCGACGAGGGGGTGGCGCAGCTCGGGCGCCGAGGGGCGAGCTACCTGACCGCGGCGGGCGACCGAGCGCTGTCAAGAGGCGACATGCCGGCCGCTGGCGGCTTGCTGGGCCGCGCCGCAGCTCTGCTTCCGCCCCAAGCCCCGGACCGCCTTGGACTGCTCATCAAGGCGGGCGACGCCCTCAGCGAGGCCGGGAACATTGTCGCGGCCGATGAGGCCTTGGCCGAAGCCGCCCGGGCCGCCACCGAGCTCGGCCACCGCGGGATCGAGGCCTCCGCCCGGGTGGCCCTGCTCAACCTGCGCTTCCTGGCCGAGGGCGCCGCGGTGGCCGAGCCGGTCCTCCGGGAGGCCGAGGCGGCGCTCGGAACCCTGGCCGAGTTTGAGGACCATCTGGGGATGGCCCGGGCATGGCGGCTGATCTTGAACATCCACCTGACCGCCTGTCGCTTCGTGGCGGCCGAAGCCGCGGCGCATCGGGTGATCGATGAGACGCGGCGAGCCGGCGACCGGCAGATGGAGGACTGGATCGCCCCGGCTTTAGCCGGCTGCGCCCAGCTCGGTCCCACCCCCGTCGGTCAGGCAATCTCACTGTGCAACCAGCTGCTGCTCCAAAACCCCGACAACCGGCGCTCCCGGGCGGTGGTGCTGTGGTCTCTCTCCCATCTCGAGGCAATGCGGGGCAACTTCGACCAGGCCCGCGGGCTCTATCGGGAGAGTCGCTCGATTCTGGAGGAGCTAGGGATCCGGATGCTGGCTGCCCTCACCTCAACCATCGCCTCCGGTCCGGTCGAACTCCTGGCCGGCGACCCGGTCGGGGCGGAGTCGGAGCTCCGCCGGGATTATGAGTCGCTCCGGGACATGGGGGAACGAAA
>DATKSI010000005.1:0-20677 GCA_035531715.1 Candidatus Micrarchaeaceae archaeon
CTCCAGGGCGGTGGTGAAGAGGTGCTGGAAGAAGTCCGCAGCCGCGATCCGGCGGCGGTCGGTGACGATGGTGGCGTCGAGCATGATCGCCAGCGTCGGGTAGTCTCCGGCCGGGTCGGCATGCGCCATCACCCCGCCCAATGTGCCCCGGGTGCGGATCTGAGCGTCGCCGGTTTCGGCGGCCATCTCGGCCAGCAGTGGCAGGTGGCGCTGCACCTGCTCCGAACGCGCCAGCGCGGCGTGTCGAACCAGCGCCCCCACCTTGAGGCGGCCATCCTGCACCCGAATGTAGTCCAGTTCCTGGAGCTGGTTGATGTCGACCAGGTGGCTCGGCTGGGCCAGCCGGACGCGCATCATCGGGAGCAGGCTCTGCCCTCCTGAGATCACCTTGGCGTCGGGTCCAGCGTCTCGCAGCTGAGCTACCGCGTCGGCAACCGAATGGGCGGCGCTGAAATCAAAGGCACCGGGCCTCACCGACGCGACCCCAAGACCCTACCCCTCCAGGGGGACCACGTCCCCCCGGCGCTGAGCCAGACCGGCCGCCTTGACCGCCTGGCGGATGTTGACGTAACCGGTGCAGCGGCAGAGATTGCCCTCGAGACCCCGGCTGATCTGCGCATCGTCGGGGTCGGGGTTGTCAGCCAGGAGGGCGGATGCGGCCATGATGAATCCGGGGGTGCAGTATCCGCACTGCAGGGCGTGGTGCTCACGGAAAGCGGCCTGCAGCGGGTGCAGTTGCCCGGCCGGCGCGAGCCCCTCGATGGTGGTCACCTGGGCCCCCTCGGCCTGGACCGCCAACAGGTTGCACGATTTCACCGGCGCCCCGTTGAGCAGCACCGTGCAGGCGCCACACTGGCTGGTGTCACAGCCGACGTGGCTGCCGGTGAGACCGCAGACCTCGCGCAGATAGTGCACCAGCAGCAGTCGGGGCTCGACCTCGTCGGTGCGCTCCTCGCCATTGACGGTCAGCCGCAGGGGCAGCATCATGACGAGCCTGATCCGGGGTCACGGCAAACCATCCGCGCCGACCCTCTCAAAACTCCCCCGGGAGAGGCCCCAGTGTCCCCGTTCCGGACCCTTGCACCCCTTTGCATGACCGGACTATAATCCTCCCTACTCAAGTAAGGGGGAGCGGGAATCCGAGTGCCAAGGCGGAGACGCACCAGCCAAGCGAGGTCGACCGAGTCGTACCTCTCATCATGCGCTTCGTGGCATCCGGGCCGGCCGCTCCCACGTCGAGACGGTGGGTCCGTCGCCCTGTCGGAGACCGCCGGTCTCCCTGGGCGCTCACTCTGAGCAGAATGGAGGGACGACGGATGCGTAGGTCTTTGGTCATTTCCCTGATCGGGCTGGCGTCAATCGCGGCGACCTGCGTGAGCGCCAGTGCGGCCAGCTCAGGTCTCTCCGCAGGGCCGATCAACGTTGGCGTGGTGGCTCCGTTTTCTGGACCCGCCGCGGAGTTCGGCACCTTGCTCTCGGCACCCTGCATCGCCTCGACCGACCTGATCAACAAATCCGGGGGAATTCTGGGGCACAAGCTGCAGTGCACCTCGGTGGACGACACCGGTGACCCGGCTGACGCGGTGCCCAATGTCACTCGGGCGATCGGCACCATCTCCAACTTTGTCATGGCCGAGGGGCTGGAGACCAACACCGCCGCCACCACCATCCCGCTCTTGAATGGCGCCCACATTCCCTTTGTCACGGCGGCCGGATTGACCGCCTACGACAAGACCAAGGACAAGTACTTCTGGCGGCTGACTCCGGCCGACGACGCCAACGGCGCGGCCATGATCGCCTACGCCGCCCAGAAGAATTACAAGAAGGTGGCGGTGGTCTTCGAGGACAACTCCACCGACACAGGAAACGTGCCCGGAATCAACAAGGCAGCGCCCAAGCTGGGCGTCAAGCTCGCGGTCAATACCACCATCCCGGCCGATGCGACCTCTTACTCCAGTCTGGCCGCAAAAGTGATCGCCGATCACCCTCAGGCCCTGGTGTTTGACGCTGATCCGCAGACCACTGCGACCTTCCTGTCCAACTACTCGCAGCTCAACAATGGCAAGTTGCCGCCGATGATCACCGCGACTGACTCGCTCACGCCGGACTGGTATTCCGCCGTTTCCAAGGCCGTGGGCAAGGCCTACATCTTCCACAAGGTCGCCCTGGTGGGTTCCTACTTCAGCCAGAGCACGGCCGCGTTCACCGTTTACAAGAACGCCCTCCTGGCTGACCCCAAGACGCACGGGATCGCCAACACTCTGGCCTCGGTTGGACCGCCGGCCTCGATCTACGATGGACTAAATATCCTCGCCCTGGCCATGGTCATGGCCAAGAGCGCCAAGGGCCCAGTTTTCAACTCCGACGTCATCAAGGTGACTCAGGCGCACGCTGGCGCCGTGGTCGTGGACAGCTTCGCCGCCGGCGAAAAGGCGCTCGCCAAGGGGAAGCGGATTCAGTACGTGGGCGTTCTGGGCTCCGTCACCTTCAACCAATTCCACAACTTTGCCGGAGCCTTTGCCGCGGATGTGTTCACCGGGGCCTCGACGTCGCGGCGGTCCGCGCTGATTTCGGCGTCGGAGATTTCCAAACTGCTGGGATAGACACGCTGAGCTAGCTGGGCGACCCTCTCAAGACAATCGGCGGCAAAGGGGGTAGCGGCATGCCGAGGAGTCTTGAGTGCACATTCTGATTGAGTCGATAGGATTCGGGGTCGCCTCGGGAGCCGTGCTGTCGCTGGGCGCGGTCGGTTTCACGCTGCAGTTTGGCATCAGCAACCTGCTCAACGTCACCTACGGAGCACTGATGAGCCTGGGCGCATTTCTCGGGCTGTTCCTGCTCGGCCTGGGGCTCAACATCTGGCTGGTCATGACCCTCGGTGGTCTGCTGATTGGGGTCACCTCGGTGGCCTTCAGTCGCGGCCTGATCAGTCCGCTCACCCGGCGCGGGCTGAAGCCCTTCAGCCTGGTGATCGTGAGCGTGTCGGCGGGCATTGTCCTGGAGTATCTGATCGTGGCGGTGGCCGGTCCGGCGACCCAATCGTATGGCAATCTGAGCGGCACCACGCTGCACTTTTGGGACTTCACCCTGACCACCTCGCAGGTGACCATCCTGGCCATCGCGGTGGTGCTGATGCTCGGGCTGCACCTGCTGTTGACCCGCACCCAGCTCGGTCGGGCGATGCGCGCGACCTCGTCCAACCGGACGCTGGCGAAGAGCTGCGGAATCGCCACCTCCCGGGTGAGTGACATCGCCTGGCTCATCTCCGGCACCTTCTGTGGCATGGCCGGGATTGCCCTGGCGATCACCACCGAGTCCTTCGACTTCACCCTGGGATCCCTCTTCCTGATCCCGATGATTGCGGCCGCCGTGCTGGGCGGGGTGGGCCAGCCTTACGGCGCGATGGTCGGCGGATTGGTGGTGGGGATTGTCACCGAGATCTCGGCGGCGTACTGGAATCCCGCCTATGAGAGCGTGATCGCTTTCGCCATATTGATCCTGATGCTCTTGGTCCGCCCCCGCGGTCTGTTTGGCAGCGGCAGCGCCCGAAGGCTGTTGGCATGAGTCAGGCCCAGATCGCAGCGCGCTGGGGGTCACCGGAATGACTGGGATCGCTTTTTATGGCGTGGTCCTGTTGGTCTACCTGGGTACCGATCTCCTCGCGGCGTGGGGACTCAACCTGGAGTTCGGGGTCTCGGGAGTCGCCAACCTGGCCTACATCGTGGTGATCGCGGCGGGCGCCTACACCTACGCCATCCTCACTTTGGGCCCCGACACAGGCAATGGGGGATTCCAGCAGTACGTGCTCGGGCTCCATCTGCCCTTTGGGGTCGCGGTGGTGGTGGCGGCGGCGGTGGGAGCCGTCATCGGAGTGGTGATCGGGGTGACCGGGCTGAAGCGCATTCGCCAGGACTACCAGGCGATGGTGATGCTGGTCATCTCCTTGATGGCCGCGACCGTGGTGGGTGCCGACACCGGATTCCTGGGAGGACAGCCGGGGCTGAGTTTGATTCCGAATCCCTTCTCCGGGCTCGGTGGGGCCGCCGGAGATTGGGCCTACGTGGCGATGGTCGCCTTCGCCTGCGTGATCGGATTTGTTGTCATGCGCCGGTTCACCGGAGGTCCGATGGGCCGGGCGCTCCGCGCGGTGCGGGACGACGAGCAGGCCGCCGCCGCGATGGGGGTGAGCGTGGTGAGGATGCGCCTGCTCAGCCAGGCGGTGGGGGGTGCGTTCGGGGGAGTCAGCGGCGCCTTGCTGGCCGCCTTCATTGGAGGCTGGTCTCCGGGCGCCTGGGCCTATGTGGAAACTCTGGCCCTGCTGACGGCGATCATCGTGGGCGGCCTCGGCAACGATTTCGGCATCAGTCTCGGCACTTTCCTGATCGCCGTGCTCCTCCTGCAGGGGGTGCAGTTTCTGCCCGAGATCCGCGCTCATCCCGGCCTCACCGAGGCTCTCGGTTGGATCACCCTGGGCAGTCTGACCATTGCCTTCCTCGCCATCCGGCCGCAGGGCGTGTTCCGGGAGCGAAGACCGCGCTATCACCTCGGTGATCCGGTCGCTGACCCGGCCGGCGGCGGGACCGGTTCCGCGATGACGCCACCCAGGTGAGCGAGCGCGAGCTGCCGGCCCTCCCGATGACCTCGGCGGGGATGTCCCAGGACGGCGGACGCCCAGCCGAGGCGGGTGCAGACCAGCTGCTGCGGGTCACGGATCTGGTCAAGCACTACGGCGGGGTGCATGCGGTGGACGGGGTCTCCTTCGATCTCCGGCCCGGCACCATCACCGGGATCATCGGCCCCAACGGGGCCGGGAAGTCCACGGTGCTGACGGTGGTGAGCGGCTTCACGCCCGCGACCTCCGGGCGGATCGAGTTTGACGGGGCGGACATCACCACCGAACCGACGGATCGCCGGGCGCGCCGGGGACTGGTGCGCACCTTCCAGATCGCCCGCGTGTTCGACGGGCTGACCGCCCTGGAAAACCTCATCGTGGCGGTTCCTCAGCAGCGATCCCTCACCGCTCGCGGACTGGCGCTGGGGAGGCGCTTCTGGGGGCCAGAAGAGGATGAGATCGTGGCCCGGGCGCTCCAGCTGATGTCCACCTTCGGCATGGCGGACAAGGCCAACGAACGGGCGGGCAGCCTGAGCGGGGGCCAGCGTCGAGCGGTGGAGATCATGCGGGTTTTGATGACCCGGCCCAAGCTGCTGCTGGTGGACGAGCCCATGGCCGGGCTTAATCCGCGCTTGGTCAGGCAGTTGGAAGAGGTGCTTGTCGGCCTGCGCGAGCAAGGCCTGACGGTGCTCATCATCGAGCACGAGCTGGACACCGTGGAACGCATCTGCTCCGAGGTTTTGGTGATGGCCTGGGGCAAGGTGATCGCCCGCGGCGACATGGCCGAGCTGAGAACTCGCCGCGAGGTCCAGGATGCCTATGTCGTCGGATAACCCGACCCCGCTGGCGCTCTCGGTCCAGGAGCTGGTCGCCGGGTACGGTGATTTCCCGGTGGTCAACGGGGTCAGTCTCGAGGTGCCCGCCGGCAAGATTGTGGCGGTGGCCGGGCCCAACGGCTCCGGCAAGAGCACCCTGCTCAAGGCGATGCTGGGGATCGTCCGGGTGATGTCCGGGAGGGTGTTCCTCGAGGGCCAGGATGTCACCGGCATGGCCCTCGAGAGGCTGGCCCGGATGGGGGTGGGCTATGTGCCCCAGCTGGATGACGTCTTCGATTCGTTGAAGGTGATTGAGAACCTGGAGATGGGCGGCTACCTGGTCAAGGGGGCCGAGCGGAAGCGGCGGATGGAACAGGTGTTGCAGATATTCCCTCAGCTCCAGACCAAGCTCCACCGCTACGCCGAGAACCTCAGCGGGGGAGAGCGCAAGATGACCGCGATCGCCCGGGTGCTGATGCTGGACCCCAAGGTGCTGGTGCTCGACGAGCCCACCGCCAGCCTGAGTCCGGAGATGTCGAAGCTGGTGCTGGAGGAGCAGGTCCGGCCGCTCACTCAGCTGGGCAAGTCGGTGCTGCTGGTGGAGCAGAGGGCGGTGGCAGCGCTGGAGATAGCCGACTGGGCCTGTCTGCTGGTGCGGGGGCGGGTCGAGGTCTCGGCTCCCGCCGCCGAGGTGCTGGGCGATCCCCGCATGCGCGAGATCTTCCTGGGCGCGGCGACGGCCCAGGCCGCCACCGAGGTGGGAAGGAGCCAATGAACGGGGCCGAGGCCTTTGTCGCGACTCTGAAAAGCTGGGGGGTCGACACCTTCTTCGGCCTGCCCGGATCGACCGAGGCCCCGCTGCTGGAGGCGCTCCGCGCCGAGGGAACGATCCGCTATGTGCTCTCGCTGCACGAGGGGATCGCGGTGGCGATGGCCGACGGCTACGCCCGGGGCTCGGGGCGGCCCGGGGTCGTCGGTTTGCACACCACGGTGGGCACCATGAACGGCATGAGCCAGCTCTTCAACTCGGCCCGGGACGGAATTCCGGTGGTCATGACCGCGGGGCACAAGGACCGGGCGGTGCTGGCCGAGGACGGCTTCTGCGCCTTCCCCGACCTCCCCTCTCTGCTCCGGCCCTTCACCAAGGGAGCCTGGCAGAGTCTCTCGACCGAGATGGTCGGGGCCGACCTCTCTCGGGCCCTCCTGGCGGCGACCTCCGCACCGCGGGGACCCGCCTTTCTGACGGTCCCCGAGGATCTGCTGGGGGCTGAGTTGGCGGTCCCGCTCGACCTCGGCTCGCTCCCGTCCGTGCGGGAGAGACCCGGACCGTTCGGGCCCCGGCCCGGCGAGCTGACCCAGCTCGCCGAGCTGCTCCGGGCTGCTCGCAAACCGGTCATGGTGCTGGGGAGCGAGGCGGCCCCGGCCGGTCCCCTGGCCGCGGAACTGGCCGCCGAGGTGGGGCTGGCGGTGGTGGCCTCCGACCTCACCGATCTGGTCACGTTTGCCTTCCCTGCCTCCGACCCCCACTACCTGGGCGTGTACGGTGACGACCCCGCCGTCCTGGCGGGCTGCGACCTGGTACTGGCGGTCGGAGGAAGAGCCTTCTTCCCCTTCTCCAACCGACTGCGGCCCAGGCTTCCCGACGGGGCCGCCCTGGTCCACATCCATCCCGACCCGCTGCAGCTGGGGCGCCGCCTGCCGACCGCGGTGGGGCTGGCGGGCGATCCTCAGGCGGTGCTGGCGGCGCTGCTCGACGAGTTCCGCCGGCTGCCGAGCCCGGGCGACCGCGATACCCGGGAGCGTCACTTGGAGGGGCTGCGGGCCGGCCGGGCGGCAGCTATCGCCCGCGAGCTGGAGTCGGCGCGAGGCGGCGACCCGGTGGCCGTGTCAGAGGTGCTCGCGGAAGTGGCCCGGGTCCTGCCCCGCGGGACGATCGTGGTCGACGAGGCGGTCCGGGCTTCTCGCAGCCTCTTTCGCTACGGCGGTCTCCCGGAGGGTGGCGCGATCTGGCGCAGCACCGGCGGGGCGTTGGGCTGGGGGCTTCCCGCGGCGGTGGGAGCCAAGCTGGCCCGGCCCGACCGGCCGGTGGTGTTGGTGACCGGCGACGGCAGCCTGCACTTCTCGGTGCAGGCGCTGTGGTCGGCCGTCGCCCAGCGGGCCCCGGTGGTGGTGGTGGTGCTGGACAACGGAGGCTATCTCGCGGTCAAGCGGGCCATCGAGGCGATGCTCGCCGTACCGCAGGACGCCCGGGTCCATCCGGGGACGGAGCTCTCGGGAATCGACCACCTTCTGGCCGCCCGGGCCTACGGAGCCAGTGGCACGTTGGCACCGACCGCGCAGGCGGCGGCGGCGGCGGTGGAAGAGGGATTGGCCCAGAACCGAGTCCAGGTGGTGTCCGTACCGGTGGCCCAGATCCGCCCCTAGGCGACGAGTTGGAGGTCAGGTGATGTTCGGTACCGATTGGCAGACCTCACCGCGACGTTTCGAAGTGCGCCAGGAGCGCCGCTTCGAGATCCCGCTGCGCGATGGCAACCGCCTGGTGGGCGACCTCTTTCGACCGGAGACCGAGGCACCCGTGCCCATGCTGCTGAGCATGCACGCCTACAACAACGAGTACCAGACCGCGCCCATTCGGCCGACCGGTTTCAGCTACCAGCGCGGCTGGATCGAGGCCGGCGATCCCGGGTTCTTCGCCCGCCGTGGCTACGCCCACGGCGTCTTCAACGTCCGGGGCACGGGGGCCTCCACTGGCGAGTATCAGCTGATGGGGCCGCGCGAGGTGGAGGATGTGGCCGAGGCCATCGAGTGGCTGGCCGCGCAGCCCTGGTGCAGTGGCCAGGTGGGGATGTTCGGGATCTCCTACTTCGCCTCGATTCAGCTCCAGGTCGCGATGCTGCAACCGCCATCTTTGCGGGCGATTTTCGCTCCCTTTGGGCTGACCGATTTCTTTCGCGACATGTGGTACCACGGCGGCATCCTGTCCCACCGTTTTCTGCTCCAGTGGAAGGATAAGTTCGACGCCATTCGCTACCGCAGCTGGTTCCTCCAAGAGCACGGCGAGCAGGCCTTCCAGGAGGCGATCGCTCAGGCGCTCGGCGACGAGGAAATCGCGGAGGTGCCGGGGTTGGTGCAGGCCCTGCGCTCACCCGAGGGGGCCGACGCCCTGGTGACGGACATCGTGCTCCAACCGCTGGACGGGCCCTTCCATCAAGAGCGCCGCGTCGATTACCGCAACACCCAGGTGCCGGCCTATCTCGGTGCCTGCTGGGGACTCTTCGGGCTCCATCTCCCGGGAGCCTTCCGCAGCTGGGAGAGCTGGCAAGGACCCAAGAAACTGATCATCGGCCCGGCGCTCTACCTGGACCGGCCCTTTTACCAGCTGCACGAGGAGGCGCTGCGCTGGTTCGATCACTGGTTACTCGGCAACGACACCGGGTTCATGAACGAACCGCCAATCCGGCTCTTCGTGCCCGGCACCGACGGCTGGCAGACGGCCTCCCGCTGGCCCCTCCCGGAGACCAGATGGACCCCGTTCCTGCTGCACGAGGGCGGTCTGCTCAGCGAGCACGAGCTCTGGCCGGGTGAGCACTCGACCAGCTTTGAGGACTCGCCATTCGGTCACGGCGAGGCGGTGTTTCTGAGCCCGAAGCTGGTGGAGGCGACCACGGTGCTGGGTCCGATGGTGCTGGAGCTCCACCTCAGCACCACCGACTCCGAGGCATTGGTGATGGCCTCGGTCTTCTGTCGCCAGGAAGACGGTGCGGAGGAGGAGCTGACTCGGGGCTGGCTGCGGGCCAGCTCCCGGGAGCTGGACGAGGCCCGGTCTCGCCCCTGGCAGCCTCACCCCGCGCTCATCGCGCGCCACCCAATTGCTCCGGGCGAGGTGGTTTCGCTCCGGATTCCGCTCTGTCCCGGCGCTCGCCGACTACGAGCGGGCGAGCGGATCGGCCTGCGGATCAAGGTGGCGGATGACGAGTCCCCTCCGGACGCCATCCGGGGGGCCGGATACGGTCATCTCCAGCGCTCCGCCGTGGCGCGGATCCAGCTGCATCACAGCGAGCGGTATCCATCCCAGCTGCTGCTGCCGATCACCGAGGGGAACCACCTCGGCACGTTCATGTCCGGCGGCGAACTCCCTCCGGCGATCGGACCCCTGCCGATGGCGAAGTTCCGTCGCCCGAAGGTGACCTGAAGGAAGCCAGCGGCGCCCCCCCCCGCTCGGCGTCGATCGACCACCGGGCGAGCGGGAGCAACGCGGGCCGTGACCGGCTCATCGTCGATCTGAGGGCTGCCGCTGAGTGGTCTCCACCAGCAGCGGGGGGAGCCACGCGCCCACCTCTCCGTCGATAGCCTCGTGGATCAGTTCAGCATGACCATCGGGGCGCGCATATATCTTTCCGCGGTCCCTGGGAAACGCGCAGCCAGATTGCACTGCGCGGTAGCCGGATAAGGCTGTGCGACACTCCGAAGGTGGCACCTGTAGTCGCGGACTTCGAACCCGAACATGCCGAGGCCATCGCGCAGCTGTGCGTGGCGGAAGGATGGAAGTCGTGGACTGCCGACAAAGTGGCCGCGGCATTTTCGGCTCCAGGAGTTATCGCGGCCGTAGCGCTTGAGGGCGACAAGGTCATTGGAGCCGGCGAGCTGCTCTCGGACGGACACGTGGTCGCCTACCTCGGACTGCTGATCGTCGCACGGGACGTCCGCCGACAAGGAATCGGGAGACGGCTCGTTGAAGAGCTGATTGCCCGTTCTGGCCTGGAGAGGATCGACCTCCTTTCCGAAGAGGAGTCGACGAGTTTCTACGACGCGCTGCCGCACAAGCTCAAGCCGGGATACCGCATCTACGAGCAGGAAAAAGGCTAATCGCGCCTCAAAATGGAGTGGGAACGGTCATGGCATACGAATATTCCGGCACCCATCCGTGAACACCCGGGGTGTCCGCTCGGCGTGATTGGCGACCCCCACTGGGACGCCTGCCGAACTTGGCCCGATCTGACAGGTAATAATTCGCCGCTATCATTCCTCGCTGAGCCATTCGAGAGGGAGTAGCGAAGGGGCGCGGCGCCGGTGAGCCCGCACCCGGCCGGCGAACCGGCTAGGTGAGGTGGAGCAGTCGCTGAGCGTTGCGGAAGAGCATGTTCTCCCGGTCTTCCTCGGACACCTCCGCCTGTTGAATCGTCTCCAACTCCTCCAACGGCCAGAGCTCGCCGTGCTGCGGTCCGAAGGGGAAGTCGGTCCCGAAAAGAATGTGCTCGGAGCCGAAGAAGTCGAGGGCACAGCGGAGCGCGCTGGGCGACCCGTTGCTGACGCTGTCGTTGTAGAAAAGCCGCAGCTGGTCGAGAACGGGAGTGGTCAGCTGGCGGCTCTGGTCGGCCATCCCCAGCTTGGAGTATTCGCCCACCATCTGGTTGGCGAAGGCCTCGATACGCTTGGAGTAATACGGCACCATGCCGCCCATGTGATGGGTGATGAAGCGGAGATTGGGAAATCGCTCCAGCACCCCGCCCAGCACCAGCCGGATCATCGCCAGGGTGGTGTCGAATGGCCAGGCCACCATGCGATCCATCAGGTCGCGACGGATCCACGGATGCAAGGGAGCGTGCTGCGGATGAATCCAGATCGGCAGCTCCAGCTCGCTGGCCCGCTGGTAGAGCGGCCACATCGAGGGTTCGTCGATCGGCTGGCCGTCAATGTTGGAGAAGATCAGCACCCCGCGCAGCCCCAGCTCGGTGTGCATTCGCTCCAGCTCGGTCATCATGAATTCGTCCACCATCGGCAGCACCCCGACCCCGATGAAGCGCTCCGGCCGGTAGGCGGCGAACTCGGCGATGGCGTCGTTGGCCACCACGGTGAGTCGGTGGATGTCGTCCGGCGCCATCCCCAACCAGACCGGCGGCCGCGCGAGCACCAGCACCTGGATATCGAAGCCGTGCGCGTCCATGTAGACCAGCCGCGGCTCCGGGTGGCGCAGGTAGGCGCTCTGCTCCTTGAGGGCCTGCAGCTCGGCCCCGGATTGCACCCCGGCGACGGCGTCGATCAGCGACTCGGGAAAAACGTGCGCGTAGGCGTCAATGATCATGGTTGGACCCTCCCGACCCCGTGACCGGCCATCCCGCGGCCGCGCGGCGCTGAGGTGGCAGTTCGAGGACCTATGATAGTGCTGCCCATCGTAGGGAGGTTGACCGGGCACAGCACCGGACAACTCACTCGGGGCGCGGGGGAGATGGCCGCTTGCCACTGCAGGAGTCGAGAGCGATGACCAGCGAACACCGAGAGGTTGCCGACGAGCTGGTGCGCCTGGGATTTTCCACCTACGAGGCCCGCACCTACGTCGGCCTGCTGCTGGCCGGCGGCGGCACCGGTTATCGCATCTCCAACGGCACCGGAGTTCCCCAGCCCAAGGTGTACGAAACGCTGCACCGGCTGGTGGAGCGGGGGGCGGCGGTGCGGGTCAATGCGCGTCCCGCCCGCTACCTCGCGGTGCCGCCGGCGGAGCTGCTCAGCCGGCTCGATCGTGACTTTCGTCGCCGGCTGGAGCGGGCCCGTAGCAGCCTGGACTTCCTGCCCCAAGAAGGCGATGACAAGACCGGGCTGGCGGTTACCCACCTCCAGAGCATCGAGGTGGGCTTGGAGCGCGCCGCCGAGGCGATCGAGGGAGCCGCGACGCGCGTCTACCTGCACGGCCGTCGGGAGGAGCTCAAGCCGCTGGCCAAAGCGGTGGAGCAGGCGGCAGGTCGGGGGGTCGAATTCGTTTTGGTGCACTTTGGCGCCCTGCCCTTTCCGGCACCGCCCGGTCGGGTGGTCCGGCACTCGAGCACCGATGGCACCCTCTACCCCTCACGCGACGTGCGCCACCTGGCGGTGGTGGTGGACTCCCGTTGGGGGCTCTGGGTGCTGGCCCGGGAAGGGCGTCCCGACGACGGCTTCTACGCCGACAGCCCACTCCTGGCCAGCCTGGTCAAGACCTATATCCGTCACGACCTCTTCGTGCAGCGGATCTACGCCGACTTCCCGACCGAGCTGGAGGAACAGTACGGGCGGGGCCTCTTGAGCCTGACCGAATTTGGCGCCGACGACGCCAGCGAGGAGCTGGAGGGTCTTGGCGGCTGAGCCGGCGGTGGGCCACCTACCCAAGTAGGTATCCTGGGCTGGGTCGGCTGGCGCGGGGCAGCGCGGCGGCCGGTTCCGGAGCCAGACGTGCTTGAGATGGGGAGAGTCCGCCACTGATGCCTCTCGACGGAGTGGTTCCGTTCCCGGAGGAGTTCCAGGCTCGCTATCGGGCGGCCGGATACTGGGCGGGCCGCACCATGGACGAGGTCTTTCGCGAGGCCTTCACCAGGTACGCGGAGCGCCCGGCGGTTTTCTGGGACGACCAGCAGATGACCTACGCCGAGCTGCAGCGCTCCGCCGATCGCCTGGCAGCTGATCTCTGGCAGCGGGGGCTGCGCCCCCTGGACCGGGTGGTGGTCCACCTGCCCAACTGTCCCGAATTCCTCCAGCTGCACTTTGCCCTCCAGCGCATCGGGGTGGTCCCGATCATGACCCTGGCGGCCCACCGCCGCCATGAGATCGACCACTACGTGCAGCTGGCCGAGGCAACCGCCTACTTCGGCCAGGACCCCGACCTGGGTCGGGAGGTGCAGGCGGAGAACGACTGCCTGCGCCAGATCATCCCTCTGGAGGAGCTCCGCCATCCGAGCGAGGCTCCCGAGCCGCCGCCATTTCGGGCGGATCCGATGGATCCCTGTGTGCTGTTGCTCTCCGGGGGAACGACGGGGATCCCCAAACTGATCCCGCGCATCCACAACGACTACCTCTACAACACCAGGATGGCCTCCTTGGCCCAGGGGATCTCGGGTAGCACCGTCCAGCTCTGCGTGCTCCCCCTGGCCCACAACATGCCGCTCGCCTGCCCGGGGGCGCAGGGGGTGTTCCTGGAGGGCGGCGCTTTGGTGCTGGGCAGGAGCACCCGGGCGAGCGATGCTCTGCCGGCCATCGAGCGGCACCGGGTGACCCATGTGGCCGCCGTTCCGGCGCTCTACATCCGCTGGCTCGCCGACCCGCTCGCCGAGACCTGTGACCTGGGGTCGGTCGAGCTCCTCCAGTCCGGGGGCCAGCGGCTGCAGCCGGAGGTGCGCCGGCGCATGGCCCGGACCTTCCCCAACGGCTTCGTCCAGGAGAACTTCGGCATGAGCGAGGGCACCCTGTTCTTCACCAAGCGGGACGACCCCGACGAGGTGCGGCTGGAGACCGTGGGGACCCCCGTCTCCCCTGACGACGAGGTCCGGCTCACCGACGAGGAGGGGCAGGAGGTCCCGGACGGGGAGGTGGGGGAGCTGACGGTTCGGGGCCCGTACACCCTGCGCGGCTACTATCGGGCCGCCGACTATAACCTCCGGGTCTTCACCCCCGACGGCTTCTACCGCTCAGGCGACCTGATGCGCCGCCATCCATCCGGCGCCTATCTGGTGGAGGGTCGGATCAAAGATCTGATCAACCGGGGGGGCGAGAAGATCAGCGCCGAGGAGGTGGAGAACCTGATCCTGACCATCCCCGCAGTTCGCAATGTGGCTTGCGTGCCGGTCCCCGACCCGATCTTGGGGGAGCGGATGTGCGCCTGCGTGATCCCCCAGACCGGGCAGGAGCTGACCCTGGAGAAAGTGACCCAAGAGCTGCTGGCGATGGGGGTCGCCAAGTACAAGCTGCCCGAGCGGCTGGAGCTGATGGAGAGCTTCCCCCTCTCCGCCTTCGGCAAGGTCTCCAAGAAGACCTTGACCCAGCAGTTGGCCGAGCCCGCGGCCTGACGGCTGCGCCCCTAAACCCGGCTCCGGCACCTGCCGTCCCAGTTCATCCCGGACGGATCGAAGCGGGATCAGCCGGGGATCGCGCCCGCTGCGGCATCGGTTTCGAGGCTCCCCTCCGCCTTGGGGTCGTCGAAGAGCAGGCGATGGGCGTTCTGGTACAGGATCTTGTGCTTGACTGGGTCCGGCAGCGCGATCTGGCCGAAGTCGTTGAGCCACCGGGCCGCGGTCATCACCGGGGCGTCGGTGCCAAAGAGGACCCGGTCGGGGAAGATCGACCGGGCGTAGTTCCAGACCGTCTCCGGAATGTATTTCGGGGACCATCCGGAGAGCTCCAGGTAACAGTTGCGCCGGATCCACACCACCGAGATCGCCTGGTTCACCCAGGGGAAACCGAAGTGGGCCAGGATTATCCGGAGCTGGGGAAAGTCCAGGGCCACCTCATCCACGAAGGTCGGGTCGCCGTACTGGAGCCGTCCCCCGGACTGGTTGTGACCGGTGTGGATCAAGACGGGAATCCCCAGCTCCTGGGCCTTGGCCCAGAGCGGATAGTGAGCCCGGTCGTTGGGATAGAAATTCTGGGTGGGGGGATGCAGCTTGAGCCCGCGCATCCCCAGCTCTCTGACCGCGTGCTCGAGCTCGAGCACCGCCAGCTGGTGCTTGTTGGGGTCGACACTGGCAAAGCCGACGAACCGGTCAGGTCGCTGGGCGACCAGGCCGGCCACGATCTCATTGGAGACCTTCCACCCATGGGTGGTTTCGCAGTCGAAGGCCAGCAGCACTGACTTCTCCACCTGGGACTCGTCCATCGTCCGCACCATGTCCTCGACGGTGATCGGCTTGCCGCCGAAGTTGAAGGTCTTGCGGGCGTGGCCCCAGAACCAGTCGGGGGTGACCGCCAGCACCTCCTCGGTGTAGGGATGAACGTGGACGTCGATCGACTTCAAGCTGTCCTCCCGAATTGCCTCAACTTCGCCATCCGCTCACCCTCCGTCAAGTGGAAGCGCTGTAGCCGCCGTCGATCACCACCACCTCACCGGTGACCAGACGACTGGTCAAAACCAGCGAGAGCACCACCTCCGCGACATCCTCCGGTGTCACCACCTGGCGCATCGGGGTATGGCTCGCTCGGCGTTCCATCAGACGCTGGTAGTTCTCCCCCAGAGCGTGTTCCATCCACTCTCCCTCCACCCAGCCCGGGGCGACCGCATTGACCCGGATCTCGGGGGCCAAGGCGCGGGCCAAGGTCTTGGTCAAGTTCACCACCGCTGCCTTGGATGCGGCATAGGGAAATGGTTGGGCGCTCGGGCGCAGCCCGGCAATGCTGGCCATGTTGACCACGCTCGCAGCGCTGGAATTCCGCAATAGGGGCACCGCCGCCCGGGTCACCTGAAAGAGGCCCCGTACGTTGACCGCGAAGACACGGTCCCAATCTTCCAGCTGCAGCCCCTCGAGGTCATCGGGCTCGGTGTCGAGGGTGGTGCCGGCATTGTTCACCAGGAGATCCAGCTGCCCGAACTCGCTGGTGTGGGTAGCGATCATCGCCCGCACCGCTTGCTCGTCGCTCACATCCGCCTGCAGCAGCAGCGGCCGCCGTCCCTGCTCGATCACCAGCCGAGCGGTCTCCTCCGCGTCATCCCGGCTGCGGCTGAAGTTGATTCCCACGTCATGGCCCTGTTCGGCCAGCGCCACCGCGATGCTTCGGCCCATCCCCCGCGACGCACCGGTGACCAGCGCCACCCGGGTCTCGATCACGGCTTTCCCGCCTCCATGAGGTTCCAGACCCGCTCGGGGGTGTACGGGGGATCGGCGTGGAGCACGCCCAGTGGGGCGAGCGCGTCGCAGATGGCGTTGGCGACCGCCGCCGGCACGGCGATGCAGCCGCTCTCGGCGACCCCCTTGGTCCCGAGCGGGGTCAGGGGCGAGCGGGTGGGCCGGAACTC
Organism: Candidatus Micrarchaeaceae archaeon; assembly: GCA_035531715.1. Lineage (GTDB taxonomy): Bacteria > Chloroflexota > Dormibacteria > Aeolococcales > Bog-877 > Bog-877. Next base: position 16,175 of record DATKSI010000005.1, read on the forward strand.
CGTCGTGATCGTGACCCCGATGTCGGCCAGGGTGGGGATCGCGTAGCTGAGGAAGCTCTCGGTCAGGGGCTGGCCGTCGGGGTCGTGGGTCACCTCCTCGAAGAGCGAGGCGGCCAGCCCCTGGACGATGGAACCCAGGACCTGTCCCTCGGCCAGCAGCGGATTGATGATGGTGCCGGCGTCGTCGACCGCCACCAGCCGCTCGACGGTGACGGCTCCCGTCTCCGGGTCGATCTCCAGGGTGACGATGCAGGCACAGGACCCGTAGGCGAGCCCTGGGAGGGAGAATTTGCCGTCGCCCCGAAGCTCGGGCAGAGCCGAGTCCGGATGCGGCTGCGATGCGGCCCCGGCGATCTCGGCCAGGGTGAGGCGGGCGGAGCCGTCGGAAGACTGAACCGATCCCGCCTTCCAGACCAGCTGATCCTCCGGTATGTCCAGGAGGTGAGCGGCCCAGCTCAGGCAGCGCCGCTGGAGCTCCTCGAGCGCTAAGAGGATGGCCGAGCCCCCGACTGTGACCGAGCGGCTGGCGAAGGTGCCCACGCCCAGGGGGACCTCGGCCGAGTCCCCGCTGTGGACCTCAATCTGGGTGGGGTCGAGCCCCATCTTGTCGGCAGCGATCTGGGCGAAGGTGGTGCTGTGGCCCTGGCCGTGCTCACTCGAGCCGGGCAGCAGCAGCACCCGACCATCCGGCTGCAGGGTGGCCGCCGCCGTCTCCCAGACGCTGTTGCCACTCGACTCCACCGTCACCGAAACCCCGATCCCCCGGATCCGGCCGGCGCTCCGAGCCGCGGCCTGGAGCGCCCGCTCCTGCGGGTAGTCGACCAGCTCCAGAGCCCGATCCAGGAGCCCTGGGTAGTCGCCCGAGTCGTATTCGCTCCCCAGCGCGGTGCGGTAGGGAAAGGCGTCTGGGGGAACCAGGTTCCGGCGCCGCATCTCCACCGGGTCGAGCCCCAGCTCCCGGGCGGCCAGGTCCACCATCCGCTCGATGATGAGTGCCGCCTCGGGCCGGCCCGCGCCGCGGTAGGGGCCCGTGGGGACCTTGTTGGTTGCCGCCCCCACCACGATCACCTCCGCCGCCGGGATCTGGTAGGCGCCCGTCGCCAGGCTGGCGGCGGTGGCCGCGACCACGGCGGTGTGGCCCAGCAGGTAGGCACCGGGGTCGCTGATCAGCTGAACCTGGAGCGCCAGCAGGTGCCCGTCCCGGTCCACCGCCAGCGCCGCGTCGGCCTCCATGCCCCGGCCCTGATAGGCGGCCAGGAAGCTCTCGGAGCGGGTCTCCACCCACTTGACCGGACGACGGTGGCGCATGGCCACCAGCGCCGCGACCGCGTACTCGGGGGCCAGACCGCCCTTGCTGCCAAACGCCCCGCCCACGTCGGGAACCACCACCCGAATCCGATCCAGCTCGCGGTGCAGCACGTGGGCCAGCTGCAGGCGGGGCCGGTGGGGATCCTGAGAGGAGCACCAGAGAGTGATCAGATCGGAGTCCGGGAAATATTGGGCGACACAGCCGCGGGTCTCGATGGGACTGGCCTGCAGTCTCGGGATCGAGAACCGGCCCCGGACCACCCGATCCGCGCTGCGCATCGCCGCCTCCACATCCCCGCCTCCGACCCTCCCGGAAATCACCACGTTGTCGGGATGCTCGAGGTGGACCGGGATCTTCCCCTCCAGCGCCGCTCGCGGCCAGCCCACGGAGGGCAGCGGCTCCAGCTCCAACTGCACCAGTTCCACGGCGTCCTCGGCGATGGCGGCCGACTCGGCCAGCACCACGGCGACAGCTTCGCCGGCGAATCGCACCTCGTCGCCGGCCAGGATGGGCATCGGCACGTTGGCCAGCTCGAACCCCTCGGGCAGGGCGGTCGCCTGAAGCGGCAGCGCTCCTACGCCCGGGAAGTCTGCCGCGGTCAGCACCTCGATGACGCCGGGGAGGGACCGAGCCTCGGTGGAGTCGACGGCCCCAATGCGGGCATGGGGCAACAGGCTGCGCACGAAGGCCAGATGAGCGCACTCGGGGAAGCGGAGGTCATCCAGATAGGACCCCTCACCCCGCACCAGCCGCAGATCCTCCCGGCGCACCTGCGGACGGCCCACCCACTGTCCGGTCAAGACAATCGCACTCCAGATTCCGGGCCTTTTTCGCTCCGGGCCGGGCTTCGGGCCTGAGCCAGCTGTCGGGAAAAGGACGCAATCCCTACCGACAGCAGTGAGTAGGATTTTACCGGCTCACCGCGCCCGATTTGTGGAGATCCCGGTCCCGGAGCGCCCGGTGGTCGCCGGGTGCGCCGCTCCGGTCACACTTCCCGCTCACATGAGCGGACCGGCTGGGGGAAGCGCTCAGGCGACCTTTTTTCGGGCGGTCTCCCTTCTTCGGCTGATCACCCGGGGCCCATCCTCGGCCACGAAGATCGGCTCGGCCCCAGTCTGAAACAAAGCGAGCGCAAGAGCTGCCCGGGCGGGCGCCTGGCCGGGAGCGAACTCCAGACCCACCACCGTCCCCGGGTCCGAGCCGAGCTCGGGCCGAGCGCTTCTGGCGAAGACCCGGAAGGTGTACACCTGACCCAGCAGCCCGATCGCCAGCGAGTGCAGGCCCGAGGACACGGGAGTCTCCGGCGAGGGCTGGAGAATCATTCTCACCCCGGTGATGGAGGCGTCGAGCAGGCGGCCGGGGGCCCAGCCGAGCCGGGCCGGCGCGTCCACGTCGAAGCGCACCGAGGCCCTCCGCTCCGCGGCAAAGCGCCGGGCCCGGATCCGGGCGATGGCCGTCACCAAGAGGGCGCCGTTGACCACCAGCCAGAACAGAGCGCCGTAGGCGATCCAGGGGACCGGATAGTGCAGGGGAGTCAGCCTCAGGAGGCTGGCCACGGTCCAGCCGAAGGTGACCACGGTGGCGGCCAGCAACCCCCACAGCAGGGGCGGCACGGGCATCCTGTCGCGCTCGGCTCCGACCCGCCCTTTCTCGGTGACCCGAAAGGCCGGCTTGGAGAAGGAGAAGAGGCGGAGGGTGGCCTGCAGGTTGGCCGGCATCCGGACCATCTCGAACACGGTGGCGATGGCCTGGTTGGAGGTGGATCGGGAGAGCCGGCGCATGGCATACCGCTGCAAGAGGAAGGTGGCTAGGAAGAAGGGGGCGAAGATGGTGATCGGGGACTGGATCGGAATCGCGGCCAGCCACAGCACCCCCATCGGAATCAGCAGGTAGCCGAGCGAGCGCCAGGCGTCGAACCATCCCAGCAGGGTGGTCAGATAACTGACCCGCTGCATCAGGGTCAGCCCACTCACCACGGCCGGGTTTTCCAGCCGGAGCACCTGCATGGCGCCGGTGCCCCAGCGGAGTCGCTGGCCCAGGTACTGGACCACGTCACCGGCAGCCAGTCCGTGGGCCAGGACCTCGTTGTGCAGGACGGTCCTCCAGCCTCGCCGGTGCAGCCGGAGCGTGGTGTGAATGTCCTCGGTGAGCGTCTCCACCGCCAGGCCCCCCACCTGTCGCAGCGCGTCCATCCGGAAGACGACCCCGGTGCCGCAGCAGAAGGCGGCATTCCAGCGATTGCGGCCGGCGAGCTGGGCGCGGTAGAAGAGCCGCTGCTCGCTGAAGGAGTGCTCATGCTCGAAGCTCTCCAGGTTGTAGAAGTCCTGGGGGGTCTGCACCAGCGCCACCTTGGGGTCGTCGAAGTAACCGACCGTGTTGCGCAGGAGGTTGGCCGAGGCCACGTGATCGGCGTCAATGATCGCCACCAGATCAGCATCGAGCTGAGTCAGCCCGTAGTTGACGTTTCCGGCCTTGGCGTGGTCGTGCACCGGACGGGAGACGTAGTGCGCCCCCAACTGGTGGGCCAGCTGCTCGACCTCAGGGCGCTGACCGTCATCCAGCACCCAGGTCTCATGGTCCAGCTGGACACTTACCGCAGCGGCGATGGTGGGCAGCAGGGTCTGTTCCGGTTCGTTGAAGGTGGGGATGAGAATGGCCAGCTTCAGATCAGTTGCCGCGACCGGTCGGGCAGGCGGGGTGGCATCGATGTTCCAGAGGTTGAGGGTGAAGAGAACCAGGCCCACCGTCGCGTGGACCTCAAGGAGCAGGAGCGGGATCGAAATCCACCACTGACCCAGGTTCACCGTGTAGAGCGTCCTCCAGGTGAGATAGGCCAGGGTCACCAGCAGGGCCGCTACCGCCACCGCCTGGGTATTGCGACGGCGCCGGAGTGACTCCGGCGCGGGTAGGGCAGCCTGAGGAAAGGGCTCGTTCCCCAGGCCCAGATCGGGCGAAAGCGGACTCCGACGGGCGGCCGTAGCGGTCATGGGACTCCTGTGATCAGATTGCCGGCCCCGGTCCTGGTTTGAGATCCAGGCACTTCTCGGACCTTCCGATCACGAGCGTGCCCTAGGAGAGTCCGGTTCTCTGATGACGGAGCTGTTGCAACTGCACTCGAAGCTGTCGCGACCAGGAGCCGGGTGAGGTTCCGGTCGGCTCTGGAAGCGCCGCGGACTTCATGCGCCGCTCCGCTC
>DATKSI010000006.1:0-52051 GCA_035531715.1 Candidatus Micrarchaeaceae archaeon
CTAGCTAGCGGTCGGTGGCCGCCTCAAGCAACAGTCCCAACCCGATGCCCAGCATCCAGACGTCCTTGCTGACCGCGACCCCCTGGGAGCTCGGCCAGACGCTGTTGGGCTTATGCATGCCGGGCGTCCTCAGGTACATGGTTACCAACGCCCCGGAGAAGATGGTCAATGCTCCGCCGGCCAGCGACGCCGGCACTACCGGACTCAGGAGGGCCGCTCCGGTGGCGATCTCCCCGGCGGCCAGCAACTTTCCGAACCGAACTGGCGTCAGACGGCGGAGGAACGGGAAGGCACCGCTGGCCATGCCATGCAGGCCCGTCACCCGCGCCTCATCAGCGTGCCATTTGTCGAGCCCGGAATGGAGAATGTAGGCTCCGGTGGCCACTCGGGTCGGCAGGTCGCGGGTCTTGAGAGCTAGCTTCATCTCCTCCGGTAGGCCTCCTCGCTGCTGATGTGGTTGCGCCTACAACATGATAGCCGCGCGGATCGGGATAGTTCGGGGAGGCGATTCAAGAGCTGGCGGAGCCGAGGAGAGCGCTGTCGTGCCCGGGGCATCTCCCGGCGGATCGCCGCAACCACACCTGCAGGGAGCGAGCTGGTCGCCGAACTCCGTCCGTTCAGCAGCCGTAGTCTCCGTCAAATGTCCCGGTGGGGAACTGGGCGAGGGCGACGGCGGAGCCCACGAAGGGTGGCTGGCTGCACTCGGCCTGGGCGGCCTGGAGCGAGTCCGCCCCTAAGATCCAGTCCTTGAGCCCGGGGAAGGAACCGAAGGCCAGCGAGTTGGCGCCTCCGGTGATCGCCTGCCACTGGGCTGGGAGCGCGTACACCCCGATGGCGGTGACCCCCGATCCCTGCAGGGCAGCGACCATTCCCTGGAGATCAGCCACGTTCAGTTCGGTGGCCGACTCCCAGGAGTTTGAGGTCTCCACATCGAGCCAGATCGGATAGGCCGCCGGCGCGGTCGGCAGGTTATCTCGGGCGGCCGCGACCCGGAGCCAGGCCAGGTCCTGAGTCGCCTTGAGGAAGCCGTATTGGTAGGCGCAGGAGAGGGAGACCTGACCGGAGGCAGGAAAGTGGAGGCTCAAACGTGCGGCTAGGCAGCTTCCAAATGGGGTGATTCCCGCGGACGGCCAATCACTCACCAGCTCGCCGAGATAGGAGTTGCCGGGGTCGCCGGTGTTCAGGTAGACCGAGACGTCTGGCTCGGGAGAGTCTCCGGTCGTCTGGAGCGCCGCCCAACTGAGCTCCTCCCCAAAGCAGGGATTGAGGGTGTTGTCCCGGCCGTAGTTGAGCCCCACCACCGCGAAGGCCTGGTCGAACGGCAGGGGCAGCCCGCACTGTGGATACGAGAGGTCCGCGCCCGTCGGCGAGTACGGGGCTGGTCCCCGCAGGGGAGCTCCGAGCTCGGCGACCTCGGCCAGGGAGGGAGTGGTCATCACCCCCAGCATCCCGCTGAGCAACACCAACCCGGAAAGAGCGATTCTCAGCCAAGCCAGCTCCGGCATCCAGCTGGGCGAAGTCGGCCCGGCTCTCCGCCTGGGCCGCTTCTCCGATCGCTCCGAGAGTTGATGAGACTCGCCGCGTGCCACAGTTCCGACGATAGCCCGACCGGCGCCAAAGACCGCGCCGGCACCACGGGCGCCGCCGGAGGCTGGCATCCATCACCACTATCGCCTCAGCTAGCGGCGTGGAGGCGGCTAACCGGGACGGAGTTGTCACGGTCGACCCGAACGCCCGCGCGCCCGGGGCAGGGCCGGTCGGATGCCACCCCGCTCGGCGACCGCGCCGGACCGAGCCGACGACCGCCACCAGGTGCCACCGAAACGGGAGGAGGAACCAGGGTGCCCGTGCGCCCCTTCAGATCAGGCGGCCAGTTTCTCCCTGCTACGGCTGGAGCGGCGGCGGCGCCGGCGCGGACGCGGCCAGTCGTCCATCTCCAGGTTGAGATCGGGGAATCGCTCCCGACGATGCGGCACCAGGTCGTCCAGCACCGCGGACTGCCAGTCGAGCAAGGCCGAGTGCAGATCGTAGGAGTTACGGGCAGTCTCCACCGCCTCGGGAGGGACGCCGCAGACCTCGTCAAGCAGCCGAGCGACCACCTTCCGGCACCCGTCCCGGCGGGCGATCAAGGCCCCCTCTTGGTGCAACTCCTCCAGGGTGGTTAGGCACCTGTCGATGGCCTGTAGGCGGCGGCGCTGGCGCGACTCGTTCAGCCGCCGCCGCTGACTGAGCGCCAGCGCCGAGCGGATCTCTCGGTTGGCGCGTTCCAGCCCGCCGGGACGGCTGCGCCTGGTGAAGTTCCGGGTGACTCTTTGCTCGGGGATCCCCGTTGCCCGCTCGGTCATGGTGGCTGACAACTCCTCTCCTCCTATCTCAAGCTTTGGTCGCCGGCTGTCGGTGCCCCGGTGAGACAAGCGACTCAGCCGTAGCTAAGGGCCTCCCCCGAGCAATCTCACCCTGGAATAACGCGGTACCGGAGGAGTCGTTTCTCCCGCATTTGGATCCAATGATTTTCAGTCGTGGTTGATATTTCGTTCGGCGAAGAATTCTGTCGCATTGCAATTCAGTTCAGTTTGTTGCTTAGACGCACGTACTTTCAGCGACCGGAACTAGCAGCCTGGCGCACTTTCAACGAGTTGCAATATTCCCATAACAAATAAGGGCTTTTTGCTAGCGTAAGCTTGCACAGTTGGGCGCCGGAGTGCTAATTTCTCCGGCGTAGCAGAGGATGCGACCAAGAGGAGAGCAGCGCTATGACGACTCCTGGAACAGCCGAAGCAGTCCGGTCAACCAGTGTCCGGAAAGTGGCGCGGGAACATCAGTTGATGGCGTCGGCCATGTACGACCAGCACCACACAGCGGTGTTCCGCTACATCAGGTCCCGAGTCGGCACGCAGGCGGAGGCGGAGGACCTCACCAGCGACGTCTTCTATCGGGCCATGGCTGGTATCGGGAATTACCGCCCGGTACGGTCTTCCGCTCTGCCGTGGCTCTACACGATCGCGGCTCATCGGGTGGTGGATCACTACCGCTCAGCTCGTCCCACCGGCGAACTCGACGAGGCGGCGAAGGTGGCAGATAGCGGACCAAATCCCGCCGATGTGGTGGTCACCAAGGAGCTGGTCCGCGAGGTCTGGACGCTGTCGGCGGAGCTACCGGCTTCCCAGCGGCGCGCGCTATGGCTCCGCTACGGTGAAGAGTTGGAGCTTCGCGAGATAGCGGCCCTGATGGGGCGCAGCGTCGAAGCGGTGAAGTTGCTGGTTCACCGGGCCACTCGAGCGATCAGGACCAGCCTTTCCGTGGATTCGGGCAGAGCGACCTTGAGTCTGGCTTCGGCCAACGGCGGCGGGCTATCCCATGGACGGCGAGCCGGAAAAGGGGGCTGTCGGGTCAGGAGCTCCGCCCTGGCCGCGTGAGTCTTCTCGGTGCAGGCGGTTGGTGGAGGTGAGCTCCGAGCACACCTCCTGCGGCCGCAGCATCGGTTGACGGCCAAGCCCAGCGGGACCCGGGAAAGGGGCGTCGCGAGCGGCCGCTCCCGGAAGCGCTCGAAGCTCGGGGAATGCCCGTAAGTAGGGTTGATCGGATCCGTCCCCACCGGCGGGAGGCCCACCCGACCAATTGGCGGAGGTCCCGAGGCGGCTCCGTCTGGGAAGATCCCGGGGAGTCCCGCGGCGACAATGCCGGCCGCCGGGGCTGACCTAACTCGGGAGGGCACAGTGGAGGTGAGGCACGTGGAACTGATGATCAAACGCGGCCCGAGCCGACCTTGACACCCTCACCCGCAACTCGCTGGGCCAGCGCGCTCGCCGAGTGGGCCATTCCCGAGCCGATTTTGGCCGCCGCTCCGGAGTCTCCCTGGGTTCTTCCGCCCGAATTCTTCAAGGTGGATGAATCTGTAGTAGCTGACGACCGGCCGTCGAGGCGATTGGCTCGGGCGGCCCTGGGTCCGGGGGGGTCGGTTCTGGACGTGGGCTGCGGTGGTGGGGCTGCCAGTGTGCCCCTGGTTCCCCAGGCGCTCCAGATAACCGGGGTGGACGAGCGGGCGAGCATGCTCCAGAACTTCGCTGCCGCTTGCTCCCAGGCTGGGGTTGGGCACCGCGAGACGGAGGGGAGGTGGCCCGACGTTGCTGACGAAGTCGCGGTGGCTGACGTGGTGGTCTGCAACCACGTGGTCTACAACGTGACCGAGATTGGACCCTTTGTGAGGGCGCTCACCGAGCATGCCCGCCGCCTGGTAGTGGTGGAGCTGACCGCCGCCCATCCCACTTCCCCCTTCAACTATCTCTGGGAGCAGTTCTGGCAGCTCTCCCGCCCCGGCCAGCCGTCGGCCGAGCTGTTCCTGGAGGTCGTTCGCGAGCAGGGCTATCAGCCAGTCGCCGAGTCGTGGGTGCGCGATCGCCACGTGACCACCGTGAGTCGCGCGGACTACGTCGCCTTCGCCAGACGGCGACTCTGCCTGCCCGCGGACCGGGACCCGGAGATGGAGGCGGCGCTCGGCGACCGCTGGCCACTGGTGGTCCCGGAGGTGATGGCGGTAGCCTGGGCGCCGCCCGGCGCCGCCAGCTGAGAGGCGCCAACCCAGCCTGGGTGAGGAATCTGGGGCAGGGCGCCGCCGCCGATGACCAAACCCGGAATGATGTGGCTTCCTGCGGCTACCGGGCGGTTCGGGCACCTTGGCTGCCGGCGTCGCGTCGCGACGCCGATCGGGGGACTGGCGGTACGTTGATCCATCGCCTCTCTGCCGGTCCCGAGGCACTGCGCGCTGGCTCTGCGTCCCCCTTCTAAGGAGTCGCTCACTGGTGACCAGCGACGAAGATGCAGAACGGATGTCCAGCGGGGTCGGCGTAGACCCTGAGCGCCTCATCGGGGTCATCGGACAGGTCGCGGAGCAAGTGAGCCCCCAGGGCCACAGCCCGGGCGTGCTGGACGTTCAGTTCTTGCTTGGTGGGGACGGTCAGGTCTAGATGCAGCTGCTGCGGGATGGGACCCTCCGGCCAGGTCGCCGGGGTCAGGGTGGCCACCTGCTGGAAGGCCAGGCGGCTGGTCCCGGCGGAGTTCTGCAGCACCAGCCACTCTTGTCCTTTCGGATCCGGGGCCCCCGACGGGGGCGATTCGTCGCCCGGTCGGTATTCCAGGCCGAGCAGTTGGCGATAGAACTCGGCCAGGGCGCGCGCATTCGGGCAGTCCAAGACCGCCTGCCGAAGCCCGGGGAAGCTCTGCTCCACGGCCGCCTGACCTCCTGTAGCGCCAGCTTAGCGCCGACCACGTTGGGGACCGGGATGGGCGCCGGCCCGCTACCTCCTGGGCACCGGAACCGGGAAGCCGAGCCCGCTCCACCGGCTCAGCCCGGAGACCATGAAAGCTCGCACAGGTCGCGCCGGTGGAGGCCGATTCCCGGTCAATCCGGCCACTGGGATAGAGCCCCGGAGCCCGAGAGTTCTTCCCGTCTGAGCACGGGCACCCTCCCTCAAGACAGTCCAGTGGGGGCAGCTAAACGCTGACCTCGTCTGGGTCACGGTGCCGTCTCTCTCCAGGGGCGCGGCCCGATCTGGGTTGGGCCGAAGGACGGCGATGGTGCTCGGTTGGGAGAGCTCGGTCAGCCCAGCTGTCGATGGACAACCCTAAGCCGCAGAGCCGTTCCAGGTAACTGGAGCCGGCGCCCAGGGAACCGAATGGCGTATCCAAACGTCTCTTGGTCCGAAATGGAACGCCCATCCTTGACTCTGGCGCCAGCTCCGGGGGAGCTGCGCCGGAACTCGATCCGGTCGCAGAGCCTCCACCGGCTGGTGCTCGGTGCGGCTGCGCTCGGGAGTGCCATCTCGCTCCTGGCTATCGGGGGAAGCCCTGTCGCCCTGGCGGCCAACCCGGCCGGGTACCAGGTACTGGCGGCAGATGGCGTCACGGGAACCGTCTACGTCGAGGACCCCAACAGTCAGACGGTGACTCCGATATCGGCTCCGACCCTGGGCGGGATTCAGAGCATCGCGCTCAGCCCGGACGGCTCAAGGCTCTATGTCGCCTTCAAAGACGGGCTGCTGGGCACCATCGACACGGCCTCGGACAGCTACCTAGGAAGTCCGGTCGCGATGGGGTTGACCGGCGCCCCGGTCGAGATGGTGGTCACCCCCGACGGCCGGGATCTGTTGATCGCCGAGTCGGGCTCGGGCCAGGTGGTGGAACTCGACGCCCGGAGCGGATCCCAGATCGGAACTCCGATCGCGACCGGGGCCGTCCTCAACCTGGCGATCTCCCCGGATGGCAAGACCCTATTCGTCGACGGGGGCAGCGGCAGCAGCTCCGTCATGGCGATCTCGATCGCCACCACCACTGGCACCACCACCGGGATAGCAGTCCCCCCCGCGAGCACGATCCCACTCGTCGGCGCGGGAGCGATGGTCATTTCGGGTGACGGGAGCTCCCTCTACGTTTTGACCAGTTCCGCGGCCGGTCCTCAGGTGGTGGCGATCGACCCCTCCACTGACCGCATCGAAGGTGCGCCAATCGATCTTCGCCCGGCCAGCCAACCGTCGGGGCTGGCGCTCAGCCCGGACGGCCGCCAGCTGTATGTGACCGACGCCACCGGGAAACAGGTGGTCAGCATCGATACCACTACCTCCGCCCTCAACTCCGTGGTGATGAGCCCGCCTGCGGGGACTGCCCCGCACGACATCGCCATCACCCCCGATGGCTCAACCGCATACGTGGACGGGACTGATTCCGCCGGGGCCAGCGTGCTGGTAGCACTCGCGCTCGCGACCGGCGTCGGCCCAGCGCCGATAAATCTGCCGGGGGGCACGCAGCCGGCCGGGTTGGTGATCGCGCCGGTGGCGGCAATTCCGACCCCGACCCCGACCCCCGCTCCGACCGCGACACCCACCCCGACCCCGTCGCCCAGCTGTGGCCCGATCATGGGGATCGGACCGGGGCCGGTGGGGCCGCCCGTTCTCCCCCCCACCGGTGTCCCTCCAGTGGTCGGTTTCGGCGGTGGCTCGGCTGTGGGCTCCCTCCCACTTCCCGGCGAATCCTCGGCCAGCTCGAGTCCACTCAGCCCTCCGTTCCCGGCGATCACGTCCCTGCCCGCCCTCCCGCCGGTTGCCAGCAGTCCGCCTCTCTCGACCGTTTCCCCCTTGCCGGAGGTTTCGCCCGGTTCCAGCCCCAAGCCGATCATCTGCTTCGACGGGCCTGTGATGCCCGCCGCTCCCGGGGCCGCCGCAACCCTGGCCCGGGGTACGGAGCCCCCACCCTCAGGCGGCTTGATCCTGCGGCTGGCAGTGGTCCTCTTGCTCCTGGCCGGCGGGTCTGCCCTCGCCGCGTGGCGGTTCGGGCTAAGCTTCCCCCGCCTGCGGATCCGGAGGCATGGCTGAGCCTCAGCGCTCGAGATAGCCGGCCTGGCATCGGTGCCCCCCGGTCCGCCGGCTGGTTGACCCCGACCATCATGATCGAGGCGTCCAGCAGGTCCGAACGCAGGCTGAATCTCTGGCGACCAGGGCCCCAGATTGAACCGGTCGGGGTGAGAGAGTCAGGGCCAACGCGCCACTCCTAGTCGGTGATCCGGGTTGCCCGACTGAATCGGTGGAGCGGTCGAATCAGGCTCTCCTTGACCTCCCGAGAGCGGGGCGGCGGGAGCCCCGACATCCTCCTGAGCAGCCCATTCGGCAATGCCCGTTCGCGCGGCGGCACCGAGCGGCTGAGGGGCAGGCCACCTACGCTTTCGGGAAGCGGGTTCAGCTGCGAGCGCCGGAGTTGGTTGACCAAGACGATGGTGCCGCAGCGGCCCGCGAGCCTCCCTGCCATCGGGACTAGCTGAGCAGGTCCGCCAACAATGAGGGTGGAGGCGACCCATGGCCCAGCACCTCGTCGTACGAGGTGATCGGCGCCAGCTGGTCGAACAGGTCCTGGAGCTCGGTGTAGCCGACGAAGTAGGTCGAGAGTTGCGCCGAGCTGAGGCAGGATCGGCGCCACTTTCCCTGGGCTTCGGCCGGCTCCTGGAAGCCCTGGTCGATCATCAGGGCCAGGGCCTCCGCCTCACCCATGTCGCCAGCATGAACGGCGGCGTCGAGGATGGCGTTGATGGCGGTGCGGATCTGAACCTTGATTCGTTGCAAGCTCATCGGGAGGCCGCCCAGCCCCAGCTCCCCGACGATCCGCTCCGCGTGACAGGCCCAACCCTCGACGAACGGCCCGTTCGAGAGTGCCGCCCTCACCTTGGTCGGCCCGTGGAAGGTGCGCGAAATCGCCAGCTGCATGACGTGGCCCGGCATCGCCTCGTGAGCCATCAGCATCACCAGCATGGCGGAGTTGATCTCGCGGTAGAAGGATTGGATCCTTTCGCTGGGCCACTCGTCCGGGGTGGGGGCGATCATCACCTGGGAATGCGCCCCCTCCTCGAACGGCCCGGCCGGCATGCAGAAGGCGGAGGCCATCCCGCGCATGAACTCGGGGACCACGATCAGGTCGTAGGGGTCCTCGGGCACGGTGAAAAGCCCGGAGGACGCGACCAACTTGGTCAGGTCATCGAGGGCGACTCGGGCCTCACCCAGAACGGTGTGGTTGTTCGGGCGCTGCTCCGCCACCTGGTCGAGGGCGCGGCGAATCAATTCCTGCGGTGACCCTCCACCCCCAACCAGAGCTCCCGCCGCTTCGGCCAGCTCCTGGGTCAGGAGCTCGAGGCGGGCCTGGGCACGCCGGAGCACCTCGTCGGGGGCCAGCGGTGAGTGGAGGGCGAGCCGGAGTTTGGTGGCGAAGCGTCTCTCTCCCAGCCGGAAGTCACCCTCGGCCGATGGCAGGGAATCTTCCAGGTAGAGGCCGAATTTCTTCCAGGCGGCGAGCGCCCGGTCCTGAGCGGTGGCGACCCGCCCCCGCAGAGTGGGATCGGGGACCTTGGAGGACAACCGGTCCACCTCCTCCCGCACCAGCTGGACCACCCCCGGGTGCTGCTGGAGGGCGGTCTCCACGTGGACTTTGGGGGGGTTCTCCAGCTGGCTGATCGCCAGCTCCACCAGCTTCGGGATCGCCTCCAGCCTTCCACAGAGGGCACCGAGCCGGACCTCGGCCGGCTGGGTCTCCTGGGCGAGCAGGGTGAAGAGGCCGTCCCCCGGGTTGTACACCAGGGGATTCCAGCTCGGCGCCCGCACCTCCTCCTCCTGGAAGATCGCCAGCTCCAGCTGGGTGGCTAGCATGGCGAAGTCCACCCGGCTCTCCGGGTCGAGCGACGCCTGGTCGATGCCCGCTAGCGCCAGTTGGTGCGCCCGCAGCCGGCGCACCACCTCGTCGCTCCCGGTCAGGCTCCGGTCCGAGACCTGATCGTCGAACCGGTGATCTCCGAGCGCCGTGGCCTCCTCGGGATTCAGCTCCAGGAGGTCGTCGACGGCGGCGTCGGCCAGGGCGGGGAAGTCCGGCATCGTCCCTGAGTATCCCATCCGGACCCGGCTGCCGACAGCTAAGGGACGCGCGCTACCATCGGTGCGCGGGGAGTCGCACTCGACTTGCTTCCAAGCGGGAGGTGTTCATTGATGTCGGACTTGGCCGTGGTCTGCGGTGCCAGCGGAGGGCTGGGGCCAGCGGTGGCCACGCTGTTCGCGCAGCGAGGGGAGCGGGTGGCGGCGGTCGCCTCTCCCCGTCGGCGGCGGGAGCAGCTGGAGCGGCTGGTCCCCCGGGTGACCTGGGATCAGGCGGATCTGACCGATCGGGTGCGGACCGAGCAACTGTGGGAGCGGATCGACGGGCTGGGCGGGCGGGTGCGCTGGCTGGTAAACATCACCGGCGGCTACCGAGCGGGGCGGACGCTGGACACCGACGAGGACGACTACCGGTACCTCCTCCGCCTCAACCTGGACAGTTGCTGGTGGGCCTGCCGTGAAGGTGCCCGCCGGATCGCCGCCGGTGGCGGTGGGGGGATCGTCAACATTTCAGCCCGGCAAGCGCAGGAGGGAGGGGTGGGGTCCGCCGCCTACGCCGTCGCCAAGGCTGCGGTGCTCAAGCTCAGTCAGGTGTTGGCGGCTGAGCTGAAATCCGAGCTGGTGCGGGTCAACGCGCTGCTGCCGAGCCTGATAGATACCCCGGCCAACCGGGCGGAGCGCAGCCCCGAGTCGATGCGCCGAGCGGTCAGCCCAGTGGCGGTGGCGGGGGTGATCGGGTGGCTCTGCAGTGAGCAGTCCGCGGCGGTGACCGGAGCTGCCGTGACCATCTGAGTTCAATAGGCCCAGAGCGACCTGGAGCACCGCTACCTCTGGCCTGCCCTCCCCCGGCTCCGCTGGTTCCCCGATTCAGCAGCGAGGGCCGAAAGAGCAGTTCGCTGGCGCCCTTGGCTGTCGAAGTTGTCCGGATCAAGCCACCGCTCGAATCGGGCCTTGAGGGACGGCCAATCCGTGTCCAGGATCGAGAACCAGGCGGTATCGCGGCTTCTTCCCTTGATGATCATGTGCTGACGAAATACCCCTTCAAAGGTGAACCCCAGCCGCTGGGCTGCCCGTCGCGAGGGCTGATTGAGGGAATCGCACTTCCACTCGTAGCGACGGTAGCCGAGCTCCTCAAAGATGTAGCGGGCGAGGAGGTACATGGCCTCGGTCGCGCCCCGGGTGCGCTGCAGGAACAAGGAGTAGAGGATGTACCCGACTTCGAGGCAGCGGTGCTGAGGCTTGACGCGCATGAGCGAGGCCCAGCCCTGGGCGCGCGCGGAGTCCTTGTCCACCACGGCGTAAAAGAGCGGGTCGTCGGAGCTGGCGTGCGCCTCCAGCCTGGCCTCGAAGGAGCTCCGATCGGGAAACGGGCCCTCAGGGAGATAGCGCCAAAGGCGGTCGGAGTCAGGTAACTGAAGTGCTTCCCAGAGGGCCCGACCATGCAAGGCGCGATCTAGCGGAGAGAGCACCACGTAGCGTCCGTCCAGGGTCACCCGTCCGGGTCTGGCGGCCGGATCGGAGGCCACCTCTGGGCCGATCGGCAAACCGGTTGCCGGATCGTGGTCGGAGGTGCCGACCGAATCAGTCTCCACCCTCTCCTCGGTGCCCAGGCTTACCCAGTCTGGCAGGCGGCGCCGCTTGGTGACCCCCTTCCCGGAGCGATGGCGCGAATGGTACCAGCGAGCGGCCTGGAATGGGCGGTCCGTCCAGGGTGAGGCCCGACCGAGGCTCAGGGCTGGACCCGGCCCGCGGCCGAAACGTAGCCGGCGCTGGGCGGCGGAATCTACCCTTTCTCTTCGGTCGGCGCGCGAACGGGCTGGTGGTTCTCACTAACCACGATCATGCCGGCCACCCACCCGAGCGGCTCCCACGGAGGCTGGCATGGTCGGATCGGCGAACCGTCCCGGGTGGGCGATCGCCAATCGGCGTAGTGCTCCGTCTGGGTGAGTCCAGCAGTCGCCTGGGGACCGGTCCATGACCCGGGAGTTGCCACCGCCGCCTCCGCAACCGTTTCGTCCAGTTGCCGACCCGGGTGCCGCCGCCCAGGCTATCGAGATTAGCCGGCATGGCACCGACCGTGTCCCGCCGCTGAGATCAGCAGGACCCGGAACCCGGTCGCCCCGGCCCCGGTCGCCCGTAACGCCCCGGGCGGCTCCCTGAGCTCCGAGGATCAGGGTCAGACGGCTACTGCTTCTCGCTCCTTGCCGGCGGGATGAGGCAGCTGCTGGAGACGAACGGCCAGGTCGGCTACCTCGTTGGGGGCCAGTGGTCGCAGCGGACTCGACACTCCCGGGTGATCGATGATGCCCCACAGGTTGAGGATGTGCTTGAACGTGCTGAGGGTTGCCGCGCTGGCCGACCCGCCCCGAGCGACTGAGGAGAGGTTTTCGAAGGCGGTTGCCAGCGCCTGGGCGTTCCGCGCTTGGTCGAGCCGTCCGGCCTTGGCCGCCGAGTAGGCCTCGACGCAGGCCTCGGGGACGACGTTGGAGTTGGCGGGGATCGCCCCGTCTGCCCCAGCCACGACCCCCACGTCGATCAGGGTGCGGGTTCCGAGAAATAACCGGAAGCTGTCGCCGAGGTTCTCCTCCCTCACCGAGGCGGCCAAGGTGCGGAACCACTGCAGGTCGTTCTGGCTGTCCTTGATCCCGGCCAGGGTGCCGTTCCGGGCGAGTTTGAGGGTGTCTGCCACGGCGAGCTTGACCTTGACGTTCTGGGGGATGTTGTAGGCCAGCAGAGGAAGCGCCGGATAGGCGGACTTGAGCATGGTGAAATGGGCGCTCACCTCATCAGCACTGTGGGGATAGTAGTGCGGGGGCGTGGCGGCCAGAGCGTCGGCGCCGGCGGCAACCGCGTGGGCTGCGTGCCGCAGGGCGAGACCGGTGGAGCCGTCACCAACATTGGCGACAACTGGCACTCGTCCCGCGGCCCTTTCCACGATGGCTTCGATCGCTCGCGCCCGGGCCTGCTCGGGGAGGCAGGCGAACTCGCCGGATGTGCCCATGGCCCAGATGCCCTGGACGCCTCCAGCGATCACGAAGTCGACCAGCCGCTGCAGGGAGGCCACGTCGACCTCCCCGTCCGCCGACAGCGGAGTCAAGAGAGGGGGGAAGATCCCGCCGAGCTGCGAAAGTTCCACGCTCACTCCTTGGTTACTGGTGGTCGGCCAAATGATGCTATCCCACTTTAGGATGCGCCCCGCTTCGGGTTAGCTGCGGGCTCGCCCGCTCGCCGATCCCCAGTTGCGTCGTGTCCAAGTTTCCGAGCTCCGCCGTGGCAACGCAGTGTGGTTGATGAGTCGGCCGGGAGAGCGGAGGCATTGCCCGCAGTAACTGGCCGGCCTGGGCCAGTGGCAACTAGCCAACGTAGCCCTGGGCTACCAACAGCTCCGCGTTGAGCAAGGCTGCTCCCGCCGCACCCCGGATCGCGTTGTGCACCACGAGGGTGAATTTCCAGTCCAGCACCGGGCAGGCCCGCAGGTGGCCGACGCTCACCGCCATTCCCCCCGCCGCCTCTCGATCAAGTTGAGGCTGCGGGCGGTCCAAGCCGTCAACGACGAGGATTGGCGATGGAGGGGCACTAGGCAGCCGCAGCCGCTGCGGCTCGGAAGTGAAGTTGGCCAGCACCCGGCGCAGCTGGTCGGCATCGGCGTGGGTGCGCAGCCGGACCGAGACTGACTCGGTATGGCCATCCATGACTCCGACCCGATTGCACTGGGCGCTGACCCTGATGTCGGCCGGGACGAACCGGGCGTTCTCCAGGCTGCCCAGGATCTTGAGCGACTCGGTTTCGATCTTCTCCTCCTCGCCGGCGATGTAGGGAACGACGTTGTCCAGGATGGTCATCGCCGCCACACCGTTGATCCCGGCCCCCGAGAGCGCCTGCATGGTGACGACGGAGACCTCCGCGACTCCGAAGGCGTCCTGCAGCGGCTTGAGGGCCATGGTCAGGCCGATCACCGAACAGTTCGGATTGGTCGCCAGCAGCCCGCTTTTGTAACCGCGCAGCTCCCGCTGGTGCCCCAGCATCGCGGCGTGCTCCCAGTTCACCTCCGGAATCAGAAGTGGTACGTCCTCCTCCAGGCGGTGGTTGCGAGCATTGCTGATCACCGGATATCCGGCCGCCGCCAGCGCATTCTCAGCATCGCCAGCGATCTCCGAGTCGAGCGCCGAGAGGACCAGGTCGCACTCCAAGTCGGTGGACAACGGGCGAACCTCCAGCCCGGCGACCTCGTCCGGAATTCGGCTGCCGAGCCGCCAGGAAACCGCCTCGCCGTAAGGGCGCCCAGCCGACCGCTCCGACGCCACCACCTCGGTCACCGTGAACCAGGGATGGCCCGCCAGGAGCTGCACCAGGCGCTGTCCCACTGCGCCGGTCGCCCCGAGCACGCCGACTCGAAAGTTCTTCATTGGTAGAGGAGTTTGCCAGGATCAGAGCTGCTCGCTCCGAGCGCGGGGTCGCGCCCCGGTGGCCTCGATTCGCTAAAGTTGGCCCATGGCACTGGCCCAAACCGCTGGCGGCGGGCAGCAGATGACCGACTCTGCCCGATTTGTGGGCGCATCCCGATCTCAGGTATGCGCGATTTTTGGTGACGACCGACGCCTGATTGGCCGAGGACCCGCTTGGTCTCCTACCCCAGGGAGCCGAATGCGTCAGCGCGCCACGGGGGACTCGCGAACTAAGTCCTAGCGCCCTCGGGTGCTAGCTCCCCCGGATCGACCTCCAGGGCACCTTGCCGATCGCTCTGGAGCCGCTCAGGCGATCCACCTAACTGATACCCAAAGGAGCAAGCCGTGTCCAACCTCTTCGAGCTGCGGTGTGAGCAGTGCGGACGAAATTTCGGCAATGGTCCCCTGGTACTCTGCGAAGACTGCTTCGCCCCGCTCGAGGTGGCCTTCGACCTCCCCCAGGTGCGCCAGGCGGTCAGCCGGGAGACCATCGAGAGCCGCCCCCAGGACATCTGGCGCTACGCGGAGTTCCTTCCCGTGGCGGAGGGATTCCAGTCCGGTCTGCCGGTCGGCTTCACCCCGTTGGTCCCGGCACCCCGGCTGGGCGCGCGGCTGGGCAGCGGCGCGCTCTGGCTCAAGGACGATGCCGCCTGTTTCCCCACCCTCTCCTTCAAGGACCGGGTGGTGGCGGTGGCTCTGGCCCAGGCCCAGGCCTTCGGCTTCAAGGTGGTTGGCTGTGCCTCGACCGGCAACCTGGCCAACGCGGTCGCCGCCCAGGCGGCCCGGCTCGGTCTGGAGGCGGTCGTCTTCATCCCCGCCGATCTGGAAGAGGCCAAGGTGGTGGGCACCACGGTCTATGGGGCCCGGGTGATCCGGGTCGACGGCAACTACGACCAGGTCAATCGGCTGTGCGCCGAGATCGCTGAGCTGCACCCCTGGGGCTTCGTCAACGTCAACCTCCGCCCCTATTACGCCGAGGGTTCCAAGACCGTGGGGTTTGAGATCGCCGAACAGCTCGGGTGGAGGCTCCCGGACAATGTGGTGGTGCCGATGGCCGGGGGGGCCCAGATCTCCAAGATCGCTAAGTCCTTCGCCGAGCTGGTGGCCACCGGGCTGGTGGAGCCGCGGCCGGTCAAGATCTTCGGGGCCCAGGCGCTGGGCTGCTCCCCCATCGCCAGCGCGGTCTCGGGCGGAGAATTCGAGATCACCCCTCAGCTCCCCGACACCATCTGCCGGTCGCTGGCGATCGGCAATCCGGCTGACGGGTACCGGGCGATGCAGGTAATCCGCTCCAGCGGAGGCTGGGCAGAGTCCGCTGACGACCCCGAGATCGTGGCCGGAATGCGACTTCTGGCCGAGTCGGAGGGGATATTCGGGGAGACTGCTGGAGGGGTGACCGTCGCGGCCGCGGGCAAGCTGCTCCAAGCTGAGCGGATCCAGGCTGGCGAGACGACGGTGCTCTGCATCACCGGCAACGGGCTGAAGACGACCGACGCCCTGAGCGGCAGCCAGGGTGACATTCCGGTGCTCGCGCCCAAGCTCGCGGCTTTTGAGGAGCATCTGGGAGCGGTGGGGCTGGGCCGATGAGTTCCATCCGATCGATCGAGCTGCCGTGGCCGAGGTAGCCGTCCCCGCGACCTCCGCCAACCTCGGCTGTCTCTTCGACTGTGCGGCGATCGCGCTCAACCTCGAGCTCAGGGCGGCGGCCACTCCGCTCCCCACCCCGGAGTTGGAGTTCAGCTGCTCGGGAGAGGGAGCTGACCTGATTCCCCGCGACTCCACCAACCTGGTGGTCCGGGGGATCCACCGGCTCTATGCGTGGGCGGCGGCGCCGCCACCCGGGCTCCGGATCGAACTGCGCAGCGCCATCCCGGTGGGGGTCGGACTCGGCTCCAGCGCGGCGGCGGTCCTGGCCGGACTGTTGATTGGGGCGGAGCTCTCCGGGCAGCGTCCCGACGATGCCACGCTGATCGGGTTGGCGGCCGAGCTGGAAGGCCATCCCGACAATGTCGCCGCCGCCTTTCTGGGCGGTCTGGTCGTCTCGATGGTCGGCGCTGACGCCGGTCCCGTGCTGACCCGCAAGGCGCTGGTGCCGCCGGAGCTGGAGTTCATCGTGGTCATCCCGGATCGGCCGATGCTGACCGCGCGGTCACGTTCGGTACTGCCCACCAGCTACAGTCGCGCCGACGCGGTGCACAACCTGCAGCGCGCCGCGCTGCTGGTGGCCGCGGCCTTCTCCGGGGAATTCGACTTCCAGCCGGCCTATTTCGCCGATCGCTGGCATCAGTCCCGGCGCGCCGATCTGGTGCCTGGGCTGGGCGCCTGCCTGGAGCTGGAGCATCCAGACCTGCTCGGAGTCTGCCTGAGCGGAGCCGGCTCGGCAGTGCTGGCGATCACTCGGAGATCGGGCTCGGAGGTCGAGCAAGGGCTGCTGCAGCGCTTTCGGGCGGAGGGGGTGGACGCTCGGGCACTGCGGCTTCGGGCCGACAATCAGGGAGCCCAGGGCCACCTGGGCGCGAAGGTCATCCCCGCGTGACCGCCGCTGTGCCCGGGCTGCGGGTGATGAAGTTCGGCGGCACCTCGGTCGGGAACCCCGTCCGGGTCGCGGCGACGGCTGAGATCGTCCGGCAGCAGGCGGGGCAGAGGGGAGTGGTGGTGGTCGTCTCCGCGATGCATCGGGTGACCGCCGCCTTGTTCGAGGCGGCCACCGCGGCCAGCCGGCGCGACACGGAACGCTGGCGGAAGATCGGCGAAGAGCTCAGACGGCGCCACTACGAGGTCTGCGACGCCCTGGTGGCACCATCCGAGCGGCCGGCGGTCCGGGCCCAGATCGACGCTGAGCTCGCCACCTTCGAGGACTTCTGCGTCGGCTTCTCCCTGGTCCGGGAGCTCACCCCCCGGTCCCTCGACTCGCTCTCCTCCTTGGGCGAGGTGATGTCTGCCGGACTGCTGGCCGCCTCGCTCCGGGCGGCTGGCCTCGAGGCCGAGGCGGTCGATGCGACCGAACTGATCGTCACCGACGACGGCTTCGGCAACGCGTCACTTCTCTTTGAGCCGACCCAGGAGAAGGTCACGAGCAGGTTGACGCCGATCCTGCAGCGGGGGACGATTCCGGTGGTGACGGGCTTTCGGGCGGGCACCCGCGACGGCAGCTGCACCACCCTCGGCCGGGGCGGCTCCGACTACAGCGCGACGATTCTGGGAGCCGCCCTCCCTGCCGACGAGATCTGGATCTGGACCGACGTGGACGGGATGATGACCGCCGATCCCCGTCTTGTCCCCCAGGCGCGGGTGATCCCCGAGCTCTCTTACCGCGAGGCGATCGAGCTCTCTTTCTTCGGCGCCAAGGTGCTCCACCCCAAGGCGCTGGACCTGCCCTCCCTGGCAGGAATCCCAGTCCTGATCAAGAACAGCTTCGACCCCTCGGCCACCGGGACCGAAATTGGTGGGGCAAACCGGGGTCTGCCCGGGGTGAGGGCGATCGCCTCCACCGCCGAGGCGGCGATGTTCACCGTCTCGGGTACCCGCTCGATTTCCTTCACCCGGCTCGCCGCCCAGGTCTTCGGGGTGCTCGACGCGGATCAGGTCAGCACCCTGGTCGTCACCCAGTCCTCCGCAGAGAACGTCATCTGCTTCGTGGTCAACCTCGGCGATGCCGCCCGGGTGAGGCGCCGACTTGACCGCGAGCGCGGTTCGCAGCGGGGCGGCTCGTCGATCGCGGAGATCGAGGAGCTGGCCGAGGTCGGTGTGGTGGTCGCGGTGGGCGAGGGGATGAAGGGCACTCCCGGCATCGCCGCCCGGATCTGCGGGTCGATCGCCCATCTCGGCATCAACATCGCCGCCATCGCCCAGGGGTCGTCAGAGCTAAGCGTCTCACTGGTGGTCAAAGCGACCGATGTGCCCGAGGCGGTGCGGGCGATGCACGCCGAGTTCGGACTCTAGTGACCGGCTGATGACCAGATCATTTCTCCGCTGCTCCGAACCCGGCTGCGCTCAGGAGAGCGCGGAGGTCGGGATCGCTTACGCCTGCGCCACCTGCGGTGGCCTGCTGGAGGTGGGGTACGACTTCGCCAACGCCGACCCCAGCCAGTGGCGGGAGGTCTGGCACGGCCGGCAGGGCGGCAGCACGTTGGCCGACCGGAGCGGGGTCTGGCGTTTCCGGGAGATGCTTCCCTTCCTCGCCGAGAGCCAGCTACCGATCTCCCTTGGCGAGGGTTCCACCCCCTTGGTCAGCTCACCCCAGGCGGCCAGCTGGGCCGGGATAACCCGGCTCCAGGTGAAGCACCAGGGGGTCAACCCGACCGGTTCTTTCAAGGACCTGGGGATGACCGCCTGCATCAGCCACGCCGTATCTCAGCGGGTCGAGGTGGTCGCCTGCGCCTCGACCGGGAACACCTCGGCCTCGATGGCGGCCTACGCTGCCCGAGCCGGGCTCCGGGCACTGCTCTTTGTTCCGGAAGGCGCCGTTGCGAGTGCCAAGCTGGCCCAGGCAATCGACTTCGGGGCCCTGGTGGTGGAGACCGGGAAGAACTTCGATCAGGCACTCCGGCTGCTGCGCGAGGTCGCCGCGGAACTCGGCTGGTACGTGGTGAATTCGATCAATCCCTACCGGATCGAGGGCCAGAAGACCGTGATCGCGGAGCTCTTGGAGCAACGCGACTGGCGCGTGCCGGACTACCTGGTGGTACCGGGAGGCAACCTCGGCAATGTCTCCGCGATCGCCAAGGGGCTGCAGGAGCTGGAAGGCGCCGGCCTGGTCGCCAAGATCCCTCGACTGATCGTGGTCCAGGCCGATGGCTCCAACCCGTTCTATCGGCTGTGGTCAGGGGGGGGAGACTCCCTGGAGCCGCTGCCGGATCCGCAAACCAGGGCCACTGCGATCCGGATCGGGAGTCCTGCCAACTGGCCCAAGGCGCTGCGCGCTCTGCGCTGGTCCGAGGGAGGCTGCGAGTCTGTCAGCGACCAGGAGATCAGTGAGGCCAAGGCGGCTCTAGGCCGGGATGGGATCGGTTGCGAACCGGCCTCCGCCACGACCGTCGCCGGCCTGCGGAAACTTCGGCTGGCCGGGCGAATCGAAGAGGATGCGGACATCGTGGCGATCCTCACCGGACACCAGCTCAAGGACGTCGATTACATCCTGGAGCAGAGGGGCTCGTCGGAGCGGACCCTGAGCCTGCCATCGGTCCGCGAGGCCCCCCAGGTGCTCTCCGCCTGGCTGAGCTCCCTGGGCTAGCGCCTGACCGATCCCAGCACCTGGGGTCCTTCGGTGCCGCCCGACCTGGGGAATCGCCTTGAACAGCCGGGACCACCCTTGCTCGGGCGTTGAACGAGAGGAGGAGTGGTCGGCCAGTTCACCAGGTGGGGTGGCCTGGCCTCAGTCGACCCCGGGCTCGCTCAGGCTGGTCCGCTCGGTGATCGGATAGTCGAAGCGGATCACGTCGAAGGGCCGCTCCAAAACCCAGGCCAGAAAGCTCTGATGCAGGGGGTGGACCAGGTAGTCCGCGTAGGTGATGGAGTCGCTGAATTCGGTGAGCAGCCCGAACTGGTAGCCGTCGGCCCGCTCCAGGGTGTCGCGCCCAAAGCGGAGCCTTCGCAGTCCGGGCAGACCAACCCACCTGGAGATCTGGCGCCGCATCTCCTCCTCTACCTCGGGACCGGGCTCTTCCCGAAGCCGGAAGAGGACCAGGTGCTGGATCGGCGTGGCCGAGTCGGGGGGTGGCGCAGGGCCCACTAGGACCGCCGCCTCGTAGCGGGAAGCTCAGAAGAATTCAAAGTATTCTTGCTGCTCCCACTCGGTCACCTCGGCGGGGTCGGCGGCCGAGCCGGCCTCTTCGAGGTAACGGTTGTACTCGAACCGCTTGAGCATGACCAGATAGTCGACGATCTCCCGACCCAGCGCCTGGCGAAAGAATTGGTCCCGGTCCAGCGCCTCGACCGCCTCGCCCAGGCTGGCCGGCAGCGCCGGCGACGCCTCCGAGTAGGGATCGGCCTGAACCATGCTCGGTGGGTTGAGCTCCCGCCGGATCCCATCCAACCCGGCGGCGAGGTTGGCCGCCATGTAGAGGTAGGGGTTGGCGGCCGGCTCTCCAAGCCGGTTCTCCAAGTGGGAGCCCTGATCTCCCGGCTGCCCCTGGACGCGGAGCATAGCGCCGCGGTTCTCCAGCGCCCAGTTCACCCGGTTGGGAGCGAAGGAGTACGGCTTGAAGCGCTTGAAGCCATTGACGGTGGGGGTGGAGAAGACGGTCATCGGAATGGCGTGCTCCAGGATCCCCGCCGCGAAGTAGCGCCCGGTCTCCGACAGCGGCTCCTGGTCCGTGCTGGCGAAGGCGTTGCCGCCCACCCGCCCATCCTGGAGCGACTCGTGCAGGTGCCACCCGCTGGAGGAGACGTTGGGCAGCAGCGGTCGACACATGAAGGTGGCGTGATAGCCGAGCTGGTGGCAGATCTGCTTGGTGGCAGTTCGGAACAGGATCATGGCGTCGGCGGCGGCGAGCCCCAGCTGGGGGTCAAAGGTGATCTCGGTCTGACCGGGCCCCCACTCGTCCTCCATGGTGCGCAGCGGCAGCCCGACCGCCTCGAAGTGGTCCCGGAGCGGGTCCAGAATGTCGCTGAGCTGGGCCAGCCGGTTCTCGGAGAGGTATTGGTACCCCTGAGCCACCACGCTCACCGGCGGTGGGGGAGCCGGCCAGCCGGTATCTCCGACGCCGATCCTCAGCTGCTCCCGGCGAAAGATGTAGAACTCCACCTCCAGGCCGGCGGCGTATTCGAAGCCGAGCTCCCGCGCCATCTCCAGCTGCCGGCGCAGCACCTGGCGAGTGAAGAGACCCACCGGCCGGCCGTTGCTGAAGTAGGCGTCGGACAGCACCCAGGCGGTCTGGTTGGCCCAGGAGAGGATCTGAAAGGTGGTCGGGTCGGGAACCAGGACCACGTCCGGGAACCCGGTCAGCTCGGGGATCCCGAAACCGCCTCCCTCCACGAAGGCCGGGGGGAAGACCTTGTTGGCCGTGTCGAGGCTCAGGATGGCGCCGGAGAAGTCAACCCCGTTGCGGAGGGACAAGAGGAAATCGTGGGCGGAGACGAACTTGCACCGCACCGCCCCGTGCTGGTCCACCACCCCGATCCGCACCGTCCTGATGCCCTTCTCCGAGACCAGGGCGGTGGCCCGCTCGGCGGCTGCCTGCATGGCATCGCTGAAGAGCCCATGCTGCGCAACGAATCCAACCTTGCCTACGGCCAAGTCCCGCACTGACGTGCTGGTCATCCCACCTTCTCCTCTCGCAAGCTCTACCTTCCTCGTTCCGCGGCCGCTAGACCTCGATTCCCGAGGCTGTGGGAAGGCTGGCCTGATCGAGTCCCACCGCCGCCACCTCTCCGGGGCTCAGCCTAACCGCGCGGCGGGCGCTGGGAAAGCAGAGGCTGAGCAGGGCCTCGTCCGCGGAGTGAAGCGCCGTGCTGGCGACCGCGGCTCCGTCCAGGAGGAATCGCCACGAGTCGTTCCCCGGGTTGCCGCCGTAGAAGAGAGGCGTGCCCTGGGCGGGTAGGTAGGCCAGGTTGGCGCTCCCCGCCAGCTGCTGATGCACCTCTCGGAGCGCCTCCGCCGGCCGTCTTCCCGTCGCGATCAGGACTTCGAACAGCCGGAAGCCCACCTCGCTGTCCGCCCGGCCCTGTAACTGGCTGGCAAAGCGATCCCGGAACTCCGGCGCCCTCTCCAGCCGGCCATTGTGGGCGAAGGCGAAGGACCCGTCATCCGTCACGAAAGGCTGGGTGTCGGCGAGGGTGATGGTGCTCAGCTGAGAGGGCCGGCGGAGATGGAGCAGGAAATGGGTGGAGTGGACCCCGAGCAGCTCGGCCTGCCCGCTCTTGTCAGCGAGCAGGGTTCCGGGATCGCGATAGCGGCGCACCCGGCCCGCCTCCCGCCAGGCGACGCCCCAGCCGAAGCCTCCGATCCCGAGGCGCTCCAGCTCCAGGCCCCAGGGCAGCACCCTCTCGAAAGGCTCTGGCTCCGGCCATACCGCCAAAAGGAGCTCACACACCGATGCCGACCTCGGCTGCTGCGGCGCTGTCCCGAGGGAGATTCCGATCGGATTGGCTCCGCTCCAGCAGCGACTCGGTCAGCTCTAGATCGAACGACTTGGGCGGCAGTTCGCCGAGACAGAGCAGGGTCTCGGTTCGCTCGATCCCGCTGATCATCCAGACTCGCTCGAAGAGCAGTTCGCGCAGGTGCTGCTGGTCCCGACTCCGCAGGCGCACCAGCAGGTCCGAGTCGCCGGTGACCACCTCCACCTGCTCGACCTCGGGCAATCGGCGCAGCTCGGCGACGGTATTGGCCTGCTCGCTGCCCTGGATGCAGGTCACCCGGACGTAGACCAGCATGCCATAGCCCAGTCGGCTCCAGTCGATCTCGGCGCGGTAGCCTCGGATCACCCCCTGGCGCTCGAGCCGGGCAATGCGCTCAGTCACGGCCGGAGCAGACATCCGCACCTGGGCGGCGATTCCGCGCACGGAGCGACGGGCGTCCCGGAGCAGCAGCACCAGGATCTGCAGGTCAGTCGGGTCGAGCCCCAGCGGCGGACCCTGGTGCACGGGGAGGAAACTGTGGTCTGACCTGCCTTCAGTAAGGTGGCGGGCCTGTTTCACCACCAGTTCGCTAGGAATTCTCCCTGCTGGCACCATTGCATATTATCGGGACCAGGCGTAAGACGGCTATCATCTGCAAGTTGGACCTGGTGAGCAATCGCCCCGGTCTCCGCGGATCGCGACGGCGGGAACTGCAAGGCCGGAGGTGACCGCCGGCCATCGGTAGTCGAGGGGAGCCAAGCCGTGAACCTGGCCGATCAGTATTTCGCTCACCCGGGATCGGGACGGGCACCGACCAGCCAAGGGCACTTCGTGGACCTGGCCAAGGAGGTTGAGCCGATCGTGTTCCTACCCGGGCTCGAGTTTCGGCCGGCTCTGGGCGAGTCGACCATGCTCAACTCGGTGCGCTTCGCACCCCATACCGAGGCCCCCATGCACAGCCACGACGAGGAGCAGCTGACCCTGGTGGTCGAAGGTGAGCTGGAGTTCGAGATCGACGGCGAGGTGCGGCTGATGTCCCCCGGGATGGTCGCGGTGGTCCCGGCCAACGTGCCCCATGGAGCACGGACCGGGGATCGGCCGTGCCACGAATACGACGTCTTCAACCCGCCCCGGCAGGCGCTCCTGGCGCTGCGCGGCCAGAGCCTCTCCCCGTCCGAGGGCTGAGCCATGGACCTCCATCTCCAGGGGCGGCGCGCGGTAGTCACCGGTGGCTCCAAGGGGATCGGAGCGGCGATCGCCCAGGAGCTGGTCGGGGAGGGGGCCGCCGTGGCGATCTGCTCCCGCAACCACGAAGAGCTGGAGGCCACCGCCGCGCAACTCCGGCAGGGCGGGGGACGGGTGGTGTCAATGGTCGCCGACGTCACCCGGCCGGAGCAGGTAGAAAGCTTCATCAGCCACTCTGCCACCGAGCTGGGCGGTCTGGACGTGCTGGTCAACAACGCCGGGCGGGCCCACCCCGGGACCTTCTCGACCCTCACCGATGCCGACTTCCAGGCCGATCTGGAGGTCAAGCTCTTCTCCCAGATGCGCTGCAGCCGGGCCGCGCTGCCCTACCTGAGGCGGTCGGGCGGCGGGGTGATCATCAACATCAACGCCATCTACGGCAGGCAGCCCGACCCCGCCTTCTTCGCCACCTCGGTCGACCGGGCCGCCTGCCTGGCTTTCAACAAGGCGCTCTCGATCGAGCTGGCCGGGGAGGGGATCTTGGTCAACAGCGTCAACATCGGCTTCGTTCGCACCCCTCAGTGGCGCAACGTCCACCAGCGGCGGGCGCCTGAGCTGAGCGAAGAGGAGTTCATGGCTCGGACTGCCGCTGCCGACGTCCCGCTGGGCCGGTTCGGCGAAGCCGACGAAGTCTCGGGGCTGGTCGCCTTTCTAGCCAGCCCCCGGGCCAGCTACATCACCGGAGCGTCGATCGACGTCGGCGGTGGGATGGGGAGGTACGTATGAGCGCGCCAGGTGAGATCGTCTTCTTCGGCGGTGAGTTTGTCCCGCAGGACCAGGCTCGGGTCCCGATCACCACGCACGCATTCAACTACGGGACCGGCTGCTTCGAGGGGATCCGTGCCTACTGGAGCGACCAGCGCGAGCAGCTCTTCGTGGTCCGGCTCCAAGAACACGGCCGACGAATCCTGCGCTCGGCCAGGATCCTCCATCTGGAGCCCGACCCCGCGCTCACCGCGGCCAGGTTCGAGGAGATCGTCCTGGAGCTCTTGCAGCGCAACGACTACCAGCAGGACGCCTACATCCGCCCGATCATCTACAAGGGCGGCCACACCATCAAGGTCACCCTGTCGGGGATCCCCACCGAGTTCTGCTGCTACACCCTGCCCATGGGTGATTACCTGGACATCCGCAAGGGGCTCCGCTTGATGACCTCGAGCTGGCGCCGGATCGACGACAACGCCATTCCGGCCCGGGCCAAGCCGACCGGGGCCTATCTGAATGCCGCGCTGGCCGCCGATGAGGCGCGCTCACTGGGCTTCGATGAGGCGCTGATGCTGACCTCCGACGGCCACGTGGCGGAGGCCTCCTCGGCCAACCTCTTCATGGTCCAGGACGGGGTGGTGATCACTCCTCCAGTTACCGACGACCTCTTGGTCGGGGTCACTCGGGATTGCGTCCTGGAGATGGTCAGAAAGCGGGGGTGGGAGCTCGAGATTCGTCAGGTCGACCGCAGCGAGCTGCTGGCCGCCGACGAGGCGTTCCTGTGCGGTACCGGCGTCCAGATCGCCCCCGTGACCAGCATCGATGGCCGCCAGGTCGGGGCGGGCCAGCTGGGAGAGCTGACCAAGGAGCTCCAGGACTGGTACCTGAAGATTGTGCGCGGCGAGGTGGAGGACTTCGCCAGCTGGCGCATCGCGGTCGAGCCCGCGGCGCTGCCGGCGAGCCGCTGAGACAGCCAGGGTAATCGGGGGGACTTGGGATGGCACTGGTGCACCTGGTCGAGGAGTCGGAGGCCGAGGGGCTGGTCAAGGAGGTCTACCAGGAGATCATGTCCAGCCGCAGGCTGGCTCGCGTGCCGAACTACTGGAAGGCGCTGGCCAATCAGCCGGCGGTGCTCGCCGTCACCTGGGAGAAGCTCAAGACGGTGATGGCGGAGGGCGCCCTCGATCGAAGGACCAAGGAGATCATCGCGGTGGCCGTCTCGGCCACCAACAACTGTGACTACTGTCTGCGCAGCCACACCGACGCGCTCCGTGGCCTGGGGCTGGGCGATGCCGAACTGGTGGAGCTGATGGCAGTGGTGGACTTTTTCAACGGATCGAACGCGGTGGCGTCGGGATTGAAGGTTGAATACCTTCCGCCGGTGCCGCTGGAGGAGGACGGCCTGCCCCAGGAGGCAGCCAGCAATGGAAAGGAGGGGAACTGATGGCGATCGAGGCAATCCCCGGGGCCGAGGGCCAAACGGGCACCGGCGACCTGCGCAAGGGGAGTCTGCGCACCATCGACGCGGTGGCCATGGCGATCGCCGTGCTGTCTCCGGCCATGGCCATGGCCTACAACACCAGCGGCTCGGCGGCATTCTCGGGAACCTCGACCCCGCTGGCATTCCTGATTGGAGGCATCGGCTGCCTGGCCCTGGCCTTCGTGGTGATCGGGTTCACCCGCCGGATGGCTTCCGCGGGATACGCCTACACCTACTCCAGTCGGACCCTGGGCAAGCGGGTGGGCTTCCTCACCGGCTGGATGTACTTCTTCGGTTTCTTCTGCTTCGTGCCGATGACCATGAGCGGGGTGGGCGGGTTCACCGGCAACCTGATCCAGACGGAGATCTGGCACGGGATGCCGAGCTGGTTTTGGTTTCCGATATTCCTGGTCGGGATGGCCGCCCTGGTGATCTTGGCCTACCGAGGCATTCGGCTCAGCACCAGAGCCCTGCTCTGGGTGGGCATGATCACGGTGGCGGTGATCGTCATCCTGGACATCATCCTGACCGCCAAGGGCGGCAAGTTCGGCCAATCGCTGCAGCCGTTCACCTTTGGTCACACGCTGCAGGGAGGCTTCAGCGGGATCTTCTACGGGCTGATTTTCGGTGTGACCTCATTCATCGGGTTCGAGACCGCCGCGGTCCTCGGTGAGGAGACCCGGAACCCCAGGCGGGCGATCCCCATATCGGTTCTGGTGGCGGTTGTCTTTGCCATCGTCTTCTACGTCTGGACCACCTACAACATCGCCATCGGAGTCGGCGTCAACACCGCCGGGTCCACCGCCTGGGCCACCAACCCCGCCATCCTGGCGACCCTGGCCAAGACCTATGTGGGCACCCCAATGATGATCATCGTGGATCTGGCCGCCATCGGCTCCGCCTTCATCGTCTGCCTGGCCTGCGCCACCGCCGCGACCCGGACCCTGTTCGCGATGGGGCGGGAGGGCGTCCTGCCCCAGTGGCTGGGACGGACTCATCCGGTGACCAGAACGCCGACCAACGCAATTCTGGTGCTCGCCGGGGCGGCCACCGTGTCGGCCTTCGTCAGCGGCATCCTGTGGAACCTGGGACCTGCCAACAACTACTTCTTCTACGCCAGTGTCGGCACCATCGCCGTCTGCCTGGTCTACGTGGTTCTGTGCGTGGGCGGCTCGGTCTACTTTCGCCGGATTTCCCAGCGCTACAACCTGCTCGTGCATGGAGCGATCCCGGTGATTGGGATCGTGGTATTCGGGCTGGCTGTCTACGGTTCGGTGTACTCGGGGGCGATCCCCCCCGCGCCTTACACCTACGTGCCCTACGTCAACCTGGGCTGGCTGGTGCTGGGGATCGTCTTCGTGATCTACCTCTCCCGGACCGCCCCGGAGAAGGTGGGCCAGATCGGCTCCATCCTCGGTGAGGAGGGTGGGGAGACGGCGGCCATCCTGGATCAGCCCAGCGCCGCCCCCGCCGGCGGGTAGTGGCCGGCGCACAGACCTCGTTCGAAGGGGCTGGGGGCGGGGGCCGGCGGGCCCCAGCCCCGGTCTACCTCCGGATCCACCGTTGATCGACAGCCACGCGCATCCGGTGAGCGGGGAGGGCGAGCCGTTCGACCTCGGCTCGATCGCCCTGGAGATGGCCGACGACGAGGGGGCCCGGGCGCGCCGGTCCGACGCCTCTCGAGGTCGGCTGGGCCAGGAACTGATCGCGGTCCGACTCGCGTCCTATCTTCACTGCGAGGTCGAGGAGCTGGGGCAGGCCCGGGCGGAGGCCAGCGCCGACTGGCCCGGCTACGTGGCCGGCCTCTTCGCCGACGCTGGCATTGAGGGAATCGTGCTGGATCCCGGCACCTACCTGGAAAACCCCGCCCAGGAAGTTGAGCGGGCGGCGTCGCTCACCGCGACCACGGTCCGGCCGATCATGCGGATCGACCCCCTTCTGGACCAGCTCATCGAAGCCGGGGCGACGGCGACGGAGATCCTCTCGGCGACAGAGGGGGCGGTTCGATCGGCCCCAGATCAGGGATACGTGGGGCTCAAGACCATCATCGCCTACCGCACCGGACTTCACGTGGACCCCAACGCCTCCCTGGAGCAGGCGGAGAACTCGCTGCGCACCACCGGGGAACTGCCCACCCGCCGGCGGGGCCGGGCTCTCCGCGACCTGATCTGCCGGAAGTCCCTGGGATGGGCCGCCGAGCTCGGGCTGCCCATTCAGTTTCACACCGGCTTCGGCGACTCCGAGATCCGGCTCAGCGAGGCCAATCCGCTCCTGCTAGAGGAGCTCCTGTTGACCGCCGAGGGCACCGCCGCCACGGTGGTCCTGATCCACGGCTCGTACCCCTGGCACGAGGAGCTCGCCTACCTAACCCTGGTTCGCCCCAACGTCCACGCTGAGCTCTCGCTGTTCAACCTCTTCGCCCCCGCCCGGGTCGCTGACCGACTCGAGCGGGTGCTCGAGCTCGCACCCGCTTCCCGGGTCCTCTGTGGCACGGACGGACATGGGGCGCCCGAGACCTTCTGGTTTGCCGCGCGGAACCTGCAGGACGCCTGGCGCACGCTCCGCGAGAGGTGGGCGGGCCAGGGCGCCAGAGAATCGTGGCTGAACGCCCTGGGCGAGTCGATCCTCAGAGGCAACACCGCCCGGCTCTATCGGTTCTAACTCTTTCTCTTCGCGTCCGCCAGCGGGGCGGTGCTGGGGCTCGTCCGGGGGGGGGGTTGGGGGGTGGATTCGCTTCGCTCGCGCATCCAGGTGGTGGCCTACCCGTCGCGGTGGCCAACGAAAATTCGAGTGAGCTAGCCAGCTCGCTCAATTGAGGCAGGGATGCTTGAGTTTGGTGGCTCTTAGGAAATCAGCGGAGTCACGTTGCCGGAGCCGACCTGTGATCGCGATCGTCGGCCGGGCGCGGAACACCACTGCTGCCCGCCCATGCTGCGCGGTGGTACGACGGTTGTGCCGCGTGGAGCTTGCCATCACCTTTGCCACCGCTTGTTGAGCGAACGCCGGTGGACTATTCGCCGGTCTCGCCGTCGACGGCTTCGCGGAGGAGGTCGGCGTGGCCGTTATGCCGTGCGTACTCCTCGATCATGTGGAGCATGATCCAGCGCAAGCTGGGCGCCCGTCCATCTGGCCAGGGGCGGACGGCGAGGCGGTCGAGACCGCCGGCGGCGAGGGCCTCGGCGACCTGTCGGCGCGAGCGTGCGACGGCGAGCTCCCATAGGGCTCGAAGCTCCTCCGCACTGTCATCGGCGGCGGTGCGCCACTCCCAGTCCGGGTCGGACTTCCAGTCGACGTCGTTCCACGGCGCTGAGTAGTCAAGGCCCCACAGCGAACGGGAGAACCACCCGTCCTCGACCAGGGCCAAGTGCTTCATCATCCCGCCGAGCGTCATCGTGGAAGCGGCGGTCCTGGTGTTGAGGCCCTCCGAACTGAGGCCACGGCACTTCCAGGCGAACGTCGCACGGTGATGGTCGAGGAAGGCGAGGAGCATCGTCGTCTCGTCGGCCGCCGCCGGAGACTCTGGTCGGCCGTGTTCGTCCAGCTCGATGGCCGGGCCGTTGCTGCCTTCGTCGAGGTCCATGTACCCAGCTTAGCCAGACGGCCCCAGGGCAGCGAGCAACTACGTAATCTGCCTCATCCGAGATCCCAGCTGCGCCCACGGCCGCGCTCCATTTGCCAACGCCTATGTTCGGTTGGCGCAGGAGGCGGGCGAGAATGCGCGCCCGCCTCCGCGAAGGTCGCTGACCGAAACCGCGCTGCGGATCTCAGCGGGGAGTGACCGTGGCGAGTCGGTCGCAGTTGGGCTTCCCGTCCTGGAGCAGTGAGTGGATCCGGGACTTGCGCAACAACGTGAAGCCGAAGACGGCGCGCTTCACCTGCTCGCGGACGTCGTCGACCGCCTCGGTGCGGCCGTTGGAGACGCGTGCTCCGGGCCCGACGGCGATCTCCTGGCGACCGCCGAGGAGGGTGCGGGCGAGGTGCCGAGCTTCGTGAAATGGAAGGGAGCGTCGACCAAGGCGGCGGTGGTCGTCATGACCTCCAACCCCTGCCGATAGGGCCCGCAAGGTCGAGCTTGCCGAACTCGACCCGCGCCCGGAACGCCTGTCCGCGCCCGGCGAACCACTCCACCGGCTCGAGGCTGCTGCGCCCAGGGACGACGTCCAAGCGTTGGCCGCGGCGGACGTCGTTCAGCTGGGTGAGGTGGTGCCGTCTGGGCTCAGACGGAGACCAGCCATCCGTCCGGTGCCGGGTGGCGGCCGGTTCGGACCTCGATTAGCCGCGTCAAGGCGGCCGAGGCGACCTCTCGCCGCTCCACCTCGGGAAGGACCAGCTCCGTCTGCTCATGGGTGATCGCGCTCACGTGGGCGATTGCGGCAGCGGTGCCGGTGCCGAAGCACTCGGTGAGCAGGCCCGCCTCGTGGGCGGCGACCACCTCGTCGATGGTGATCGGTCGCTCCTCGACGCTGAGGCCGAGATCGCGCAGAATCCTGATCACCGAATCGCGAGTCACACCGGGCAGAATCGTGCCGCTCAGGTCGGGAGTCACCACCTGGCCGGCGATGACGAAGAAAACGTTCATGACTCCGCATTCCTCGATAAAGCGGTGCTCTTTGGCATCGAGCCAGAGCATGGTGGCGAACCCTCGCGCCTGCGCCTCCCGCTCGGCGATCATCGAGGCCCCGTAATTGCCTCCCAGCTTGATGTCGCCGGTGCCGCCCGCGAAAGCCCGGGCGTACTTCTGGCTGGTCACCAGGTTGAGCGCAGAGGAGAAATAGCCTCCCACCGGACCGGTCATGATCAGGAACCGGGAGGTGGCGGCAGGCTTCACCCGGAGGGTTTCGTCGGCGCCGAAGACCAGTGGCCGGATGTAAAGCGAGCCCTCGTCGACGGCCGGAACCCATTCTCGATCCAGCTCGAGCAGCTCCCGAAGCCCATCCATAAACAGCTCCTCGGGGACCTCCGGTAGCACCACCCGGCGGCAGGAACGATTGAGTCGCTGCAGGTGTTGGTCGGGGCGGAACAGCACCAGGCGGTCGTCGACCGTTCGGTACGCTTTCAGCCCTTCGAAGACCGAGAGCCCGTAGTGGAGGGCGCTGGTCGCCGGGGAGAGGGGCAGGCGGTCATAGGGCCCGACCTCGATATCGCGCCACCTACCCTCGCTGTGGGTGGCCACCAACAGGTGGTCGCTGAATACGCTCCCGAAGGCCGGCGGCGGGGTGCCCGGAGCGGGGCGCCTCGAGGTGACGGTTCGGTTCACCCGGAGATCGGTCGTCAATCCGGTGTCGGCGCTCAGGAGAAAAGCCCCGCCGTGGTGGTGCGGGGACTCCAGCGCGGCCGGGTGGCTTCGAAGGCCGCGATTCCCTCCTCTCGGCTGAGCGCCATCGCGATCGGATCGCGGCCGCTGAGCAGGCACTCCCGCCAGAAGGGATCGATCACGAATTCGGCGATCACCCCGCCACCGTCGCGCACCTGTTGGTCGCGCAGGTCGATGGCCAGGCGATAACCGTCGCGCCGCTCCGCGCGCTCGCGGAGCTGGGCGACGAGGGTCGGGCTCAACTGCACCGGCAGGAAGCCGTTTTGCAGTGAATTGGCGGCAAAAATGTCAGCGAAAGAGGGAGCGATCACGGCTCGGAAGCCCATTCCCGTCAGCGCCCAGACGGCGTGCTCGCGAGACGAACCACAACCAAAGTTGTTTCCCGTGACCAGGATGCTGGCACCCTGATACGCCGGATCGTTGAGCTGGAAATCGGCTCGTGGATTGCCCGCCTCGTCATAGCGCCACGAGAAGAATCCCGCGTCGCCATAGCTGTCCCGGTCGGTGCGCTTGAGGAACTGCTTGGGGATGATCTGGTCGGTGTCGACGTCATTGCGGCTGAGGGCGGCACAGAGGCCCTCGTGCACGGTGAAAGCTTCCATCTCGCTCCTTATCCGACCGGGGCCAGGGGGGCCCGGTGCAGTTGGCGCACGTCCACGAAATGTCCGTGCAGCGCCGCCGCCGCCGCCATCGACGGACTGACCAGGTGGGTGCGTCCCCCGGCTCCTTGACGCCCTTCGAAGTTGCGGTTCGAGGTCGAGGCGCAGCGCTCGCCCGAGCCGAGCACGTCCGGGTTCATCCCCAGGCACATCGAACAGCCCGGTTCGCGCCATTCGAAGCCCGCCTGGGTGAAGATCCGGTCCAGCCCCTCGGCCTCGGCAGCTCGCTTCACCGTCTGAGATCCGGGTACGACCATGGCCCGAACGGTGGAGTGCACCCGGCCGCCGGCGGCGATGGCGGCGGCCTCTCGAAGATCCTCGAGTCGGCCATTGGTGCAGGAACCGATGAATACCCGATCAACCGAGATCTCCTCGATGGCGGTGCCCTCACTGAGCCCCATGTAGTCCAAGGCGCGGACCGCCTGCTGGCGCTCCAGCTCCGTGTGGAAGTCGCTGAGGCGGGGAATTCTACCGGTGACCTGGGCGACCATCCCGGGGTTGGTACCCCAGGTGACGTGGGGCACCAGCTCGGCGGCATCGATCACCACCGTGCGGTCGAACTCCGCCCCCTCGTCGGTGGCGTAGCTCCGCCAGGCGGCAGCTGCCAGTTCGAACTCGGCTCCTGTCGGAGAGGCGGCCCGCCCAGCCAGGTAGTTCACGGTGGTCTGATCCGCGGACACCAGGCCGGCCCGCGCTCCCGCCTCGATGGTGAGGTTGCAGAGCGTCAGCCGCCCTTCCATGGAGAGCGCCCGGACCGCGCTGCCTCGGTACTCGACCACCGTCCCCTGGGCCCC
The DNA here is from genome assembly GCA_035531715.1 of Candidatus Micrarchaeaceae archaeon. Lineage (GTDB taxonomy): Bacteria > Chloroflexota > Dormibacteria > Aeolococcales > Bog-877 > Bog-877. The sequence goes on from DATKSI010000006.1 coordinate 32,099, forward strand.
GGCCACTCCCACCCGGCCGATGATCGCCAGGGCCATGTCCTTGGCCGTGACCCCAATGGGAAGTTCGCCGTCCACTCTGATCTCCAGGGTGGTGGCGGGAGCCTGCCAGAGACTCTGGGTGGCCAGCACCTGCTCCACCTCCGAGGTCCCGATCCCAAACGCCAGGGCGCCGAAGGCGCCCAGGGTGGAGGTGTGGGAGTCACCACAGACGACGGTCATCCCCGGCTGGATCAGCCCCAGCTCCGGACCGATCACGTGCACGATCCCCTGGCGCCGGTGGTGCAGGTCCAGGAGCGGCACCTCGGCCGCCCGACAATTTTCCGCCAGTTGACGGAGCTGCTCGGCGGCGATCGGGTCGGGGGTGGGTCGGCTGCGCTCCCAGGTGGGCACGGTGTGATCCATCACCGCCAGGGTGAGGTCCGGCCGGCGGACCCGCCGGCCTTCTGCTCGCAGACCGTTGAAGGCCTGCGCCGAGGTCACCTCATGCACCAGATGCAGGTCGATATACATCAGAGCTCGCGAGTCGGGGTCACCACTGGCGATGTGGGATTCCCAGATCTTGCGGTAGGCGGTCCGGGGCGTGCCGGGGGACATCTGACTAATCATCGTGGGGCTGATGGTGGCGGTTCATGACTTTTCCTTGTTGAGCTTCTGCGTGATCAGGCGGTTGGGGAGAGGAGGGCGAGCGACTCAGCATGCCGGGCCGCCCACTCGTAGCTGTCGACCAGGGCCAGCGCCGAGGCCTGGAGGATGTTGCTGGAGCAGCCCACTGTGGTCCAGACCCGCTCGCCGTCGCTGGAGTCGATCCCCACCCTCACCGTGGCTCCGGTGCCCCGGTCGCCGTCGATGACCCGCACTCGGTAGTCCAGCAACTGTACCGCGGCCAGGCTGGGGAAGTGGGGAGCCAGCGCCCGGCGCAGGGCCAGATCGAGCGCCTCCACCGGGCCTGACGCCTCGGCGGCGGTGTGGACCACCGTGCCCGCCACCAGCACCTTGACGCTGGCCTGGACGTTCTGGGAGGGCTGGGCCGCCTGGGGAGCCGATGTTTCGTGAGCCACCAGCAGCGACTCCTGGACCGCGAACGGGGCGACGTCGCCGGGGGTGCTCCGGGTCACCAGCAGCTCGAACGAGGCGTCGGCGTCCTCGAAGGCCCAGCCGGCGGTCTCCAGCTGCTTCAGTCGCTCGACGATGGCGCCGCGAGCCTCGCGGTCCAGACCCCCCATGCCGAGTTCTTCCAGCTTGCTGGCGATGTTGCTGCGCCCGCTCTGATCGGAGACGACCGTTCGGGCCTCGTTCCCCACCAGGGCGGGATCGATGTGCTGGTAGGCGCGCTCGTCCCGGGCCACCGCCTGGGCGTGGAGTCCCCCCTTGTGGAGGAACGCCGCCGGACCGAGGTAGGGGCGGTGGGGGTCGGGCGCCCGATTGACCAGGGCATCGAAGAGCCGGGAGACGCCCACCAGTTCCTGCAGCCTCTCGGGACTCAGAACGGGGCGCCCCAACTTCAGTTGAAGGTTGGCCGCAATCACCAGGAGGTCGGCGTTGCCGCAGCGCTCGCCACTCCCGTTGACGGTGCCCTGCACCATGGTGGCCCCCACCTCCACGGCGGCCAGCGAATTGGCGATGGCGACCCCCGAGTCATTGTGGCAATGGATCCCCAGCGGGACCTGGAGCCGAGCGCGCACCAACTCGGTGGAGCGACCGATCCCCTGCGGGAGCTGGCCCCCGTTGGTGTCGCAGAGTACCACCCAGCTGGCGCCGGCGCGGGCGGCGGTCTCGATCACCGCCAGCGCGTAGCCCTCATCCTGGTCCAGCCCGTCGAAGAAGTGCTCGGCGTCGAAGACGACCTCTCGACCTCGAGAGACCGCATAGATGATGGTCTCCGCCACCATCCTCAGGTTCTCCTGGGCGGTGGTGCTGAGCACCGTTTCCACCTGCCAGCGGGAGGACTTGCCGACGATGGTGACCACCTCGGCGGCGGAGTTCAAAGTGAGCGCGAGTCCGCGGTCGGCGACCGCCTCTATGCCCGGGCGACAGGTCGAACCGAAGGCGGCCAGTCGGGAATTGCGCAGCGGTGACTTGGCCAGCCTCTCGAAGACGGCGGTGTCCCTAGGATTCGCCCCGGGCCAGCCGGCCTCGACGTAGTCAACGCCGAGTTCGTCCAGCCGGCGGGCGACCTTGAGCTTTTGCTCAATGCTGAGCTGGAGCCCGAATCCCTGCATGCCATCTCGCAGGGTGGTGTCGTAGAGCGCCACCTGACCCTTCTTGAGCGGGGTTCGGGCTGGTCTTTGAGTCATGCGGCCGCCCCCACGGACAACCTTTCCGTGACCGCCTCAGTGAGCGACTCGGTGGTCTCGCTGCCGCCCAGATCGGGGGTCAGCCGACCGGCGGCGATCACCGCCCCGACCGCCGCTTCCACCGCTTGTGCCAGCTCCTCCTGCTGCAAGGTGAGCCGGAGCAGGAGGGCGACGGTGGCGATGGCCCCCAACGGATTGGCGATCCCCTTCCCGGCGATGTCGGGCGCCGAGCCGTGAACCGGCTCATAGAGCCAGGGTCCCTCCCCGCCACCGCTGGCCGAGGGGAGCAGACCCAGTGACCCGCTGAGCGCGCCGGCCTCGTCGGTGAGGATGTCGCCAAAGAGGTTTTCGGTGACCACCACGTCGTAGGCTCGCGGTTGCTGCAGCAGCCGCAGGGCGAAGCTGTCCACCAGGCAGTGCTCCAGCTCCACCTCCGGATAGTTCTGGCCGACCTCGGAGACGACCTGGCGCCAGAGCTGTGAGGTGGACAGGACGTTGGCCTTGTCCACCGAGGTGACTCGCGAGCGCCGCTGCCGGGCAGCCTGGAAGGCCACCTCAGCAGTTCGTCGGACCTCCTCTTCGCTGTATTCGCTGGTGTCCACCGCATGGCGATTGGGCGCACTCCCGGCGACCCCGCGGGGGCGACCGAAGTAGACCCCCCCCGTGAGCTCGCGAACAAAGAGGATGTCGGCGCCCCGGAGCACCTCCTCCCGGAGCGGGCTGTGCCGTTCCAGCCCGGGCCAGACCTTCACCGGTCTAAGGTTGGCGAAGACCCCAAGCCCGGAGCGCAGCCGGAGCAGTCCAGCCTCCGGCCTGATCGGGGAGCTGTCCCAGGCGGGGCCGCCGACCGCTCCCAGGAACACGGCGTCAGCCGAGTGCGCCGCCTCCAGGCTCGCCGCGGGGAGTGGGTCCCCGGTCTGGTCGAGAGCGGCGCCGCCGATCAGGTGCTGGCTGCTGACCAGCGTGATCCCCGCTGAGCGCAGCGAGACCTCCAGGACCCGCAGCGCCGCCGCAGTCACCTCGGGGCCAATGCCGTCACCGGCCAGCACCGCGAGCCGGAGTGTCCTTGGCTCCGCGATCACCCGGAGGCCGACCCCAGGGGAGCCTGATCAGGCGAGACCTCACCCACGATCCGAGTCAGGGTCTCGTCCTCGACCTCTTTGGTGCTGTCCGCGACCTCCAGGAACCGGGTCCAGACCGCCTGGAACGACTCCGGGGGCAGCTCCACCCCGATCCGGTCCAGACGGTGCCGCAGCGCGTGGCGCCCGGAGCGGGCGGTCAGCACGATCTTGGATTCGCCGGCGCCGACATCTTCGGCGGCGATGATCTCGTAGGTCCGGCGGTCGCGGAGGACCCCATGCTGATGCACCCCCGACGCGTGGGCGAAGGCGTTGGCCCCCACCACCGGCTTGTTGGCGGGCACCATCATCCCGGTCAGCTCGGAGACCAGCCGGCTGGTCGGAACCAGTTCGGTGGCGCAGAGGTTGTCGGCCAGCCCGAGCACCGGACGCCGCACCCGCAGCGCCATCAGGATCTCCTCAATCGAGGCGTTCCCAGCCCGCTCGCCGATTCCGTTGATGCAGCCCTCCACCCGCCTGGCCCCTCCGGCGATACCCGCCAGCGAGTTGGCGGTGGCCAGGCCCAGATCGTCGTGGCAGTGCACGCTGATCAGTACCTGGTCCATTCCCCGCACCTCCCGGCGCACCGTCGCCACCAGGTTCTGGAATTCGCTGGGCAGGCAGTAGCCGGTCGTGTCCGGCAGGTTGATCACGTTGGCGCCGGCGTCGACCGCAGCCTGAACCACCGTGCACAGGTAGTCGAGCTCGGCTCGCCCGGCGTCTTGGGGGGAGAACTGGACCGTGTCACAGAGGCTTCGGGCATAGGCGATGCCGTCGCTCACCTGGGCGACGACCGCGTCCCGGTCGAGACCCATCATCTGGGTGAGGTGGATGTCGGAGACGCTGGCAAATACGTGGATCAGATGCCGAGGCGCGTCGCGGACCGCCTGGTAGACGGCGTCGATGTCGCTGTGCTTGGTCCGGGCCAGCCCGGTCACCGCTGGGCCCTCGACCTCGCGAGCGATCTGCTGGACCGCCTCGAAGTCACCGGGAGAGGAGGCCGGGAAGCCAGCCTCGATGACGTCCACCTGAAGGCGCTTGAGCTGATGGGCGATCAGCAGTTTGTCCGCTGGGTGCAGGGTCGCCCCGGGGCACTGCTCGCCGTCGCGTAGGGTGGTGTCGAAGAACTGAACCACCTCTGGCTCGGAGACCGGGTCGGATCCGCCATCGGGCCGGGCTACTGAGCCCTTGCTGGAGCTCATGAGGGGAGCTCCCCACCGCCCACCCCGGCGGGGACCGCCGGGGCTGGGGTCGGCGATCCGGTGGGCACCTGGGCGACCGGGCGGATCCAGGGCATGTGCGAGCGCAGCTGCTGGCCGACCCGCTCGATCGCTTGGTCCGTCTCCTGGGCCCGCCGGGCGAGGAACTCCCGCCTGCCGCTGCGGTTCTCATCGATCCAGCTCTCGGCGAAGCTACCGTCCTGGATCCGGCCCAGCACCTCCCGCATCCGCTGGCGGACATGCTCGTCGATCACCACCTTGCCGCTGGTGTAGTCACCGAATTCCGCGGTGTCGCTGACGCTGTAACGCATCAGCGAGAGGCCACCCTGGTACATCAGGTCGACGATCAGCTTCAGCTCGTGGAGACACTCGAAGTAGGCCAGTTCGGGCTGGTAGCCGGCCTCGGTCAGGGTCTCGAACCCGGCCTTGACCAGCTCGGTGACGCCACCGCAGAGCACCGCCTGCTCGCCGAAGAGATCGGTCTCGGTCTCCTCGCGGAAGGTGGTCTCGAGCACTCCTGCCCGGGTCGCCCCGATGCCCCGGGCATAGGCCAGGGTTCGGGCCCGGGCGGTGCCGGTGGGGTCTTGGTGGATGGCCAGCAGCGCCGGGCAGCCGATCTCCTCTTTGAAACAGGACCGGACCATGTGGCCCGGCGCCTTGGGCGCGACCATGGCCACGTCACAGTGCCGCGGCGGTTGCACGGTGCCGAAGTGGATCGCGAAGCCGTGGGCGAAGAGCAGCAGGCTGCCGTCCGGGAGGGCTTCCGCCAGCCCGTCGGAAAAGAGGGCCGCCTGCTCGTGGTCGGGAATCAGGACCATCACCACATCGGCATCGCGGGCCGCCTCCACCGCCTCCTTGACCTCAAAACCGTCGGCGATCGCCTGGGCCCGGCTGTGGCTGTCCGAGCGGAGCCCCACGGTCACCTGGTAGCCGCTGTCCCGAAGGTTCTGCGCATGGGCGTGGCCCTGACTGCCGTAGCCGAGCACCGCGATTCGAGCCCCTGCGAGGGCGCTCGGGTCAGCGTCCGCGTCGTAGTACATCCTCATCTGACAGGTCTCCCTCCCGTGTCCGGGGATGAACTGGAGTGGGAACCCCGGGCGGGGGCGGTGGCCAGGGCCAAGGGTCCGCTGCAGATCCAGTCCGAACTGCGCCGCCGCCGGAGCTCCGCCAGCGCCTCTTCGACCGGCCCCGGGGGGCCGGAGATCGCCGTGATCGTCCGCAGCCCCGCCCGGGTCACCACCTGGCCGCCCACCCCCTCGGGCAGCTGGGCGAAGGCCTGATCGACCTCGTCCGAGCGCAGATCGACCAGCGCGGTGCTCCACTCCACGGTGGCGGAGTTGGTGATGTCCTCGACACTGACCACGTCGATCAGCTTGGTCAACTGTTTGACGATCTGGTCGTGAGACTGGGTGCCGGCGTCAATCCGCAGGCTGATCGCCACCACCCCGGGCTCGGCACTGGGACCGACCGCGCAGGTCTCGATGCCGAAACCGCGCCGACCGAGCAGGTTGGTGACCCGCTGCAGGACCCCCCGCCGGTCCTCCACCCGAACCGAGATCAGCCTGATTCTGGCCGGGTGGCGGGTGGTGGTGAGCCCGTCGGTGCCGGGGGCCAGCCGGGGGGCGGCGATGGCGGGGGGGCTCATCAGCGGCTGGGACACTCGACGAAGTCGGAGAGGCCCTTGCCGAGCGGCACGATCGGGTAGACGTTGGCATTGGGATCGATCTCGAAGTCCACGACCGCCGGCCCCGGGTGGGCAAAGGCGGCATCCAGCGCCGGTCCCACCTCGCTGGCCCGGCGGACAACCGCCCCGAAGCAGCCAAACGCGCGCGCCAGCATCACGAAGTCGGGGGTGAGGACGTGGTCAACCTGGGATCTCACGCCGCCATAGAAGTCGTCCTGGAATTGACGGACCATGCCCAGCTGGCGGTTGTTGAGCACGACCGCCTTGACCGGCAGCCGGGACTCGACCGCAGTCGCCAGTTCTTGCAGGGTCATCACGAAGCCGCCCTCGCCGCTGACGCTGAGGACCCGCCGGTCCGGGTGGGCCGCTTGAGCGCCGATGGCGGCCGGGAGGGCGAAGCCCATGGTTCCCTGTCCGCCGGAGTTGAGGAAGTGACCCGGGCGATCTCCGGTCCAGGCCACCGCTGCCCAGATCTGGTTCAGTCCCACGTCGGCGACGGTGATGTCATCCGGACCGAGCCGGGCATAGCAGGCGGCCAGCACCTCCTGGGGCTGGAGCAGACCGTTGTCGGGGTGGCGCAGCGGGTGCTGCGCCCGCCAGCCCTCCACCTGGGTCCGCCATTGCGGGCGGGTCCGGGGCGACAGCTGGCTGACCAACTCCTCGAGGACGAACTTGGCGTCGCCGACGATCTGGCAGTCCGCCTGGACCGTCTTGCCCAACTCGGCTGGGTCGATGTTGATGTGGATGATGTGACGGGCGCGAGGGGCGAACTCGTCGAGTCGGCAGGTGACCCGGTCGTCGGCCCGCATGCCCACCATCAGCAGGACGTCGCAGTCGGTCACCGCCCGGTTGCAGTAGCCCGTGCCCATGAAGCCGACCAGCCCGAGTGCCAGCGGGTGGCTGCTGGGGAAGATCCCGGTGCCCAGCAGGGTCGTGCCGACCGGAGCGTCGCAGCGCTCGGCCAGCGCCTGCAACGCGGCCTGCCCGCTGGCGATGGCAACCCCTCGGCCGGCCAGGATCATGGGCCGCTCGGCACCCAGGAGGAACTCCGCCGCCTGGGCCATCCGAAAGCTGTCCGGCCGGCCCGGCGCCCGGTGCGGCCGCTGCCGCCGAATCGGGTCGGCCACCCCGTCCACCCGCTGCTGCTGGACATCCTTGGGGATATCGATGAGGACCGCTCCGGGCCGTCCGGTGCGGGCGATGTGGAACGCCTCCGCGACCACCCCGGGGATGTCGGCGGCATCCAGCACCTGGTAGCTGTGCTTGGTCACCGACAGGCTGGAGCCGATCACATCCGACTCCTGAAAGGCGTCGGTCCCGATGCTGGCTGCCGCCACCTGGCCGGTGATCGCCACCACCGGAACCGAGTCGAAGTGGGCCGTGGCCAGTCCGGTGATCAGGTTGAGCGCCCCAGGACCGGAGGTCGCCACACACACCCCCACCTTGCCGCTGGCTCGGGCGTAGCCATCGGCCATGTGGGCCGCGCCCTGCTCATGGCGGACCAGCACGTGCCGGATGGGGAAGTCGGGCAGGTGCTGGTAGATGGGCAGGTTGGCGCCGCCCGGAATCCCAAAGACCGTGTCCACCCCTTCCTTGACCAGGGCGTCCAAAAGCAGTTCGGCGCCGGTCGTCTCGGGGATGAGGCTGGCCGCGGAAAGCTGCCGAGCCTGGCGCTCGACGGTGGCGGATATGGTCACGCGCTATCTCCGCTCAGTCAGAGCCGTAGGCGTTGCCGATCGCCGCCGTCACCGCCGCGTCGGCGGCCACATGGCGCAGCGTCCGGTGGGGGTCAGAGGCGCTCTGGCGGCTCACCCAGTTGCGGCCGGCCTCATCGAGCTCGATGTCCTCCGGAAACGGCTCGGAGCCTCCGGCCTGATTCGCGGTGGGGAATTCGGTGGTCACGGGTGATCTCCTTGGTGGTGGCGATGGGTCTAACTGAGGTGGGGGATGAAGGCGGTGCCTTCGGAGCGATTCGGGTAAAAAAAACCGGCCCCCCGGGGCTTCCGGGGGGCCGGTGATCTCGCCAGGTCGCGCAGACGCTAGCTGATCGGCCCTCCGGGAATTAGGAGTACTAGGACCCGGAGGTCCTCGGCGATCAACTGGACGCGCAGGACGTTGGACAAAGTGGCGTCATTATCCGGGCCGCCCCCGGCGGTGTCAAGTCACGGAACGGTGGCGAGTCGCGCCGAATGCCGTTCATCGAGCCCAACCAGCTCTTCGGCCTTGGTTCCGGATCGGGCGGCTGGCCGGCTCAGCTCCATCTCCGCTGACCGGACAGAAACGTCGAACCGGTCCGGTGCCTGAGCGCCAGATGCGCGACGGCCTTCTGACTTTGACCGCCTCGCGACTTGACCCCAAGGAGGAGCGGACCGCGGTCGCTGGTTGCCACCGACCGGCGGCGGCCAGTGGCCGCGCTCTTGACAGTTTCTCTGGGCGCCTGCCATCCTCGCCCGGTGAGAGTCCCACCGTGGGCACTTTCGCGGTTGGTGTCGATCCGTCGCCTGTGCGGGTCCGACCCCGGCTGGCTGGGTCAGGTCAAGGTGCCGGGCGCCCCCTGAGCGACTGCTCTGGCGTTGGTCGCTACCTCGAGCGCCGGAGGCGGTCGGAAGATTACCTGAAGGAGAGTGAAGCGGATGCGGAACACCACCCCCAACCCCAACCTTCCGAGTCGGGAGCTGGTCGTCGGGCGCGAGCGGGCCGCTGCTCGGGCGATGCTCAAGGGCGCCGGCCTTACCGATGACGACCTCTCCCGGCCCCTGATCGGTATCGCCAACACCTGGATCGAGACCATGCCCTGCAACCTGGGGCTACGGGCGCTGGCGGAGCACGTGAAGCAGGGTATTCGGGAGGCGGGAGCAACCCCGCTGGAGTTCAACACCATCGCCATCAGCGACGGCGTCTCCATGGGCACCCAGGGGATGAAGGCATCGCTGATCAGCCGGGAACTTATCGCCGACTCCATCGAGCTGGTCTGCCGGGGCCACCTGCTGGACGGCGTGGTGGCCCTGGTCGCCTGCGACAAGACCATTCCCGGGGCCGCCATGGCCCTGGCTCGGCTGGATCTGCCCGGCTGTCTCTTGTACGGCGGGGCCATCCAGCCGGGCCGGTTCCGCGGCCGTGACGTGACCATCATCGACGTCTTCGAGGCCATCGGCAGCGCTGAGGCCGGCCGGATCACCGATCAGGAACTTCGGGAGTTGGAGGACGTGGCCTGTCCGGGCGCGGGCGCCTGCGGAGGTCAGTTCACCGCCAACACCATGGCCATGGCCGTCGAACTGCTGGGGGTCGCTCCGCTGCAGTCGGGCGGGGTGGCGGCCACCGATGCCGCCAAGCCGACGGTCGCCCGGGCGGTGGGCGCGGCGGTGGTCGAGATGGTGCGCGCAGGTCGCCGTCCCAGCTCCTACCTCAGCCCCCGCTCCTTCCACAATGCGGTCGCCGGGGTCATGGCCACCGGCGGCTCGACCAACGCGGTCCTTCATCTGATGGCGATCGCCCGCGACGCTAACGTCCCCCTCCTCATCGACGACTTCGATGTGATCAGTCAACGGACCCCCTGGATCGCGGACCTCCGACCCGGCGGTCGCTACAACGCGGTCGACCTGAGCCAGGCCGGAGGGGTCGCCCTGGTGGCCCGCCGACTGCTCGATCGAGACCTGCTCGCCGGGGACGCCGGCACTTGCACCGGCGAGACCCTGGCTGCCGCGGTCGCCGCTGCCCAATCTGCTCACCCTGAGGCTCCGGACCAGGATGTCGTCCGCACCCTGGAGCACCCCCTCACCGAGACCGGTGGCCTGGCGATCTTGCACGGCCCGCTGGCGCCGGAGGGGGCCGTGGTCAAGGTGGCCGGCCATCAGCGCCGACGCCACACCGGTCCGGCCCGCGTCTTCGACTCCGAAGAGGAGGCGATGGCGGCGGTCAAGGCGCAGCTGATCACCGCCGGGAACGTGGTCGTCGTGCGCTACGAGGGTCCCCGCGGCGGGCCGGGAATGCGGGAGATGCTGGGGATCACCGCGGCCCTGGTTGGGCAGGGGCTGGGAGATGTGGTGGCGCTCATGACCGACGGTCGCTTCAGCGGAGCGACCCACGGGCTGATGGTTGGCCACGTGGCCCCGGAGGCCGCGGTCGGGGGTCCGATCGCGCTGCTCGTCGACGGCGACGAGGTCACCATCGACGTCGACGACCGTTCCATCTCCAGCTCGGTGGCGGCCGACGAGTGGGGCCGCCGGGCCAGCGCCTGGGCGCCGCGTCCGGCGTTGGCCGGAACCAGCGCTTTTGCCAAGTACGCTCATCTGGTGGGGACGGCGTCGCGAGGGGCGGTGGTGGCGGTGGGCGAGAGGGCGGAAGAGTCCTGAGCGACCACCCACCCGCCCCTGTCGGCCCAGCTCGGATCGTCTATCAAGGCGAGCCGGGAGCCTATTCCGACGAGGCCGCGCAGAGTCTCTTTCCCGAGGCCATCACGGAAGGGCACCCTACCTTTGCGGCGGCCACCGCCGCCCTCCGAGATGGCCCAGCTTACGCCGCGGTACTGCCGGTCGAGAACAGCGTGGCCGGGGTGGTGCAGGAGGTTTCCGACCTGCTCTGGGCCCATCCCGAACTGATCGTGGTGAGGGAGCAGGTCAGCCCGATTCGACATCATCTGTTGAGTCGAGGGCAGGAACCGGTTCGGCGCGCCCTCTCCCACCCCCAGGCGCTGGCCCAGTGCGCCGGCTGGTTGGCCGAGCGCCAGATCACCCCGGTCCCGGTGCATGACACGGCCGGGGCCGCCCGGGAGGTCGCCGAGCGCGGCGGTCCGGCGGACGGCGCCATCGCCAGCCGGGCCGCCGCTGCCCGATACCACTTGCAGATCGTGGCCGAGGACATCGCCGACCAACCCAGCAACCGCACCCGATTTCTGGTGGTGGTCCGAGGTCCCCAGCCAGCCCCCGCGGCCGGGCCGCTGAAGCTAACCCTGGGGTTGGTCGCGGAGCATCGCCCGGGAGGCTTGGCTCAGGTTCTCCAGGTCTTCGCCCAGGCTAAGGTCAACCTGACCCGGCTGGACTCCCGACCCATACCGGAGCAGCCCTTCAACTACCGCTTCTATGTGGACGGGGTGTTGGCCGACGCCCGCCAGCTGCCCGCGCTGCTGGCCGAGCTGACCACAGCCACCGCCGAGCTGCGTCTCTTCGGAGCCTACCGGCCCCCCACCGCCGAGGCCTGACCAGAGGGTCCGGCTGGCCCCGGAAGCAGTTCCGGTCAGGTGCGCAGGTAGGAGGCGCCGTTGAGGTCCAGCACCGCTCCGCTGGTGAACTCCGCCTCGGGCGAGGCGAAGAAGAGCGCGGCCGCGGCGACCTCCTCCGGTTGGGCGATGCGGCCGAACGGACTCTGGCTCAGGATCTCCCCGGCCCCGGGACGCTGCAGCTCTTGATTGGACATGTCGGTGGCCACCCATCCGGGCGCGATGGTCATGACCGCGATGCCCTGGGCGCCCAGGGCCCGCGCCAGCGACTGCCCGAAGGCGTTCAGACCCGCCTTGCTGGCGCCGTAAGCGGGCTGGTCGGGCTCGCCCCGGAAGGCGCCGCGAGAGCTGATATTGATGATCCGGCCGCCCCGGCCCAACATCTGCTGGACCACCCAATAGGTGACGAAAGCGGGACCGCTGAGGTTCACGGCCAGGGTTCGGTCCCAGGCCTTCCGCCACGTCTCGAAATCATCGGAGGTTATGTCGTGGAGCAGGCTGATCCCGGCGTTGTTGATCAGGACATCGACGCCGCCCAGGGCTGCCACGGTCTGTTCCACCAGCTCCCTGGCGGCATCGGGATCAGCCAAATCCGCCTGAATCGCCACATGTCCTGAACCCGGTAGCGCGCGCACCAGCTCCTCCGCCTCCGCCCCGGAGTTGCGGTGGTTTACCACCACCCGGTCACCCGCCGCGGCGAACGCTTGGGCGATTGCCCGGCCGATGCCCCGGGACGCGCCGGTGACCAAGACCGCCCGACCGGTCACGCCACGACCCTCCCGCTACCCTGCGCTCGCCGGCAGTTCCGGCCGAGATCACCCGGCAGTGCAGGGGGCTCCGAGTAATGGTCGACCAGCGCATCAGTATCGCGACTCAAGCCGTACTGAGCCACGCGTCTCGGCCTATTCGAGGGCGCCATTTGATCGAGCGAAGCCAACCGGTAGGTGTTCGCCCCGAACTTCCGGCCGATTTGGCCCCCCTCACTGCTGTGAAGGGCCGACAACGTGGCCACGGTACGTGGGCAGCCGCTGACCACTTCCCTCTCGGCGCCTCGAGCGGCTGCTTGGAGTAGATCCTTGGATCGCGGTTCGCGCCCCGTCGTAACCGGTAGCTTTCCGAAGAATACCGATCGGGTTTTCTAGGGTTTACGGTGTATGCCATACCGGCACGAGAAGTATCTGTTCGGGTCGAGCCGAGGCGGGCCTTCACCCGTTTCCGGAACTTTCGTCCACCGGTTGGGGCTCATCGCCATCGGGCCCGATAAAACGTCGCGCGAAGGGTACCCGGGCAGATCGCTGTCGGCCCCGTCAGGTCCGATCGTTGAGCCACGCTCCAAGCCTGGATGCCGGCCCCGAACCCCCTGGTCGCACCCTCGACCCGCCACCGCGCTACCCCAGTCCAAGCTGATGTTCCCGCACTCAAACGGTGGCAGGGCTGACACGAGCCCGCCTGGTCTGGTGGACAGGCGCGAGATGTCAGTAGCCCACCGTTTTCTCTTGACCGGCGCCTCTGCCCATAGTGGCTTCACTGAGCCTCCTGCCACGGACTCCGAAGTTGTGTTCCGGATCGGTATCATCTCGGGCTGTCGGCGAGATTTACTGAGGCGTGCCCATTTCTACGTCATGCGCTCGCGCTAAAAGATGACCGTCATCGTGGTGGGAGGCGGCAACGCCGGCATCTGCGCCGCTCTGAGCGCCCGAGATGCCGGTGCCGATGTACTCCTCTTGGAACGGGCACCCGAGCAGTTACGGGGCGGGAACAGCCGCCATACTCGTGACATTCGTCACGCCCACGATTCCCCCGACGAGTACATGACGGGATCCTACGGCGCGGATGAGTTCCTGGCTGACCTATCAGGTGTTGGCGGCGGTGCCGACAATCCCCGACTTGCGCGCCTTCTGATTCAGGAATCGAAATCCCTTCCGGGCTGGATGGCCGTTCACGGGGCGAGCTGGCAGGCACCTCTTCAGGGAACTCTCCACCTGGGACGCACCAATCGATTCTTTCTAGGTGGTGGCAAGGCGCTGCTGAATTCCTACTACCGCACCGCTTCCGAAGTGGGAATCGAAGTTCGCTACGACGTCTGTGTGGAGGAAATCGTAATCGAACATGGGGTTTTTCGGGAACTCCGATTGTCATCGGAGGCTGGCGCGCAGACCTTGCGTGGCAGTGCACTTGTGGTCGCATCCGGAGGTTTCGAGGCGAATCTCGATTGGCTTAGCAGGCAGTGGGGAGTCGCGGCCTCCAACTTTGTGGTGCGCGGGACGCCGCTGAATGACGGTCGAGTGATTACCTCCCTCTTGTCTCAGGGGGCCCAGTCAGTGGGTGATCCGCGGCGCTTCCATGCTGTGGCCGTAGACGCAAGGGGGCCTCGGGTGGACGGTGGGATCGTAACGCGCTTGGACAGCCTTCCATTCGGAATCGTCATCAACCAGGTGGGCGACCGCTTTGCCGACGAGGGCCAGGACCTCTGGCCCAAGCGGTACGCGAGCTGGGGTGGGCTGATCGCCGCTCAGCCCGAGCAGATCGCTTATTCCATTTTCGATTCCCAGAGTCGCCGACTTTTCATGCCCCCCCTGCATCCGCCGCTGGAGGCTGAGGACCTGCCAGGGTTAGCGACGCGGATCGGAGTCGCCGCCAGCAAACTCATGCACACCGTGTCCGAGTTCAATCAATCCTGCAGCGGAAATGGCGCGTTCGATCCTGAGCGACTCGACGGCCGGTCAACTCAAGGGCTGACGGTTCCGAAGACCAACTGGGCTGTCCCGCTTGACCAACCACCGTACTTCGCCTTCCCCCTGCGAGTGGGTCTCAGTTTCACCTATTTTGGCCTAGCCGTGGACGAATGGGCGCGGGTCCTAGGCACGGACGGTCGGCCTTGGAATAACGTGTTCGCGGCGGGCGAGACGATGATGGGCAACGTGCTCGGGCGGGGCTATCTAGCCGGGATCGGCCTCACGATCGGAAGTGTTTTCGGTCGTATCGCTGGCCGGGCGGCCGCGACCACAAGATCGGCTGACTGATCTTGGACCTGAGGCGGCGGCGGCATCAGGTGGTACTGCGCCCGCCGTTAATTCCAATTGTCTGACCGGTAATATAGCGACTCTCTTCACTCACCAAAAAGGCGATGCAATTGGCGACGTCTTCGGGCATGCCGATATCACCGAACGGAATGCTGGCGCGCATTCTATCGATCATCTCGGCCGGCATCTTGGCGATGGCATTGGTGTGGATGGTGCCGGGCGCGACTGCGTTGACATTCACTGCGTAGGGTGCTAGTTCCATCGCAAGACCTCGAGTGAACCCGATAATTCCCGCCTTGGCAGCGGCGTAGTCGACCCAGCCTCGGTCAGGGCGCCGGGCTATGTCCGAGGAGATGTTGACGATTTTCCCGGACCGTCGCGTCCGCATCTGTGGGACCACCTGGCGGCTGCACAGCATCGCGCTTAGTAGCGACATGTCGAGGACGCCCTGCCAGACCTCAGGCTCACTCTCCCAGAACTCACTTGCACGCTCCTGGGCGCTCCGTCCGACGAGGTTCACCAGAATGTCGACCGGACCCTGATCGCGCTCGATTTGAGCGAACGTCTGAACGACGGCCTTCGGGTCAGTACAGTCGAGGAGAACCGTCACAGCTCGGCCTCCTGACTGCTCGATGTCGGAGCGAAGCTGACTCAGCGCCAAGGCGTTGATGTCAATGCCAATGACAAGAGCTGCCCCATCAGCGGCCAGCTTGCGAGCGGTCGCGCCACCGATGCCCCCCCCGGCCGCGGTAACTACCGCAGTCTTGCCCGAAAAGCGATCAGCCACCGGATCCTCCTAAACTCGCCAAGTCACCGACCCTCGAAGTGAGGCGGCCGACCTTCGGCAAATGCCCGTGCGCCCTCTTTTCGATCCTCAGTCAAGTAAGGGTTAGGTCCGACGTCGAGGCGAAGCCCGGCGGGAACCGGTAAATCCAGCGTCTTCAGTGCCGTTTCCTTCATGCGTCGCACTGACAGCGGGGCGTTGGCTGCGATGCGGGCCGCCAACTGTAGCGCCTCGTCCAGTAAGCGCTCCGGGGCAACGACCCGATTGACTAATCCCCACCGCTCAGCTTGGGAGGCATCCATCGGGTCACCGGTGAAGAGCATAGCTAAGGCCACTGCCGGTGGCAGGTGACGCGAGAGGACGACCGAACCGAACGGTGCACCCATCCCCACCTTAGCTTCCGGGAAGCCGAGCCACACCGTTGGTGCCGCGAGCCGAATGTCGCAGGCAAGCGCGAGCTCGAAGCCGCCCCCGAGAGCCACTCCGTTGAGGGCGGCGATCGAGGGCTTGTAGGTCTGGTACACCACTTCGTAGAGGGTGCGCTCGGCCCGTGCCGTCGGCGGCCGGTACTGTTCGCCGCGGGCGTCGGCGGCGGCGATTTCCTTGAGGTCGGCGCCGGCGGAGAAGGCCCTGATGCCCGTTGCCGTGAGGACGATCGCCCGAATCTCCGAATCCTCGCCCGCGTCGATGAAGGCCTCCACGATCTGACGGCTAAGTGAGGCGGAGAGCGCATTAGCCCGCTGCGGGCGGTTGAGGGTCAGGAGTCGAACATGTCCCCTGGACTCGACCAGCAGCTCTTGGCTGTCACTCACCTCCGGTACGCCCGAGACTTGAGCACCCGCGATTAGTCTGGAGCGAGATCATGCTGGAGCGACAGTATTCCCATTGGTCTTGAACTCGGTCACCTGCCCACTCTCTGGCCGAGCGTGGTGCGGGTACTTCGGGTGCTGTACCAGCGGAGTCACCCGGATGTCCGAGAGGTAGCGGAAGATCGGCAGGCTGGTAATCTCGGCTCGGAGCGCGTCTGCGTCGGCGACATCCCACACGCCGATGATCCCGAGCCCGTTGGCCTTTCGCCAGATCCTTAGCATGGTTCCATTCTGCCATTGTTGTTCGACGTGAGCCCACTCGGCCGTGAGGACTTCGTCACGCTGTTGACCCAGTGCATTGAAGTCGATGTCGGTGTCGACTAGGAACAGCATCCCGAACTCTCACTTGGAGGATGACCGACCGCGTCAGCATCTGAGGGGCAGCGATTCGCCGTTTCAAAGACCATAGATGCCGCCGTCAATCGCGAGCGAGTGCGAGTGTATGTTGCGCGCCTCGTCAGACGCCAGAAACACTGCCGCGTTGGCCACGTCGAGCGGCTCCACGTTTCTCCTAAGCGGAGTCCGATCCTTGAAATTGCGCAAGGTCTCATCCGGCGCGGGCCACGCCGCCCGCATACCCGCGGTGTCGGAAGCGCCCGGGCAGAGCGCGTTGACCCTAATGTTCTCCGGTCCCAGCTCCTGCCCCAATGAGCGCATAAGACCGACCAGGGCATGCTTGGCCACCGCGTAGGCGGAGGTCCCAGGTGCCCCGCGCAAGCCCAGGCCGGATGAAGTGATCAGGACCGAGGAGCCGGCTTGAGTATCGCGAGTGGCGTTATCGCGCAGCGCTGGAAGTGCTGCATGGGTCATCCGCACCACGCCCATCAGGTCGACTTCGAGGACTCGGGCAAAGACGGCGTCGTCGGCCGCGTCGAAGTCACCGCTCCAGATGATCCCAGCGTTGTTGAACAGTGTGGTCAACTTCCCCCAACGCGACACGGTTTGAGCTACCGCGTCCGCCGCTGCCCGAGCATCAGTGTGATCGCAGGTGGCGAAGAATGCCGCCTCGCCGAGCTCTCGAGCCAACTCGTTACCCCGGTCGGCGTCGATGTCGGCCACGCAGACCCGACAGCCCTCAGCCACGAAGCGTCGTGAGGCCGCTGCGCCAAAGTCGCCCGCGCCACCGGTGATGATCGCCACCTTTCCATCCAGTCTTCCCATGCTTCTCCTTGTCGGATTCGGGTTGGAGTTTATTGGGAGCTTCCACCTCTCAATATCGTCGGAGTGCCGTCTTGGTGGTGACCAGCTTCCGGACCCCAAGTGGGGCGCTCGTCGGACCCCGGGGACTAGCTTGAAACTCTCAGATCGTCGCGCATCGGACCCTTGGCATCCCTGGAGACGCTCCGTATGCCCACCCAACCAAGATAACTGAATCCAAACGAACGCGACCCTCGACAACGAGGTTAGATCTGTTCCTCGCCCGCGTCCAACGATGATCATGCATCCGGCCATCAGCGTCGGCGAATCCGCGAGATTCGGACGACTGGCGGGTATGAACCGCCCCGAGCGCGCTGTCGTGGGGCAGGTATGCTCTCTAGCGATATGGGAGGCTCCTCCGACTTGCTGGCACCTCAGAGCGCCGTCGTGCGCCTTGACGATGTTGCGCGCCGGAGATGAAGGTCGGGCCGGTCCCGGCTCCGGCCCGAGCGGAAGGTTGGCGGACTTCCTAACCCGGCCCTGGCTGGAGCAGCTCAGTGCGGTTTGCGCGGGCGACCGGGAGCTCGCAGCGATCGCTCACCGAGTTCGCTTTCGGATGCTACTCCGCTCGGAGGACAGGATCTGCCTCGTCACGTTTGACGAGGGGCTTCACGAACTCGCTACGGAGCTGACTATCGACGATCGCTGGGACTTCACGCTGGAGGCGTCGGCCGCGGTCTGGGAGAAGTTCCTCGAGCCACTGCCAGCCCGTCATCACCACGACTTGCTAGCGCTCTGGATGCGCTCTCCGGACTTCCGGGTCGACGGGGACCGCCGCCTCTTCATGACATCACTCCGGGTCGTGCGTCGGTTGGCCGAACTAGCACGCCAGGTGACCACGGGCGAGAATCGGCGACTTGAGCCCTATCCCGAACCAGGGAATGGGCTCGAGCCGATCCAGGGCAGGTACCTGTGGCTCGAGTTTCAGGCGCGGCGCTACCGGGTCTACTTCGAAGAGGCGGGAGCGGGACCGCCCTTGTTGCTCCTTCATACCGCCGGGTCCGACTCCCGCCAGTACATGCATCTACTCAACGACCCCGAGCTTACCGACCGCTGGCGCCTGATCGCCTTCGACATGCCGTGGCACGGTCGCTCGATGCCGCCCGACCGTTGGTGGGAAGAGGAGTATCACCTCACAACCGATTTCTACGCCGGCTTTGTGACTGCCTTCGCCCAGACTATGGCATTAGATCGCCCCGTGGTGCTCGGCTGTTCCATGGGGGGCGAGATCGTCTTGGAGTTGGCGATCCGGAGTCCGCGTAGCTTCCGCGCGGTGATCGGTTGCGAGTCCGCGGACCGAGTGCCGGGCCGCCGGGTCGGGTGGACCAATCACCCCCAAGTGAATTCCGCGGAGGCAGTGCCGGGTTGGGTGGACGGCCTGGTAGCGCCGCAATCCCCGGAGCGACATCGGCGCGAGGTGTGGTGGGTTTACAGTCAGTCAGCAGCTGGCGTGTTCAACGGTGATATCGACTTTTTCGGTGGGGAGTGGGACGCTCGGGACCGAGTCGCTCGAATCGACACGAATACGTGCCCCGTCCATCTGATGACCGGTGAGTACGACTATTCCTGCACCCTGGAGCTCACCGCAGCGACTGCCCAACGTATCGCTGGTGCACGAGTCCATCCAATGCCCGGTCTGGGCCACTTCCCAGTGGCGGAGAACCCACGCCTTTTCAAGCAGTACCTTTTGCCGGTTCTCGAAGAGGTGGCGCAAGCCGACACCCCTCTCACCTGAATCGGACTCCCTAGCAGGGTGTTGAAATTCGATAGCTAGGCGCCGTGACTGGCTGATAGTCTGAAGGGGGTCGGTGCGGCGAGGGTGCTGGAGAGCTTGGATGCGTGGCACTACCTCCCGCCAGGTGACGATGCTGGGGGTGATCGACCCTGAGCAACTGATTCCCGCCAACCACCCGATCCGCCGGATCAAGCCGCTGGCCGAGGCGGCGCTGCGGGATCTGGAACCGACCTTCGAGCGCATGTACGCGGAGCTTGGCCGGCCCTCGATCCCACCCGAGCACCTGCTGAAGAGCTGTCTTCTGATGGCGTTGTACTCGATCCGAAGCGAGCGGCAGTTCTGCGAGCGGCTGCGCTACGACCTCTTGTTCAAGTGGTTCCTGGACCTCAACGTGGAGGACGAGCCCTTCGACCACTCCAGCTTCGCCAAGAACCGCAAGCGGCTGCTGGACCACCGGGTGAGCCGGCAGTTCTTCGAGGCGGTGGTGGCCCAGGCGAAACGGCGGCACCTGCTCTCCTCGCAGCATTTCACAGTGGACGGAACTCTCTTGGAATCCTGGGCTTCGATGAAGAGTCTGCGCCCGCGCCAGGGAGATGGCCCTGGTACTCACCCGGGTGGTGGAGGAAAGAACGCAGACGTGGACTTCCGGGGCCAACGGCGCGCCAATGAGACGCACTATTCGACTACCGATCCCGAAGCCCGGATGGCCCGCAAGGGGCTGGGCAAGGAGACCCGATTATGTTTCACCGGCCACGTCCTGATGGAGAACCGGCATGGGCTGGTGGTGGACGTGGAGCTAACCCCGGCGACCGGC
>DATKSI010000007.1:0-48927 GCA_035531715.1 Candidatus Micrarchaeaceae archaeon
GACCCTGCAGGCGGGGGTGGCGCTGGCGCTGCAAGTGAACGGAACAGGAGGGATCCCCGCAGGGGCGACCTCGGCGGTGCTGAACGTGACCGTTACCGACACCTCGGCGCCGGACTTCCTGACGGTCTATCCGGACGGGACCACCAAGCCGTTTGTCTCCAGCCTGAACTGGGGACCAGGTGAGACGGTGGCGAGCGGGGTGACCGCGACCCTGGGATCGGATGGGGCGATTGACTTCTACATCCCGAACGGCCAGGCCGACCTGGTGGTGGATGTGGTCGGCTGGATAGGACCTTGAAGTGGGGGATTTCATCGCAGATCCCCACGCCCTAACCTGACCAGCCCACGGGATGTGTAGACAGTTGCGGCTCATCGTGGGCGCATCTTGCTAGCACCATAGACCAGCTGGGCCGGGGTGCCTCCGGCGGTGTGGCGGCCAGTGTGGGCCCGGTCGAAGTTGTAGAAGCGCAAGTAGCGAACCACGTCTCGCTGCAGCGCGGCGTACTTGGGGATCAGGGAGCGGGCGAAGGTGGGCTGCCAGCACTCCTCGAGCGCGGTGCGCTGGACCCGTCCCACGTCGCCGTTGCTCTGGGGCCGACCGGCATGGATGAAGCGGTGCTCGGCCCCGGTCTTGGCCACTGCTCCGCGGAACTCCTCCACTTTTGGCGATCAGCTCATTGCACTATTCGTGATCGCCGACAACTGGCCCAGCAGCTGCCAGCTGGTCGCCGGAATCCTACGGTCCGCCATCGCACTGCGCCTACGTGGGGAGTGACCTGGGGGTCCGCGGAGACCACTTAGCTGGACGCTTTACGGTGGCCCTGCCGCTCTCAGGAGCCCAGCGCTCGGCTTCAGATTCTTGGTAAGGAAGATGACGCGGGTTCAATCCCCGCCCTGGGCTCCGCTGATCTCAGGCTTGCGGTAACCAACTCCGATTGCACGGGGCGACGCCGCTCTTTCGTGGGTCGGTTTCGCTACCGGAGGAGTATCAATCGCCCTCGAAGATCATCAAGCGGGAGCGCGACGATTCCTGGCGGACCCGGAGCGCGGGCTGATATTCCTCCGATGCGTACCAGGCCCGGGCTCTGTCGACGGTCGGGAAGCGAATTAGCACGAGGATGCCGGCGTGCTGCCAGTCACCCTCCTCGACGTCCACCTCAGTCGTGGCTACGATGAACTCGCCCTCGTACTTGGCCAGGGTGGGCGACAGCAGCTCCCGATAGCGTTGCCGCCCCGCCTCATCGGTCCACTCCACGTCGGCCAGCACATAGCCCGCCATTGGTTCAACTCCCGCTTCGGTCCGCTGTGAGGGGATCAATACTAATGGGCTAGCGACGGGCCAGTCGGTCAGTCGCCCGGAGTTGGAGGCTGGGCGCGACCCCGGCATAGGTGGAGACGGTGAGGCTGACGCTGGAGTGGTCCAGGGTGACTGAGACGGTGCCCAAGTCGATCCCGCTGGGCAGCGTCGGGGCGGCGAAGGCGTGGCGCAGGTGGTGAAAGTGCATCGGCGCCAGCCCCGCGGCCGCGAAGAGCGCTTAACTGGACAACTTCTTGACCGCCGCCTGATTTCAGCCGCACAGCGCACAGCGTCCGAAACCTGGTTGAACCGCCCCGGGATCATTTGATCTCTCGGCCACCACAACGGGACCAATGGGCCGACTCTCTAGGCTCCCACAGCGTTGGAGCGCAACCCATACACGGGGACCGGCCGCTGGGCCATCGCAGCGCGGGGCCGGATTTTTCCAGCAGCTGGCTTGATCGCGGGTTCCCGAGGCCGGCTTGGCAGGGGAAATGGGCGCCTGATCCAGATCCTCAGGCGACTGAGCCTGCGAGCGTGGCGTAACGATCTCGGAACGCTCGGAGATTAGAGTGGAGTTTGGCCGCCACAGCGGGTTGGCGTCGCAGGAGTAGCGGCACCAATTCCCAACCAGACGGAATCAGTACACGCCGCCGATGACGAGACGGCGGCCCGAGCGAGGAGGGCGACCCCTTTCCGCTCGGCGTCGCCGACTGCAGCGAGGGTCGCGGCCGTGGTGATCGTGATTCTGATAGCCGCAGTCGTCGTGCTCTCGAGGCTCAACCACGTCTCCAGGGTCGGAAATTTGCCGCTGATGGTGATCGCCTTGCCGTTCTCCGCCGTGGGTTTTGTGGTGGCCCGGCGGCAGCCAAAAAACGCGATTGGCTGGATTTTCTTTGGCGTGGCGGCTTGCTTTCTTCTGATAGCAGTTGGGCGAGACTATTCGGGTATCGACTATCGCGTTCACCACGGCTTGTTTCCAGTCGGCTGGCTGGCACTATCCCTCACTGACCTTTGGACCCCAGCTTTCTTGCTGATGGGGCTACCCATGCTGCTCTTTCCGGCGGGAAGGCTGCCCTCTTCGCGGTGGCGCTGGTCTCTGTGGGTGTACTTGGTCGCGGACGGGTTTGAAACCGCGATCGCGCTGGCGGGAGGTCTGAGCATCGGGCTTGGTCGCCATGTCCACATCGACTTGACCGGGATGCCCACCAATAACATCGGCGGCTTCTTGGGAGTCTTGGGAAACGTAGCGAACGTATGCGCCCTGATCTCGCTGGCCTTCGCGGTGACGTGGATCATTCGCCTGCTGGCGAGCTACCGGAGTGCAAGGGGTGACCGGCGGCAGCAACTAAAGTGGCTAATGGCCGGAGGCGCACTGACCTTCATCTCCGTGGCGGTGGGTGCCTCTGCGGTGCTCCCCAACGGCCCGACTCCATCGGGGATCGGACCCCAACTGCTGTCCTTCTTGATCGTTTTTGGCTTCTTGGGCCTGCCGTTCGGACTAGCTGCGGGAATCCTCAAGTACCGTCTCTACGATGTCGACCGGCTGATCAGCCGCACCGTCTCGTACGCCATCGTCACTGGACTTCTGGTCGGGGTCTATGTCGGGCTGGTCACCGTGGCCACCAGGGTTCTTCCCTTTTCCTCACCGTTGGGCGTGGCGGCCTCCACCCTGGCCGCCGCCGCACTCTTCACTCCGCTCCGCAGACAGGTCCAGAGGCTGGTAGACCGCCGCTTCAACCGGGCCCGTTACGACGCTGAGGCGACCGTCTCGGCCTTCGCCCAGCGCGTTCGAGACGATGTCGAGCTGTCAACCGTCAGCGCGGAGTTCGTCCGAGCGGTGCAGACCTCGGTCGAGCCCGCTCACATCGCGCTCTGGTTGCGGCCGACCGGATAGCGAGGCGGCGCATGGGGTGCCTAACGGTCGGCCGCGAAGAGCACCAAACCTGCCGGCCGCTTCCTAGCAGTTGGAGGCCGACCGCACCGGACAAGGCCCTGAGAAAAGTCGACCAGGAAGAGCTGGCGAGTTCCATCCCCGCCCGCGGGGATTCTGCTCTTGCTAGCTCCCCGCAGTGGCTCGGTCGCCGGTGCTCACCTCGGATCGACCACCCTGCTCACGATCCAAGCGTGCTTGCCAACCGGGCGGCCGCGGGTGAATCCGAACTTCTCGAATAGCTCGACGGTCGCGCTGAACAGAAAACGGCCTGGCGCCTCGCGTCCAGTGGTCACCTCAGAGATGGCCTCCACGAGACCGCCGCCGGCCTGAGCGATCTGCTCGAGAGCGCCCTCCAAGGCAGCTTGTGCGATGCCCTGGCCACGATGTTTCTTGTCAACGAAGCAGCAGGTGATCCGCCAGTCCGGACGCGGCGGTGCGTCCTTCTGGTACTCCCGCAGGTGCTTGATGCCGGGGAGTTCCTCGGGGGTGCCGTATTGACACCACCCTTGTGCGGTGCCGTCCTCGTCGAGGACGAGCGCCGCATGAGCGCGCCCTGTTCGGACCCGATCTTCCTTGGCTGCGCGATAGCTGACCCCCTTCTGGCCACACTCCGGGTGGTAACCGATGCACCAGCACCCCCCGAAGATCCCATTGTTGCGCTCCACGAGCTCCGCGAAGGCAGCCCATGTGGCCGCGTCCAGAGATCGGATGGTGTACGACATCTATGAGTCCTTGTAGGGTCGCTCTGGGCTTCCCGGCACTCGAGTTTGGCTCGTCACCGAGCGTGGTGAGCTAGGGGGCTCACGGTCACGAGTTCGTGATCGTTGCGATGCGGGCACCGATGGCGGTGGCACTCGAGATGACTAACGGGAAGAGGGCGATTGACCTCTCTGCGTCGCCCGCCGTAGGCCAGATGGATGTGGCCAGCACCCCTGCTCGAACGACGATGATTCGCACCCGCGTCCGGCCTGACCGGCTCCCGGAAAACACCGGTCCCATTGTGCTCCGGCGGAGACGTTGGTTGGTACGCCCTCGTGACCAGAGTGGTGTCCTCGGTGCAGCCCGCCAACTCGACCGCTCCCTGGTTGCTTTCGGCAGTTAGCGGCGCCGACTCGATGGAGCGGGACGCCTGCCGCACCTGCGTCGCGAACTCCGCCCGTTCCCCCTTCATGCTCTCAGGCTAAGGCCGGAGCCGAGTTCGTCGAGGCAACCTTTGCGTGGCACTCCACCGGTCTCACCGCTGCCAATCTTCTGGGCACCGATCGTGTAGGGAGGAGCTCTAGGCTAGGTCGGCATGTCTGCCCTCGTCGGGGGATGACCTAACCTGCCAGGGACCGCACTCGCGATCGAGCAGGTTCGGAGCCGGCTCGCGGCAACAGCTCCTCGTCTGGCCGCGCTGACGGCCGATTTGGCGCCGTCCCAGCTCCTCGCTTCCCCGGACCTCGATGCGTGGTCAGCGTACGACGTGCTGGCTCATCTCCGTGCCTGCGCCGACGTCTGGAGTAACCGCATCGCGGCGATCCTGGCCGAGGACCAGCCGGCGTTGCGGGCGGTCAATCCACGCAGCTGGATGAAGCAGACCGATTATCTCGATCTGGAATTCCGACGCTCGCTGCGCACATTTGCTTGGCAACGCGCCGATCTGTCGTCCGATCCAAGGCCGCTAACGCCCAAAGACTGGGTGCGGGCCGCCACGGTGACGGGAGCGGGCAAAGTGCGCGAGTGGACGATGCTTTTCTACGGGCAGCGGCTGGCGCGACATGAACGGCAGCACGGGCAGCAGGCTGCCCGCATCGTCGCGACAGTACGGGGGCGCCTACCGCTCGCCGACGGACTCGCCCGTCCACCTCAAGTCCCAGCGTGAAGATCGCCGAGCTGCCATCTCAGGACCGGATACCCGGACATCCCGGGCTGGGCCTCCCGACCTTGACCTCGCAGCTGGATGAGCTCGCGGAAAGCCCACTCAGACGGGCCGCAAGGAACTCCTACACTCCAGCCGAAAGCTCGTTCACACTTCCCTGGGAGCGCGCTACCAGCTCCGGCCTGCGCGATGAACGGAGGAGGAATTAGATGGATGCACCTGGGGACTGGGCGGAATTGGCCAGCCAGGCCTTGGCCGAAACGTTTCTGGCCTTCGGGAACACCATGGAGCAGGGTTGGTTCCGGAGGGAGGGCGGCGTCTTGGCTGGGGTGAGCGGTGCCTCGCTACCAACTTTGAACGGCGTTTGGGTTGTGGGCGACGAATTGGACCCCTCTTTGATCGATCATCTGCTCGACGTGATCGCCGCCGAAGGCGTCCCCTACTGCCTCCAGGTCAGACCGGTGGCCGGGGAGCTCCAATCCGTCGCGGAACGCCGAGGCATGGTGCGCTTGGGAGAGTTGCCTTTGATGGTGCTCGACGAGCTCAGCGCATCCCGAGCCTTGGGCCAGGTCAGTGACGTTTCCTGGCTCCGGGTTTCCCCGGATCAAGTGGAGCAGTACGTCGAGGCACTGGCTCGAGGATTCGAGGCACCGGTGGCGGCGATGGCTGCCTTCGTGACGCGCCGAACGCTGGCGCTAGCCCAACTGGACTGCTTCCTGGGCCTGGTGTCGGGGGAAGCGGTCACGACCGCGCTAGCCTTTACGAATGGCGAGGCAACCGGGATCTACAACGTGGCGACCCTGGCCGAGCACCGGGGCCGAGGCTATGGTTTGGCCGCAACCGCGCAGTGCCTCAGCGCAGCCAGCCAGAGGGGAGCGCGATGGGCCTACCTGCAGTCCAGCGAGATGGGCTTTTCGGTCTACCAACGGCTGGGATTTCGCACCGTCGAGCAGTGGCACCTCTGGGTCAGTCCAACCTGACGGCGCGCGCTGACCTGTCCCGAGCCGACTGACCACGGTGAAGAACTAATCGTTCTTACCCGAAATCTCCCCGGCCACGATCTCGTGCAGTCGGTCCCGATCCGATTTCGCGAGGTAGCCAAAGAGCGTTGCCTACGGCAAGCTGGAGGGGGTCGTCGTGTTCGCCCGGTGTGTGACCGGGTTCGGTCGCACGGGCCATTTTTTTGCCCACCGGGGCAGGCCCGTGCCCGGTCCCGCTACCCACCCCAACATCGGGCCGCGACCTCAAGCCCCGAGAGAAGACGCGCCCGGGGGTTGCGGTGCTGGTTGGGGGTACCATTCGGGGCGCGTCGAGCGCTCTGAGGAGAAGGGCAGGTGGTTTGTTCGAACTGCGGGGCTGAGACGATCAGGGGCCGCAAGTTTTGTCGTGAGTGTGGCTTGCCCCTCGATCGCGCCTGCCCAGCCTGTGGCTTCGCGAATGATGCGGCTGCCAAGTTCTGCGAGGACTGTGGCGCGACTTTAGGCGGGGCCGGCGGAGTGGGCCAGGCGGTTCCATCACAGCCAGCTTCCTCCTCCGCGGTTGGGGCCGCGGTCCCGGCCAAAGCGATGGAAGACTTGGTGGAGTTGCGGATCGTGTCGGTGCTGTTCGCCGACCTGGTGGGGTTCACCGCTCTCTCCGAGTCGCGGGACCCCGAGGAGGTTCGGGAGCTGCTCAGCCGGTACTTCGATGTCTGCCGCGATCTGGTCGAGCGCTATGGGGGCACCGTGGAGAAGTTCATCGGGGACGCGGTGATGGCAGTGTGGGGCGCCCCGGTGGCCCAGGAGGACGACGCCGAACGGGCGGTCCGGGCGGCGCTTGACCTGGTGCAGGTCGTCTCGGACCTAGGCAAGGAGGTTCGGGCGCCCGAGCTGGCAGCCCGAGCCGGCGTGCTCACCGGGACGGCCGCGGTGAGCCTGGGGGCCAAGGGCCAGGGGATGGTGGCGGGCGACCTGGTCAACACGGCCTCGAGGATCCAGACCCAGAGCCAGCCCGGGACAGTGCTGGTCGGCGAGTCCACCAAGCGGGCCTCCGAGGCGGCGATCGCCTACGAGCCGGCCGGCACCCACGAGCTCAAGGGCAAGGCGGAGCCAGTCCCGCTATATCGGGCGCTCCGAGTTGTGGCTGGGCGCGGCGGACTGCTCAAGTCGGAGCGCTTGGAGGCGCCTTTCGTGGGTCGGGACCGGGAGCTCCGGCTGGTGAAGGAGGTGTTCCACGCCTCCACTGAGGACAGGCGGGCGCACCTGGTGCAGGTGACCGGGATCGCCGGCATCGGCAAATCCCGGCTGGCCTGGGAGTTCTTCAAGTACATGGACGGTCTGCGTTCGGGCTACTTCTGGCACCGGGGTCGCTGCCTGGCCTACGGGCAGGGCGTCACCTACTTTGCCCTGGCGGAGATGGTCAGAGGGAGAGCCGGCATCCTGGAGGCAGAGGACCGGGACTCGGCCCTGGCCAAGCTCCAGGCGACGGTGGACCAATACGTCGCCGATCCCGCCGACCGACGCTTCGTGCTGCCCCGGCTGGCCCACCTGATCGGACTGGAGGAGCGGACCGCCCCGGACAAGCAGGACCTCTTTGCCGCCTGGCGGCTTTTCCTGGAGCGCCTATCCGAGCAGAGCCCAGTACTCATGGTGTTCGAGGACATGCAGTGGGCCGACCCCTCGCTGCTGGAGTTCATCACCTACCTGATGGAGTGGTCCCGCGCCTTTCCTCTGTTCGTGGTGAGCCTGGTCCGGCCCGACTCGGCTGCCGCCGGGCTGGCGGCGACCACCCGCAACGCCACCCTGATCCACCTCGAGCCGCTCCCTCCTTTGGCGATGGACAAGCTGCTCACCGGGCTGGTTCCGGGACTGCCGGCGCCGTTGGTCGAGCGGATCCGAGGACGAGCCGAGGGGATCCCGCTCTATGCCGTCGAGACGGTCAGGATGCTGCTCGACCGGGGCCTGCTGGTCGAGGAGGGGTCGGCCTACCGGCCGGACTGGGCAGATCGAGACCCTGGAGGTGCCGGAGACGCTCCAGGCCCTGATCGCAGCTCGCCTCGACGGCATGTCGCCCGAGGAGCGGCAGCTGGCCCAGGACGCTTCGGTGCTGGGCAAGACGTTCACCCATCAGGGGCTGACTGCCGTCTCCGGCCTGGGGGAGGAGGAGCTCCAGCCGATCCTGGCCTCCCTGGTGGCCAAGGAGGTCCTCTCGGTCCAGGCCGATCCCCGTTCTCCCGAGCGGGGCCAGTACGGGTTCCTCCAGGACCTGGTGCGTACGGTGGCCTACGAAACGCTGGCCAAACGGGAGCGCCGGACGAAGCATCTGGCCGTGGCCACGTTCCTCGAGCGCGGCTGGAGCCCCGAGACTGAAGAGATCGTCGAGGTGGTGGCGTCACACTACCTGGAGGCCTGGCGGCTGGACCCTGAAGCTCCCGGTGCCGATGAGATCAAGGGCAAGGCCCGCGAGATGCTGGTGCGGTCGGCGGAGCGGGCAGCCGCGCTGGCCGCCGCCGAGGAGGCGCAGTCGGCGTTCGAGCGGGCGGCTGAACTGAGCGAGTCAGAGTCGGACCGGGCGGCACTGACCGAGCGGTCGGGCGAGATGGCCGAGCTGCGCGGGCGACTGGAGGATGCCGCCACCCGCTACGGAGAGGCGTCCCGGCTGTTTCAGGAGGCGGGCAGCGCCCGGGCTGCCGCCCGGGTCCAAGCGCGCATGGCGGGAGTCGAATACCACCGGGGACACGTCGAGCAGGGCATCGAAAGGATGAAGGCAGCGCATGTGGGGCTGGAGGGGTATGAGCCCGACCCCGAGCTCGCCCTGGTCGTTGCCCAACGGGGGAGGTTGCTCGCGCTGCAGGGGCGTCACGGGGAAGCCGCTCCTCTGCTCGACGAAGCTCTTGAACTCGCCGAACATCTGAAGCTGCCCGACGTCTACTCCAACGCCTTGAGCAGCAAGGCTGTCTTTCTGATGAACCGCGACCGCTTGGACGAAGCGGGCTGGATCCTCCGGCGGGCCCTCGACGTGGCCCTGGAGCATGGGCTCACCTCAGCGGCCATGCGGGCCTCCAACAACCTGTCGGCGGCGCTCGAGGCCCAGGATCGATTTGTCGAACTTGAGGCCCTCGGAGAGCATCGGCTGGAGATGGCCCGCCGCCTCGGGGATCGGGTTTGGGAGCTTGAAACGCTGACCGGCTCACTGACCGCTTTGGTCGCGCTCGGTCGGTGGGAGGACGCCCTGGAACGAGCCCAAGAGGCGAGAGGGGCCGAGGAGCTCGAAGCGCTAGAGTACGCCGCGTTCGGCCTGCTTGAGATGGTCGGTCTGCACGTTCGTCGCGGGGACGTCGCCGAGGCCCGTCTCCTCGTTGAGTCACGCTCATGGGCGGAGCGCGTGGAGGATTGGCAGCTGAGGGCGGGATACACCCTGAGCGCAGCGGAGCTACTGCGCGCCGAGGACCGGCCGACCGAGGCGCTGGCGGCGGCTGAGGCGGTTATTGGGACGCGGGCCGAGCTTGGCCTGGGGCTGACCGACGGTCGCGTCAAGCGAGCCTTGGTCCAGGCCGTGGAAGCCGCTCTCGACCTCGACAACCTGGCCCGCGCCAAGGAACTGCTGGAGACGGTGCGGGCTGCCCGGCCCGGCCAGGTGACTCCCTGGCTGAAGGCCCAATTCGACCGGCTTTCAGCTCGAGTGTCGGCCGCGTCAGGCGACGACGGTGGCGTCGAGTCGTCGTTCGCCGCCGCCGAAGCTGGGTTCCGCGAACTTAGCACGCCGTTTGACCTGGCGGTGGCTCTCACCGAGCATGCGGAGTGGCTGGCTGCGAGGGGACGCGCGGCCACGGCGGAACCGCTAACCGGCGAGGCCCGCGCGATCTACCAGCGGCTAAAGGCTCGCCCCTGGCTGGAGCGCCTCGGGCCAGTCGCCGGCGAGGAGAGCGTATCCGCCTGAAGCGGCCGGGGGCCATCCCGCCAAACTTCGGGGACCGCTCCCGCGACGTGCTGCACTCGCGGTCGGAAAGTCCGGGAACCGGCATTCGGGGTGTGCTGGCGACCCGAGCCGGGAGCTTCTGGATGGTTGAGGCTAACCAGCATCGTCCCGTGACCTGGAGGATGTCCGCGCATCCGTGGGCTGGGGCCTGGTAGCCTCCACAGGATCATGAGGGGCAGCTCTCCGGGGCCGGGCCTGTTCGACTTGGTGGTCATCGGGGCCGGGCCCGCGGGAGAGAAGGGAGCGGCTCAAGCGGCCTACCATGGCCACAGCGTCGCTGTCGTCGAGCGCCGTTCCCCCCCGGGAGCTGCCGCGGTGGCGGTGGTGGGCGGCGTGCCGGTGAAGGCGCTCCGGGATACCGCCGTCTACCTCAGCGGTTGGTCCCGACGCAGCACCTACGGGGTGGGAATCAGCCTGGCCCCAGACCTGGTCATGGATCGGTTGCGGGCCCGCACCTCCGAGGTGATGGCGAGCATGGCGTCCGCCGTTCGGGAGAATCTGAAGCGGCACGGTGCCGAGTTGGTGCACGGGGAAGCACGGCTCGGTCCGGATCGGACCGTGATCGTTCGGAATCACGGTGGGGGAGAGCGGATTCTGCAGGGCAAGGTGATCCTGCTGGCGACTGGATCGCATCCGCATCATCCGCCGGAGGTTCCCTTCGACGATCCCGATGTTCACGATTCCGAGACCGTGCTCAGGATAGATCGGCTGCCCGAACGGATGATGGTCGTGGGCGGTGGACCGGTGGGATCGGAGTACGCGTCGATCTTCTCCGCCCTGGGGGTCAAGGTCACCCTCGTGGATCGAGGCACGCGGCTCTTGCCGATGCTCGACGGCGAGCTCTCAGAGGCGCTGGCCCAAACTCTGATCCAATCAGGCGTACGGGTCATGCTGGAGGCGCAGGTGCAGTCCGTCCAGCGGGACTCCAACGGCTTGCTGGTGGTGGTCGATGGCGAAGAATTCCGGCCGGAGATCGTGGTGCACGCGGTGGGTCGAGCGGGCAACATCGAGGGACTGGGGCTGACCGAGGCGGGGGTGGAGTCGGATGACCGCGGTCGCGTTCGGGTGGACAGTAACTTTCAGACATCGGCCCCGGGCATCTATGCAGCGGGCGACATCACCGGACCGCCGGGGCTGGCATCGGTGGCGATGGAGCAGGCCCGGGTCGCGATGTGCAAAGCGTTCCAGATCCGGTTCAAGGACGCAGTGGATCCAGTTGTGCCGGCCGGCATCTACACCCTCCCGGAAGCTTCGATGGTGGGGATGACCGAAGCCGCCGCCCTTGCCGCGGGAGAGGACGTGGAGGTGGGCCGGGCGTTCTTTTCCGCCAACGCGCGAGCCCGGATCGCCGGATCCACCGAGGGCTTGGTGAAGCTGGTGTTCCGGGCTTCCGACCGGCGACTGGTCGGGGCTCACATTCTGGGCGAGGAGGCGACGGAACTAATCCACATTGCTCAGGCGGTGCTCCACAGTGGCGGCTCCATCGACGAGTTCATCGACACGACCTTTAACTTCCCGACCAGGGCCGACGCCTACAAGTACGCCGCCTACGATGGGCTGCAGCGGCTGGACAGCCGAGCCCTGCACTAAGGGTGGGCCCGACAGCCGGGCAGTTCAAACCGCTGACCGGCGCTCAAGGTCACCCGCTCTTCTTCCATGGGGTGACAGATTCCCTGAGCAGTTAGCTAGTGACAGATTCGCTGAGCTTCCACAAACGGGAAATCGGGAAATCGGGTTCTTGACAGGTTGGGGCTTCCCCCCTAGGATCTTGCGATGGGCGAAGGGCTAGATATTTTGAAAAGCGGGGAGTGGCCCTGCCCTGCCGACGCCGTCGAACTGGTGGCGGAGCTTCTCCAGCCTCCGCTTCGGCGGTTTGAGTGAAATGGATTTCTCCATTTCGCGTTATCGCAATGGCACCCCGGTAGGAGGAACCACAGCATGACCGCCATCCCAGGACACCCGAACGGCAAGCATCCGGTCGCCGGCCAGCCGATGAAGGATGGCTGGGACAGCGCCCGCTGGCTGGGTGTCTCCAGGCCCTACTCGGCCGAGGATGTGGCCCGGTTGCAGGGCTCGATCCGCGTCGAGCACACCCTGGCGCGCCGGGGAGCGGAGCGGCTTTTCGAGATGCTCAGCAACTCCGGCTACGTGCCCGCCCTGGGAGCTCTCACCGGCCAGCAGGCGGTCCAGATGGTGAAGGCCGGTCTCAAGGCGATCTACCTTTCCGGTTGGCAGGTGGCTGCGGATGCCAACCTTTCCGGGGAGACCTACCCGGACCAGAGCCTGTATCCGGCCAACAGCGCACCGGCGCTGGCCCGCCGGCTCAATAACGCGATGCTTCGGGCGGACCAGATCGCCTGGGCTGAGGGGCACCACGACGGTGAGTGGGTGGTCCCGATCGTGGCCGATGCGGAAGCCGGCTTCGGCGGCCCGCTCCATGCGTTCGAACTGATGAAGTCGATGATCGAGAGCGGCGTCTCCGGCGTCCACTTTGAGGACCAGTTGGCCTCCGAGAAGAAATGCGGTCATCTGGGCGGCAAGGTCCTGGTCCCCACCAGTCAGTTCGAGCGGACGCTGGTGGCCGCGCGGTTGGCCAGCGATGTCATGGGTGTTCCCACCCTGCTGGTGGCCAGGACCGACGCCCTGAGCGCCACCCTGCTGACCAGCGACATCGACCCGCGCGACCAGCCCTTCCTCACCGGAGAGCGCACCTCCGAGGGGTTCTACCGGGTGCGCCCGGGGATCGAGCCGGTGATCGCTCGCGGCCTCGCCTTCGCCCCCTTGGCCGACGCCCTGTGGTTCGAGACCTCCACTCCCAACATCGAGGAAGCCGCCCAGTTTGCCGAGGCGATCCACGGCAAGTACCCCGGGAAGATCCTGGCCTACAACTGCTCGCCTTCGTTCAACTGGAAGAAGCACCTCAGCGACGCCGAGGTCGCCAACTTCCAGTGGAGGCTGGGTGAGCTGGGCTATCGCTTCCAGTTTGTGACCCTGGCCGGCTTCCACGTGGCTAACAGCTCGATGTTCGAGCTGGCCAAAGGCTACGCGGAGGAGGGGATGAGCGCCTACGTGCGGCTGCAGCAGCGCGAGTTCGAACTGGAGCAGAAAGGCTACACCTCCACTCGCCACCAGTCGGAGGTCGGGGCGGGCTACTTCGACTCGGTCTTGGAGACCGTCACCGGGGGCGAGAGTGCCACCCTGGCGCTCCAGGGGTCGACCGAAGAGGCCCAGTTCGAAGTCACCCCAGCCAGGTGACGGGCTCTTCCGAAGCCCTAGTTGGGGTCGAAGTTCTCCTTGACGGGGGAGCGGCGGGAGAGCGGGTGCTCACCCCGGCAGCCCTCGGCCTGGTAGCTCGGCTCCAGCGGGAGCTCGGTCCGATCCGGGAGGAGCTCCTGGCGGCCCGCGTCGCCAGGCAGGCTCGACTGGACGAGGGTCAACTGCCGGACTTTCTGCCTGAGACCAGGGAAGTCCGCCAGGACCTGACCTGGACGGTCGCCCCCCCTCCGACTGATCTGTCCGACCGACGAGTGGAGATCACCGGTCCAGTGGATCGGAAGATGATCATCAATGCGCTGAACTCGGGAGCTTCGGTATTCATGGCGGACTTCGAGGACGCCAACTCGCCCACCTGGGCCAACTGCCTGGAAGGGCAGAGCAATCTCATCGACGCGGTGGAACGGACGATCTCACTGCAGTCTGGCGACAAAAGCTACCGCCTGGACGAGAAGTCGGCGACCCTGGTGGTGCGGCCACGTGGCTGGCACCTCCCGGAAAAGCACGTGCTGATCGACGGGAATCCGGTCTCGGCCAGCCTGTTCGACTTCGGCCTCTTTGTCTTCCACTGCGGCCATCGCCTGCTGGAGCGGGGTTCCGGACCCTACCTCTACCTACCCAAGCTGGAGAGCCACTTGGAAGCCCGACTCTGGAACCGAGCCTGCCAGCTGGCCGAGGATCACCTGGGCATGTCTCGTGGAACGATCCGGGCGACGGTTTTGATCGAAACCGTTCTGGCCGCCTTTGAGATGGAGGAGATCCTCTATGAGCTCCGGGAGCGCTCGACCGGACTCAACGCCGGGCGCTGGGACTACATGTTCTCGATCATCAAGAAGTTCAGGGATAACCCCCAGTTCATCCTCCCCGACCGGGGTTCGGTGGTCATGACTGTCCCGTTCATGCGGGCCTACACCGAGCTCCTGGTCAAGACCTGCCACCGGCGAGGGGCCCATGCCATCGGCGGGATGGCGGCGTTCGTCCCCAGCCGCCGGGATGCCGCCCTCAACCAGCTGGCCCTGGAGCGGGTGCGCGAGGACAAGGTGCGGGAGGTTGGCGATGGTTTCGACGGCACCTGGGTCGCCCACCCTGACCTGGTCCCGGTCGCCCGCCAGGTCTTCGATGAGGTGCTCGGAGAGAGGCCCAACCAGGTCGACCGCCGGCGCGATGAGGTGGAGGTGACCGCGGGCCAGCTGCTGGACGTGGCGGCGACCCCCGGGGAGATAACCGATGCCGGGGTCAGGCTCAACGTCTCGGTGGGGATCCAGTACCTGGGGTCCTGGCTGCAAGGAATTGGGGCGTCCGCGATCAACAACCTGATGGAAGACGCCGCGACCGCAGAGATCTCGCGGTCCCAGATCTGGCAGTGGGTCCATCACCACAAGATCTCCAGCGAGCAGGTACGGGCGATTCAGGCCGAGGTGATCGAGGAATTGGGCGATGCCTACCGGGAGGCTGCAGCACTCTTCACCGAGGTCTCCCTGGCACCGGAATTCGTGCCCTTCATGACCGTTCCCGCCTACCGCTTGCTTCCCTGACGCAGTCGGCTCACGAGGCTGTCACAACCCCGGATTTCGCCGAAAAATCCCTTGCCCAGATCGACCCCCTCTGCTATCTTCGGCGCAAGTTGGCCCATCGAGCGCGATCGCCGGTCGCGGCGCCACTCCCTGAGGACATCCAGCCGCCGGTTTTCGCCCATGGAGGCGCTTGAGGTATGGCCGAGCGATCCGAGCCAGCGGCGGAGGAAGTGCCGGACCGCTACGGTGAGGCCGAAGCCGGTGGCTGCGATCAGGCGGGGTGCGAGAACCAGGAAGCCTTCCGCTGCCTTTACCGAGACCGACGCGCCGTCGACTGCTCCTGGGTGGCCTGCCGCGAGCATCTGAAGATCGTGGCCAGCCGCGCTTATTGCCTGCGCCACGCCAGCATCGTCGAGGTGCTGGCCACGTCGATGGCCCAGGGCACCCAAATGCTCCCACCCGACCTGGACAATCGCTGTGCCTCGCTGGTGCTCTGGGTCGCCCGCGACCTGGACGATCCGGTGGTCGAGCGGCTGGTCCGCTGGGGCGATGCCGGCATGAGCATCATCAACGACCCGGCGATCCGCTACAGCCGCCCCGACCGGCTTCGGCAGGCGGCTGGTCACTGGGAAAGGGTCTGGGCGCTCGCCAACCGCACCGGCATCCTCCTT
Organism: Candidatus Micrarchaeaceae archaeon; assembly: GCA_035531715.1. Classification (GTDB taxonomy): domain Bacteria; phylum Chloroflexota; class Dormibacteria; order Aeolococcales; family Bog-877; genus Bog-877. The sequence goes on from DATKSI010000007.1 coordinate 15,509, forward strand.
CGGGTCGGGCTGCAGGTCGAGGACGATCGACCGGAGACGGTCATCCTGTCGGGCGGCACTACCCACCTGCTCGTCGCCGTCCCCCCCTGGATCCAGCGCCACCTCACGGGCGAGTCAAATCGGACTTCACCATCGAGCCTGGTCGAGCGGTTGGCGTTCCAGCAGCAGTTGCTTTTGGCGCTGGACGGCTACGTGGAGAAATATGGGGTGACCTACCCCCACCTGCTGGTGCCGACCAGGGTCTGAAGCCCAGCCGCCGTCTCCGTCTCATAATCAACTCATGGCATACGAGGCGATCGTCCCGGCGCAGCCCGGCTCCGCCACCCGCCACCAGCCCGAGTACCACCGCCAGTACCTGACCTTTAGCCGGAGCTACACGGTGGACGTCACCTACCGGTGCTTCCGGCGCTGCGGCTACTGCGAGTACCGTCGGGACGAGGGCGGGTTGATCGGTCTGGCCGAGGTGGACCACCAGCTGCAGGAGGCGAGTCGGCTGCACTGCCGCGAGGTCCTGATCATGGCGGGAGAGCAGCCGTGGCGACTGCCCGACCTGGGGCTCGCCGACGAGGATTCCTTTGTCGACCTGGTCGTGGAGATCTGCCGGCGGGCGATGCGGCTGGGGCTGCTGCCCCACACCAACGTGGGGTTGCTGACCAAGCCCAGCCTGGCCCGGCTCCAGCCATGGAATGCCTCGATGGGGCTGATGCTCGAGACCGGGACCGACCAGATCCGGGCGCACGCCATGGGTGGGGGGAAGCGCTATCAGGAGCGGCTGGAACACCTGGAGGCGGCCGGGGAGCTGGGCATTCCGTTCACGACCGGGATCCTGGTCGGAATTGGCGAGACGGAGCAGGATCGGCGCCATGCCTTGGAGCTCATCCAGGAGTGCCACCAGCGTCATCACCACATCCAAGAGGTGATCGTCCAGAACTTCATCCCCAAGGCCAACACCCCGATGGCCGACCACCCGGCTCCGGGCCCCGAAACGGTGCGCGCCGCGGCCGAGCTGGCCCGGGAGATTCTGCCCAGCGATGTGGCCATCCAGGTCCCGCCCAATCTCAACTTCGAGAGCTGGCCCACCTTGGTCCAGGCTGGAGCCACCGATCTGGGCGGAATCTCCCTCGACGGGGACTCGGTGAGTCCCGAATTTGCCTGGCCCAGCGAAGCAGAGCTCCGAGCAAAGGCGGCATCCCTGGGCTACCACCTGCAGGAGAGGTTGCCGGTCTATCAGGAGTCGCTGGCCGAGCTCCAGCCGGCGGCAGACCAACTCCGCCAGCAGCTGGTCGGAGACACGGTGACCTATGTCATCAACCGCAACGTCAACATCAGCAATGTCTGCGTGGGCAGCTGCTCGTTCTGCGGCTTCCGGCGGAGCTCGATCCACGCCAAGGGCGCCTACTTCCACGACCACGACACCGTCTTCGCCAAGATCGAAGACGCAGTTGCCCGTGGGGCGACCGAGATCTGCATGCAGTCGGGGCTCACTCCGGAGCTCAACGTCGCCTTCTACGACTCCCTTTTCCGGGAGATCAAGGAGCGCTGGCCCACCCTCCATCTGCATGCGCTCTCGCCGGAAGAGATCCGCTACATCGCCCAGGAGTCAGGACGGTCGGTGGAGGACGTCCTGCGCCAGCTGAAGGATGCGGGATTAGGCACCATGCCCGGCACCGCCGCCGAGATCCTGGTCGAGGAGGTGCGCCGAATCCTCTGTCCGGAGAAACTGACCACCGAAGAGTGGGTGGAGATCGTAAAGACCGCCCACAAAGTGGGGATACCGACCACCTCCACCATCATGTACGGCCACATCGAGACCCCCTGGCACCGGCTTCGGCACCTTGAGGTGATTCGCAATCTGCAGCGTGAGACCGGGGGGATCAGCGAGTTTGTGCTGCTTCCCTTCCAGGTCCAGCACAACACCTTGGGGAAGTACTTCGGGATCCGCCAGCCGCTGACCCTGAATGACTCACTCCGCTTCACCGCGTTCTGCCGACTCTATTTCGGCCGCGACATCCCCAACATCCAAACCAGCTGGGTCAAGCTGGGCGCCGACGGGGTGGCCGAGTCGCTGCGCTGGGGCGCCAACGATTTCGGAGGAACTCTGATGGAGGAGTCCATCACCCGGATGAGCGGTGCCGACCATGGCCAAAATCTCGATCCCTCCGAGATCGAGGCAGCGATCCGCGGTGTCGGTCGCAATCCGCGCGAGCGGGACACGCTGTACCGGCCCATCACGGCGCGGCCACGCGACCTCGCGCGGGACGTTGCCACCACCGCCGCCACGGCTGGCTGACGCCGACCCCCAGGGCGATCCCGGGCACCAGACAACCTGCCTCGACGGCCCTGGTCAATAGCTCATTGGATCCCTGCGCCGGAATCAGGATCAGCGCGAGCGCCACCGGAAATACGTACCAGCGCCAGGAGTAGACGCTCTTCCGGATGGCGGGGCCGTACCAGCAGCCGAAGCTGGTCGCCAGCAGCACGCAGATGGCGCCCAGGATCAGGTAGCCGGTGACGTACTGGAACAGGGCGATCTGGTTGAGGCCGACCACCCACCGGACAAAGAGCGCCGGCAGATAGTCGGTGGCGTAGAAGGTGACCAGGATCCAGGCCATCGTGTGCAGACAGAAGGTGGACAGTTGGACGCTCCGACGGCGCCGTTCCGCCTTGGCCCGAGCCTCAACCAGGGTTGGCGGGATGTCCGACGAGCGGGGACTCATTCCGGCAAGTTTCCACCCTGGAGCCCGGTGGTGGGCGGGCTAGAATCGAACCTCGGTGTTGCCACCTCCACTGCGCCTTTGCGGGCGGAACTCCAGGCTGAATTGAAACGCGCCCGGAGGGAGTGGACGCTGCCCGGTTCCGCCGGGAATCGGAGCGAATCCGCCTTTGAACGGGTTACCAGGTTCCGCGGCAGTTCGGCCGAGCTGGCGCGGGCCGCAGCGAAGGCCACGGGCGAGGAGTTCGACCCCCTGCTTCTTTCCGACATGGACCGGGCGGTCGAACTTATCCGCGCCGCGATCGCCCGGGACGAGCCAATTGCCATTTACGGCGACTACGACGCCGACGGCGTCACCGCCTGCGCCTTGCTGGTGCGGGCGTTCCGCGCCGCCGGAAGGGAACCCCTGGCCTACATTCCGCAGCGCCAGAGCGAGGGATACGGCCTCAACGCCGACGCGCTGCTGGAGCTCCACCGCCAGGGCGCCGCCTTGGTCATCACCGTGGACTGCGGCACCACCGCCTTGGAGGTGGCGAGAACCCGTCCGAAAGGGCTCAAGCTGATCATCACGGACCACCATCTGCCACTGGTCGATCCGATCACCGGCGTGATCGAACTGGCCCCCGCCGACGCCCTCGTCAACCCGCAGCGACCCGACGACCGGTACCCCTTCAAGGGACTGGCCGGCGTGGGGGTCGCCTACAAGTTGGCGTCGGCGCTGGAGGCGGCGAGACTAATTCCTGCCGGGACAGCGAAGGCCCAGCTGCCCCTGGTGGCTCTGGGCACCGTGGCCGACATGATGCCGCTGCTCGATGAGAACCGTTGGCTGGTGCGCCAAGGGATCCGGGTCTGGCCCGAGCATGCCCCACTCGGGCTGGTCCAGCTGGCCAAGACTGCCGGCGTCGAGGGCCCACCGACCAGCGGCGACCTCGGGTTCGGACTCGGCCCCAGAATCAATGCTGCCGGGCGCATGGATGACGCCTCGGTGGCCCTGCGCTGCTGCCTGGCGGATGACCCCGAGGAGGCCAGGGCGGCTGCCGTCAAGCTGGAGCTGCTCAACCAGGGCCGCCGGTCCTCCCTGTCGCTGGCCCTGCAGTTGGCCCGAGCTCTGGTCGAGGAGATGCCGGACGAGCTGCCCGTGATCTTGCTGGGGTCGCCAGAGATCAGTCCGGGTGTCGTTGGACTGGTGGCCGGACGGCTGGCTGAGGAGTTTGGTCGCCCCGCCTTCGTTTTCAGCAAGACCGGTGACAGGTGGCAAGGCTCGGCCCGCGGGGTTCCCGGCCTGAACGTGGTGGCGGCGCTCCGGCATTGCTCTGACTTCCTTCTCAGCTACGGTGGCCACCTGGCCGCGGGCGGCTTCACCCTGGCGCCGACCGAGGAACCGGCGGCCGGCTTCGAAGGGAAGTTGATCGAGGCGGTCCGGGATCAGCTGAACGACCGCCAGCCGCTGCGGCCGTTTCTGGTCGATACCCTGGTTCGGCTGGATGAGTGTGGGCTGCGACTAGCCGAAGAGCTTCTCCTGCTCCAGCCTTGTGGCACCGGCAACCCCGCAGTTCTGCTCTGCGCCTGCGACCTGACGGTGGTTCGGACCGAGCGGCTGGGGAAGGATGGAGCTCATCTCAAGGTGACCCTCTCCGACGCCACCGGGAGCGCCGAGGCGATCAGTTTCAGCCGGCCCCACCTCCAAGATCACCTGCCGAGCGGGCGTCAGGTCGACGCGCTCTTCGAGCTCGAGGTGGACAGCTGGCGGGGGCGTCGCAAGCCCCGGCTGCTCCTGCGGGACCTCCGTCCGGCCCGCCGCTGACCTCGCGGACTTGGCCTTCTGGCCGCGTCTGGCTATTGTTGAGGGGTGGGGGCTCAAATGCCCAGGGATGCGAGCAGGCGGAGGGAAGCGTGATGGCTGGTCGGATGGTTGAATTTCCCAGCAATGGCAGCACGGCCACCGGGTACCTCAGCGTCCCGGCGGGAGGCCCCGGTCCGGGGTTGGTCGTGATCCAGGAGTGGTGGGGGCTCAACGACCAGATCAAGCGCACTGCCGACCGATTCGCCGAAGCTGGATTCGCCGCCCTGGTCCCGGACCTGTACCACGGTCGCGTCGTCGGTTTCCAGGAGCCCGACGAGGCCGGCAAGGTGATGATGGCACTGGACTCGGGCCGGGCCGCTAAAGAGCTGCGCGGGGCGGTCGACTATCTACTCAGCTCCGGCGACGCCCAGGGCGAGTACGTGGGCGCGGTCGGCTACTGCATGGGCGGAGCGCTGGCCATCACCCTGGCCGCCAGCCATGACAAAGTCCGGGCCGTGGTCTCCTTTTACGGAGTACCAGGCGCCGACACCGAACTCAGCAAGATCGCGGGCTCGGTCCTTGGCCACTTCGGCGACCACGACGAGCTCGCCTCTCCCGAGGCGGTCCAAAAGCTGAACGATGACTTGGACGCGGCCCAGGTCGCCCACGTCTTCCACACCTACGCGGGCGGTCAACACGCCTTTGCCAATGAGGACCGCCCGGAGGTGTACCTCGTCGAGGCTGACAAATTGTCCTGGCAGCGCACGCTGGAGTACCTGCGCCAGAACCTCCAGCAGTGAGCCACGACGCTCCAACTCGTTGGAGCGTCTGAAGTCCCTTGAAGAGTCGAGGGCGACCCAACGGGACCCTGCTGGGAGTGTGTTCAGCCGGGCTCACCTTGGGGGCGACGCTGCTGGTCAGGATCATGACCGGGCTGCCGTCGTTGAGCGAGGTGATCGGTAACGGGCTGGCGCTGCTGATACCCGGCAGCCTGTTCGGCACCCTGATCGACACTCTCCAAGAGCGCGGGCGCCCCCTTCTTCTGCTCGGGAGTTCCGTCCTGATCCTGCTGGTCGGGGCACTCCTGGGCCGCTGGCTGGCCGCGTGGAGCTGGCTTGCCGTCTCTCCCTATCCCGCCGCGCCGGCCGTCCGGCGGGGCCGAGCCCGGCTGCGTTGGCTTTTACCCGCGCTGGGACTCTGGCTACTCACTCTGCCCTTGATCGCTTTGGGGGAGGGCTCACTGGCCGTCTCTTCGACCGCGGCCGCCCTGGTGGATTGGCTGCTGCTCACCGGCTTGCTCGAGCTGCTGTTGGGGCTGCCCCAGCTGGGTGGGAGCCAACCGGGGCAGCTCGGGAGCTCTCCCGGGGGCACCCTGCCCCGCCGCACCATCCTGGCGGCGGCCGGAGGGCTGCTTGGGGCGATCAGCCTGGGTTATCTTGGGTTCAATGTGCTCACCGCCAGTTCGCCCCCGGTGCCGCAGCTCGGCCGGGGGAAGCTGAAGGGCGGATTCGGGGACCGACTGCCCAGCGGCCTTACCCCTACCTCCGATTTCTACGTAGTCTCCAAGGACCTCTTCGGACCACCCTCGGTCAGTGCCTCCACCTGGAGACTCGCGGTCGGGGGGCTTCACCCCTTCGCGCTCAGCTACCAGGAGCTGTTGGCCGAACCCCACCTACACCAGACCCAGACCCTGGAGTGCATTTCCAACCCGGTCGGCGGCACCCTGATCAGCACGGGGGTCTGGCAGGGGGTCCAGTTGAGCCGGCTGCTCCAGCGGGCCGGGGTCCCGGCCGGGACCAGGCAGGTCGTCTTCGGCTGCGCCGACGGCTACTCCGAGAGCCTCGTGCTGGAGCAGGCGATGGCGCCGACGACGCTAGTCGCGGACCGGCTGAACGGAGCACCCCTCACCGCTCAACATGGCTTTCCGGCCCGGATCCTGGTGGTCGACCACTACGGGATGAAGAACCCCAAGTGGCTCACTGAGATCAGCTTCTCCGCCCAGCCCTTTCTGGGCTACTGGGAACAGCAGGGCTGGAATGCTGGAGCCTACCCCAGAATCTTTTCCCGTTTCGATTTTCCGGCCGGAAATGGCTCTCTCAGTGCGGGACGGGGCTACCTGCTGACGGGTGTCGCCTATGCCGGGACCCGGGGCATCTCCCAGGTTGAGGTGAGCTTCGATGGCGGCAGGAGTTGGTCCAAGGCCAACCTCAGGGCTCCGCTGTCTGCTTACAGCTGGACGCTCTGGAGCGTGGCTTGGCGACCTTCGTCTGGCTTCTACACCCTGCAGCTACGGGCCCGCGACGGCCGCGGCAACTACCAGCAGCCGGGCCAGGGCCAGACCTTTCCCGACGGGGCTCACGGCCTGCAACAGCTGACCGTGCTGGTGCGCTGAGCCGGGCTAATCTCGAACCGAGGCGTTCGCGCGGGCCCCGAACAGGAGGCTGCCGATGCGCAGCTCGGTGCTGCCCTCGGCGATCCCCAGCCGGAAGTCGTTGCTCATCCCCATGCTCAGCGTGGGGAGCTGACGGCCGCTGGCCCGGCGCAGTTGCTCCAGCAGCTCACGACACGCGATGAATGACCGCCGGGGGTCGTCGGGGTCCCCGACGGTCATGAGCCCTTCCACCTCGATCCCCTCCAGCTCCAGCAGCTCTGGGAAGTCCTCCCGCAGCGCATCTGATCCGAATCCGGTCCGGTTGGGCAGCCCGGTGAGTTCGACCTCGCAGAGCACCCTCAGCCTGGGCTGATTGATGCGGGCTTGGGAAAGCAATCGAGCGACCGTCAGGCTGTCCACGCTCTCCACCACTTGGAAGGTCGCCGCGGCCCGCCGGGCCTTGTTTCGCTGCAGGTGGCCCAGCAGATACCAGCGCACTCTCGCCTCTCCCGCCTCTTGAAGTCGGCGGTCCTTGATCAGGCACTCCTGGAGGTAGTTCTCCCCGAGCGTGGTCAGCCCGAGCCCAACCGCCAGCTGAGCAACCTCCGGCGGATGCCCCTTGGTCACCGGCAGCAGCGTGACGCTCCCCTCCGCCCGACCGGACTGCAGCTCCAGCTGGCGAACCTCGGCCAGCAGGGCAGCCAGCCGATCTGCCAAGACGGCCTCGGTCAGGGTGATGGCAGCCTTCGGCCTCGCTTCGACGGAGATCCTCCGGGAGCCGCGGAGAGCAGGTGGTCGATCTCGTTCCTTACCTCAGAGACGTCCCGGAATGATCGGTAAACCGACGCAAAACGCACGTAGGCGACGTCGTCCAGCTTGCGCAGATGCCCCATCACCAATTCACCGACCTCGACGCTGGGTAGCTCGGAATTCCCTCGCCCGCGTAGTTCCGCCTCGATCTCCTCAACCATCTGAGAGATCACGTTCGGTGAGATGTCCCGCTTCTTGCAGGCGTTCATCAGGCCCTGGAACAGCTTGGCCCGGTCGAAATCCTCGCGCCGACCATCCTTTTTGACGATGTAGAAGGGGATTGACTCGATCCGCTCGTAAGTGGTGAAGCGCTTGCCGCAGCTGTTGCACGCGCGGCGCCGCCGAATCGCCTCCCCGGTCTCCGAGTCGCGGGAGTCCACCACCCGGAGGTCATTGTGGTTGCAGTATGGGCAGCGCAAGGTTGCTCCAATTCAGCGAGCGCGGCTCCCCCGAAATGTAGGGGTAGCTACGGCATTGTATACCTCATCTTGTGCCTCCGAAGGATCCTCGGCTACGCTTGGAGCCGGGAACAGCCGGAATTGCACCGGGGTCGTTCCAGGCCGCCTGGTGCCGCCCCAACTGGTGGGCTATCAGGAGCCAGCCCCGGGTTGGAGGCCGGGCGCCCCCGGCTGGTCCACCGCTACAGGTTGACGCGCGTCATGTCGGAGTAGCGGTCGCCCTGAACCGCCCCCACCGGCAGGAGCTCGTCCAATTCCCGGAGAGAATCCTGGTCCAGCTCGAGCTCCACTGCGGCCACGTTCTCCTCCAGGTAGCGGACCCGCTTAGTGCCGGGGATGGCCACGATGTCCTGGCCTTGGTGGAGAACCCAGGCCAGGGCGAGCTGGGCGGGAGTCGATCCCTTGGCCTCAGCGATCTCGCGGACCCGTTGGGCCAGGCGCAGGTTGTGCTCGCGGTTTTCCCCCATGAAGCGGGGATAGCGCTCGGTTCGGAAGTCGCCTGCGCCGAGTTGCTCTAGCGACGAGGAGGTGGCCGCCAGCAGTCCTCTACCGAGCGGGCTGTAGGCGACAAAGCCCACGCGCAGCTCGCGGAGGGTCGGCAAGAGCTCGGACTCCGGCTCACGACTGAAAAGAGAGAACTCGGTTTGGAGGGCACTTATCGGATGAACCGCGTGCGCGCGGCGGACCGTCGCAGCAGCCGCCTCCGATAGACCCAGGTAGAGGACCTTGCCCTGGTCCACCAGCTCGGCCATGGCCCCGACCGTCTCCTCGATGGGCACCTGGGTATCCACCCGATGCTGGTAGTAGAGGTCGATGTGGTCAACCTGCAGTCGGGACAGCGACGCCTCACAGGCCTCGCGCACGTACTCGGGGCGCCCATTCACTCCGACCCAGGAACCGTCTTCGCGGCGTTGATTGCCGAACTTGGTCGCCAGCACCACCTGCTCGCGGCGACCAGCTATCGCTCGGCCCACCAGGCGCTCGTTGTGAAACGGACCGTACATGTCGGCGGTGTCCAGGAAGTCGATCCCCAGCTCGAGCGCCCGGTGGATGGTGGCGAGCGATTCCTCATCGTTGGTGGGGCCGTAGAACTCTGACATGCCCATGCAGCCAAGCCCCAGCTCGGTGACCACCAAGCCCTCACCGCCGAGCGCTCGCCTCTCCACTCTCGCCTCCCGGATTCGACCTGCTCCCCGCCGCTCCAGTCTATCCCGCCGGCGGCTCAGCAGCGGGCGCGCCGATCGAGGTGAGCGCTGCCCGTCGTCGCTGCCTGTTTGAACCTCCGCGGCCCTGCCCCAAGTGGCCACCGACTCCAGCCCCACGGTCCGTCGGACGGTCGAAAAGCTACCCCAGCGCCGCTCGCACGGCTATCGGGCATTACGTACGTTGGCCGCGTCTCTCTGGTCGAGCCGTTACCGACGGGCATTTCGGTGTCTCGCTCGCGCTCCGGCCTTCACACCTGATCCGTGCGCGCCAGTTCGATCCGGCCGAGCACTGCCAGCAAGCTGGGCACTTTCCCCCAAATGCCCAAGGGGCAGCCTGCCGTTTATTGCCAGCAGTCCGACTGCCGCGCTGTGGCCACGGACCGCCCCGACCAGGGTGACCGCATGGCGAAGCAGATGGCCGGCCCTCGTCGCAACTGTCGCGATCGGGGCTGGCCTGGAGCGTTGCTTCTTCCTGCCCAACTACTGCTCCTTGCGCTCAGTCACAACAACCTATCCGGCAGCTGACCCCACCGATCCCATCGCCATTGTGCCCCAGAATTTGGAGCTCAAGATGAGCCAGAATGCGGCGAGTGGTCCGTCGGAGAGACCGGGACCGACGAGTCCGTGGGCGTTAGCCGGATCCGAACCGTCCCTCCGGGCGAGCGCAGCCAGCGCTACGGCCCGTTCCCAGTACCCGACCGCGACACGGGTTCATCCGGAGCCACGTTGGGCACCAGTCCCAGCAGCACCGTTCGCAAGCGACAGTCCAAATTACGACTGCCAGCGACCCTGACCTAGTCGATTAGAATGGCTGCCTGCGGCGACCTGGTCCCCGCACCGGAGGTGATGTCGGTCGGACCACCTCTCGTCGGCGGTGGAACCGGTGTGCGGTACGGTTTCGATCAGGATAATTGAGAAGAGGGCGGCCGAACGCCGAGGCTTGCCGCGCGCTGGAGGGAGCTAATTCGATGAGTGCGCTGGCGCCAGCCTTGCCCCACCGACAAGGCGACGGACATCCGCACAAATGGCTCATCCTGGCGGTGGTCACGATGGTGGCATTTACGTCCAACGTCGACGCCACGATCGTGGTGATCGGCCTACCGCGGATCATCAGCGGTCTGCACACCACGGTGATCACCGGTTTGTGGACGCTCAACGCCTACATCATCGCCAGCACGGTTTTGCTGCTGCCGGCCGGACGCTGGTCGGATGTGGTCGGCAGAAAGCCCGTATTTATTACGGGATCTCTCCTGTTTGCGATCGGAACTATGGGTTGCGGCCTGGCGCCCTCAGGCACCTTGCTGGTTGCCTGGCGATTGGTCCAGGGTGCTGGTGCGGCGCTCGGCTTCGCCACCGCTACGCCGCTATTGATGGGTGCGTTCCCCTCGCGGCAGTTGGGTCGGGCATTGGGTATTAACTCCACTGCCTGGGTTACCGGGATGATCGTCGGGCCGGTGGTTGGCGGCGCGCTGGTCGGCTCTCTTGGTTGGCGCTGGATCTTCTATGTGACCGTGCCCTTCGCGCTGGCGGGCGTAGCTGCCGGGAGCTTCATCCTCCCCGGGGGCCGGCCGGACAGGGGGAAGGTTCCGACCGACTGGACCGGCGCCCTAAGCTTCAGCCTGGGGCTGGTGGCGCTCCTCCTGGCGTTGACTCAGGGGTTGGCCTGGGGGTGGGGGTCGGCGCGGATCGTCGCACTGTTCATCGCGTCTGCGGCTTTGCTTAGTTTCTTCGTGCTCTGGGAGCGTCGAGTGCGGCAGCCACTCTTCGACCTTTCACTGTTCCGACAGCTGTATTTCCGGGTGGGTATGGTGGTAGTAACCACCTATTCGATCGGCATCATGGCCATGACCTTCCTGCTCACCTTCTACCTCCAGGTGGCTCTCCGGCTCAGTCCCTTGGACGCCGGGCTGACCTTGGTGCCGATGGCCGCCCCCCAGTTCGTGCTGGCCCCGATTGGCGGCTCGCTGGCCGACCGTTTCGGTCCGGCCCGCCCGATAATCTCGGGGCTCGCTTGCCTCACCGTGGGGGCGCTCTGGCTGAGCCGGTTGGGCCCCCACCTCTCGCTGGTCGCCCTGATCCTGCCTTTGCTGCTGATCTCGGTGGGCAACGGCATGGCCTGGCCTTCCCTGGTCAAGCAGGTGATGTCGTCGGCGCCTCCGACACGCGCCGGCGTCGCCTCGGGAATGTTCTTCACCCTGCGCAACGTCGGGGTGGCGCTGTCCTTCACGCTGGCGCTGGTCGCCGCCGAGACCAGCCTCCCTCCGGCGGTCGCGGTGCGGGCGTTCCTGGGCACCGGTGGGGTGCTCTCCGCCCATCTGGGACACGCTCTGGTGCAGTCCACCGACGCCGGCTTTCGGGTGTTTGCGGTCTGCCTGCTGATCGCCATGCTGTTTGCGTTCTTGCTGTTGCGGCCCCTCCCAGCGGCAGCCCGAGATCGGGTCCCACCCCGTTCCCAGGAGGCCGCGAACTAGCCGAGGGCTCGACGGCAGTCAGGGGGCGGTGAGCACGCCGATCGGGCAGCTGATCCCGGTCCCGCCCACGCCACAGTACCCGTTGGGGTTCTTGTGCAGATACTGCTGGTGATATTCCTCGGCGTAGTAGAAGGGACCGGCGCCCACGATCTCCGTCGTGATCTGTCCGAGACCGGCCGCGGCCAGGGCACGCTGGTAGCGGTCGCGGGACGCCTCCGCCGCGTGGCGCTGCTCTTCGCCGGTGAAGTAGATGGCGGACCGATATTGGGTTCCCACGTCGTTTCCCTGGCGCATGCCCTGGGTCGGGTCGTGACTTTCCCAGAAGGTCTTCAGCAGCCGCTGATAAGGCAGTTCGGTGGGATTGAACACCACCAGCACCACCTCCGCGTGGCCGGTCCGGCCGGAGCACACCTCCTGGTAGGTGGGATTGGGAGTCAGTCCACCCGAGTAGCCGGCGGCGGTGGTGTAGACCCCCTCCAACTGCCAGCAGTCGCGCTCCGCGCCCCAGAAGCAACCCAAACCGAGGATCGCCTGCTCGAATCCGGTCGGGAACGGCGGCTTGAGCTCGGTTCCGAGGAGCGCGTGCGCCCCCCGTACCTCCATTTCCGAAGTTCGCCCGGGCAAAGTCCCGGAGACATCGGATACTGCCGTCTTGGAGCCAAAGAAACTCATGACCGTCCCACCTCCACTGAATCGGGTGTCAAACGGTACCACCGGGCGCGGCTGGTGCCGTTCACAACATCCCCAAATCAGCCGATCCCTACTCCCAGCGGAACCAGAGCCCGGCACTGAAGACGGCAGCCGCCGTCCACCCGCCTAGGAGGGCGAGGTTCCCGACCGACGGTGCCGCGCCCTCGAGCACGGTCCGCAGTGATGCGCTGAGAGCGGTGGCGGGGAGCACCTCGGCCAGTGGTCGGACAAAGGCGGGAAGGTGGCTGACCGGGAGGACCACCCCGCCCAGGATCAGAAAGAGGATGTACAGCCCGTTCGCGCCGCCCAGCGTGAGCTCCGCGCGCAGTGCCCCGGCCAGGGCCAGTCCGAGCCCGGCGAAGGCCACCGCCCCGACCAGAAGGATCAGGAGGGCCAGCTCCAGCGAGCCGTGAGTGGACCATCCCAGTCCGAAGCGCGCGATCGCCACCAGCAACACCACCTGGAACAGCTCGACCACCAGCACTGCGCCGGCCTTGGCCGCCGCCAGCGCGCTGCGCGGGAGCGGGGAGCCGCCTAGCCGTTTGAGAACCCGGTAGTAGCGCTGGTAGGCGGTGGAGATGCCGAGTGTCACCAGTCCCGTCGACATGACCGCGACAGTCAGGATCCCGGGCAGCAGGAACTCGACCGGCCTGCCCGAGCCGGAGGGAAAGATCCGGGCGCTGGTGAACAGCACCAAAAGCAAGATGGGCAGGATCAGGATTACCAAGAGGTTCTCCCCCTGCCGCAGCATCAGCAGCAGCTCGACTCTGAACTGGGCCCGGAAGGCGGAGATCCAGGATGCCGCCCGGGGTGCCTCCCGGCCTTCCGGGAAGATTCCGACCGGGGTCACGAGCCGCCATCCGTGAGCTGGAGGAATATCTCCTCCAGCGAGGAGCTCCCGACCCGGAGCTGTCGGATCTGCGGACCCTCCGCGCGCAGCAGCTGGGCGACCGTCGCGGTCGCCTCCCGAGGAGCCCGCGAGCGCAGGTCATACTTACCCCCCCCTCGGGGCGTCACCTGCGTCACCGACGCCAAACTGCTGAGCTCCTGCAACAGCTGGGGGGAAAGATCCGACTCCAACTCCAGCTGGATCAGGTCGGAGTCATGCTGACCCCGGAGCCCGGCTGGCGAGTCGAAGGCGACCAGGACGCCGCGGTTGAGGATCGCCACCCGGTCCGCGAGCCGCTCCGCTTCCTCCATGGAGTGGGTGGTCAGAACCACGGTGGCACCGGCCCGCCTAGCCTCCTCCACGATCTCCCAGGTGAGCAAGCGAGCTCGGGGATCCATGCCCGCAGTCGGTTCGTCCAAGAACAACAGCTGTGGCCGACCCACTAGGGCGAGCGCCAGCGAGAGCCGCTGTTTCTCTCCGCCTGAGAGCTGCCTAATCTGGGTCGCCGCCCGCTCCAACAGACCGACTCGCCCCAACAGCTCCCCCGGTTCCGCGGGGTCCAGGAAGAAGCTGGCGAAAAGACGCACCGTCTCTCGCACCTTCAGTGCGGGGTAGATGCCCCCTTCCTGCAGCATCAGCCCGACCAAGGGACGCAGCTGTCGGCGGTCGCGAGCGGGGTCCAGGCCCAACACCGACACCCGGCCAGAGTCGGGGTGGCGGTAGCCCTCCAGGATCTCCACTGTGGTCGTCTTCCCCGCCCCGTTGGGTCCCAGGATCGCGACCAGCTCACCAGCGGCGATCTCCAGGTCGAGGTTCGCGACGGCGACCAGGCTGCCGTAGGACTTGCGCAGACCCGAAATGGAGATGGCCGGGGCCGCTCTCACCTTTCGACTTTCACCCCCGGCGCCAGGTCAATCCGGTAGCCGACTCCGAACACGGTGCTGATGCGGAAGGGCATGGTCGGGAAGGCCTCGAACTTCTCCCGCAGCCAGCGGATGTGCACGGCCACCGTCTTGTCGTCGCCGTGGAAGTCCGCGCCCCAAACCGACCGCAGCAGTGCCTGACGGCTGTGCACCCTCCCGGAGTGCTCGAGGAGGTAGTAGAGCAGGTTGAACTCCCGGGGGCTCATCTTGACCTCCTGTTCCCCGAACACCACCCGACGGGCGGACACGTCAATCAGGAACTCTCCCAGCCGGACCAGCTCGGCTCGGTCCCCGCTTCGAGGTGGCCGCTCGGACCTCCGGATCAAGGCCTCGACCCGGGCGACGAACTCCTGGACCCCGAAGGGCTTGGTCATGTAGTCGTCGGCACCCTGCGCCAGCCCCAGCACCTTGTCCGGCTCCGAACCTCGGGCTGTGAGCATCAGGATGGGGATGTCGGATTCCTGGCGGAGGATCCGGCAGACTTCCTCACCCCCCAGCTCGGGCAGCATCAGGTCGAGCACCACCAGGTCCGGGGTCCTGGCCCGCGCCAGCTCCAGACCCTTGGTGCCGCTGTCCGCTTCCAGCACCACGTACCCACGGGCGGCCAGGTTGTAGCGCAGAGTCATCCGAACCGCCTCATCGTCTTCGACCAGGAGGATCTTGCGACCGCCTCCGGTACTCGCCCCGGGGTCGGCCACCTAGCCCAGCTCGGTCAGGCGACCCGTGGCTAGAAAGACCACGTCCTCGGCGATGTTGGTGACCCGGTCCGCGATCCGCTCCAGGTTGTGGGCGATGAAGATCAGGTTGGTGCCGGGGTAGACCCACTCGGGCTGCGCCCGCATCGTCTCCACCATCTCCTCGAACACGCGATGGTAGATCCGGTCGATCCGATCATCCCGGGCGGCGATGTCCTGAGCACGGCGATGATCATTGGCGGTGACCGCCTCCAGGATGTCGCGTACCTGCTCCTCGACATACCGACCCATCCTCAGGATGGTCTCCAGCGGGGGTCGGGAGCTGAGCTCGATCAGCGGCAGGGCGTACCGGGCACAGCTCTTGGCGTGGTCGCCCATCCGTTCCAACTCGGAGGCCATCAGCATCAGGCCGAATACCTCATTGAGCTGGTGCCCGGTCGGGTGCTGGGAAGCCAGCACCGTCAACCCGCGGACCCGCTCCTGCCGGTGCCGCTCGTTTACCTCGGCGTCGCCGGCCACCACGGCCCGCAGTCCGTCGCCATCCCGGCCCTCGAGCCCGGACATCGCGCTCGCCACCCCCTCCGCCACCATTCCGCCCAGAACCCGGACCCCGTCGCGGAGGGCGGCGAGGTCGGCGTCTAGGTCCTGAGCGGGTGCGCTGGCCACCGCTCGATAGTAGTCGACGCAGATCGCCCGGAGCCCGATCAGGGTCGGCGGAGCACGATCCTTACCAGCGTGCCCCGGCCGGGAGCACTGCGCACCTTGATCTCCCCACCTTGAAGCTCCACCGCCTGCTTGGCGATGGTCAGCCCAAGGCCGCTGCTGCCCCCGGTGCGCGAGCGATCCCCGGTGTAGAAGCGGTCGAAGATCCGCGGCAGCTGGCTGGCGGGGATGCCCGATCCGGTGTCCCTAACCGAGACGGTCGGACGACCGGTGGATTCCCCCACCGTGACCGTCACCGAGCCCGGCGAAGCGGTGAACTTGAGGGCGTTGTCGAAGACATTCGAGAGAGCCCGCTCGAGTCGGTCGGGGTCGGCGAGAGCCATGGTGGGGGCTCCTCGAAGCGCCAGGGTGAGGGCTCGCTGCTTCGCTTGGGGCAGCAGCTCGGTAACCGCCGCGGTGGTCAGATCCCATAGGTCAACGGTCGAAATCCTCGCCCGCTCCACCCCTGCCTCGAGCCGACTGAGGTCCAGGATCCCGTCAACCAGGGCGCGGAGCCGCTCCGCCTCGCTGGCGATCCGGCTGGCGAAGAGATGGGTAGCCTCCGGGTCGTTCCGTGCCTCTCCAATCAGGGTTTCCGCCATCAGCCGCAGTCCGGCCAGGGGACTGCGCAGGTCGTGGGAGAGGTTGGCGATCAGTTCCTGATGCGCTCGATTGAGTCGGCGCTCGGCGGTTATATCGGTCAGGACGAGGACCACCCGGCGGCTGCCGTCGGCGAGTTGCAGCGGCGCCGCCACTGCCTTGAGGACTCGCCGCCAATCGTTCTGGCGGAGTTCGCCGTGGGCGACGGCTTCAGCCGACAGAGCCTTCCCCACCAGATCGCCGGCCCGGGGGTCGTCGACCAGCTGAGCCAGCGTGGAGCCCGGTGCCACCCCCAGCCGCACCGGCTCCGACCCATCAGCTTGGGGACCGGCCAGCAGCGCCGCGGCGTTGGCGCTCGCCCAGGTGACCTGGCGAGTCTGGTCCAGGATCAAAACCGCGTCCGAGCCGAGTTCGGTGAGCAGGGTCAGGAGCTGGTCGGCACCGGCGGGCAGAGCTGGGGCCACCCCGGCCGTCTGGCCCTCCTCACTCACCGCTGGTCCCAGCCGCCACCAGGGTCAGGCCGCCCCAAGTACACCGCCTGGGAGATGCGATCCCTCTCGTCGGAGAGGTCGAGACGCCAGACTCCCCCCTTGGGGCAGCGGGAGCCGGCAAGCGCGCCGGCCGCCTCGAGCAGTGGCGGGATGATGTCGCCATGGCTGCAGGCGGCGACCCGCCGAGAACCGGCGCCGAAGTAGGCCTTGATCAGGGCCTTCAGCTCGGAGGTGGCCACCCCCTGATCGAGGGCCACTGCGCCCTCCAGGAGTCGTGTGTCGTCCTCGATCGGCAGACCCGCGCCGTGGGCCAGCGGAAGCAGGGTATCCCGGCAGCGCAGGGCGGGGCTGCTGTAATGAGCCTCGATCCCGGCATCGGCGAGCAGGTCGGCCAGCGCGATCGCCTGCCGCCATCCGAGCTCGTTCAGGGGGCGCAGGCGGTCCAGCTGGGGCCAACCATCCCGCTCCCGGGCAACGGCGTGACGAACGAGATAGAGACTGCGCACCGCGATCTCGGAAGTATACGGAGGGTGGCGCTTGGGCAAGGGCGCAAACTAGAGCAGTGCTACCCCTTGGGATGTCGGATTGACTGGCGGCAGCTCCGGGGGAGCAGCTGAGTGACCCGGCCTCCGCGCTTCGCCGCCATCGACGTGGGCAGCAACACCATCCATCTGCTGGTGGCCAGCTGTCCGCCCCATCGGCTGCCGATCCCGGTGCTCCGCCGTCGGGAGTTCGTCCAGTTGGGCCAGGACGTACTCGCTGGGGGCGCCATCGGCCCGGAGCGCTTGGAGATCGCCAGCCGGGCGCTACGACGCCAGGTCGAGGACGCCCGGGCGGCTGGCGTGGTCGAGATCGCCATTGGCGCCACCCAGGCGCTGCGGTCGGCCGCCAACGGGCCAGAGGTGGCGGAGCGACTGGCCGCCGCCGCCGGGGGCGGCCAGGTCCGGATCCTCTCCTCCGAAACCGAGGCACAGCTCGCCTTCGATGGTGCCACCATGACCATCTCGCCGGGTCGAGCGACGGTGGTTCTCGACATCGGCGGGGCCTCAGCCCAGATTGCGGCCGGACCCGCCGGCGACAAGTGCCAGCACAGCTCGTTGGGGATCGGGTCCGGTTCGGTCACTCTCCAGGTGCATGCGGATCCTCCGACCGAGGGGGATTGGCGGGCCATGGAGCGGCGGGTGGACGAGTTGATTCCGGACCTGATCCCCTTGCCGGCGCACCCCGTGGCACTGGGGACCGGCGGAACTATCACCAACTTGCCCAGGCTGCTGGGGAAGCAGAAGGGAGCTGTGATGCGCCTCCGCGACGTGGAGGTAGCGATTGAAACTTTTCGCACCCGCTCGGCGGCCGAGCTGGCGCTGCGCTCGGGCGTCGACCTGGAGCGCACCCGGCTGTGCCGAGGCGGCGCTCTGATCCTGGCGGAGCTGATGGACCTGCTGCACCTGACCTGGATCAGGAGCTCCGAGCGCGGGTTGCGCGATGGCATGATCGCGGCGCTGGTGTTGGGCGGGGAGGGGTGGTGGCACGCCCGCGAGTCAGCCCCGGTCGGGGAGGCCGAGGAGGCCCGGTTTGGATTGGCGGTCCCGCTTGGCTGAGGGAGTCTCCTGCTGCCAGCTGGCGGCCTCCAATATCGACGAGCGGACGGAGAAGCTCCGTTGGGCGCTGGCCCGGCTACCGCTACCGAGCGATGCCGAGGCCTCCCATGACGCCCGGGTGGCACTGCGGCGACTGCGGGCCGCCTCGGTGGGGTTCGCTGATTGTCTGGCCCGCCCCAAGCGTTGGCGGCGCCAGCTGCGCCGCGCGGAGAAGGACCTGGGAGGACTTCGAGACGCCGAGGTGAGGCTGGAGCTGCTCGACGAGGTGCTCGGCCCGGTGGCGGTCTCCCGTGACCGCAGCGACGACCCCCGCCTCGCCTCCGGCCTACCGGGGGCGGTGGTCACCGACCCGGCGAGCGGTATCCGTCCCGGACTGCGGGGTCTGGAGATGGAGGCGCGGCGGGCGCTGGCCGACAGCACCGCTACCGAGGTCGATGAACTTCGCCTCCGGGTGCTCTCCGAGAGCTCCCTCGAGCGCTGCCAGAAGGTCGCCGCGCCGCCCCAGTGGCGCCGGGGCCATCGGGGCTCCCTCCAGCTGGCCCTCGCAGCCGAGCAGCTGCCCCCGCTATTCCGGCGGGCGGGGCGGCGCACTCGAAGCGAAGCCGAACTTCATCATCGGCGCGGCGAGATTCGCAAGCTCCGATATCGGTTGGAGCTTTTTGCCCCGCTCCTCGAGGCCGGGCACGTGACCGTGCTCAGGGAGCTCCGCGAGCTGCAAAGCCGCCTGGGTCGATTCCACGACCTGGTGGTTCTCGCGGAATGGATCGAGGCCTCGTCGCGCGAACTGCGCCACGAACTCCGCCCGGCGCTGCGCCGAATGGCGCTGCGGGTGGAGTTGGAGCGCCAGGTGACCAAGGAGGCGGCGGAGACGGAGTTAGACCGGCTGGACCAGGCCGGTTGGTGGACCACGGCCCAGGCGGCCTGCCTGGGAGGCACCGAGCCGAAGCTCGGCTGATCACGGGCCAGATCCGCTCTCCCAGATCCGTATCCTCGTTTGAGTGAGCTCGGCAACCCGCGTCCAGTGCCTTGTCGTCGGAGGAGGAGTCGTCGGACTGGCTGTGGCGGTGAGCCTGGCCCAGCGGGGCGCCAGCGTTCGAGTCTTGGAGCGGGGCCCGCGCTGTGGGGAGGGCGCCTCCGCGGCGGCCGCGGGGATGCTGGCGGCTGGGGCCGAAGCCACCGAGGCCGGGCCTTTTCAGCAGCTCTGCCACCGTAGTCGGGAGCTGTGGCCAAACTGGGCTGCGGCGCTGACGCGCACTTCCGGCGTCGACTGTGAATTGGATCGGACCGGGCTGGTCCGGGTCAGCAGCACCGAGGAGGGGGTGACGCGCCTGCAGGAGCAGGCCCAATGGCAGCGTGACCATGGCGTTGATGCCTCGTCTACCCTGGGGCCAGCCCAGCTCTCCCGTCTGGTGCCCGGGCTTGGCCCGAACGTCCTGGCCGGCATCCACTTTCCCAACGACGGACATGTGCACAGCCATCGGGTCGTCGACGCCCTCGTCGCCAGCTGTGCCGTGCTCGGGGTCACGATCGAGACCGAGGCAGAGGTAAGCGCGATCAAACCCCGGTCCGGCGGAGTCCGCCTCTCCCTGGCCGACGACCGGGAGGAGGAGGCCGATTACCTAGTGGTCTGCGCGGGAAGTTGGAGCGGCCGTCTTTTGCAAGGGCTCGGCAGGCCGGAGCCGAAGGTTGAACCGATCCGAGGCCAGATCGTGGCTCTCGATCCCCGTCGCACCTTGCTCCCGGTGATCGTTTTCGGGGACGACGGGTACCTGCTCCAGAAGCGGTCGGGGTTGGTGCTCGCCGGAACCACGGAGGAGCGCGTCGGATTCCGGTCGTGGCCGACCTTGGCCGGAGTGCGGTCGGTGATGGCCGGAGCGGTCGGGTTGCTGCCGGAGCTGGCTGAGGCTCGCTTTGCCCACGCCTGGGCCGGCCTCCGACCGCATGCCCCCGACGGATGGCCGCTCCTCGGTAGGGTGGAGCCAGGTGGCCGTGTGCTGGTCGCCACCGCCCACTACCGCAACGGGGTGTTGCTGGCACCGATCACCGCCGAGCTGCTTGCCCGCGCGGTGTTCGAGGGAGTCGACCCACCCGAACTGGAGGCGTTCAGTCCTCGGCGACTGCTCTGAGCTTGAGGATCAGCCCGTCCGAGGCGAGGACCGCCCCCGGGACCGGCGACCTTTCGGAGAGGTGGGTGAGGATGAAACGGGTATTCGGGTTGTCGCGGATCAGCTCCTCGACTTCGGCGCGCCAGAGGTGAATCGGGGCGGGCTCCTCCATGCCGGTGCACTCGCAGAGCAGGTAGTCGGAGGTGCCGGCCAGCTCGCGTATGCCCGGGCAGAGGCTGGTGTCACCGGAGTAGCCCAGCGTGATCCCATGGCGCTCGAGACGAAAGCCCAGACAGTTGAGTTGAGCGGAATGCTCGACCTCGACCGCCTGGACCTGGAACGGACCCACAGCTCCGCTCTGGCCGCCCGACCATTCCTCGACCCGGTGCCCGCCGACCTGGGCGATGTGGTTCCAGAAGGGACTCCCCAAGTCCAGCCGCCCCAGGGTATCCAGCTGCTCGGCAGTCCCCAACGGCCCGATGATCCGGAGCGGTTCGGCGGCCGGGTAGCGCGCCGCGCGGGCTGCCACCAGGAGCGGCAGGTGGGCGAAATGGTCACCGTGGAGGTGAGAGATGACGATCCACTTCAACTCGTCCAGGCCCCGTCCCATCTGCCCCATCAGACTCGTCACCGGTGCCCCACAGTCCAGCAGCAGCGCTCGGTCGATGAGGTAGCCGGCATTGTGTCCCACGGCAGAGAAGGCAGCTCCGCTGCCGAGGATCGCCAACTCCAGCGAGCCGCCACGTTGCTCCGCGGTCTCGGCGGTGGTCAAGTGCCCAGCGTCAAACGGCGGTCCGAGGATATCCAGGCCGCATCAGACGACCGCCCGACCGTGCCGCGCGTCCAGTCGCGACAGGTCATCCCCGTGGTGCACCACCCAGAGGTCGAGTACCAGCTGCCACTGAGCCGGGATCTTGGTTCTCGCCTGGCTGGAGAACCCGGCCGGGTCGAGGAAAATTGCCAGGGCGCGGCTGCCGGGGGATGACGCGGCCGCCGCCGCCGCCACCCAATCCGGATCGCTGTCGGCGGTGATCAGCACCACTCCACCCCGGCCCCGCCAGCCGTTCATCTCATGGCTGACCAGGGTTGAGAAAGGCACCGTGCCGTCGTCCCGAGCGGTAGCCAGGTAGTCGAGCAGATTGCGATCGTGAAGCTCGCCTCGTCCGGCGGGGATCCGCCCCATCTGGTGGTCGGAGGTTGCCAAGGCGACTGCTCGGCCCCGCGCTGATGCTGCGCGCGCCACCGAGGCGGCCACGGTCACGGCGTACTCCAAGGAACTGTCGGCTCCAGCGCCGCGATGGCTCTGTCGGCAGAGGTCGAGCAGCACCAAGAGATCGGACGAGGCAGTAGCCCGGGCGGCGGTCCGGGTGCCGGTAGGACCGGCCGCCGATCCGCGCACCGGACCAGCCGTTGCCTGGCGAGGCGACCGCTCAGCTATTCCGCCGGGGAGGCTCCTTCCCGGGATCGCCACCAAAGCGGGATACACGACCACCGTGTCACTGGTCGGCTGGGTCAGGCGGCGAGGAAAGAGACCGAAGGGATCGGCCACCCGAAGCTCGGTCGGCCCCAACTCAAACCTTCCCCTAGCCGCCAGCCGGCGAGTGGACTCCCAGGTGACGATCTGGCGGGGTGCCAGGGACACCAACCGGGTCACCCGGGCTCCCGGAACTCGCGATTGATCCCGCACCTCCACCACCCGGATCGGCAGCCCCGAGTCGTTCTCCAAAGTGAAGCGTTCCACCAACTGCTGCCCGACCACCCGGGCTCCCTCGCCCGTCTCCCGAAAGAATCGGAGATGGCGCCCGCACCACCAGCTCCAGACCGCCGCGAGCAGCACCACCAGCACGGCGGAGTAGATCAGCACAAACACCCAGACCAGGTTGTGGAGATAGGCCAGGGCTCCGGAAAGCGCCACCAACCCCACCACCGCGGCGCGGGAGGGACTGACTCCGGAGCTGCGCAGGCTGGATCTCATCGGCGTCTCCTTGGAAAACTCACCAGTGCGAAGCCGGGGCCGCTGGCCCTCCACCGGACGCTGGGTTCGGCACCGATCGCGCCGTCCCGAGCGGGCCGTTGCGAAACCTTGAGCGACCCCCTGCGAAGCGCGCGCCGCCGAGCCGTCATCGCGGCAGTATAGGACCCCCTCCAGGGTCGGTCGGGAGCGTGGCTAAAGGCGCTCCACCCGGCCAAGTTCCAGGACGAACACGGTGGCCCGGCCGACCTCCACTTCGACGTCTGCCTCGGTCGCGGATCGATTGCCCCCACTGCTTCCCAGCTGCTCGTGGCGCGGTTTGCAGACCGAGCTCAGGGTGGAGATCACCTCGTCGACCAAGTTGTCGTCGACCCCCAGCAGCAGAAGCGAGTTGCGACGCTGCAAGAAGCCGCCCTCGCTGTTGAGCCGGGTGACCCCGAAGCCCCGTCCCCCCAGCACCTCGATGGCTCGGGTGGTGTCCTGCTCGTGCACGATCGCAACCACCAACTTCAAGTCGTCCTCCTCGTCTTCAACCTCTCCCGCGTCACCTCCCAGCAGGACTCAGCGAGCTCCTCGAGGGGACGGTGAGCTGGCTGCAACACGATCCGCTCCGGGAATCTCAGCGCCAGTGCCAAATACCCCTGGCGAACCCGCTCATGGTAGGCGGTTGGCTCCGCCTCCATCCGGTCCCGAAAGCTTCCCGGTCGGGCGCGCTCCTGCGCGACCCCCACCTCCAGGTCCAGGATCAGGGTGAGGTCTGGCAGCCGTTCCGCGCCGGCGAGGCGGTGCAGTTCCAGCAAACGGCCCTGATCCAGTCCGCGCCCCGCCCCCTGGTAGGCGAGGGTCGAGTCGAGGTATCGATCGCTGACGACCAATTGGTCGGCCGCCAGCGCGGGTTCGATCAGCTCGCGCAGCAGCTGCACCCGAGCGGCCAGGAAGAGGGCCACCTCGGCGAGCGGATCGGTAGGCTCGGCGTTCGAGTTCTCCAGCAGGAGGGCCCGGACTCGTTCGCCCAGAGCGGTCGATCCGGGGTCGCGAACCGCCGTGACCACCTCGCCCGTCTGCCGCAAGCGGTCGACGAGGAGTTCGGCCTGGGTGCTCTTGCCCGAGCCGTCTATCCCCTCGACGCTGATGAAGAAGCCGGTGGCCTGGGCGGTCAAGGACGGCTCTACGAGGCCTCACTGGCGGGATAGATCCGCAGCCGCCGCCGAGGCTCCTTGCCAGTGCTCCTCGCGACCAGCTCGCTCTGTTCCACCAGCTGGTGTTGGAGGCGCCTGACATAGGCGTTTTGCGGCGAGAGCTCTACCACCGTGCCCAGGCGGGCCTTTTCGATCCCCTCCTTCACCTCCCGCATGGCATCGTCGGTCGGATCACCGGGCTCCAGGTTGTAGAGCCGGGCTAGAAAGGCACGGACCTGGGCAACCGTGTTGCTCCGCAGGATCGAGATCGGGATGCCCTCCGTCTCCGCCGCGCGGAGCGGCGAGTCGCGCCGTCGGTAGTAGTTCTTGAGCGTCACCACCAGGTCGGCGTCGTCGACGTGATGCTGGATCCGGACCGGCACTTTGAGCTCCCGGATGGCCTGTTCCAGGTGCACTCGGGATACCCCGTAGGGAAACAGCGAGGTCGCCGCCCCCACCCCGGAAGGCTGACCGGCGTGGCCTTCCGAGAGGTCGGCCAGGGTGACCGGCCGACGGGGCCGCGCTTGGCCCAGCTCCTCGCCGAAAAGCTCGCGCGAGCCGCGGTCGTCGAAGGGGGAGGGATCGACCAGCCGGGTGGTGACGCCGCGCCCTGCGTGTGACTCCCGCAGCTGGGCCGGCCGGGGCCGGCCTCGCAGGGCGTCGTCGACCACCTCCGCCAGCGGCATGTGCACGGTCACCCGGTGCCGGTCGACGATTTCCACCAGCGCATCGAAGGTGGGAGGGGCCTTGCGCTCGAGCACCGACTTCTGGGTGCCCCGATGGCGCGCCTCCTCGTCCGAGAGCGTGACCGACTGAATTCCCCCCAAGAGGTCGTTGAGGGTCGGGTTGACCAGCAGGTTGTCGAGGCTGTTGCCGTGGGCCGTGCCCACCAGCTGCACCCCCCGTTCGGCGATCGTTCTCGCGGCGGTCGCTTCCAGCTCGGTGCCGATCTCGTCGATGACGATGACCTCGGGCATGTGGTTCTCGACCGCCTCGATCATGACCGCGTGCTGCAGCTCAGGCCGGGCGACCTGCATCCGCCGCGCCCGCCCGATCCCGGGATGCGGGATGTCGCCATCGCCCGCGATCTCGTTGCTGGTATCGACCACAACCACCCGCTTGCGACTCTCATCGGCCAGGATGCGGGCCACCTCACGCAGCATGGTTGTCTTGCCGACCCCCGGCTTGCCCAGCAGCAGGAGGCTCTGGCCGCTGATCACGATATCGCGAATAATCTCGACTCGGCCGGTCACCGCCCGACCCACCCGGCAGGTCAGCCCGACGATCTCGCCAGCTCGGTTGCGCATGGCGCTGATCCGGTGCAGCGTGCGGGCGATCCCGGCCCGATTGTCGCCTCCGAAGTCGCCGACTCGGTCGGCAACATAGGCGATGTCCTCCAGGCTCACCGGGGTGGGACTGAGGATCACCTCGCTGCCTTCGAAGCGGGCTTCCGGCTCCCTGCCCAGATCGAGGACGATCTCCAGCAGGTCACCGGATTCCTCCGGAAGGCGACTAACCGCCTGATAGAGGTGGGGCGGGAGCGTGCTGATGAGCAGTTCCAGCTCCTCGGGGAACGAGGGGCCGAAGGCGGGGTCAGATGCCGTCAGAGCCCGGCCTCCAGTTGGTCACGTCAGGCGATTTGCCCGTGGCCAGGTTTAGAGGCGGACTACCGCCCATCTCCTGCTGGGGCGAGCGCGGCGGCCAGATCGTGCCCAACACCCAGCCGACCCACCATCACCAGCTGAATATAGCGCACGCGGTGGGGCGGCCGAACCGTGAGGATCAGGGTGCCGCGTCCGGCGCGCTCCTCGCCTGGACGACCGGAAGCGCGCCGGCGATGATCGCCTTCTTCTGCTCCGCCAGGTAGCGGGCCCGCAGCTTGAGCGGCAGGTCACGAGCCATCAGGATCTGGGTCGCCAGCGGCTCGAACCCGCGGGCCGCCACGGCGCGGTGGAGCTCGGCGTCATAGTGGCGCAGCAGACAGAGGGTGGGGCCCGCAGGAACCTGGCCCAGCAGGCCGTGGAGCGCCTCCACCGCCAACTGGCTCTCCTGGGGATCGAGCATCAGGCTGATCAGGCTGGGCCGGGCGCGGGCCGGCATCCGGATTCCAGCCCAGGCCACGATCGCCCCGTTCTGGCGGATCACAAAGTGGCGCGAATCACCCGCCCGGCCATCCAGTCGCCCGAGCCAGCCCAGCTGAAAGGTCGCCTTCCACTGGGTGAGGTTCGGGGCCTCCACCGCCGCCACCGCGTGGGGCGCCGTGCGCAGATAGAGCAGATACACCCCACCGAGGTCATCGGGACTCGCTGGGACCCACGGCTCGGAATGGTGGTCGGCCGGCTTGGGCAGCTCCCGGAAGCGGATCTGTTCCGAGGCGAAGGGCTGGAAGCCCTGCTCGCGGAGCATCGCCTGGAGCGGGTGATCCTCAGGGATCCGGACCAGGAAGCGGGTGACTCCCCGGTCCAACCCCTCGTTGACCAAGTGGTGGAGCAGCGGGACCCCCGCGAAGTGACCTTCTGCGGAGTGGGCCAGGCAGAGGTTGAGAATCCGCCAGGCGCGCTTGCCCGGGGCGGGCTCCGCCTGAACGAATCCCACGATTCGTCCGTCGCTCTCCGCGACGTAGAGCTGGTCCCCCATATCGGCCAGCGGCATCAGCGCCGACAGGCTGCGGGTGAGGATCGACCAGGCCCGAGCCAGAGCGGGCCCGGGCACCGGGCTCTGGGGTCCCGCGCTTTGGAGTCGGCGGTCAAACTCTTCGTCGACAGTCTGGTTGGCGCGGTAGAGCTCATCCACCTGGCTCAGATCCCGATAGCTGGCTGATCTCACCTGCATGGTGCTCAGTTTGCCTCGCCAGGGCCGCCGATGTGGCCGACCGAGGTCGGATTTGCGCCGGAGCCCTGGTCATGAGCCCGGACGGGAAATTGCATCCGCAGCGCGCTCAAGGGGCCGCCAGTCTCACAGACCGGAGAGGAAAAGCTGGTGCAGGCGGGGGTCTCCCGTTATCTCGGGGTGGAAGATCAGTCCCAGATGGCGGCCCTGGCGGACGGCGGCCGGCTGGTCCTGGTAGCTTGCCAGCACCTCAACCTCCGGTCCCACCGCTTCTATCGCAGGGGCCCGGATCAGCGCCACCCGGATCGGTTCCGGGCCGATGCCTCGGATCTGGAGCTCCACCTCGCCGGAGTCGAGCTGGCGCCCGAACGCGTTGCGCCGCACCACGATGTCCAGAATCCCCAGCTGCAGCTGATCCGCGAGCCCGTCTCGAATCTCCCGGGCTGCCAGGATCGTCCCGGCGCAGGTGGTCAGGCACCCCATTCCGGCCAGGAACGCCTCCTGCAACGGACCCAGCAGATCAAACCGCTGGATCAGCCGGCTCATGGTGGTGCTCTCACCGCCCGGGATCACCAGGCCCGCGAGGCCCGTTAACTCCTGGGCCAGTCGGACGGTCCGGACCTGAGCCCCGCAGGACTCGAGAAGCCGGAGGTGCTCCCGCACGTCCCCCTGCAGGGCCAGGACGCCAACTTCAGGGGAGGCCATCGGTTCCGGTTTGCGGTCAGATGCCTCGGGAGGCGAGCAATTCTTCCTGGCGCAGGCTCGAAATCCCGATCCCCACCATCGGCTGGCCCAAATCCTCGCTGATCTCGGCCAGGATCTCCGGCTTGTCGAAATAAGTGGTGGCCGCGACGATCGCCTTGGCCCGACGCAGCGGGTCGCCGCTCTTGAAGATGCCGCTGCCCACGAAGTTGCCATCACAACCCAACTGCATCATCAAGGCCGCGTCGGCGGGGGTCGCCAGGCCGCCCGCCGAGAAGTTGACCACCGGCAGTCGGCCCAGCTCCGCAGTTTCGCGCACCAGTTCCAGCGATGCCCCCAGATCCTTGGCGGCGGCGGGCAATTCATCCGGCCGGAGCGAGTGCAGACGGCGAATTCCTGAGCTGACCGCGCGCATGTGGCGGACCGCCTCCACCACGTCCCCGGTCCCCGCCTCACCCTTGGTGCGGATCATGGCCGCCCCTTCGGATATCCGGCGCAGGGCCTCGCCCAAATCCCGGGCCCCGCAGACGAACGGCACCTTGAACTCCCATTTGTTGACGTGGTGCTCCTCGTCGGCGGGGGTGAGCACCTCCGACTCATCGATGTAGTCGACCCCCAGCGCCTCGAGGATCTGTGCCTCGACGAAATGTCCGATGCGGCACTTGGCCATCACCGGGATGGAGACCGAAGCCATGATCGACTTGATCAGCTGGGGGTCACTCATGCGCGAGACGCCCCCCTCTGCCCGGATGTCGGCGGGCACGCGCTCCAGCGCCATCACCGCCACCGCGCCGGCCTCCTGGGCGATGACGGCATGTTCCGGCGTGACCACATCCATGATCACGCCACCCTTCAACATCTCCGCCAAACCGCGCTTGACCCGGGCCGTGCCGGTCTGAATATGTCCGTTCTGGTTCATTTTTCCCTGCGGCTAAAGTGCCCGGGAGCGCTGCCGGCGATCCTCGGGTCGATTCGATTCTAGCTCCCGACGGCCAAATCGCCCGGCAGATTGCGGGCGCCGGGGCAATTGTCGGATTCGACCTCCCGCCGTTCGTCGTATCCAGAGAAGGGGAAAGATATCCCCGAGCTGAAGGTGAGGAGACGCGATTGAAGTACATGCTGATGTTCGTGGAGGACAACGACCCCGGGGAGCGGCCGATGACCGACGTGATGAAGGATGTCGACACCTGGTGGGGCAAGTACAGCCAGTCGGGAGCGATCGTCGGTGGGGAACGGCTCCAGCCGGCCGCTCACGCCACCACGGTCCGCTTGGGGGGCTCGACGCCGACGGTGGTGGATGGACCCTTCGCCGAGACCAAGGAATCGATCGGCGGCTTCGCGATTGTCCAGGTTCCCGACCTGGATGCCGCCCTGGCCATGGCCAAGAGCTGGCCCGCCAGCTCGTCGGTTGAGATCCGACCGATCTGGGAGGACTGAGGCCCATAGTGAGCACGGCGGTCGAGCCCGGCCTGGGAGAGATCTTCCGTGAGGAGACCGGCCGGGTAACCGCCTCGCTCACCCGGCGTTTCGGGAATTTCGAGCTGGCCGAGGACTGCACCCAGGAGGCCTTCGTCGAGGCGCTCCGGAGCTGGCCCCTACAGGGGATCCCGATCCGGCCGGGGGCCTGGCTCCAGCGGGTGGCCGAGCGGCGGGCGTTGGACCGGCTACGCCGGGACCAGCGCTTCGCCGCCAAGGTGGGTGGGCTGCCGTTTCCCAGCCCTGGGGGCGGTGATGACCGGCTGCAGTTGATGTTCACCTGCTGTCACCCGGCGCTGTCGCGGGAAGCGCAGGTGGCCCTCACCCTCAGGGTGGTCGCGGGCCTCACCACCGCCCAGATCGCCAGCGCCTTTCTGGTTCCGGAGGCGACCGTGGCCCAACGGATCACCCGGGCCAAGCGCAAGATCGTCAGCGCTGGCATTCCCTTCCGGATGCCGGCCCCGGCTGACCTGGAAGCTCGGCTGGCCGAGGTGCTGGCCGTGCTCTATCTGATGTTCAACGAGGGCTACCTGGCCAGCCGGTGGGAGATATCCCAGGACCGATCGCTGGCCGAGGATGCCACCTGGCTGGTGGGACTGACCGCCCAGGTGCTGCCGTCCCAGGCGGAGGTGCTCGGGCTCCTGGCACTCTTCAAGTTCCAGCTGGCCCGGGTGGAGGCGCGATTCAGCTCCGCCGGTTCGCTCGTCCTGCTGGCCGATCAGGACCGCTCCCGGTGGGACCAGGCCGCGATCCGCGAGGCGACCGAGTTACTGGACCGGGCGGCCGCTCTGGAGCGACCGGGTCCCTATCAACTGCAGGCGGCCATCGCCTCCTGTCACGCCCTGGCGGCCAGCTGGGCGACCACCGACTGGCCGATCCTGGTGCGGCTTTACGACCGCCTTCAGGCGATGCAGCCATCTCCGGTCATCAGGCTCAACCGCGCGGTCGCGCTCTGGCACGTGGCCGGAGCCGAAGTCGCACTCCACGAGGCAGATGCCCTCGTGCCGGAGTTGGAGCGGTACCACCTGCTGCACAGCACGCGCGCTGAGCTGTTGCAGGAATTGGGGCGGGACGACGATGCTCGGAGCGCCTGGGAAAAAGCCCTCACCCTGACGCTCAACCCAGCCGAGCGTCAGCACATCCGGCTTCGCGGCGGCCTCTCTGGTCACTGATCGGGGCCCCGCGCTGGCTCGTTCGGGCCCCTGGCGGCGCTGCGTTAGTCTGCAGATGAGCCGCCATGGCGCAGTGGTAGCGCAGGGGCCTTTTAAGCCCAGGGTCGCAGGTTCGAATCCTGCTGGCGGCACCACTGGCTGATCTCAGAATGTTGCGCACTGGCCCAGGGTCGCGTCTGCCAATCCACCGGGCGACAGCAGTAGTGACAGCACCTGCAGGCGCCCGTGGGCGAACTAAGGCGGCCGCTTGCGAATGCTGGGTCTGCGGGTCAACCCAGAGGGGAGCGTCGGCCAGCGAGGAGATGGGCGCTGGGCGGCCGCCGTCACCGACGTGTCTATTGGCAGGAGCTCGACCGGGCAGCTCTGGGTCCTGCCGATGGGTATGCGCGAGCCCGTGATATCGTGCTATCCTGACATCGTGACCAGGCAGACAACTGTGCGGCTACCCGAGGAGCTCGCCGATCAGGCAGAGGCCGTCGCGCGTGTTCGAGGCACCAGCGTGAACAGCCTTATCGTCGAGTCGCTCACCGCCGCCATCAATCTCGTTCGAGCCGACGATGACTTCACCGCGCGTGCCCGCAGGCTGCTCGAACGCGACAAGGAGTTGCTCGACCGGCTAGCTCGGTGACGCGGTAGGTGACCCTTGCGGAGTATTTCTGGCTGGCCGAGCCAGTAAAGGGGATTGAAGCAGCGAAACTGGCCAGAGCGAGCCGCATAGAGCTTGCCGCCTCGGCGCTGCATGCTCCTGAGGCTACCTTCGGTGGCCGCGAATTCTACGAGGAGTTGGCCGCAAAGGCGGCGGTGCTTGTCTGTCGGCTGGCGTGGTCCACGTGGAGGCGTTTATCCGGACCTGGCGAAGGCGGGCCAACCGGTGGTCTTCGTCCGTCAGGACGTCCAGGAAAGACCCAGCTCACCCCTGGCGTCGGGCCGGTCCGGTATGGCTCCAAGGCAGCGATGACCGGGGAGCGGGATCTACTCGTCACCAAGCCGGTGCACTCGCCTACTACGGCCAGCCCCACTTCGACGACTAGCTGATCCCGCGACCTGGGGGTCTGTGGGCTGTGCCCCGGGCTTCGGCCGTCCGTGGGCTCGTGGTGATCCCGGCCGACCTCGACGCCATCGGGCGGTTGCTGGCGCTCGACCATCGGCGGGAGCTGGTGCCTCAACTGATCCGTGGTTGCAGCCCGCAGCCGCTACCCTTGGGGAATGAGCTCGATGAGCCTCGCCATGACGGGCTTGCCCGGGGGACCGCCAAGGTCCGAGACGTGATCCCTGCCCTGGAACGTGACGGCTGGACGGAGGTCCAGCAGGTCGGAGGCAGCCACCGCCAGTTCACTCACCTGCGCAAGCGGGGCCGGGTCACGGTCCCTCCCAGTCTCTCGGACGAGCTTGCGCCGGGTACGCTGGCGAGCATCCGGCGGGCGGCCGGCCTGCCCTCCCCGGTGGGAAGGGTGGTGGCGACGGCTCCGGGGCGAACCGACCTCGGCTACGTCGTGATTGTGGAGCCGACCCGCACTGGGTTCTCGGCCTACGTGCCTAATCTGCCTGGCTGCATCACGGTCGGCCGGACGAAGGCGGAGATCAAGCACCACATGGCAGAGGCCATCGCTCTCCACCTAGCCGGGATCCGCGAGGACCGCGCGCAAATCCCGCGGCCGACGGCGGTCGCCGCCATCCTGGTCGTCCCCCGAGCGGTCCCCGACCCGCCTCGCTGAGCCCTGGTGGCAGCCCGAGGGCCCACCGTCTGCCAGCAGTGGACCCGGCGCAGTCGCGGCAACCGGGACCCGCACCGGAGCCGACGGGGTCTGCCCGGCTCAGGACGTCCCCTCCCGAGTGCGCCGAGTAGTGCAGGCCGCCGCGGCGCTGGCAGCGGGCTGCGCCACTCAGCTTCCTCGGGGACGCCTGTCTAACGGTGATCGTTCAGCGACCGGGGTACGTCATCGGCCGTCAGCGGTCGCTCCATTGCCCAGACAGCCTACGGCAATCCCGGACCGGACCCTCACCCGGGGCTAAAGCGGCACCACGATCACTGCGTAAATACTGAGCGAATGAGGTATAGACCGACCCAGGAGGCCACCCTCGCACCCCAGCCGGAGCCCGTCTCGGTAACCGCCGCCCGGGTCTCGAGATAGACCCGCGAGTACTTCCCGTCCCAGCGGTAGCAGAGAGCGGCTGAGGCCGAGACCCGCTTCCAGTTGAACTTGTCGGTGACGACCAGGGTCTTGCCCGGGGGCGCCCAAGTGCGGCGGATGGGCGGGGTGAGGGAGAAGCCGGACTCGTCCTGGAAGATGATCCAGCGCCGCTGTGATATGGCGTTTTTTTTACCCGGGGCCAGCTCTCCTTGACCCAGGCGGTGATCGCCTCCTGGTTGCGCTTCGCGGCCCGGCGAGCGGGCTTCTGCCGGCTCCAGCCAGCTGCCGCAGGAGCCGCCACACATGGCCGGGGTGATAGGTCACCTTGGCCTCCCGCTCGATCACCTCGGCCACTCGCTTCAAGGTCCTGAGGTCGGTGGCGTAGCCGCTCTTCAGCGCGCCCTGTAGTAGTCGAGCCTCCACCGCCGCCAGCTGCTCTTGGCTGAGCCGGGGCAGGCGGCCGGCCCGCTCGGTTCCCCGCATAGCTTCCGGCGCACGTCCTCCTTGCAGCCACTGGTCTCTCCAGTTGCACGCCGCCTGACAGGTCACTTCCAGCGCCTCGGCAACGGCAGCTGGCGCGTCCCCCTTGGCGAACATGCGGGCCGCCCGCATCCGGCGCTTGCGCAGCGCCACGAAGTCACGAGAGGGTCCGCGTCCGGGCTTGCGGGAAGACCGGGCAGAAGCGTTGCCACGACGTAGCTGGGAAGCTGATTGGGGCGTCTCCCCATTGTCCCAATCCGGCTTCCCTAATTCAAGCTATTACACGAATCTCAGTAAGCTCACGGTCGCAGGTTCGATTCCTGCTGGCGGCACCACTGCTGGCGGCACCACCCTGATGTCTCACCGTGATACGAGCCAAGGTGTCTCAGCCGACCCGCGGTCGCCGCCGCTATCTCGTCCCAGATTGGGCCTCTGTTCCTCGGGGCCGCGCCCTGAGTGAGTTTAGGGTCGGGTACTCGGGGTCGGCCATTTCCACGATCGCGGCGGTTGACGCGTCAGCGGTCACGGACGGCCGATCCGGCCCTTTTATCCCGAGCCGCAGCGCAACTTGTGCCTGCGCCGTGTCTCCCGGAGTCAACGGCTCCTCCAAGGGTGTGTCACCAGGTGCAATCAGTGAGCCGGTCGCCGGACTCAGCCGGAAATCGGGGTCCCGGCAGTCGGATGAGGTCCTCTTCGCGAATGCCGCGCCCGTGATCGAGGTTCCTCCGGGCACGCGTACCGAATTCCCGAAGGACGCCGTTCGAGTACTCGCCAGCCTGCTTGGCCCTGCCTTCGTCGAGTGATTCGAGCCAACTTCCTAGACGAGGTCGACCCAGGGACTGCGGAGAAGATCGGTCATCTGACGAAGCACTACGTGGATCGCGTTTGGTGGGTGCTCAACAACGTGGAGTTCACTCGTCCAGAGACTGCGCCATACGAGGCCCTAGCCTCGGAGAAGTTGCCTTCTTCGGGCC
>DATKSI010000008.1:0-3662 GCA_035531715.1 Candidatus Micrarchaeaceae archaeon
ACCTCCCCCTGACCGTCGGCGGAGGGGCGCAGTACCGCCGGCAGATGCAGGGAGGCGGTCACGCCACGACCGCGGCCCGGACCGCCAGCACGTCGGGGAGGTGGCTGGCCAGAAGCTCCCAGGAGTCCCCGTCGTCGAGGCTCCAGTACACCTCGCCATCCCTGGTCCCGAAGTAGATCCCCGCCTGGTCGGCCCGGTCGGTGCAGAGGGCGTCCCGCAACACGATGGCGTGGTAGCCGGACTGCGGTAATCCGGTGGTCAGCCCCTCCCAGCTGTCGCCGGCATCCCGGCTGCGGTAGACCCGGCAGCGTCGGTCGGGGGGGAGCCGCTCACTGTCCGCCTGGAGCGGGAAGAGATAAAGGGTGTCGGGATCGTGGGGGTGGACCAGCAGGGGAAAGCCGAAGTTCGAGGGCAGTCCGTGCTCGATCGCCTGCCAGCTTTCGCCGTAGTTGTCGGAGCGATAGACCCCGAAATGGTTCTGAGCCAGCAGCCGGTCAGGCTTATCCGGATGGGTGCCCACCTTGTGGACGCACTGGCCGAATTCCGGAAACCGCTGGTCCTCGGGCAGCCAGTAGGCCTGGATTCCCTGGTTGCCAGGCTCCCAGCTGGCCCCACCGTCAAAGGTGCGGTAGACCCCGCCGGCGGAGAGCGCGACCAGGAGCCGGTTGGGGTCGGTGGGATGGGGGACGATCGTGTGCAGACAGGCGCCTCCACCCCCAGGTTCCCACTTCGGTTGGTGCGGGTGGTTGTAGAGGCCCTCCACCAGCTCGAAGGTGATACCACCATCCTGAGAGCGGAAGAGGGCATGGGGCTCGACCCCGGCATAGATCAGGTCCGGCTGGGACTCCAGCCCCGCCTCCACCTGCCAGATCCGGATCAGGGACACTCCGATGGCGGCCGGAAAGGCCACCGGGGCGGCCTCGGGCTCGGACCAGCTCCGGCCCAGGTCGTCGGAGTGGAAGAGCGAGGGTCCCCAGTGCTCGCTGGTGGCGCCCGCGAAGAGACGTGGCGTGGCTCGGCGGCGGTCGACCCCCAGCCCGTACACCGAGCTCATCATCAGCTGCAGCGGTTCCAGCTCCCAGCTGCGCCGGGCCTGGTCACTGCGGGCCACCACCACTCCCTTGCTGGTCCCGATCAGAAGTACGGTCTCGGTCATCTGTGGCTCCTCCCGGCTCACCCCGTCCGGCGGCCTATGGACTCGCCAGCATAGTAGGCGGACGGGCCAGGTGGGGGAGGGCGGTCACCGGCTAGCGCAGCGAGCTGGTCGGTGGGACGAATCCTCAACCTCGGACTCCGGCCCGCCCTCCTGGAGCAGCCGGAGCACAAGGCCCGCCGGACGCCCACAGCCAAACTTGCCGTCACTCAGCTTTTCGCTCCGACGGGGCCCGCAGCAGCCCCTCATGGGGTCCTTTGCTGGGGCGGTGTCACCTTGCCGCCCGAACTGGCCTGAACTGTGGGGAGGACGGGGGTGGTAGGGGGCGCCGCGGAGCTATTCGGGTGGACTCCGCCCTACCCCGGCGGGCAGCTGGCAGGGTCCCTGGCTGAGGTCTGACTCGGTCGAACCGGCGTTGTGCAGAACGGTGGTACATCGGTCCGCGATCTACCGCCCCGTTGATGCCGAACCGAGGCTGGTGGAGGACGCCGCCCCTTGGTCCGAGCGGGAGCGGTAATTCCTCCCTTGCTGAGCGTTCGGGTCGATGCGCCGCGGTTGCTCCCGAGCGTTGGGCGCCTCGGCGAATCTGCGCCTTCCGCGTGCCCGCTTGCGCCACCCGCCCGAGAGCGAAGCTCATCAGGAGGGGGTCGGCTGGGCGGCAGCCCAGCTGGTCTGGGGCGTCAGCGACGCTTCCAGAAGCGAAGCCGATCCCAGACTACGCTGAGCAACAGGCGCAGGACATTCACCTGGGCCGGCGTGGTGTGAGGTTGGGGGGCGGCACCTCCAGCGGTGGCATCTGCCGAGGCCGTCATGGTCGCCTCGACGCACCTGGCGAACTCGGTGAGGATTCGGTCGCCCACCTCGGCCATCATGCC
Source organism: Candidatus Micrarchaeaceae archaeon (assembly GCA_035531715.1). Classification (GTDB taxonomy): domain Bacteria; phylum Chloroflexota; class Dormibacteria; order Aeolococcales; family Bog-877; genus Bog-877. Next base: position 2,029 of record DATKSI010000008.1, read on the forward strand.
CCGACCGAACTGTGCCACCCGGCCGGTGACCGAGACATCCGAGCGGATGTGACCAGCCGATCCTTCCGGTCCCCCGGCGATCTCGATGGTGATGTCGGCGCTGGCCCCACCCGCGCCCCTGGTCTCCCGACCATCGCACCGCATCACCATCCGCCCCGATTCCGGAAGCAGCTCGGTCACCTTGGCCACGCCGGCGTAGCTCACCGTGACCGGGCCCACCTTGATGGTTATGTTGCCCCGGTAGGTGTTGTCATCGACCCGCTCGGTGACGGTGCCTCCGGGCAGACAGGGGGCGATCCGCTCCAGGTCGCTGAGGAGCGGCCAGAGCCGGTCGGGAGGAATAGCCACCCGGAAGTCGTTGTCCAAGATCATTCGGGCACCTCCCCAGGGGAATCGGAGCGCTGGTCCGGCCGATGGTAGCTGAGCTCTTGGGCCAGCAGGCGCCGGTAGTCGTCAGGGGTGTTGCAGGCAAACGGTCGCCACTCCGAAGGCAGCGCCACCCAGCTGAGCCGGGCGCCGAGACCCTGCAAAATGTCGCGGGCGCCGATGTCTCCGCGGAGTCGGTCCACCAGTGGCCAGGTCGGGGGACCCAGCGCCACCGGATGGCCGGGGACGCTGCGCTGGTCACCGTAGTCGGCGACCCAGGCGTCGGCATCTCGCTCGGCGGTGGCAGCCATGACTCTTCGCACCGCTTGCGGCTCCAGCCCCACCTGGTCGACCAGCGTCACCAGCACTGCCCGAGCCTGCGGAGAGTCCGATCGGGCGGCTCCGAGCCCGGTGCGCAGCGACTCGGACTGACCTCTGGCCGCGGTGGGGCAGCTGACCCACTGCACCTCGCCAACATCGCCCGCCCGCTGCCGGAGCCAGTGGGGATCCTGGGCCACCACCACGATCGGATCGGCACCACCCGCTCGGGCGGCCTGGCAGGCGTGCTGAAGCAGGGTCGCTCCTCTCCAGAGCAGCAGTGGCTTGGGCTGGCCCATTCGAAGGCTCCGACCGGCCGCCAGCACCAGCAGTGGTAGCGAGTCCGGTTTTCCCTGTGGGTGTGTCATCCGGCGCCGGCAATCCACGGGCGGCGCCTGGGGCAGCACCGGCTCGGGAGACTCACGGCCGCCTCCGGGACCTCCCCGGTGATCGTCGGCAGCGGGCGCGGCGGTCTTTCAGGAAGCTTGCTCGAGCGCCCGCCGGGTCAGCACCCGAGCCAGCTGGCGACGGTAGTCCGCCGAGGCGCGCAGGTCACTTGAGGGGTCGAGTCCGTCGGATGCGTGCGCCGCCGCCTCGGCGAAAGTTGAACCAGAGCCGAGTGCGCTCTCGACCGGGTGCGCCCGTACGGCGGTTGGCCCCACGTGGGTGAGCCCCACCCGCCAGCCGGACTCGGTCTTTTGCACCCCCGCCGCGACGATCGCCCAGTCGAACTGGCGGAGGCGGAACTTGAGGTACCGGTGGGCTCCGGTGGCGATCGGAAAGTCGACCTCGCAGACCAGCTCGTCCGGCTCCAGGGCGGTGGTGAAGAGGTGCTGGAAGAAGTCCGCAGCCGCGATCCGGCGGCGGTCGGTGACGATGGTGGCGTCGAGCATGATCGCCAGCGTCGGGTAGTCTCCGGCCGGGTCGGCATGCGCCATCACCCCGCCCAA
>DATKSI010000009.1:0-4292 GCA_035531715.1 Candidatus Micrarchaeaceae archaeon
GGCATGTTCCAGGAACTCAGCCTTGACCGATTCCCCGTCAATCCCGTCGGCCATGTAGTAGTGCCGCATGTAGCGGAGTACGCAGACGATCTCGGTGGCGAGCACTTCGTTGAATACCTTGATCACGCGCTCGCGGTCCGCGCCATAGTCGCTGGTGATTGGGCCCTGATCGATGTGCTTGCGAGCCTGCTCCCGGATAGTCTCGATCTGCAGGACGAACTCGTCGGTCACTGCGGCGCCTCCCTAAATTGTGGCTAATTCCCTTACGCTGACCATAGCCGTGGCGGCTTCCGGTGAAACCCCATGCCCGCCGACCATGGCATCACTCTAGGCCAAACCACTGGAGACCCACCTTCACGAACTCCCAAGCCCGGAGAGGCGCAGGCCGACCAGCCCCGGATCAGCCTGATCCGGCTCCCCCAGCTCACCAGGGAACCCATGAGTTTCCCCGCGCTACGGTCGTCGGAGGACCCGAAAACACTTCCCGCCCGTTGCACCTGATGATGACTGCGACTGCCCCCCGCCGGCGAGTGGCGCTGACTATCGACACAGAGCACCCCGACCGCAGTGGCTGGTCGCCGGGCAGCCTCGAGCGAATGCTTGACCATCTTGACCGAGCCCGCATCCGGGCCACCTTATTCCTTCAGGGCCGCTGGGTGACGGCCAACCCCAGCCTGGCCGTCGAGGTCGGGCAGCGAGGCCACCTCATCGGCAACCACTCCCAGTTCCACGCGCCGATGCCCCTGCTCTCAGCGGCTGGCCAGGTCGCCGATATCCGCGCCGCTCACTCGGCGATCTTGTCAGTGGTCGGAATTGACCCCCGACCTTGGTTCCGCAGCCCCTTTGGAGCCGGACTGAAGGAGCCGAAGCTGGGTAAGACCTTGGCCCAACTCGGCTACCGGAATATCGGTTGGGACGTCGACGGCCGCGATTGGGAAGAAGCCCAGAGTCCAGAGGACGTGGCGGAGGCGCTGATCGCTGGCGCCCTCGCCGGGGAGGGACCGAGGATCCTTCTCCTCCACAGTTGGTCCGCCGCCGCCGCCTCTGCTCTCCCCGAGGTCATCGCCCGACTGGTCGAACGAGGCATCGAGTTCGTCACCCTGAGCAATTACCCGACCGTTGCCCCGACGGTGGAGCCGAGCTCCGAGTGACTTCCCGTCAGCCGGAGAGCGAGTCTAGATAGCCCGCGAAGCCCCCGCGGGCGCGGGAGCTAACTCGGGCGCTGGTCGTGACCGGGATGCGCCCGGTGCGGAGGATCCGCCGACCGGCCAGGCTGCGCGCCAGTCCCTGGTCTTCGGACAGGGCGAGGGGCGGTACTCCTCCGGCGGCCAGATAGGCGGCGGCAGTCATGCCCATGTTGGCTCCGTGCACATGCTGATGGTCGTCACTTCCTTGGTACAGGGCAGAAAACCGGGCAGCGACCCCAGCGGGACGGCCCGTCCAGTCACCCACCCTCACGGTCCCGAGCACCGCCTCGAATCCGTGCTGGGCGTATTCCAATTGCACCCGAAGCCAGTCCTCCGGCACAGTGCTGTCGGCATCGGTGCTGGCCAGCCAAAGCTGTTCGGGTGGAGTGCCCGCCGACCACCGCAGTACCGCTTCGAATCCGGCTGCCCGGGCCCGGCCGACATTGCGAGACTGCACCTCCAGCACGATAAAGTGTGGTCGGCCCGCGACGGTGGCGGCACTGTGGTCCCGGCAGTCATCCAGTACCACTACCACCAGCACCGGTAGCTTCAGCTCCGCCAATGCTCGTTCCAATGCATCGAGACAGCGCGGTAGGAGCTCTTCCTCGTTGCGGGCGGGCACCACCACGCCGAGCGCTTCGGTTGCGGGCCGACTCACGGGGAGCCTTCGGTACCCGGTACCCGCAAGGCCATTGCCACCGAAGGAGGTCGATTCGGCCCGTCATATTTGACCAGGACGTCGAGAAGAAAGTCCTCTTCCTCGTGGTGCGCCAGTAACCCCAAGCCCGCCTGGGCCCGCAGCGAGTCGTGGACGGCATCACCGGCGAGCGGATACTCCGGCACCACGCGACGCCAGTGCACGGCGAGGAGAGTTCCCTCTGGTTCGAGACTGGCTCCCAGCAGGGTCAATACCCTAGCCAACTCGTCTTCGTCGAAGTAGTAAAGCAACTCGGATACCACGATGAGGTCGAACTTTCCTTCCGGCCATTGCTGGGGCAGCTGCCGTTGCTCCACCCGGACTTGAGTAAACCGGGCCAGACGCTCGCGGGCGCGCTGTACCGGCGCGGCGATGGCATCCACGGCCAGCAGATCACCACAACGGGGAGCCAGCAGCTCGGTAAGGCGGCCGTTGGCGCAGGCCAACTCCAAAGCTCTCTCATACTTCTGCCGCGGTAGAGCGGCAACGCTCAATGCGTGCTTCCTGTGTTCATACCAGCGCGTCTCGAAGCTCCACGGGTCGGGTTCAGCCGCGTACAACTCCTCAAAGTAGGTGAGTGCGAGCGTCATCCGAAATTGACCTTCAAATGGCATGTCCGGGTTGGGCTACCAGTCAACCCCGATCTCCAGTAAGCGCTTGCCATGATCGAGAAGATCCCGCTCCGCGTGGCTCTGGCGGAGATAAACCGTGAGGTCGGCGACGCGCCGAGAGTGTTCGGCGTCTTGCGTCAACGGTCCCGCGCCCAGCGCCCGGCCGACTCGCGCCAGCACCAGACCTGTTCCCCACTCGACCACCGTCCGAGTGCGCCGGGCGACCAGAGCCGCTCTTCCCTGACGGTCCTCGGGGTCGCGGTCGATATCCCGCGCTGCCTCCTGAACGACTGACCGCATGGCTGCGATCGCCCCGTCGATGGCGCCAAGGTGGGCCAATGCGTGGGGATCCAGTTCGCGCCGAGCGGCGGCGCGGGTCAGAGCCCATGCGACACCCACCGCCCCACCCATCCAGCAGGCCGCCACCCCCGTCGCTCCGTGCCAGAATCCGGGGCGGTCGACGTAGGCTCCGGGAACGCCTACAGCGGTACCCGCCGAGTGGCGGAAGCGCACGGTCCGGCTGTCGCTTCCAGCCATCCCCAGCGCCGGCCAGGTTCCGTCCAACGCCTGGACTCCTTCCTGGTGCAGGTCGACGGCCAGGAGCTGGTTCCCGCTGGAGGTGTTCGCGGTGACGAGCGCGGAGTCACAGGCGGCGGCTCCGCTGCAATAGGGCTTATCTCCCTCAACCCACCAGCTGTCTCCGTGACGGCGCGCTTCCAGGCCGGGTCCGCCTGGGGGCTGGGCGGCCCAGACCCCCCACAGACGGCCCTCACCAGGATCTGGCCCCTGCAGCTCCGCCAGGATGGCGAGGGCATCCGCGTGCCCTTCCGCCAGACGAGCCAGCACACAGTCCGCGACGCCCAGGGCGATCAGAGCGCCGAATCGATCTGCGGTTCGTCCCGCACCAGGGAAGGGCAGGGTCAGCAGATCGAGATCCACCAGTTGGTGGGCGAATTGCGCTGCCCGCTCTGGATCGCCGCCCGCCGAAAAATCCTGAGCCTTGGCCCAAGCGCCGATTGTCATGGCCCAGTCACCCCACTGCGGATCTTCCATACGGAGCTTAACCACACTCTCCCGCAGATGGTTCGCTGAAGGTGGGGGCGCGACCGCGTAACCCACGGGCACGGACTCCGCTGAACGATCCAGCGGTTGGTAAGGTCAGCCCCCGAGTCCGATAGCTCCGCTCCCATCGACCCACCACTGGAGGGTTTAACGCGATCGCTCTCGACGTCAATTTGCGGATCGAGTGGAGTCGCCTCTGTTCCGCAATCGCCGCTTGGGGTGTCCATTTGTGCCGGGCTCGATGCGCAAGTGTCATCCCAAGCTGATGCCTTGTTCCGGCGAGCATGGCCTTGACGAGGCGTGTTGCATCAAGTCAGCCACTTTCAAGGCCGAGTTCGCTCCCACGGCCTACCAGTTCCCGATCTGGGGCACGCCGGCCTGGGAGAAGAAATATGCCAAGCGCACTAACGTCGAGCGCGGCTTCAGCACGCTCAAGAACCCCAATGTGATCGGCTTGGCCCCTGGTCTCTTTCGCATCCGGACGCTGATCAAGATGTCAGTATTGGCTGCCTGCATGTTCGTCGCCCACAACTTGCACCTGCGCATGGTGGACGAACATCGCCAGTCGAAAGGGTGGCCTCGCCTTCGCCGCCAGCCGAAGCCAGGACGAAGCCCGGTGCCGGGGCCCCAGGTCACGGTGGGGCCGGTGTCTTCTCCCTCGACTAGTCCCTCCCGCGCACCCTAGCCGGCGCTTTCCGCCTCAGCCCCCTACGATCTCTCAGTCCCTGGGCTCCG
>DATKSI010000010.1:0-149851 GCA_035531715.1 Candidatus Micrarchaeaceae archaeon
GAACCCGCGACCTCTTCCTTACCAAGGAAGCGCTCTACCACTGAGCTACCTGGGCGTGGGCGGGAAGGGATTCGAACCCCTGTAGGCGTAAAGCCAGCTGATCTACAGTCAGCCCCGTTTAACCACTTCGGTACCCGCCCGTGCCGGAGTATACCGAGGGTCTGCTGCGCGCCCCGGGCCGGCCTGCCCACCCGGGTTCAACCCGGCCAAGGAGGAGCTGCAGTGCTGGAGCGAGCCGAAGAGCTGTTACCGGAGGTCGATTTCGCAACTTTCCAAAGGCTGGACATCCGCGCTGGCATCGTCATCGAGTCAGAACCCTTCCCCGAGGCCCGCAAGCCGGCCATCAAGCTCAAGATTGACTTTGGGCCGCCGCTGGGAGTGCGCCAGTCCAGTGCCCAGCTAACCCGCCACTACACCCCCCAACAGTTAGTTGGAAAGGAGGTGCTGGCGGTGGTCAACTTCCCCCCGCGGCGAATCGCCACTTTTTCCAGCCAGGTATTGGTACTGGGGCTGCTGTCGACCGACGACCCCGGCGATGTGATCTTGGTCGCTCCCGACCGCCCGGGCACCCGGGGACGACGCCTCGGGTGACTAGATCGGCCCGCGGTCCAGGAGCCAGTCGACGGCTGGAGCTGGGCCCAGCCGGTAACATCATCTCTGGGTTAGCCAAGGAACCGCCCGGCGGCGGAGCAAGGAGACGGCCATGAGCATCATGCGACGGATGTCCGACCTGTTCCAGCAGAAGGCCAACAAGGTCTTGGACCGGGCCGAGGACCCAGTCGACGCGCTCGACCTCTCTTATCAGAAACAGCTCGAGGCGCTGCAGCAGGTGAAGCGCAGCGTGGCCGAAGTGCTCACCTCGGAGAAGCGGCTCGAGATGCAGGCCGCCCAGCTGCAGCAGACGCAGGACAAGTCCCAGGCCCAAGCCAAGCTGGCGCTCCAGCAGGGGCGCGAGGACCTGGCCCGACTAGCTCTGACTAGGGCGCAGCAGGCCCAGTCTCAAGCCGAGGGAATGCAGGCGCAGATCCAGCAACTCAAGGACCAGGAGCAGAAACTGGAGATCACTGCCCAGAAGCTCACCGCCAAAGTTGAGTCGTTCAGGACCCAGCGCGAGACGATCAAGGCCCAGTACTCGGCCGCCAAGGCTTCCACCCAGATCGGAGAGGCGGTGACCGGCCTCTCCGAGCAGATGACTGACGTGAACTTGATGATGGAGCGCGCCCAGGACAAGACCCAACAGATGCAGGCCCGTTCGCAGGCGATCGACTCGTTGGTCGACAGCGGCACCCTGGATACCATCGGGATCAGCTCTGGTGACGATATCGACCGCCAGCTCCAGGGACAGCTGTCCGAATCCCAGGTCGATGCTCAGCTCGCCGCGATGAAGCAGGAGGTTCTGGCCAGCTCCGACACCGCGCCCCGAATCGGACCCGCTCCGTCCCCGGCCCCCACCCTGGCGCCTCCGGCCAGCCCAACGCGCTCAGACACTCCCGACGACGAAAACATCGTGGTGCGCATTTCTGGGGAGGACCAGTACCGTCTCAATATCGCGGAGCGCCCGCAGCTCGAACCGCTGGACGGCGCACTCAGCAAGGCCATCGAGAGCCAGGACCAGACGGCCTACACGCAGGCGCTCAGCGACCTGCTCAACTTCGTCCGATCCCACGGCAGCAAACTGCCAGCGGAATCGCTGGTCCCCTCCGACGTGGTGCTGCCCTCCGAGGACATGACCCTGGAGGAGGCCACCAAGCTGCTCTCCGACGGCGGCACGGTGGTCGACGCTCGGGCTCGGGTCAGCTCGTAGCCAGCCTTCTGAACTGGGCGCCAACTCCCCCACCAACTCGACTACCAAGATCACGGGGCGGGTCGACCCGGTGGCACGGGAAAGGCGGTGGGGTCAGACGGGCACGCCCCAGAGAGGGAACCAAGCGCTGAGATTCGGCTCCACCGGCAGGTCATCCTTGACGATCGCCGCCAGCCTCATCTCTTCGGCGTTGTCGCGCTGACGCTCGGCTCCGGGGACGAAGGGGTAGAACGTCCCCTGCTTGTACCCATAGATCCAGTAGACCTGGCGCTGACCCTGCTGGAAGGGGAACACCGAGGCCAAGAGGCAGTCGCCCAGTCCCTCGTCGATCAGCCCCTGAGCCACCCCATGGAGGGCCGCGATCAGGGACTCAAACTCGGGACCGTCGATCACCAACCACTCGAACCCGAGATCATCCTTGACCTCGCGCACTTTGAGCGCGTCTTCGGGCGCCGTCTGGTCCTGCACCTGCAGCATCTCCACGGTGTCCTTGGTCAGCTGGTCGAACCGGCCGGGCGGCAGCGCCTTGAAGATGACCCCGACCCGGCCGGCCGGCTTGAGGGAGGCGGAGGCCTCCAGGGTGATCAGAGCCGTGCTCATGGCGAAGACCTTGTCCTCGTTCGGCTTGGGAAGTCGCGTGCGGCCGGTCAGCGAGTCGAGAAAACCCAACTGCCTTCCAATCTAGCTGGAGAGCTCGGCTTCCAGTTCCCGAAGCTTGGCCAGCCGGTGATCCAGCGACGGGTGGGTGGAGAACATCTCGGCCAGGCTCCCTTTGCCCATGTGCACGGCGGGGAAGATCATCAGGGCATTGGCGGTCTGGACCTGGCGGAGGTCGCGGGTGGGGATCCGCGTCATCGTCCCGCTGATCTTCTGCAGAGCCGAGGCCAGCTGAGCTGGATCCCGGGTGATGATCGCCGAGCCTCGGTCGGCGGCGTACTCGCGGTAGCGGGAGAGGGCTCGAATCAACACAAAGCTGATCGCCCAGACCACGGCGGCCACCAGGATGATCACGATCATTCCCTGGCCCTCACTGCTGCCACCGCCCCGGCCCCGGCCGCCGTAACCACCGCCGCCGCCCATCATGCCGAAGCCACCGAACATCCCGAACCACATGCCGGACTGGACCAGCATCGCCGCCACGGTGGCGAAGAAACTGGCCATCGCCATGACCTTGACGTCCTTGTGGATCACGTGGCTCAACTCGTGAGCCAGGACCGCTTCCAACTCCTGGGGATTGAGCATGGTCAGGATCCCCGAGGTCACCGCCATCACCGCGTGCTTGGGATTGCGACCGGTGGCCAGAGCGTTGGGCACCGGCGACGGGATCACCGCAACCTGGGGCATGGGCATCCCGGTCGTCTGGCAAAGGCGCCCGATGATGTCGAAGAGTTGGGGCTGCTGCTGGGCGGTGACCAGGTGGGCGTGCAGGCTGCTGAGTACCAGTTTGTCCGAATAGAAGTACTGGGCGATCAGCAGAACCGCCACCACCACCACGATCAGCGCGACCTGGGTGTGGAGCAGGAGCAGCACCCCGACGAAGGCCAGATAAACCAGCGCCAGGAGGAACAGCGCCAGGAACATCCGGGCGGTCAGGCCAGCGTCGGCGCCTAGCTTGCGATGCATACGACCCCTTGTATACCCGTTTCCAGGTGGTTCACGCGCTCCCCAGGATATTCCCTGTTCTCCCTGAGAATCAGCTGGGCTGGAATCCTCCGCCGACCGGCGCCTGCTCGGTGCCGCGGTAGGCACTCCTGAGCGCCGCATAAGCCCCTCCCATATCGAGCAACTCCCGGTGCGAACCGGACTCCACGACCCGACCGTCCGAGATGACCACAACCAGGTCGGCGCCGGCGGACTCTGCTTCGGAGCGGGCGTTACCATGACGACGACGGACGAGACGGCCAGCTGCTGGATCAAAGGGAGCTAAGTCCTCGGTGCCTTTCCCGCTCGAGATCGTGATCCTGGTGGCGGCGCTGGGACTTGCCTCGCGCAGCTCAGTCGGTCGGCGCGCGTTCAACCTCGTCCAGCAAAAGATGACCCGGCTGCTAAATCGGGCCGAGAATCCGGTCGAGGCGCTTGACCTCGCCTACCAGAAGCAGCTCGAGGCGCTCCAGCAGGTCCGTCGGGGCGTGGCCGACGTGGTCACCTCGGAGAAGCGGCTGGAGTTGCAGGCGGCGCAGCTGCGGCAGAGCCAGACCAAGCTGCAGGCCCAGGCGAAGCTGGCGGTCCAGCAAGGACGCGACGACCTGGCTCGTCTGGCCCTAACCCGGTCCCAGGCGGCCGACGTCCAGCTGCAGTCTCTCGACCAGCAGATCCAGCAGCTCAAGGATCAGGAGCAGAAACTGCAGCTCACCGCGCAGCGGCTACAGACCAGAGTGGAAGGCTTCCGCACTCAGAAGGACACCCTCAAGGCCCAGTACTCGGCAGCGCAGGCCTCCGCTCGGATCGGCGAGACGGTGACCGGAATCTCGCGCGACATGACCGATGTCAACCTGATGTTGGAGCGGGCGCAGGACAAGACCTCCCAAATGCAGGCCCGTGCCGCGGCCATCGACCAGCTGGTATCCTCGGGAACCCTGGATGCCTTGGGGGGCGGTGGCGGCGACGATATCGACCGTCAGCTCCAGGCGATTTCAGGAGACGCTGCCGTCGAAGCTCAGCTGAGCCAACTGCGCCAGGAGGTTCTGGTCAGGCCGGACCAACCGCCGAATCTGGCGGCCCCCGATACATCCCAAAATCCATCCAAAGAAGGAGAGTAGAAAATGCTGCACACAGTCGCGTTCATTGTCATCGGTCTGGTGGTCGGGGCGATGGCTATCCGGAAGGCTCGGGCCGCCGCCGCCGTCATCCGGGTCGTCGGCGGGTTGATCGGCTCCCTGGCCGGAGGATTCATCTCGCTGGGTGCTCTCGGCAGCCAGACCACCACCGGGAAATACGGTTCCCTCCTGGTCGCCGTCGTGGTGGCGGCGATCGTCGCTGGCGCGGCCGCGATGCTGAGCAACATGGCGCCGGGGAGTGGTCGCGCCTGACTCTACGGCCAAGGCGGTCTCCCATCGGTTGATCTCACGGTGGCTCCGGGCCCGCGCGTCGCTCAGGCGCTGTTGAGCGCCAGGTACGCGGCGGCGGACTCGGCGTCCCTGGACATTCGCTCCACCAGCGCTTGATCGCTCTCGAAAGTCTCCTGGGGGCGCAGCCACTCCAGCACGCTGACCAGCACAAGTTGGCCGTAGAGGTCCCCCGGTGGCTCGAGGCAGTGCACCTCCAATTGTCGCTCCCGTCCGCCAAAGTGGGGTCGCCGGCCGATGCTGCCGACCCCACCGTGGAGCACCCCGCCCTCCGTGACCAGCTCCATGACGTAGACCCCGTCCGGCGGCAGCGCCTGCTGAGCTGCGAACTGAACGTTGGCCGTCGGAAAGCCCAACCGACGCCCCAGTCCCTCACCGTGGACTACCTCGCCCAGCACCTGCAGCGGACGCCCCAGCATGGAGCTCACCGCCGGGAGGTTCCCCGCCTCCAGTTGAGTCCGAACCGCGGAGCTGCTCACGGGCTCGCCGTTCCAGTTGAGCGGATCGACGACCAGTACCGAGAAGCCGGCCCGGGCGGCGTATCCGCGCAGGAATGCCAGCCGACCCTCCTGGCCCTTCCCGATGGAGAAGGACGGGCCCACCACCATCGCCCGGATCAGGATCCGCTCGCGCACCCGGTCCATGAAGGCGTCAGGGCTCATCCGCCGCAGCCGCTCATCGAAGGTGATGACCCACAGCCGGTCAATTCCCCGTTTCACCAGAAGGCGTCGACGCAGCTCGAAAGTGCTGATGAGGCGAAAGTCCAAACCGGGATCGATCACGGTGCGGGGATGCGGTTCGAAGGTGATCGCGGTCAGGTCCACCCCGAGTCGCTGCGCCTCCGCCCGGGCGGCGGCCACGATCGCCTGGTGACCGACGTGGACGCCATCGAAGTTCCCCAGGACCAGACAGGTGGGCCGGGGGTCGAGCGCTGTAGGCCCGTGGCCGAGCCCGAACTCGGCGACGCCCACCCTTGGCAGCGGGTGCCCCGGAGTCTCAGCCACTGACCGGGAGCAAGACCTTGGAAGGGCGGAACCGTAGTCCGGTCACCTCACCCAAGGCGATCAAGCGCCCGTCCGGACCGTGGGCTCTCACCTCCAGGCCAGCTCCGGGCACTTCAGGGGTGGCATCGGGGGCACGCTGAATCCACACCGCTTGGCCCCGCTGCACCGCCTGGGCACCGGCGGGAAGGAGGTCGATGCGCGGGACCATCTCCACCGCCAGCTCGGCTGGGAGCAGGTAGCTTCGGGGATCCGCCGACTCCATCAGCTCATCGAGGCTGACTGCGTCCGCCAGCTGGAAGGGGCCGTATGCGGTTCGCTCCAGCCAGGCCAGCACCCCACCGACCCCGAGCCGCTCGCCGAGGTCGGTGGCGAGCACCCGGAGATAGGTGCCCCTCCCGCAGACCACCTCGACCTCGGCTTCGGCGACCTCTCCGGCGCGGAAGGACCGAAGGGTGATCCGCCGAATCTCGGCCGGGCGGGACTTGCGCTCAACCGTCAGACCCTTGCGGGCCAGCTCGTAGAGGTGTCGGCCCTGGTGGCGAACTGCCGAGTGCATCGGGGGCACCTGCTGGATGATCCCCACGAACTGCGCCAGCGCCCGGGCCACCTCGGCTTCGGTCAGATGGGCGGCGGACTCGGCCCTCCGCACCTCACCTTCCAGGTCACCGGTGTCACTCACCTCGCCCAAGCGCAGCCTTGCATGGTAGGTCTTGGGCTGGCGGAGGATGTAGTCGACCAGCCGGGTGGCCCGGCCGACGCAGAGCGGCAACACCCCACTGGCCGCTGGATCCAGGGTGCCGGCGTGCCCGACGTGGCGCTCGCCGAGGGCCCGCCGGGCCATCTTGATCGCCATGAAGGAGGTGATTCCCTCCGGTTTGGCCAGGTTGATCAACCCGGTCAGCATCGGCGGATCGACCTTCACCCCTCCCCGACCGCGCCCGACCCCTGGCGCCGCCGTCACAGCGGGGTGGCCCGGATCAGCCGACGCGCCTCGGTCAGGACGGCGGTCTCGACCTCGGCAAGCGACCCTTGAATCTCCGCTCCGGCCGCCCTTCGGTGTCCCCCACCGCCAAAGGGGCCGACCAGCCCATGCGCTTCGATCGGCGGTCTGGTTCGGACGCTGACCCGGGTGAGCCCGGGCTCGGCTTCCTTGAAGAGCACGGCACAGAGCATGGTGTCCAGGCTCTGGAGGATATCGATGATTCCCTCGCTCTCCTCCATCTCAGCACCGCTGCGCCGAAGCATCTCCAGGGTGACCTCGCTCCAGACCAGACGACTCTCCAACTCGAAGGTGGCCGCGGCGGACGCCAGTGCCTGCAGCCTGAGGGTGGTCTCCGGGCGGGACTTGTAGCTCTTGAGCGCCACCCAGGCAGGGTCGGCCCCCAACTCGGCCAGGTCCGCCCCCAGCTGGAGCACCGGTCCGGTCGTGTTGTCGTGCCGGAACCCGCCGGTATCGGTGAAGATCGCGGCGTAGAGGTTGGTCGCCGCCTCGGGACTGACATGGGCCCCCCAGGCGCGCAGCGCCTCGAACACGATCACCCCCGTGGCCGCAGCCTCCGGCACCACCAAAGAGATGTCGCCGAACCCCTCATTGCTGGCGTGGTGGTCGATCACGATGGTCAGCGGGGCAGCCTCAATCCGCCTTCGCAGGTTGCCGAAGCGACCGGGGCTGCCAGCATCGAACGCGATCGCGACGGCGGCGGCGGGGGCCTCGCTCTGATTCACCGCCGAGTAGCCGGGTAGGTACGCGAGGCCGAGCGGGAGCGGCTCCGGCACCCAGGTATCGGCCTGCTTACCTTCGCGGTGCAGGTAGTCGGCGAAGGCCAGGGCGCTCCCCAGCGAATCGGCGTCCGCATCCTTGTGAGCCACCAAGAGGAAGGAGTCGTGGTCGAGCACAGCCTGGTGAATCTGGGCCAGCGAATCAGCCATCTGCTTTCCTCGGGTGCGCCGGAGGTCCCGACTCCAACTGCTCCAACAGCTGGCTGACCCTGACTCCATAGGCGATGGAGTCGTCCAGACGGATGTCCAGGCGGGGAATTCGGCGCATGTGCTCCAACCGCTCGCCCAGCCGATGGCGCAGGAAGCCAGTCATGCCCCGGAGCACCCGCAGCACCTGCTCCCGCTCGGCCTCTTCGGCCAGCACACTGACCTTGACCCGTGCGTAGGAGAGGTCCGGGGCGCAGGCCACCCCCACCACCGTCACCATCGCCAGTCGAGGATCCTTCACGTCACCGGCGATCGCCAGAGCCAGCTCCTGCCGCAGCTGCGTGTCGATCCGCTCCCGGCGGTGGTTGGCGCCAGGCTCCCGCGCCGCCCTCGGCACTGACTCAGGTCCTCGCCCGCGGCGGGACTAACGATTTCGCTGTTCCACCACGTAGCACTCCAGGACGTCTCCTTCGGCGAAGTCCTGGTAGTCGCCGAGGTCGATGCCGCACTCGTAGCCCTGGGCCACTTCGCGCACGTCGTCTTTGAAGCGCCGCAGCGAGGCGACCTGGGTCCGGTGGACCTCCTTGCCGTCCCGGAGTACGACCGCCAGCGATCCGCGGGTGATCTTGCCCTCGGTGACCTGGCTGCCGGCGATCACCCCGACCCGAGGCACCCTGATCCGGGCCTTGACCTCGGCCCGACCTTCGAACACCTCCTCAAAAGTAGGTTCGTGCAAGCCGCGGATGGCCTTCTCGATGTCTTCGGTGATCTGGTAAATCACGTCATAGGTGCGCACGTCGATCCCATGGCCCTCGGCCACCGCCTTGGCACTGGGGTCAGGACGCACGTTGAATCCGACCACGATCGCGTTGGCCGCGGCGGCCAGGTCGACATCGGCTTCCGAGATCGGCCCCACTCCATCGGCCACCAGGCGGAGTCGCACCAGCGGATCGGAGAACTTGAGCAGTGCCGCTCGGAGTGCCTCCAGCGACCCCTGGCTTTCCGCCTTGACCACCAGGTCGAGGTCGCGCAGCCCCTCGCCGGACTGCTTGCTGAGCTCGGCCAGGCTGACCCGGGTGGCATCCGCCTTGCCCGAGCGGACCGCCGCCAGCCGCGCCTCCGCCAGCGCGCGGGCTTCGCGCTCGCTCGCCACCACCAAGAGTCGGTCACCGGCCGTCGCCACCTGGGGAAGGCCGGTAACCAGGGCCGGCAGGCCAGGGGTCATCTCCATGACGCGCTGCCCCCGATCGTCAAAGAGCGCCCGGATCCGACCGGCCACCCCACCGACCACAAAGAAGTCCTGGATCCGCAGGGTTCCCTCTTGGACCAATACCGTCGCCACCGGACCCTGGCCCTTCTGCAGCTGGGAATCGATGACTGCTGCTTCCCCCGGGCGGTCTGGGTTGGCTCGAGGCTCACCCAGGTCACTCACCAAGAGAATCATCTCGAGGAGGTGGTCGATCCCGTCTCCGGTCTTGGCCGACACGGGCACGCAGACGACGTCGCCCCCGAAGTCCTCCACCACCACCCCGTGCTCCGCCAGTTGCTGCTTGACCCGATCGGGGTTGGCGTCATCGCGATCAATCTTGTTGAGGGCCACCAGCAGCGGAACCCCCGCGTTGCGCACGTGCTTGATCGCCTCCTCGGTCTGGGGCATCACCCCGTCGTCGGCGGCCACCACCAGGACCGCGAGGTCGGTGATGTTGGCTCCGCGGGCCCGCATGGCGGTGAAGGCCGCATGGCCGGGGGTGTCGATAAAGGTGATCTTGCGACCCTGCCTTTCCACCACCGAGGCGCCGATCCGCTGCGTGATTCCGCCGGCCTCGCCGGCGGCGACCGAGGTCTCGCGCAACGCGTCGAGAAGGCTGGTCTTGCCGTGGTCGACATGACCGAGGACGGTGACCACCGGCGGCCTTGTCTGCAGTTGCCCGGCATCCGCATCGGCCTGAAACTGCTCTCGGTCCAGCATCCGCTCGATCGGCGCAGCGGCCTCCGGCTCCGCATCGGCGATCTCAATCTCAAGTTGTTCGGCGACCAGGCGTGCCGTCCCGGCATCGATGCTCTGGTTGATCGTGGCCAGGATTCGGTGCTGCATCAGGACCTTGGAGACCTCGGCAGCCGAGACTCCGAGAGCCTCCCCGAGCGACTTGACGGTGAGATTGGCGGGAAGAGCCGCCTGCTTGACCTTGGCGATGAACGTGTCCTCCTTAGATTGGGGCTGTCCGCTCGGGTCCGGTGCCGCGGGGCGAACCAGAGATCATACCGGCCACCACCTTGCCCGCAGCGACATGGTCGATGGCGTCTGCCCGCACGCGCAGCGCCCGGCCCAGCGCCCGGCGCCGCCGGGCCTGATCCCAGCAACTCATCTTGGCACACAAGTAGGCGCCGCGCCCCGGGCCGCGGAGCGGAGCCAATTCCACCACGATCTGCCGGCCGTCCCAGCGCAGGCGCAACAAGCCGGCCTGCCCGCCCTTGGCCCGGCAACCGATACAGGTCCGCAGGGGGGTGTGGGCGAGCTGGGGAGCGGCTACGACTCCTCTCCGGGGGAACGGATGTCGATTCGCCAGCCCGTCAGGCGAGCGGCCAGCCGGGCGTTCTGCCCCTCCTTGCCGATCGCCAGGGACAGGCTCTGCGCAGCCACTAGGGCGGTGGCCCGGTGGGACCCCTGGTCCAGCTCTACCGAGATCACCGGCGCCGGCGCCAGCGCCCGGGCGACCAGTTCGGCCGGATTGGACGACCATTCCAGGACATCCACCTTCTCTCCGTTGAGCTCGGCAACCACCGAGCGGATTCGGACACCTTTGGGTCCGATGCAGGCACCTTTAGGGTCGATGCCCGGTCGCAGTGACTCGACCGCCACCTTGCTCCGCTCCCCGGGTTCTCTAGTGATCGCTCTGATCACCACCGAGCCCTCCTCCAGCTCAGGCACCTCCGCCTCCAGCAAACGACGCAGCAGCAAGGCGTTAGCCCGCGAAGCCCGCACCTGGAGCATCTCCTCTCCTCCGCCCGGCCGGGACTCCATCAGGACGACTTTCAAATGCCGGCCGCGGATCAGCCGCTCTCCCCGGATCTGCTCGTCGCGGGGCAGATAAGCCTGGAGCTGACCCGCCCGCAAATAAACCGTCCCATCGTCGATCCGCTCGACCATGGTGGCCACCAGGAGTCCTCGGCTGGCCTCGGCCTCACCCTCCAGCCGCTCCCGTCGGGCCTCGCGCACGCGGTGCCCGATGGCGGCCTTGACCAGCCGCGCGGCCCGCGCCGCCACCGCCTTGGGCAAGGGAGCCACTTCGCTCACCGACGAACCCACCTCGGCCTCCGGGTCCAGCTCCCGGGCCCGAACCAGCGAGATCTCAGCGTCGGTGGCCGCGTCGCCGGCCACCACCCGGCGCGTCAGCGCGACCAGCAGCTGCCCCGTCTCCGGGTCGAGTTTCACCTCCACCTGGGGCGGGTTGGGCTGCAGCTGGGACCAGGCTGCGGGAATGGCCGCCTCGATGGCCTCCACCACCCCCCCGGTGGGAACGCCGTGCAGCTCGCGCAGCGTCCGCAGCACCTCGCTCAGCTCGCTGGGCCGTTCCTGGCTGATCACCGGAGTGGATTCCGCCGCCGAGTTCACAGGTCGACCACCACCGCGGCCGCCGAGATCGCCCTCCGTTCGACCTGTCGCGAGCGCAGTTTGCCTCCCTTGGAGCGCCGGACTTCGAGCTCGAGCTGGTCCGGAGCTAGCGCCACCAGCCGGCCTTCCAGCACCGTTTCGAATTCGCCGTCCTGGAGGGTCAAGCGCACCCGGCGACCCAGGGCGCTCTCGAACTCCTCATCCAGGGCGAGGGTCCGCTCGGCCCCCGGCGATGAAACTTCCAGAGCGTACGGCCCGGGAAGCAACTCCTCGTGGCGGTCCAGCACTGCCGAGACCGCCTCGCTGGCCTCGCCGCACTCGTCAATGGTGATGCCACCGGGGCGATCAACGGTCACCCTCAAGACGGCCCGCCCCTTGCCCGGATGCCAGGAGATGCCCTGCAACTGCAGGCCCAACTGGTTGATGACAGGCTCTAGTAGCTCCCTCACCAACTCTGCCGGGGACGCTTGGACCACTTCTGTCAGCTCTGGCACACGAGAAACTCGACCTGTCCCCGGATGGGGACAGCAAGTGCACCCGGCCGCCTCCGTAGCGCGATTCTAACCTCGTCAGGACGGCGGCAGTCAGCGCCGGGCAGCAGTGACGGCTCCGGCCGGGACTCGGACGCCGCTCCGGCGCGAGACCCGCCGATCCAATCCGCGCCACGCCGTCAGCAGGGTCGCCGCGTTAAAGATCGAACTGTAAGTTCCGGAGATGATCCCCACCAGCAGCGCCAAGACAAACCCTTGAATTGAGGCTCCTCCGAAGAGGAACAGGGTGAGCAGTACGAAGACGACGGTCAGCGAGGTGTTGAGGGATCGGGAAAGGGTTTGTGCTATCGACAGGTTGACCACCTGGTCAAAGTTCATCCTTGAACCCTGCACTCTGAGGTTTTCCCGGATGCGGTCGAAGACCACGATGGTGTCGTGGACCGAGAACCCCACCATGGTGAGGACCGCCGTCACAAACAGGGTATTCACCTGACCCAGCAGGCTGAAATGGCCCAGGATGGCCCAGAGCCCCACCAAGACGAAGATGTCATGCAGCAGCGCCCCCATGGCGGAAAGCGCGAAACGCCGAGCGCGAATCTGCGTCCCCGAGAAGCGCAGGCCCAGGTAACAGGAAATCAGCACCGCGGAGATGATCACCAGAAACACCGCGCCCACTACCAGGCTGCTGGCGATGGTCGGACCGACGGTGGTCTCGCTCTCGGTGATGGGATTGCCGGCGCTGTCCTTGGGCAGGGGAAAGTGCGCGTTCACCGCTCTGAGGATGGTGTTCCCCTGGCTCGGCACGATCGGCAAGGTGGTGATCACGTAGGTGTTGTCGCCCTCCCCTTGGACCGTGGCTCGACCGGCGGGGTCGGCGGCCAGGGCCACCTTCTGCAGCGCGGCCGCGGTGGTGGGGACCTTGGGGTGCACCGTGTAGCTGTTCCCACCGGTGAAGTCCACCCCCAAATTGAAGCCGCCAATGAGGATGGCCAAGATCCCCGGGATGATCACCACCAGAGAGGCGGCGAAGTAGGCATTGCGGTGGGTGACCACGTCGAACCGGCCTCCGGTGCGGAAGCTCTTGGCCAGGGTCTCGGTCGGCAGGATCCGGGTGTAGAGCCGGGGCCGGCGGGCGAAGCTGAACCAGCGCTGCACATAGTGCAGCAGCGAGTGGGTGATAACGATGGAGGAGAACATGCTCGCCGCCACCCCGATGAACAGCGTGAGGGCGAAGCCCTTCACGTCAGCTGAGCCGAAGAAATAGAGGACGGTGCAGGTGATCATCGTCGAGATGTTGGAGTCGCGAATCGCCGGCCAAGCACGCCGGAAGCCATATTCGGTGGCCAGTTCCAAAGGACGGTCCTGGCGCAGTTCCTCCTTCATCCGCTCGAAGATGAGCACGTTGGCATCAACCGCCATCCCCACGCTGAGGATGAAGCCGGCCAACCCGGGCAGGGTCAGAACTACCGGGATCAGCTTGAATACGGCCAGCACGATCGCCGCATAGAAGAGCAGGGCGACGCTGGCGAGGAATCCCGGGAAGCGGTAGTAGAGCAGCATGAAGAGCACGACCAGGAGGAGTCCAAAGGCTCCGGCAGTGAGGCTCTGCTGCACCGATTGCTTGCCCAGGCTGGCCGATACTCCGCTCACTTGGCCGACCGCGATCTGGGCCGGCAGGGCGCCGGCGTTGATGTCGTCCACCAATCGGGTGGCGCTGTTGAAGGTGAAGTTTCCGGTGATCTGCGTCTGATTGCTGCTGACCCCCGCCACCGCCGGCGCCGTCAGCACCTCGCCGTCCAGGAAGATCGCCAGCTGCGACGTCGGGGGTGCCGCGGTGGTGGTGCCATTGCCACTGGCGGCGTTGCATCCGGGGTTGAGTTTGCAGGCCTTGGTCGTCAACTGGGACCAGATCGCTGCGCCCTGACTGTTGAAGGTGATATCGACCGCGTAGCCGCCGGTCGCCGAGGCAACCGCGGCTGAGGTGACGTCGTCCGCGGTCAACCCGGTGACGATCTTCCAGTGGTATTGGGTGCCGCTGGTGGTGCTGATCGGGTAGTAGAGGGCGTTGGTGAATTGGCACTTGGCCCCGGCGGATTTGGCGGGATAACCCTTCCAGCAGCCGGTCGGGACAAGCTGCTTCTGGTCGATGCAGGTTTGGGTGGTACAGGCACCGGGCACGCCGTTGACCGAGGGTGCACCGGCCACCGGGGTGGCAAAGTGCAACTCCGAGGTCTGCCCGAGGGCCGCCTCAGCGGTGGCAACGTCAACCCCGGGCAGCTGGACCAAGATCTGGTTGGAGCCCTGCGTCTGGAGCTGGGCGCCGGAAACCCCGAGGCTGTTGACCCGGCGCTCGAGGATGGTGAGGGTGTCCGCCTGCGCCTGGGCCAGGGTCCGTCCCTTCGGAACGCCGCTGGTGCACCCGGACCCGATCGGGTTGTTCGGTCCCTGGCAGATCTGGATGGTAAGCGAGGTGCCGCCCTGAAGGTCGAGCCCACGGTGGATGTAGATCGGGTCACCGAGCAAGGTTGGCTGCTTGCCGTGAGGCAACGCGGCTGTGGGGCTGAGGTGCTTCACCACCACGTTGTAGATCGGTCCGTAGGCGTCCACGAAGATCGCGCCCAGCACCAGCAGGACGACTAGCGCCAACCACCACCGGCTGATCCGGATCATCGCCCTGAGTCCGCTCGTGCTGAGGACAACTGCATATGAGGAGTCCTGATTTTAGGGGAGGGGAGGATCAGCCCCAGCGAGACCTTCTCCTGGTCAGCTGTCGGCCCCCTGACCGAACTGCCGGCGACGGAGATCAATGAAGGCGCTCAGCTCGCCCAACTCGATCGCCCGGCGGGTTCCCGCCATCAGCTCGCCGAGATGCCAGAGGTTGTGCAGGCTGAGCAGCCGGTGGGCCAGAATCTCGCCGGCCAGGTACAGGTGGCGCAGGTAGGCGCGGCTGAAGCCGGAGCAGGCGGGACAGTGGCAACCTTCCTCCAAGGGAGAGCTGTCCCGCCGGAACCGCGCCTGCCGCAGCGACAGACGACCCCTCGCGGTGAGGATGGTTCCGCTGCGCGCCAGCCGGGTGGGCAACACGCAGTCGAAGAGGTCCACCCCGCGGGCCACCGAGTCCAGCAGGTCCAGATCCGTACCCAGCCCCATGACATAGCGCGGCAGCTGCTCGGGGAGCTGCCCGATGCAGGCATCGATGGCCCGCTGCCGGATCTGGGGCGGCTCCCCCAACACCAGCCCTCCCAGAGCCACGCCGTCGAAGCCGAGGTTGGCGATCAGCTCCGCCGACCGGGCCCGGGTACCGACCTCAAAACCACCCTGAACGATCCCGAATAGAAGCGCCTCACCGGGATCGACCCGGCGACTTTGCTCGGCCCAGAGGTGGGTGCGCCGAGTCGCCGACTCCGTCGCTGTAGGAGAGGTCCCAAATGGAACCGGGTGATCGAGCACCATGATCACATCACTGCCCAACTTGAGCTGGCCCTCGACGACTCCCTGGGGAGTGAGCTGGACCGTGGCCCCATCGTATGGCGACCGGAAGGTGACCCCACGGTCATCCAGTTGGATCAGCTCGCCGAGACTGACCAACTGGTAGCCGCCACTATCGGTCAGGATCGACCCGTTCCAGCCCATGAATTGGTGCAGTCCTCCCAGCTCGGCGATCAGTTCCACCCCGGGTCGCAGAGCGAGGTGATAGAAGTTGGCCAAGAGCATCTGGGTCCCGGCCTCGGCCACCTCGCGGGGATGACATGCCTTGACCGTGGCGTGCGTGCCGACCGGCATGAACGCAGGGGTTTCGACCTCCCCGTGAGCGGTCCGAAGCCTGCCCCGGCGGGCCTGCCCGTCGCGCGCCGAGATGGTGAAGCGCGCGAGGTTCACGGTTGAGCGCCCCGCCAGCCGAACATGCAGTCGCCGAAACTGAGAAATCGATATCCGCCTACCAGGGCGGCCTGGTAGGCGTCCCGAACGCGGTCCCGCCCGTAGAACGCGCTGACTAGAACCAGCAACGACGACCGGGGCTGGTGGAAATTGGTGAGCAGCCCATCGACCACCCGGAAGCGGCTCCCCGGCCGGAGGTAGAGCTCGGTCTCCCCCTCCCCGGCCACCACCCCGCCCGCACCGTCGGGGCGGGATTCCAGGCAGCGCACCGCGGTCGTGCCCACTGCGACAACTCGACCACCCTGCCTCCGGGAGCCGTTCAGCTGAGCTGCGGCCGGCGCCGAAATTCGGTACCGCTCCGCGTGCATCGGGTGCGCCTCAATGGTCGCGGTGCGGATCGGGGTAAAGGTGGCCAGCCCCACCTCCAGTTGGATTCGCACCAGGCCAATCCCGGCAGCCTGGATCTCACCCAGGAGCGCCTCGGTCAGGTGCAGCCCCGCCGTGGGAGCCGCCGCGGAAACTGGCGGGCCCTGGGCGTATACCGTCTGGTAGCGCTCCGGGTCGCTCAGTTTCTGCTTCAGGTACGGGGGCAAGGGCACCTCCCCGATCTGGGACAGCGTCACCCCGGGGTCGACCTCGAGACGTACCTCCCGGCCCGCCTGGTGATCCCCCCAGGCCGCCTCCACGGCCACCCGCCAACCATCACCGCTCAGCGAACTGCCCGGCGGCAGCGCCCGAGCCGGTCGGGCCAGGGCCAGGAATCGGTCAGCCGAGAGCTCCCGCACCAGGAGGATCTCGCCGGAACGCGTACCCACCATGCCGCGCAGGCGGGCCGCTCTGACTCGGGTGTCATTGAGAACCAGGCAGTCACCCGGGCGGAGGAGACGAGGTAGCTCGGTTACCCAGGAGTCGCGGGCGCCGCCATCCGGTTGCAGCACCAGCATCCGGCTGGAGCTGCGATCGGCCAGCGGGTGCTGGGCGATCGCCCCGGCCGGCAGTGGGTAGTCGAACTCCGCGGTGGCGGTGCCGACTCCTTCAGTCCTCGCCGACAAAGAGTTCCGCCGCCTGGGCCAATACCGCACCCGGTGCCTCGGCCGGAACCGCCAGTCCCAGGTGCCGGTAGGCACTGCCGGTCGCGATCCGGCCTCGCGGCGTGCGCGCCAAGAACCCCAGCTGGATGAGGTAGGGCTCAAGCACCTCTTCGATGGTGTGCGGTTCCTCAGCCAGCGCCGCTCCCAGGGTGCCCAGCCCCACCGGCCCGCCGCCGAACTGCTCGCAGATCAGCCGCAGCAGCTGCCGGTCGGACCCATCCAGCCCCTGGTCGTCGACCTTCAGCAGCCGCAGGGCCTCTTGAGCCAGCGGTTCGCTGATCAGGCCGTCCCCGCGCACCTGCGCATAGTCGCGGACCCGCCGCAGCAGCCGGTTGGCGACCCTCGGGGTGCCTCGAGAACGGGCTGCCAGCAGTGCCACCGCCTGATCCTCGATCGGTACCTGAAGCAGTCCCGCCGAGCGCCTGACGATGGTGGCCAGCTCCTGCTTGCTGTAGAACTCCAGCCGGAAGGTGGCCCCAAACCGGTCCCGAAGTGGAGCCGAGATCATTCCGACCATAGTGGTGGCGCCGATCACGGTGAAGTGCTGCAGCGGGATGCGGAGGGCCTGGGCACCGACCCCCTTGCCGGAGACGAAGTCGAAGGAGAACTCCTCCATCGCCGGGTACAGGCTCTCCTCCACGGTGCGCTGCAGCCGATGCACCTCGTCGATGAAGAGGACGTCGCCCTCGCCCAGGCTGGTCAGCAGACTGGCCAGAGCCCCCTGGAACTCGATCGCCGGTCCGCTGGTGACCCGCAGCGCGACCCCGGTCTCGGCGGCCACAATGTTGGCGAGGGTGGTCTTGCCGAGACCGGGCGGACCGGAGAGCAGCAGGTGCTCGATCGGCTCGCCCCGGGAACGCGCCGCGTCGATCAGGATCGCCAGCTGCTCGCGAATCTGTTCCTGGCCGACAAAGTCGTCCAGGCGGCGGGGACGCAGCTGGCGGTCTATCTCCGGCTCATCGCCGGCGGCGACCGGGGCCAGCACCCGCTCCTGATCCATCATGGCTAACTCCTGCTTCCGACCTGACCCAGGCGCTGCAAGGCGGTCCTCACCACATCCTCCAAGGTCCCCTGAGAACCGTCCGGTCCGGCCGCCTGGCCGACCGTCTCGGCGACCGCCCGCCTGGCTTCCCCGGCCGGGAATCCCAGCGCCACCAGGGCAGCTGTGGCCTGCTCCCCGAGCGGTCCGGTTTCGACCGGGGTGGCGACCGCTCCCGGCACCGCAAGCTGATCCACCCTTCCCCGCAGCTCCAGAACAATGCGCTGGGCGGTCTTGGCGCCAATTCCCGGTACCGAAGCCAAGAGGGCGTGATCTCCCTTCATGATCGCTGCGACCAGGGACGGCCATTCCGCTCGAGCCAGAATCGCCAGCGCCGCCTTAGGCCCGATCCGCTCCACCGTGAGCAGGTAGCGGAAGAAGACCAGCTCCTCGGAGCTGAGGAACCCGAATAGGGAGATGGCGTCCTCGCGAACCACGGTATGGATCTGCAAGCTGACCGCACCCGTCTCGCCCAGCAGCTGGGCCGCGGTGCGGGGATGGATGTAAACCTGATACCCGACCCCGTTGACCTCGATGACCGCCCACTCCTCCTCCAACCGGGCCACCACCCCGCGCAGGGACGCGATCAAAGCCGGGCTACCGCCAGCGCCCGACTCAGCCCGGCCGCGTGTTGATGGCAGATCCCCACCGCACAGGCGTCGCTGATGTCGTCGGGTCGGACCGGCACCCCGTCCCCGAGCAGCAGCCGCACCAGCATGGCCACCTGGCGCTTGGGGGCAGAGCCGTTGCCGGTCACCGCCTGCTTGACCTGGTTCGGCGTGTATTCGTGAAGCTCGATTCCCGCCTGGGCTGCCGCGCAGACCAGCACTCCTCGCGCCTGACTCACAGCCATGGCGGTGGAAACGTTTCGGGTGAAGTAAAGCCGCTCCAGGGACACCACGTCGGGCCGATGGGCAGCCGCCAGATCAGCGAAGCTCTGCCAGAGGGTCAACAGCCGCTGACCCTGGTTCTGAGTCGAGGGCGTCGACCAGACTCCCGCCTCTCGCAGGGCCACCCGACCACCACCGCCATCGATCAGGGCCCAGCCGGTGAGCGCCAATCCCGGGTCCAATCCCAGAACTAACAAGCTGCCACCCGCAGCCGCACCCGGACCATTTCCCGGGCCGCCTAGACCTCAGCCATGACGTCGTCCGGGAGCACCGCATTGCAGTGCACCTCGCGCACGTCGTCGTCCTCTTCGAGCGCCTCTAAGAGTCTGACCACTGCCGGCGCGTTCTTGGCATCGACCTCCACCGTGTTGCTGGGCAGCATGGTGACCTCAGCGGACTCCACCGCGATCTTGGCCTGCTCGAGCGCTTGACGAAGCGCCTCCAGCCGATCGGGGGCAACGTAGACCTCCAGGCCACCCTCTTCCAGTTGGACGTCATCCGCGCCCAGCTCGATCGCCTGGAGCGCCAGTTCCTCGGGGTCCTGGGAGCCGGGATCAACCCGAATCAACCCGGCCCGGTTGAACATCCAACCGACCGAGTTGGATTCACCGAGGCTCCCCCCGGAGCGGGCGAACAGATTTCGGATCGCCGCCACCGTGCGATTGCGGTTGTCGCTCAGGACGTCGACCAGAATCGCCACTCCGCTCGGTCCATAGCCCTCGTAGCGGATCTCCTCAATCGCCGCCCCCTGGAGCTCTCCGGTGCCCCGCTTGATGGCGCGCTCGATGTTGTCCGCCGGCATGTTGACTTCCCGAGCCTTCTGCATCGCCAGCCGGAGACGGAAGTTGCTGGTGGGGTCACTGCCCGACTCGCGCGCGGCAACCGTGATCTCGTTGCCCACCTTGGTGAAGGTCTGGCCCTTGCGGGCGTCAACCACCGCCTTCTTGTGCTTGATCCCCGCCCACTTGGAATGCCCAGACACGAATTACCTCCGACCCCAGCCGTCATGACCCGCCGGTAGCCCCAAGCGAACATGCATTCCCAAGGCTTTCAGTGTAACCGGGGTCTTTGGGCCTAGCCTAGCAGTCCTTCCGAACCTTCCAATCCGGGTCCTCGACCGGGCAGCGAAGCGCAGCTGACGCAGTCACCCCCAACCGGCTAGCTCAGCTGGGGATCAGCCGGACAACCCGTCGATTGCCCACCTGGAGTACGGCTCCCGGGTGCAGGGCCACCGGCTGCCGCCAGTCGGAAACCCGCTCCCCGGCCAACTGCACCGCCGACCCCTGGACGAGCCGTGCCGCCTCGCCCTTGGACTTAGCCAGCCCGGCCGCCAGCAGCAGCTCGCGGATGTCCCAGCGGTTTTGCATGGAGACGGCGACCTCCGGGATCTCGGATGGCAGGTCGCGGTCGCGGTGAACTCTGAAGAACTCCTCGCGGGCGGAATTCGCCTGGGCCGGATCGTGCAGCATCGAGACCAACTGCTGGGCCAGGTCGGCCTTGGCATCTCGGGGGTTGAGTAATCCCTGCTGCAGCTCGCTCTCAGTTCGGGCCAGATCGTTTTCGGAGATGTCGGTGAGCAGGGAAAGGTAGCGGGTGATCAGCGGGTCGGGCAGCGACATCAGCTGGCCGAACTGGGAGGTGGGCCGGTCGGCCACCGCCACCGCGTTGCCCAGCGATTTGCTCATCTTCTTCTCGCCGTCGAGCCCCTCCAGGAGGGGCACCGTGACGATGTCCTGGGGCGGCTGCCCGTAGGCCGCCTGCACCTCCCGACCCCGCATCAGGTTGAACAGTTGATCGCTCCCCCCCAGTTCGACGTCGGCCCGAATGGCCACCGAGTCGTAGCCCTGGAGCAGCGGGTAGAAGAGCTCGTGCACCCCGATCGGCTGCTCGGATCTCATCCGCTGGTCGAAATCGCCCCGTTGCAGAAGCTGGGCCACCGTGGCGGTATTGGCCAGCCGCAGTACTGCCACCAGGTCGAAGCCGTCGTACCACTCGCTCTGGCGCCGGACCTCCGCCTGGCCCCGATCGATCACGCAGAAGAGTTGGTCCAGATAGGTCTGGGCGTTGGCCTCCACCTCGTCGACGGTTAGCTGCGGCCGGGTCACCGAGCGCCCGGTGGGGTCCCCGATGCGGGCGGTGAAGTCGCCGATCACCAGTACCGGGAGGTGGCCCCTCAGCTGCCAGCGCCGGAGCAGCCGCATCGGGACCAGGTGTCCCAGGTGGATGTCGGGTGCGCTCGGGTCGATGCCAAACTTGATCCGCAGAGAATCGCCCCGCTCGAGTCGCTCGGAAAGACGCTCCCGGTTCTCGCAGTGGACGACGCCGCGGAGTAACTCGTCGGCTGTGGTCACAGCTCAAGAGCCTACCGGGCCGGGGCAGGCTGAAAGCTCGAGTGAGCCAGCTGCATGCTCCGGAGCGGTAGTGGGGGGCCGGTAGCAGAGCCTCTCCATCGGGGAGATCAGCTGCCGCGGGCCGCACGTGCCGAGCTGCCTGATCCGCTCCGCCACAGAACCAGCAGCCAACCTTGAACGGCGTTGACACATTGCTCCCGGTCAGTGGTACGGTGGAACAGTAGGTTCGGGCCCGACGGAGGTATCAACGATGCGAACCGTCTGGAGCTTTTTGAGGCACACTCGGGCGGAGTGAACGGCCCTCCGGAGCCGGTCGTAGGCGGACAGGCCGCGCTGTTCGCCGACGAGAACTAGGCTCCGGGGAGGGGCATCTCACCACCTGAATTTGGTTCCGGCTTATCCGCCGGGACTGGTGCTAAGGCACCGGCTAATCAATGGAGCGAGCCCCTTGGGGCTCGCTCTTTCTTATCCAGAGGATGTCGGCCCTCCCGCACCAAGGTCACCACGAACCTCATCGGGGACTGGTCGTGGACTCCAATCCGAGGCGTCTGCTGGACCTGGAGGGGTTCACCGGCTCCGGCTTCGAACCAGATCGAGCCGGTCCCCGGCAGACAAAGGTCCTCACCGTTGTGCCGGCGATCGATGCCGAGGGCCCGGCAGAGCAGAGCGGGCCCGGCCAAGGAGGCTCCTTGCGTGCCGACTCCGTTGGCGGCGGCCCGGATCAGGATCGCCTGGGGCTCCCCCTCCGGCCCGGTGACCACGTTGAAGCAGTGGTGCATCCCGTAGACGAAGTAGACGTAGGCGGTGCCCGCCTGAGCGAACATCATGGAATTGCGCGCCGTCCGGCCGCGAAAGGCATGGGAGGCCGGGTCGGTGGCGCCGAGGTAGGCCTCCGTCTCGCATACCTGGACCCGGAGGTCCCGGTCGTCGAGACGGCGCACCATCCAGCAGCCGAGCAGATCGCGGGCCACCACGGGACTGGGCCTGAAGAAGAACTCTCGGGGCAGCCGCGCGGAGGGTGAGACCAGGGGGCTCGGCTGGGCGTGGGGGACCCGGCGCACAGTCAGCGGAGAGCGGCCACCACACCGGCCTGGCCCCGCCGCCAAACCACTCCGGCTTCGGCGAAGCCGGCAGCCTCCAGCTGCTGCAGATGCCACTCGGCCGCCGGGGTGAACTCGGCCGGGTGGAGCGAACCTCCGAAGCGACGGTCGCGCTCCTCCATCAGCGTTTGGAACTGTGGGGTCCCTTGGACCCGATCCCACCACTCTTCCCAGCCTTCCCCCGTGCCCTCTGACCGGAGGTTGAGTGCGGCAGCCGCCTTCTCGAGGGCCGGGGTGTTCGACAGGGGAACCTGGTCGGCATCTGCGAATACGCCGCCGGGACGGAGCAGCTCGGCCACGCTCCGGTAGACCGCAGTCAGCCGATCCGGCTCGAGCCAATGCAGGGCGGTCGCCGAGAGCACCGCGTCAAAGGGTCCGCCAGGCAGTGCGGCCGGCCAATCAGGCGACCTCAGGTCGACCTCGGTCAGGGTCACGCGCTCGTCTCCCTCAAAGACCCCCGCCGCGATCCGAAGGAGCACCGGGTCAATGTCGGCTCCGACCACCTGGGCCGACGGGAATCGGCTCAGAATGCGCGCGGTGATCGAGCCGCAGCCGCAGGCGAGGTCGAGCACTCGGGGCGGCGCGTCGCCTGCGACCGCCCCGACCAGGGCCGCCAGCACCGCTAAACGCTCTTCGCGGTCGGGTAGATACCGCTGTTGCTGACGGTCCCAGCTCGCCTGCCAATCGACCCAGAAGGAGCGGTCCGCAGCCGGGCTGTCGTCGCTCACGAGGGTGCCTCCCGCACCCGTGCCCCGACGGCGCCCAGGGCCCCCAGTACCTGCTCCCGCAGCTGCTCGCCTTGGCGGTGGGTGAGGGTCCTCTCCGGGTGGCGGAAGACGAGCCGGAAGGTCCAGCCCTTGGTTCCCGGCGGCAGCTGGGTCCCCCGGTACTGGTCGATCAGCCGGATCTCCTCCAGCTCCACGACACCGGTCGAGCGAACTGCCGAGAGGGCCGGTCCAAGCTCGGCCCGCTCGGGAACCGCGACGGCCAGATCCAGCAACAGGGGTGGGGTCTTGGCCAGGCTCATCCCCTTGGCGGGTCGGCCGCCGTCGACGAGCCAGCCGTCAACTCTGATCTCCGCAACCACCGACGATCCGCGGAGTTCGGACTCCGACTCGCCGTTCCGGGCCACCTCACCCAGCACTCCTCGAAGCTCTCCTTCGACCCAAACCTCCGAAGAGCGGTGCGGAACGAATCCGGGATGGCGGGCCGGTCGGAACTCCAGCTCTTGCCGGCCGACCCTCGCTCCCAACGCCTGCACCAACTGGAGCAGATGGTCCAGGGCTCCGGCTGGCTCCCGCGGCTCGGTCCCCGCCGCGTGGTCGACCAAGGCCAGCAGCTCGGGTTCCTGGGGACGATCAGAGCCCGCTGGCGGCGGCCAGAAAACCCGGCCCCACTCGAACAGCCGAGTCCTTTCCCGACCTCTCGACTGGTTCAGCCGACAGGCCTCGAGGAGCATCGGCAGACAGCTCGTCCGCAGATTGCCCAGCTGCGAGGACAGCGGGTTGGCGATCCGGAATGGCGCGACCCCCTCGCCCAGACCGTCCACAGGTCCGAGCCGATCTCGGCTCACGAGACTCGAGGTGACCGCCTCGCTGAAGCCAGCTCCCAGGCAGATCTCGCCAGCCAGCCGGGCAGCGCTGACCAGGCCCGGTCGGCCACTGGGTGGCGTCCGCTGGCCCGGCAGCGTGGCGGGGACCCGGTCGTAGCCGACGATCCGGCCCACCTCTTCGGTGATATCGGCGGGAATCGCGATGTCGGTGCGGAGCACCGGAGGCTTCACCCGCAGTTGATCACCGGAGATCTCTACCCCGAACTCCAACCGGCGCAGGGCTGCCGCCGCCTCTTCCGGGGAGATCGGCAGACCCAGCAGCCCGCCGATGCTCCGAGATGAGACCTGGATCGGTTCTCCCCCCATGGGCACCCCCCCCGCCACGACCGGACCCGGGCGAACTCGACCCCCGGTCACCTCACCGACGAGGTGGGTGAAGCGCCGTTCTGCGATGGGGACCAGGGCTCCAGCCAACGCCCTCTCGTACCGCGACGACGCCTCGGTACGGACCCCCAACCGTCGAGAAGTCCTGCGGATCGACGCCCAACTGAAGTTGGCCACCTCGAGCACCACCCGAGTGGTGCTCGCCTGGACCGCGGTTTCGCTACCCCCGATCACCCCGGCCAGCGCCACCGGCACATCTCCCGCGCTGATCACCAGGGTCTCCTGGTCGAGACCGCGCACCACCCCGTCCAGGCAGGCCAGGCTCTCGCCGGCCTGCCCCCGGCGGACCGCGATCTGGACCTGGCCGGCTGCGCCCGGCAACCGGTCCAGATCGAAGGTGTGCACCGGCTGGCCCAGCTCCAGCATGACGAAGTTGGCGAGATCCACCACCGCCGAGATCGAGCGGCTGCCCACCGACATCAGGCGCCGTTGCAGCCAGAGCGGAGATGGCCCCGGCTGCAGCTCGTCGATGCAGGCGGCCAGGTAGATAGGACAGTCGGAGCTCGCCTCGATTCGGACCTGGACCGAGTCTGCTGCCGGCGGCCCCGTTTTGATGGGATCACGGAGGTCGGGGTTCCGCAGCGGGCGGTCCAGCACCGCCGCCAGCTCCCGAGCCACCCCCCAGTGGGAGAGGCAGTCGCCCCGATTGCTCAGGATCTCCAGTTCATAGATGGTGTCCGGGGGGAAGAGCTGGCTGAGCGGCTGACCGAGCTCCGCCTCGCCTGGGGGAAGCAGCAGCACTCCTTCGTGATCTTGACCCAGCCCCAACTCGTCGGGGGCGCAGATCATGCCGTTGCTGAGCGCTCCCCGGATTCGCCGCTGCCCCAGCTGCCGGCCGTCCGGCAGGACGGCTCCCGGTCGGGCCCAGGCCACCACCGCGCCCAGGCTCAGGTTGGGGGCGCCGCAGACCACCGCCAGCGGCTCCTCGCCTGGGACCCGGACCCTGGTCATCCAGAGGTGGTCGCTGCCCTCCATCCGGCCGAGCTCGACCACCTCAGCCACCACTACTTGATCCAAGCCCGGAGCGAACTGACTGACCCGCTCGACCTCGGTGCCACTCAAGGTCAGCTGTTCGGCGATCCGCTCGGGACTGAGGCCGTCGAGATCGACGAACTCGCTGAGCCACGCCTGGCTCACCCGCATCTAGAAGTTCTCCAGCAGGCGGAGGTCGTTCTCGTAGAGGTCGCGCACGTCCTCGAGCCCGTATTTGAGGGCCGCGATCCGATCCGGTCCCATCCCGAAGGCGAACCCGCTGTAGCGCTCGGGGTCGACCCCAGCGTTGCGCAGGACATTGGGGTGGACCATGCCCGAGCCCAGGATCTCGATCCAACCCTTGCCATGGCAGCTCCGGCACCCTCTGCCGTCGCAGAACCAGCAGGAGACGTCCGCCTCCAGGCTGGGCTCAGTGAAGGAGAAGAAGCTGGACCGAAGGCGTACCCGTCGCTCGATCCCGAAGAGCGCCTGGATGAAGTAGGTCAGGGTCCCCTTGAGGTCGCCCAGGGTCACCCCCTCAGCGACGCACAACCCCTCGACCTGGAAGAACATGGGGTTGTGGGTGGGGTCAGGATTGTCCCGCCGGTAGGCCCGGCCAGGAGCCAGGACCCGATAGGGAGGCGGTCCGGCCATCATCGTTCTGAGCTGGACCGGCGAGGTATGGGTGCGCAGCAGCCACCCCTGCGCCGGGGCCTCCAGGAAGAAGGTGTCGTGGGCGTCTCGCGCGGGATGGTCGGGGGGCAGGTTGAGCAGTTCGAAGTTAAACCGGTCGTCCTCGACCTCCGGACCCCGCACCGACTGGTAGCCCAAGGCAGCGCCGATGTCCTCGATCTCTCGGACCAGCCGCCCCAGCGGGTGCTGGTGCCCCCGAGCGAGAGGCTGGCTGGGGTAGCTGAGGTCGAGCCCCTCCAGCGCCCCGGCCAACTCGCTCTGGGCCGAGCGCAATTCTTCCCGGCGGCGCTCCAGGGCGCTCTCGGTCCCCTGCTTGGTCGCGTTGAAGGCACGTCCCAGCGCCGCCCGCTGCTCCGGCGGGGCCTGAGCCAGAGCCTGGGCCCCGGCCGAGATGAGTCCGCCGTGGCGGGCAAGATATTTGAGCCTCACCCGCTCCAACTGGTCCTGATCGACCGCCCCCGCGATCTCCTCCCGGGCCTGGTCGCCGAGTGCCCGGAGGTCGCCCTCGGTCACTGGTCGGGCGCGGTCTCCCGCACTACCTCAACCAGCCGAGCAAAAGCCGCCGGGTCGTGGATGGCCAACTCTGAGATCTGTTTGCGCGAGAGCTCCACCCCGGAGCGGCTGAGGCCGGCGATAAAACGGCTGTACGGGATCCCCGCCTCGCGCGAGGCCGCGTTGATCCGGGCGATCCAGAGCCGCCTGAAGGTCCCCTTGCGCTTGCGCCGGTCCCGGTACTGGTAGGCCAGCGAGTGCATCACCGCCTCGTTGGCGGGTCGGAAGAGCCGGTTGTGCGTCCCGGTGAATCCCGAGGCTAGCTCGAGGACCTTCTTGTGTCGCTTCCGCGCGGTGACCCCGCGCTTGACTCGGGCCATCGCTCAGCCCTTCAGATACGGTGCGTTGCGCTTGATCGACTTGGCGTCGCCCGAGCCGACCTGGTGCATCTGGGCGTAGCCTCGCTTGCGCTTGGCCGACTTGTGCTCGAGTAGGTGCGACTGGAAGGCGCCGCGACGCAGCAGCTTACCCGTCCCCGACAGGCGGAACCGCTTCTGGGTTCCCTTGTGGGTGCGGATCTTCGGCATGGTTGCTGGCGCCTCCTTTGGGTAGCTTCTTGGAAACCGGGTTGAGGATCATGATCATATTGCGCCCCTCGACCAGGGGCGAGCGCTCGATCTGGGCCACGTCCTTGACTTCCTCGGCGAGCCGGTCGAGCAGCGCTCGACCGATCTCCTGATGAACCAGCTCCCGGCCCCGGAACATGATAGTGAGCTTGACCTTGTCGCCCTCCTCCAGGAAGTGGCGGACGTACCCGTACTTGGTCTGAAAGTCGTGCTCGCTGATCTTGGGGCGAAGCTTCATCTCCTTGAGCCGGCTCGCGTTGTGCTCCCGCCGAGCGTCCTTCTCCCGCTTGAGCGCCTCGAACTTAAAGCGGCCGTAGTCCATCAGCCGGCAGACGGGGGGTTGAGCCTGAGGCGCCACCTCGACCAGGTCTAGACCTCGCTCTTGGGCGAGTTGTTGAGCCTCAGGCAGAGAGACGATACCCAGAGCTTCCTCGTTGGTGTCGTCGAAGAGTCGAAGGGAAGGTACCCGGATCTGGTCGTTGATGCGCAGTTCGCGAAACGCTATGGACGAATCCTCCTCTAGTCGGGAATTGAATCCCGGATGCTATCACTCAAGCTGGCCGGGCCAGTCGATGACCGTCGATTCAGGAGCCGACCTCTGAGCGGAGGAGCTCGATCAGCTCCTCGATTGAGATCGGGCGCTCCTCGCCGCTGCGGTTATTGCGGAGGTTGACGTTGTTCGCCGCGACCTCCTTTCTACCCACGATGGCGGCATAGGGAACCTTGGCCAACTGGGAGTCCCGAATCTTGGCACCCATCCGGTCGCCGGGGCGATCGGGGACCTCGGTTCGAAACCCCGCCTGCTCCAGCCTGGACGCCACTTGGTGAGCATAGTCCAGCTGGTCGTCGCTGACCGTGATCAGCTGCACCTGAACCGGCGAGAGCCAGGTGGGCAGAGCCCCCGCGTAATGCTCGAGGAGCACGCCGACGAACCGCTCCAGGGACCCGAGCACGGTTCGGTGGACCATCACCGGCTGGTGCGGCTGACCGTCGGCGCCGATGTACTCCAGTCCGAAACGCTGGGGCTCGTTGAAGTCAAACTGAATCGTGGCGCACTGCCAGCGCCTCCCGATCGCGTCGCGGATATGAACATCGACCTTGGGACCGTAGAAGGCGCCCTCGCCCGGACTTACCTGGTACGGCAGCCCCTCCGCCTCGAGCACTCGGGCCAACGACGACTCGGCCTGCTCCCAGAGTTCGTCGGCGCCCACCGCCCTGGCGGGCTTGGTGCTGAGGTCCACCTCGACCTCCTCGAAGCCGAAGCGGCGGTACATCTCCCGCACCAATCGGAGCACCCCCACCACCTCAGCGTCCACCTGCTCCGGGCGGCAGAAGATGTGGGCATCGTCCTGGGTGATCATTCGCACCCGCAAGAGACCGTGCAGAGTGCCACTCCGCTGGTATCGATACACGGTCGCCACCTCGGCCAGCCGCAGCGGCAGCTCCCGGTAGCTCCGCGCCCGGGACTTGTAGATCAGGATGTGGAAGGGACAGCTCATCGGCTTGACGCGGTAGCGGTCCCCCTCCACCTCCATCGGCCCGAACATCTCGTCGGCGAACGACTCCAGGTGACCACTGGTTTGCCAGAGCTGCTCGCGGGCCAGATGGGGGGTGTAGACCAGCTCGTAGCCGGCCCGACGGTGGGCCGTCCGCCAGTAGTCCTCGATCACCGTTCTGATCGTGGCTCCCTTGGGATGCCAGAGGATCAGCCCGGGACCCAGCTCGTCGGAGACCGAGAACAGGTCCAGCTCCCGACCCAGCTTGCGATGATCCCGCAGCGCCGCCTGCTCCAGCCGCTCCAGGTAGAGCTCCAGCTCCGCCTCGGACTTCCAGGCGGTCCCGTACACCCGCTGCAGCATCGGTTGGGTCTCGTCGCCGTGCCAGTAGGCCCCCGCCGGGTGGGTCAGCTTGAAGACCGGGATCTGGGAGGCGTCATGGACGTGGGGGCCCCGGCACAGATCGAAGAAGTCTCCCGTCCGGTAGCAGCTGATCACCTCCCCTTCGGGGATGCGCTCGATCAATTCGACCTTAAAGCGCTGCTGCAGCCGGTCGAACTCCCTCAGCGCCTCCTGGCGGGTCAGCTCCTGTCGCTGATACTCGACACGACGGTCGGCGATCTCGTGCATGCGGGACTCAATCCTGGGCAGGTCCTCTTCGGTGAAGCGGTGATCGCCCGGCAGCAGGAAGTCGTAGTAGAAACCGTCCTCGATGGAAGGGCCAATCCCGTACTCGGCCCCGGGCCACAGTTCGCAGACGGCGGCGGCCATCAGGTGGGCCGCGCTGTGGCGCAGGGTGTCGAGATCGATGTCGCTCTCAGCCATGGGTGTTCGCTCGATTGTATGAGAGGCAGCGCCCACTTCCGGAGCGAAGCTCGACCCGGGCTATAATCCGGTCACCCCAACCTCCTCCGAGGGCGCATAGCTCAGGTGGTTAGAGCGCTACCCTGACACGGTAGAGGCCCCAGGTTCGACTCCTGGTGCGCCCACCATCGCGAACGATCCCCGGTCAAGCTCCGGCGGCTCCCCCTTGATCCGCTGGCGGCGTCGTCGCGACTAGCGCTCGGTCCAGCCGCGACCAGCCATGCACGACGGAATGGTGGAGCGCCGGGGATGGATGGGCACCGCCAGTCAAAGCCCCAGCCATGCCCCCGCGGCCGGGGTTGCTGACAGCTTGTCCACAGCTGGGGATGGGGAAACAGGGCACAACTGGCGCGCCCCACTTGACCCGCAAAAGTGCCAAGTTTTTATGGCCGTATTGACCATTGACAGGGAACCTCACCGAGTCTCTAATATCGCTCCGTGGCTTACCTTTCCGGGGCTCAACCTTTCGCCCCTCGGCTGTGCGCCAGGGCCGGCTGCATGGCCCCGGTGAAGAAGCAGACCGCCAAGTACTGCAGCGTCCAATGCTCCAGCCTCGACCCCGATCGGCGGGCGCGGTTGCGGGAGCGAGCCCGGTCGGGCCAGGTGCTGCCTCTGGCCCGCCAGCTCCGGCTCGACTTCGAGGGGGAGGAGTTGGGCCTGGCCCTGCTGGACCACGGCCGCGAGGAGATCCCCCGTGGACTCGCGCGCTGGGCGGTCTGAGCCGCTCGCCCGGGGAATCCCGAACCTGCCCACGGTTGGACCGGGACCTGAGCGCCCCGCTCACCGATGGTCTCCCGGCTGGCGCCCCTCGGCCCGGAGGGTTGTCCCGATCCAGCCCGGGCGGCTCGTCGCGGAGCTGGCGGCGCCCGGCGTTAGCGCCGAGCGGAGCCGGCGGCGACCGAGCTGGCGGCGCTGCGAATGTCGGCCTCGGTGACGGTCACCAACAGACTCAGCTCGCAGCGGTGGCAGACGATATGAAAAGTGGTCGGCTCGGGGATGGCCCGGGCCACCTCCTGCCGGAGACCGCAGCTTTCGCAGGTGACGACGGCTCGCATGCACTCATTTAGCCCACCCCTCGCGCCAGCCGATGCCGCCGCTGGCGGACTTCGACATCTCGCTACGCGATCGTAACCGGCGGCTCGGCCCCGTAGGACACCCTACCCCAGCCTCGGCGCCAGGCAACCAGCCCCGTCACGATCAGGGCCAGCCCGAGCCCACCCACCACGTCGCTGGCGCCAACGACGTCGGCAATCGCCCCGGCCGCCAGAAGCGGCACCGCGATCGCCAGGTTGATGGCCAGGAAGGCGCCGCCGAAGATCTTGCCCCGGGTGGCCTCCTCGGTTTCCTGCTGGATCAGGACCAGGCAGGGGATCAGGACCGCTCCCAACCCGAGCCCAAACAGAAGCGCCAGGGAGATCGCCAGCGGCACCAGAGCTCCGTCGATGTGGAGTCGAGCCAAGATCGGTGGCAGCACCCCGAGGACCACCATGGCCGCCCCCGCCAGTCCGAGTCCCTGCACCACCGTCGTCGGGCCCGGCCCGGCATCGGACGAGACCCGGCTCACGACCGTACCCGCCACCACCATGCCCACGGTGGCGGGAATCAGGAGGATGTAGCTGTCATGGGGGCTGCGCAGCAAAACGTGCTGCATGTAGCCCGCCGAGAGGGCGAAGATCGTGAACACGATCGCCAGGGCCAGGGTCAGCATGGCGAACGCAAACGGGAGCACGCGGCTGGCCCTGACCAGCTCCCAGGTGTCCTTGATCTCTCTCCAGGTGCTACTCCAGGGAGCTCTCATCGCCGGCCCGGCGGCGGCCATGGGAGCCGCCAGCTTGGGCTTGATCAGCCAGATGGAACCTGCCGCCACGGCGAACAGTCCGGCTCCAAAGTAATAAGGACCTTCCAACCCCAGGAGACCCTGGGCGACCGAAGCCAGGGGCACCGAGAGCACGATGGTTACGATAATTGTGACCGTAAAGAGCGAGGTGGCCGCCGCCAGGTCCCGGCGCTTCACGAGGCTCGGGATGCTGGCCGCCTCGGCCGGGGCGAAGAGCTGGCCCACTCCGGCGAAGATGAAGGTGATCACGTAGAGCGGCAGGACCTGGTGCTGAGCCACCCCGGTGAGCTCCAGCGCCGGCACCCCCAAGACCATCACCCCGCGAGAAAGATTGGTCCAGATCATCAGCGTCTTCTTGTCATAGCGGTCGGCAAAGATGCCCGCCGGAATGGACAGGAAGACGGCGGGGATGGTGTAGGCCAGCAGCAGTGCCGCGTCGCTCAGGTAGAGATGGGTCAGCGAGTAGATGGACAAGAGGAGCGAGAAGGCAAAGAACTTGTCCCCCAGCTGGGCCGCCACCTGCGCTCCCCAGAGCAAGCGAAAATCGCGGGCCCGCAAAACCTCGCGAAAGCCGGTCGGACCTAGGTCTAGCTCCGGCTCGGCGGCAGATCCGGGTGGGGCCTCGGCCGGCATGGCGGCGAATATATCACCCGATCGCCGCCGCTCTGCTCCTGACCGCCCGCACCAGCCGACGCCACTCCGCCAGCTCCAGATTGCCCGGTCGCCGGGCTGGGTCGACCTCGATCGAGCGCAGCAGCTGGATCGCCTCCCCCGGTTCGATCCCCAAAGAGCGGGCCAGGCCATGGTGCAGTTGCTTGCGTCGGGCCTGGAACATCGGTCGCGCCAGGGCGACCAGCTCGGAGCCCAGCTCGGGATCCAGCTCCCGCCGAGGGCGGATGGTGATCAGGCTGCTGTGCACCTGGGGCGAGGGCCAGAAGCTGGCCGGAGCCACATCGAAATCGATCGCCACCTCGGCCACCACTCGGAGCGCCAGCGTCGACAGCGACCAGTCCCCCTGGGGGGCGGCCAGCCGCCGGGCCACCTCGCGCTGGACCAGCAGGTGACAGGCCTCGGGAGGCGGGTCCCAGGCGAGCAGCCGGGGCAACAGGGCTCCGGTGATCCGGTAGGGCAGGTTGCCGAGTACCGTCGGCGCCCGCATCCCCAGCTGCGCCGGAAGGATCTGGAGGATGTCCGCCTCCACCACCCGGAGCTCTGGGTAGCGGCTTCGCAGCAGCCCCAGGGCGGCGACACAGCGCGGGTCAATCTCCACCCCCACCACCCGCACCCCGCGCTCCAGCAACCCCTGGGTCAAGGCGCCCAGCCCGGGGCCGATTTCCAACACTTCCTGGGCAGGGGAGGCAGCAGCGGCGATGGCGTCCCGAACGCCGCGATCCACCAGGAAGTTTTGTCCCATCTCACGACGAGGACTGATGCCAAACCGCCGGGCCACCGCCCGAGCGGTGGCCGGGGCACAGAGGTCGGGAACGCTCAAGTTGGGGGGATACCGAAAGCCCGCCGGGTGTTCTCGGTGGTGATCGCCGCGAGCGATTCCAGGCAGTCCCCTCGCAGCACGGCCAGCCACTGCGCCGTGGTTCGCACCATCGCCGGATGACTGGTCTGACCCCGGAAGGGCTCCGGGGAGAGGAAAGGCGCATCGGTCTCCACCAGCAGCAGCTCAGCGGGCACGGCTCGCGCCGCCTGCTGCAGATCCAGCGCCGATTTGAAGGTGAGATTGCCGGCGAAGGAACAGTAGAGGTCCCGCGCGGCAGCCTCCGCGGCGAAGGCGCGGTCCCCGCTGAAGCAGTGCAGGATTCCGGTCACCGGGGGCCCCTGATCCAGGAGCTGCAGCAGGTCGGCGTGGGCCTGGCGCTGGTGGATCACCACCGGCTT
This sequence comes from Candidatus Micrarchaeaceae archaeon, assembly GCA_035531715.1. GTDB lineage: Bacteria > Chloroflexota > Dormibacteria > Aeolococcales > Bog-877 > Bog-877. Next base: position 33,120 of record DATKSI010000010.1, read on the forward strand.
GGCCAGCTCCGCCGCCAGCCGGAGCATGGTGGCGAAGACCTCGCGCTGCACCTCCTTGGGGGTCTCCAGATACCCGGGTCGGAAGAAGTAGTCAAGCCCGACCTCCCCCACGGCCACGGCCTTGGGGTGGGCCAAAAGGTCGCGCATTTGGTCGAGTTCGGCGGCGGAGGGCGGCCGCGGATTGACCGGATGCCACCCCACGGTGAAGAAGATCTCGGAGTGCGCCTCGGCCAGGTCGCGGCCGGCCTGGCTCTCGGCGAGGTCATCGCCACTGGTGACCATCTGGTCGACCCCCGCCAGATGGGCTCGCTCCACGATCTCCTGCGCCGGGAGACCGCGCCGGACCACTTCCTCGAGATGGCAATGGGCGTCAACCAACCCCACCTCCCGCTCAGCCATCGCCCCCCTTCTGTCGGCCCGGCGGAGCCTCCACCACGACGGTGCACTCACCTTTGGGTGGTTCCGCCCGGAAGCGGGCCGCCAATTCCGCCGCGGTTCCCAGGTACCAGCTCTCATGGAGCTTGGACACCTCCCGGGCCACGGCCACACGCCGCTGATCCAGCACCTCGGCCGCCCACTCCAGGGTGGCCGCCAGCCGATGCGGCGATTCGTAGAACACCAGAGCCCAGCTTTCCCCTGCCTGCAGGAGCCGCTGGCTGCGTGACTTGGTCCGGGGCAGAAAGCCCAAGAAGAGGAACCGGTCAGCTCGCAGACCGCTGGCCGAAACTGAGGCCACCAGAGCTGAGGGCCCCGGCACGGCCACCACCGCGAAGCCGTTCTCCCGGACCGCGGCGACCAGGCGCCGCCCGGGGTCGCTGACGGCGGGCGTGCCGGCATCCGAGACCAGCGCCACGTCACCGGTAAGGAGTTGCTCCAGAACCAGGGGGATTCGCTTCTCCTCCTGAGCGGCTGGCAGCGAGATCAACCGGGGCCGGGCCTTGAACCCGCGAAGCAGCAGACCGCTCCGACGGGTGTCCTCGGCGACTACCGTCTGAACCTGGGTCAAGATCATGGCCGCCCGGGGCGAGAAGTCCGCCAGGTTGCCGATCGGCGTGGCCACCACGTAGAGCACGCCGGCCACAGCCGTCAGTGGCCCCAGTCGCGGGGATAGCGAAAGTCTTGGCCGACGCTCCGACTGGAGAGCTTGGCGATCAAGGGAGGCCGGCGTTTGAACTGCGAGGAGCGCACTCTCTCCCAGATCACCGTGACCAGCTCAGGATCGAGGTCGAGGTCGCGGACCTCGGCTGGCGAACGTCGCTCGTCGATCAGTTGGAAGAGGATGAGGTCCGCCTGCTGGTAGCTGAAGCCGAGGTCCACCTCGTCCGACTGGCCCGCGAAGAGATCAGCCGAGGGAGCCTTGTCGACGATCCGTTGGGGAAGACCGAGGTAGCGGGCCAGTTGGAAGAGCTGCGTCTTGTACAGGTCTCCCAAGGGGTTGAGCGCATGGGCCCCATCGCCCCAGAGCGTGCTGTAGCCCAACAGCAGCTCGGACTTGTTGCTGGTGCCCAGCACCAGGGCCGACCTAGTTGCCGAGATGTCGTAGAGGATGCTCATCCGCTCCCGGGCCATCTTGTTGCCTCGGCGCCTTGGATCGGCCTCCGGGAATCTGGCGAAGTAGGCGTCGATCTGCGGGCTGATTTCGACCACCAGCAGCGTGATCCCCAGCTCATCGGCCACCAGCTGGGCGTCGTCGAGGCTGCTCGGGGTGCTCTCTCGATAGGGCATCGCCAGTCCGGTCACCGCTTCTTTCCCCAGGGCGGAAACCGCCAGTCGGGCCGCCAAGGCGGAGTCGACCCCGCCCGAGATGCCCAGCACCACCTCGCGGGAGCCGACCTTGAGCACCTCATCGCGGATGAAGTCGGTCAGGATCCCGGCCACCAGTTCGGTATTGATGGACAGGTCAGTCATCAGCCTCGATCCCCAGCTGCCGCTGGACCACGTCGATACGCTCGTCGCGCAGCAAGGGGAAGGCAATCCGAGCCCGACGCAGGTCGCCGCGGTCCAGCTCCGCATGCAGAACCTCGGCCCCATCTCCCAGCGGTCCGGCCAAAATACGGCCGTCCGGACCCATCACCCGGCTACCACCCCAGAAGTGGAATCCGTCCTCGAAGCCGACCCGGTTGCAGTAAACCGCGAACGAGGTGAACAGCTCGGAGTAGGTCCGCAGCATCGCTCCGTAGGATGCGGCGCTGCCCAACTCCCCCTCCCCGCTCCCCACCCCCCGCCCCGGGCTCGAGGATGGACAGAGCAGCAGGTCCACTCCCGCGCGACTGAGGAGATATGGGGAGCTCGGGTGCCACAGGTCCTCGCACACCAGGATCCCGATCCGCCAGCTGACCTCCCCACCCATCGCCAGTTCCACCACCTCAAACCGATCCCCGGCAGCCAGGTGGCGCTGTTCGTCGAACATTCCGTAGGTCGGGAGATAGACCTTGCGGTGGACGTGGCGCACCGCACCGTCCGATATCAGCATGGCCGCGTTGTAGAAACTGAACTGGTCTGACTCCAAGACCAGGCCCACCAGGGAGGCTGCCCGGCCGGTTGCCGCGATCAGCTGGCTGATCTCCCGGCTGTCCAGGGAGAGGGCCGTGTCCGGAGTTAGATCTTTGAGGAAATAGCCGGTCAGGCTCAGTTCGGGAAACATCACCAGGTCAGTGCCCCGAGCCACCTCCTGGGCGATCTGTTGGCAGCTCCATGCCAAATTCGCCTGGAGGTCGCCCAGGACCGGCTGGTGCTGCACCAGGGCCAACTTCAGGCGGCTCGACGGCGCCACCCTCAGCCGACCACCGCGGCCTGCTTCTCGTCGCGCAGGAAGGCCCCGATCAAGGGAGCCAGCTCTCCGGGTGGTTCGTAGACGAAGGTGGCCTGGGGCAGCGCTCTGACGAACTCCTCGCCGTAACTCCTTCCCAGGATGCGCGGGTCACAGATCACCACCGCCCCCCGATCGCCGTGGCGGCGGACCAGACGGCCGAATCCCTGCTTCAAACGAAGTACCGCCTCGGGCAGGGAGAGCTGGGCGAAGGAGTCGGCCCGGCCGCGGGCACGCGCCTGAAAGATGGGATCGGTCGGCACCGGAAAGGGCAGCTTGTCGATGACCACGCACTGGAGCGTATCTCCCGGCAGGTCGATCCCCTCCCAGAAACTATTGGTGCCCAGCAGCACGGTCCGAGGTTCCTTGCGGAAGTTGCGCAGAACCTGATTCCGGGTGCCGTCCAATCCCTGGCCGAGCACCGCGATCCCCTCCCCTTGGAGCAGGCTGCGCAGCTGCCCATGGACCTCGCGCAGGGCCTGATATCCGGTGAACAGCACCAAGGTCCGGCCACCGAGCTCGCCGGCGATCTCGGCCACCAGTTCGGCCACCACCCGAGGATGCTGGGGATCACCGTGGCCGGGCATCCCGCGGGGCAGACAGCAGAGCGACTGGCGCAGGTAGTCGAAGGGGGAGTCCAAGACCAGCTCGGCGGCCCCCTCGAGCCCCAGGCGGTCGCGGAGGTAGCGGAAGGAGCCGGCCACCGCCATGGTGGCCGAGGTCAGAATCACCGCCTCGCAGCGCTCGAAGAGATGCTCGCGCAGCGAGGTCGCCACCTCCGCCGGCGCGGTGCGGAGAACCGCCCGGTCGCCCCGCTCCACCTCTGCCCAGGCGACCCGGTCCTGGGGGACGATCTCCCCCCCGGGGGTGGCGTCGACCTCCAGGTTGGCCATCACCTGGGTCACCAGCTGGGCCATGCTCTGGAGGGCGTCGGCAGCGACGGTGCATTCCCTCGACCCGTTGTCCGGTTGGGGCCACAGGGCTGGCTGAACGTTCCCCAGTTCGGCGGCGGTGCGCAGCGCCGAGCTCGCCTGGCGCAGCGACCGGGCCAACCGCGACACCGAGCGGCCCGCCCGCCCCCACCCTTCGGTGTCCTTGATCCGGTGGTCCAGCACGAGAAAGGATGGGCCCCGGCCTCTCGAGTTGCCGGACTCGGCGGCCACCAGCTGGCGCAGCTCGGCGAAGGCGGCGCTGGCCATCTGCCGGACCGCCTTGAGGGTCCGATTGACCTCGATGTCGCCGAAATCCGGGATGCGCTCGGTCACCCCCAGAATCGCCCCCAGTCCGAGCCGCTCACCCTGGGCCTGGGTCGCCGCCTCCTCCAGGTGGTGGGCCTCATCAATGATCAGGTGGTGGAACTCGGGTAGGACCGCCCCGCCACTGTCCGCGTCGGCGAGCAGGAGGGCGTGGTTGACGATCACGATGTCCGCCTCCCGTGCCGCCACCCGAGCCTTGACCATGAAGCAACGCCCGTCGCGCCAGTTGTGACAGGCGGGACCCAGGCAGTCGTCCACGGTCGAGCCCACCCTCTCCCAGAACTCAGACTCCCGGCCGGCCAGCCGCAGCTCGCCGCGATCGCCCGCCTGGCTCTGCTGAGCCCAGACCAGGGCCCTGGCCTTGAAGCGCACCTCGTCGGGGTCGCGGCGCCGGCCGCTGGGAGCTGCCGCCAGCCATCGCTCCAGTCGGCGCAGGCTCAGGTAGTTGCCGCGACCCTTGAGGACCGCGGTGCCCAGCGGCAGCGGCTGGGCCGCTTCCGCCAGCGGCACGTCATGCTGCGCCAGCTGTTCCTGCAGGGTGATGGTGTGGGTCGACACCAAGACTCGCCCGCGGCCACGAGCGGCCCACTCCCGGGCCGGGATCAGATAGGCGAGAGATTTGCCGACCCCGGTGCCCGCCTCCACCAGCAGCGTCTGACTGCGGTTGAAAGCCTGGGCGACGGCGAGGGCCATCTGTTGCTGCTCCACCCGGAGCTCAAACTCCGGATCCATCTGGGCCAGCGACCCGGTGGGTCCAAAGGTGGCCAGAATTCCCGGCTCATCGATCTCCCCAGAGGTGACTCGGGAGGGCTCGGCGACCGCGGGCGCGGTGGCCGTCACTGGGATTGGCGCGACCGCTTCCGGGGGAGCCGACTGGCGGCCTTCGCCCATGCGCCGGGCGAGGAACTCCCCACCGGCCCAGCCGCTCTGAGCCAGGAGCTCGCGCAGCCGGTTGCGCAGATCGGGCGGGAGTGCCCGCGCCTTCTCGAGCAACCACTCCAGCAACAGTTGCGTCGCCTGAGCGTCGGACAAGGCCCGATGCGGCCGATCGTGGAGGAGCTCCAAGGAGCGGCTCAGCTGCTCCAGGCTGTGACTCGGAGCCGAGGGCAGAAGCACCCGGGCCAGCTCGGCCGTGTCCAGCGCCACCCGCCCTAAAAATGCCCCGGGAAGGATCTCCGAGCAGAAGGCCATATCGAAGGCAACGCCGTGTCCGACCAGGGTGCATCCCTCCGCGAAGATCGCCAGACCGGCCACTGCCTCGGCCGGGCTGGGCTGACCGCGAAGGTCCTGGTCGTGGAGACCGCAGAGCCGTTGGATCACCAGCGGAAGGGGAATTCCGGGATCGGCCAGGGTGGAGTAGGTGTCCAGCACCCCTGTCCGGTCGAACTTGACCGCGCCGATCTCGATGATGCGGTCGGTGCGAGAACTCAGTCCGGTCGTCTCAAGATCGAAGCAGACCAGGGGGGCTTCGTCGGTCCGAGCATCTGATGTCATCACCTTGCACCCCTCACCTTAGTCGGGCCCGCGCTGGAGAGCCTGAGGTAGCTGCCGCTGGCTATGGTGCGGGCTCCCCCGGCGCCAGCCCCTTCCGACGGCACTCCGCTAGGACCAGCCGCACCACCTGGTCGGCGGAGAGCGCGGTGGTGTCGATGGATAGCGCGTCGGCGGGAACCGCCAGCGGGGCAAACTCCCGACTCAGATCGGTCTGGTCTCGGGTCAGCACATCCGCGCGCAGCACCGCCTCCGAGGCGTCCCGGCCCCGGTCCTGAAGTTCCTTGCGTCGTCGGCTGATCCGGACCTCCGCGGGGGCGTCGAGATAGACCTTGCAGTCGGCGGTCGGAAAGACCACCGTCCCGGTGTCCCGGCCCACCGCCACCGCGCCGGCGGTGGCGGGGGCTCGTTGCGCCGGCAGCAGGGCCCGGCGGACCTCCGGCTGGCGGGCCACCGCCGCCAGGAGCTGAGCCAGACGGGGATCCCAGAGCTCCTCGCTGAGTTCCTGGCCATCGACCTTGGCCTGCCAGGCTCCCGGCGCCGGCTCGGTCGCGGAGTTGATCTCCAACTTCACTCGCTCGGTCAGCCGGAGCAACCGGAGCGAGTCACCCGACCCGATCCCGTCGCGCTGCGCCGCGACGGTCAGAGCCCGATAGAGGATCCCGGTGTCGAGGAAAGGCAGTCGCAGTGCCGCGGCCACCCGCCGCCCGACGGTGGATTTGCCCACCCCAGCGGGTCCATCGATGGTCACGATCGACCGCCGCCGGCTCACCCCAGCCCAACCGAGGCTCGCAGCCGTCGTACCTCTCCCTCGCTGAGCTCCCGTGCGCGACCTTCGACGAGAGTTCCCAGACGGAGCTGCCCGATCGAGATTCGCTCCAGGTCCTCGACCTTGGCGCCCACCGCGGCGCACATTCGTCGGATCTGCCGCTGCCTTCCCTCAGCTAGCTCAATCAGGATCACCGAACGGCGCGGGCCGGACCGCAACAGCCTGATCTCCAGGGGATTGGTGGGCCCGTCGACCAGGACCGGACCGAGCCGCAGCGCCCGCAACTGCTCCTGCCTGACCGGACCCCGCACGGTCACCCGATAGCCCTTGACCACCTCGTAGCGCGGATGAGTAAGTCGCAGCGCCAGATCCCCGTCATCGGTCAGCAGCATCAGCCCCCGCGAGTCGAAGTCCAACCTACCGACCGGAAACAATCCCTGCCGATCCTCGACCAACTCCAGCACGGTCGGGCGTCCTCCCGGGTCGCGGGCGGTGGAGACCACCCCCACCGGCTTGTTGAGCGCCAGATAGCGGCGCTGCCCGCCCCGCTGGGTCAGCGGTTGACCGTCCAGCCGCACCTCCTCCCGCTCCGGGTCGATCAACCGCCCCTGGGGAGGTGGAATCTGGCCATCGACGGTGACCCTCCCCGCGGCCACCAGCCGGTCGGCCTCTCGGCGCGAGGCGACCCCGGTACGGGCCAGCCAGCGGCCCAGCCGCTCACTCGGCACTGGACGCACCGATCTCGGCCGCCCGAGCGAGCCAGGTCTCGGGGCTGGGGCCGCTGAGCGGGGGAAGCTCGCTGATCTGCGGGATGCCCACGACCTGGAGAAAACGCAGGGTGGTCCCGAAGAGCCGGGGACGGCCGGGACCGTCCTCCCGACCCACCTCGTCGACCAGACCGCGGCGGGTCAGGCTGTCCAGGACCGCCTCGCAGTTGACCCCTCTGATCGCCTCGATGGCAATCCTGGTGATCGGCTGCCGGTAGGCGACGATGGCCAGGGTTTCCAGGGCCGGCTTGGAGAGCCGGCCAGCCACCTCCGGTCGCAGCGCCCGCTCCACCGCCCAGGCGACCTGGGGATGGCTGACCAGCTGGAGCTCATCGCGATGGCGCTGGAGCATCAGACCGGTGCCGGCGAGCAAGGCATGGCTGGCTTCAGCCGCCTGCTCGGCCGCCTCCCGAGTCAAATCCAGAGTGTGGGCCAGCTCGGCCACCGAGATCGGCTCAGCCCTGACGAAGAGAACCGCGATGATCGCCCCCGCCGGGCCAGTCTCGGACTCGGTCAATTCAGCCGCCACCGGCACGCTCCACCAGGATCGGGCGGTCCGGGCCGGCCTGGGTGCAAGCCACCTCCCCGGCCAAGATCAATTCCAAGAGCGCCAGGAAGAAGGCGACCGCCTCGAGTCGGTCCCGCGCAGCCGCAAACAGCTGGTCGAACTGCAGCGACTTCAGGTCGAGGACCAGCTGGCGCAGCTCCTCCATCTTTTCGGTGACCGAGTATCTGGGCAGAGCCAGCTCCAGCTCGCTGGGATCAGGCAGCCGAGCCAGCAGCTCACCGAGGGCGACCGCGAGAACCTCGGGGCTGAGGTGGAGGGTTGGCTGCGGCTCCACGGGCAGGCCGAGAACTCGCAGAAAGGCCTTGGGCCCGGCGCTCGCGTCAGCCAGCAGGACTCCGGCGGCGGCCTTGAAAAGCCGGTACTCCGCCAGCCGCTCACCAGGGTCCTCCTCCTCCACCGGCTCCACCTCGCGGATCAGGGAGGCGTCGCTCGCGTCCTCCAGATGGCGCCCCAGCTTGATCTCCAGCAGTCGGGTCAGCAGCTGCAGCGACTCGGCAGCCCCGAGCAGGTCGAGATCCGGGTCGGCCTCCCCGACCCGCAACTTCAGTTCGCGAGTCAGGGTGGCCAGCTGCACCGTGCCCAGATCGAGATCACCGCGCAGAGCCTCCAGCAGCATGGCGTTCAACCGCTCCAGCTCCGTCGTCTGCTCCGGGGTGGCCACCGGTCAGCTGACTTCCCGGCCGGCACCCACCGCCAGCAAGAGCTCCTCGGCGTGGGCGCGGGCGGCCCCGGGAGTGGCCTCGCCGGCCAGTAGCCTGGCCAACTCCTCCACCCTCTGAACACCGACCACCTCGACGACCTCGCTGAAGGGGCGACCCTCCCGCTCGGACTTGGCCACCAGCAGGTGAGTGTCGGCCCGCGCGGCGATCGGAGCGAGATGGGTGATGCAGATCACCTGATGGCGATCAGCGACCTCCCGCATCAGCTCGCCCACTCGGTTGGCGGCCTCACCACCCAGCCCCTGGTCGATCTCGTCAAACACGACCGTGGCCACCCCCGATTCCCGGGTCAGGTGGGCGAGGAGCGCCAGCGCGACCCGCGACAGCTCGCCGCCCGATGCCACCTCACTGAGCGGCCGGGCTGGGTCGCCGGGATTGGCGGCGAGATCGAAGGAGACCCGATCCCATCCGGTCGGCCCGACGGCCCGGCGCGACCCATCGGGTCCGATCACTCCGTCCGGGGCCTCCGTCTGCCAGAGCCGGACCTGGAACTCCGCCTTCGGCATCAGCATCCGGCGCAGGTCCGCGGTAACTGCCCGGGCAAGGCCCTCAGCCACCCGGCCCCGGATCGCGGAGAGCAGCCGCGACACTTCGACCAAGCCCTTCTCCAGCTCGATCAGCTCCCCCGCCAGCCGCTCCCGATCGCCTTCGCCCTGGCCCTCGACCTGAAGCAAACTGGCCGCCTCTGCCTGACGGGCCAGAACCGCCTCCAGAGAACCGCCGTGACGCCGAGCGAGTCGATCCAGCAGCTCCAGCCGCTCCTCGGCGTCCGCCAGTCGGCCGCTGTCGTCGGGGAGCTGGGTGACGTAGGAGCTGAAGGACAGCTGCAACTCCCTCAGCCCCCCGACCGCCTCCTCAGCCTGATCCAGCAGGAGATCCAGCGCCGGATCGATCCCCTTCGTGCTCCGCGCCTGGCGGAGCCCGGCCGCGACCCGGTCGGCCGCACCGCTCTCTCCGGAGATTGCCGCGCGCACCGCCTCGGCGGCTTCGCGCAGCCGGACCGCATGGGCCAGTCGGTCCCGCAACTGCCTCAGCTGCACATCCTCGCCCGGCCGGAGATCGGCCGCCTCCAGCTCAGCCAGGTCCCGGCGGGCCTGCTCCAGCTCCCCTCGCTGCCGATCGCGAAGCGCTCGCAGCGTCTCGGTCGCCAGCCGGTTCTCCTGGCGTCGCGACCAGAGTTCGCCCAGCTGGCGAAGCGCCGCCGCGGCCGGCTCGCCGCCCAGACTGTCCAGCGCCGAACGTTGCTCCGCCTCCTTCAGCCACAGAGAAGACGCCCCCTGTCCCTGGATGTCCACCAGCTGGGCTCCCAGGTCGCGGAGCGCCGTCGCCGGCACCACGGCTCCGTTGGCCCGGGCCGCACCGCGACCCGAAGCCGAGAGCTCCCGGGCCAGCACCAGGGTCTCCTCCACGGCGACTCCCAGCGCCCGACAGGTTTCGAGCACGCTCTCCGAAGGCTCGTCGAAGGCCACCGCCGCGAGCGCCTTCTCATGGTCGCGCCGGACCAGTTCAGGATCCCCGCGGTCACCTAGGGCGAGCCCCAGCGCCGAGAGCAAGACCGACTTGCCCGCACCGGTCTCGCCGGTGATGGCATTGAAGCGAGCGCCGAAGCGCGCCGAGGTGCGCTCAATCACCGCCAAGTTCTCCACCCGCAGCTCGACCAGCACAGCTCAGGCGCGCGGGGCGTCCGGGGAGACCGGGGACGGCTGCGCCTCCTCGGGGGCGAGCTTCAGGACGGCGCCGAATCCGGTCTTGGAGCGCAGTCGCTGGAAGAATCCGGCGGTCCCCGGCGGTTGGATCAAGCTCAGCTCCGGGCCTCGCTTGACGCTCAGCTCCCAGCCCGCCTGGAGCTGGCCCCAGACCTGACCATCAGCCGCCACGACCGCCCGGCCGCGCTGGACGGTGATGCGCACGTCGAGGGTGTCCGGGATCACCAGCGAGCGGCTGATCAGGGCGTGGGGGTTGAGCGGAGTGAGGACCAGGGCGGGGACTCGAGAGTCGACCGGGGGCCCGCCCGCGGAAAGGGAGTAGGCCGTCGACCCGACACTGGTGGCCACCACCAGACCGTCGGCGTCGAATATCCCCACCAGCTGGTCGTCACTGAGCACCTCCAGCCGCACCAGGCTGACCCCCTCGGTCTTGACCACGATCTCGTTGATGGCGCAGTCGAGGGTCGTCTCGATGGCGCCTTCAGCTCCGGCTCGGACCTCTCCCCGCAGCGTGCGTCGGCGCCCGGTCTGATAGTCGTCGTTGACGAAGGCCGCGATGGCGTCGGGCAGCTGGGCCATCTCCACATTGGTGAGGAAGCCGAGCTGGCCCCGGTTAACCCCGAGCAGCGGCACCCCCCGCGGGGCGGCCCGCTGGGCCGAGTAGAGCAGGGTCCCGTCACCTCCGATTGCCACCAGCAGCCGAGCGTGAGTCAGCTCCCGGGCCAGCACGGTGTCGGCTTCGGTCTGGGCCAGCCAGGTGCGTAGGGATCCCCGCTCGGCGATATCCCGGGCCCGGCGCAGGGTGGGCGATTCCGGAGACTCGCGGAAGTGGAGCAGGAAACCGATCGAGGCGCTCCGATCAGGCTCGCTCAACCGTGTCGCCCCTCCTGATTTTTCCGCATCCTGCCTAGGATGTTAGGTCCTCGCAGAGTGGGGCAAGCAGGCGGGCGAATCAGAGGAGTAACCCCACCGCGATGCCCAACACCGCCCCGGCCAGAACCTCGTACGGGGTGTGCCCGATGAATTCCCGCAGCCGCTCGTAGCGAAAGCCGAGGTGACTGCGCAGATCGTCCAGCACCTGGTTCAGGATCACGCTCTGCTGGCCGGCCGACCGGCGCACCCCGGTGGCGTCGTAAACCACCACCATGGTCAGGATGGCGACCCCGGCGACGATCGGGGAGCCCAGCCCCAGCTTCCGGGCCAGCACCGTGGTCAGGCAGACGGTCAGGGCGGTGTGGGAGCTGGGCATTCCGCCGGACATCCCCAGGGAGCGCAGGCTGAGCCGGTGCTGCCGCCAAGAGTCAGTGACCACTTTGAGTATCTGGCCGATTGCCCAGGCCAGCAGAGGCACCCAGAGGAACTGATTGGTGAGAAGAGCGGTCACCCCGTTGGGTCAGCCGTCGTCCGGGCCTGACTCCTCGTCAGCCTCGAGCAAGAGAGGTCGCTCTTTGGGCAGTCCGTCCGCCCCGGCGGTGAGCTCGGTCACCCGGCGCTCGACCCCGTCGAGCAGACCCGAGCAACGTCGCACTAGCCGGACTCCCCGTTCGTACAGGGCCATCGCTTCCTCCAAGGGAACCTGGCCATCCTCCAACCGGCCCAGCACCCGGTCCAATTCGGCCAAAGCGGCTTCGTAGTCAAGTGCCTCTGGCTCGGGCGGAACCGTGGCCTCGCCCTCTGCTGGGTCAGCTGCCATCCCCGTCTCCCTGCACCTCCGGTTGAACTGCGCTCACTTGGCTGAGCAAGCTGCCCTTGAAAAGCCGGGTGGTGATGGTCGTGCCCAGGGCCACCCGCTCCGCGTCGCGCAGCACCTCGCCACCTTGCGCGTCGAGGGTGATCGAGTAACCTCGGCCGAGCACCGCCAGGGGACTGAGCGCCTCCAGCCTACCAATTCTGCCGGCGAATTCCTCCCGAGCCTGGAGCAGGCGGAGCCCCGGTCCCCGCGCTCGCAGCACCTCGGTCCGGCCGGCCAGCTCCCGATGCTCACTGGCCAGCAGCCGACGCAAGGCCCTCGCCAGCCGTTGCTGGCGCCGGTCGAGATCGATCCTCCCCGAGGCCAGCCGCACCTCCGGATCCAGCCGGGACAGTCTACCGGCGCTCCCTCCCAGCTGTTGGCGCTCCCTGACGATCCAGCTCTCGCCGCCCCGGCGGAGCCGGAGCGCGCGCCGGGAGAGCTCCACCCGCAGTCCGGCCAGGTCCGGGACGGCCAGCTCGGCGGCGACCGATGGTGTCGGCGCCCGCCGATCGGCGACAAAGTCGGCCACCGAGGTGTCGGTCTCGTGGCCCACCCCGACCACGACCGGCAAGGGACAGGCCAGGATCGCCCGGGCCACCTCCTCCGAGTTGAACGCCTGCAGGTCCTCCAGGGATCCCCCACCCCGCACCAGCAGCACCAACTGCACCTTCGCCCGCCCGGCCAGCTCCAAGGCCGAGATGATCTCCCGAACCGCCCCATCTCCCTGGACCAGGGTGGGGGCCACCACCACCTCGGTGATCGGACAGCGACGCTGGACCACATGGATCACGTCCCGCAGGGCGGCCCCGTGGCGCGAGGTCACCACCGCCAGCCGCCGCGGCAGGAAGGGCAAGGGGCGCTTGCGCTCGAGGGCGAAGAGACCCTCCGCCTCCAACCGCGCCACCAGCTGCGAGAAGGCCAGCGCCAGCGCCCCTACTCCCTGAGGTTCGAGTCGATCCAGATAGAGCTGGAGCGATCCGCCGGCCGCATACAGGGAGACCGATCCATGAGCCAACACCTTCATTCCGGTGCGAGGCTCGAACTGAAGTCCCCGAGCTTCCTTGCGGAACATCGCCGCCTTGAGCACTGACCGGTCGAGCCCTCCAGCGCGGCTGTCCTTGAGATTGAAGTACCAGTGCCCGGCGGCGGACAGGTGGCAGTCCCCCAGCTCCGCCTCCACGTAGGCATCCTGGAGCTGTGGATCCAACTCCAGCGCCCCCCTGATCAGGGTGGCGAGCTCACCGACCTGGAGAACGCGCACCCGCTTGCTCCTCGGCTTGCCGGGGAACCCGGGCTACGTTGCCGAGCACCCCGTTGACGAACTTTCCCGCCTCCTCCCCAGCCATCTGCTTGGCCAGCTGAACCGCCTCGTCGATCACCACCGCCACCGGATCCTGCCGGCGCCAGCAGAGCTCCTCGGTGGCCACTCTGAGTACTGCCCGCTCCAGCGCCCCCATCTGGTCCATCGACCAGTGGGTGGAGCAGGCGACGATCGTGGTGTCGATCTCGACCCGGTGGTTCACCGCTCCCTCCACCAACTCCTCAGCGAAGTGCCTGCCCGCTGGGCTCTGCGGATCCTGCTCGAGGTGGTACTGCAACGGAATGCGCCAATTCCCCGGCTGCAGCTCCAGCTGGAACACCACCTGGACTGCCAGCTCACGAGCCCGATGGCGCGGCCCCACGCCTCAGTCTCCCTCGATCTCGGCGATATGCAGATTGATCTCCACGGCATCGAGACCGAGCATGCTGTGGATCGCGAGGGCCACCTTGTGTTGCAGCTCCTCGGCCACCTGCCCGATCGCGGCCTGGGGCGTGATCGTCACGTAGAGGTCAAGCTTGAGGCCGGTCTCCCCCACCATCTGCAGCTTCACTCCGCGGTGTCCGTGCTGGCGATGCAGGGGCAGCGACACGTTGACCCCGGCCGGCTCGCACATGGCGGCGATGCCCGCCACCTCCTGGGCGGCCAGCGCTGCGATCGAGGCCACCACTTCGCTGGCGACCCGGACCCGGCCCGGAGGTAGCTCGCCCGGATGGTTGAGCACGGAGGTGGTCACTGGACCCGCTCCAGATACTTGCCGGTCCTGGTGTCCACCCTCACCCGATCGCCGATGCCGACGAACAGGGGAACGTCAATCACCAGCCCCGTGTTGAGGGTTGCCGGCTTGCTCCCTCCGGTCGCGGTGTCGCCCTTGAATCCGGGGTCGGTTTGGGCCACCTCCAACTCCACGGTGATCGGGAGCTCGACCCCGATGACCTTGCCGTCGTACTGCAGGACGAAGAGGTGGTCGGACTCCTGGACGTAGCGGATCGCCTCGACGAACTGCGCCTCGTCGAGGGGATACTGGTCAAAGGTGGCGGAGTCCATCACCACGTAGTGCTCGCCGTCGCGGTAGAGGAACTGAACGTCCACCCGCTCAATGCGCGCGCGCGCGAAGCGCTCCTCGGGCCGGAAGGTCTCCTCGGTCAGGGAGCCGGTGGTGAGGTTGCGCAGTCTGGTCCGAACGACCGCCGTGCCCCGACCCAGCTTGACGTGCTCGAAACTGAGCACCTCCCAGAGCTGCCCATTGCGCTCCACGGTGGTCCCCGATCTGAGCTCGCCGGCGCTGATCATCGCTTGACTCCTAGGCAATCTTTCCCGGCCAAGAGGGTCTGAGCGGGGCCGGGCGGGATTGATGATGCCAGCTTTGCTGGCCCGGCACTGCGAGCAACCTCTGCTCGGTCCCGAGGACGGCTCACTCTCCACTTCCCCGGTCGGGATTCCGAGCCGGGTATCGGGCCCCGCGACGTGGCCGTCAGAAGTTGCTGCCGGACCGCGACCGGGCCGGAGATGAGTGGGGCCTACGGTGGGACCGATGGCCACCAAGTTGATGTCGCAATTGCGGGAGCAGGCGCCTCCGGGCCAGCTCGCCAGTTCGATCGTGATCGCCTCCCTGTCGCGGGCGCTGGATCTCGCCGAGGGCGAACCGATGGGCCACGCCATCCGGGCCTGTTGGTTGGGGATGCAGATCGCCAAATGGCTGGAGCTGCGGCCTGCCGAGCGTCAGGACCTTTACTACGCCATTCTGCTCAAGGACGCCGGCTGCTCCGCCAACGCCTACAGCGTGACCCACTGGTTCCAGGCGGACGACCTGGTCACCAAGGCGGAGCTCAAGATCACCGATTGGAGCAGTCAGTGGCGCTCGATGGTGTTCGCCATCCGCCAGACCGCGCCGTCCGCCCCGATCACCCGGCGGATGGCCCAGCTGGTCTCGTTGGGTAGCCGGGGAGCGGGGCTGGCCAACGAACTGGTGGAGGTCCGCTGCACCAAGGGCGCGGAGATGGTCCGCCAGCTCGGCTGGGCCGAGCCGGCCGCCGCGGCGGTCCTGAGCCTGGATGAGCACTGGAACGGCGGCGGCCGGCCCCGGGGGCTGAAGGGCGAAGAGATTCCGCTGCTCGCGCGCATCGCCCTGCTCAGCCAGACCGTGGAGATCTTCTGGCGGCGGGGCGGCGGGCGGGCGGCCGAAACGGTGCTGCGCCAGCGCCGCGGCAAGTGGTTCGATCCGGTGTTGGTGGACCTGGTCCTGGCCCACGCCGGCAACGCCAAGCTCTGGCGCCAATTCGGTGAGATCACCGAGCCCGAGCACGTGGGCTACCTGGACCCGGAACCGAGGGCGATCCCCTCCTCCACGATGGATGACATGATTCGAATCGGGGAGGTGTTTGCCGCGGTGGTGGACGCCAAGTCGCCCTGGACCACCAATCACTCCACCCGCACCGCGGCCATCGCTCGGCTGATGGCGGAGAGCATGAATTTCACCGCGACCGAGCAGGATCGGGTGGGTCTGGCCGGCCTGCTCCACGACCTGGGCAAGCTGGCCGTGAGCAATGCCATCTTGGACAAGGCGGGACCGCTGCTGCCCGAGGAGATGGAGGAGATGCAACGGCACACCTTGATCACCCACCAGATCCTCTCCCCGCTCTGGCCGCTGGACGATGTGGCCGAGATGGCGGCTTCGCACCATGAGCGGCTGGACGGCACCGGCTACCACCGCCGGCTGCGGGGACCCGAGATGCCGCACGGCGCCGACATTCTGGCGGTCGCCGACGTCTACGAGGCCCTGACCGCCCACCGGCCCTACCGCCGCGGCATGGAACCGGACGAGGCGGTGGCGGTGCTCAAGAAGGACCAGGGGATCAGGCTCTCGGGAGAGCCGATCTCCGCCCTGCAGGCGCTGGTCGCCACTACCGGGAAAGTCGGGGTCGAGTAGCGGAACCCTCCCCTACATGAAGTAGAGGATCAGCCCGGCTCCGGCCACCAGGTAGGGACCGTAGGGCAGGGCGTCGCGCAGGCCCACCCGGCGGGTGACCAGCAGGATGATCGTGACCACCCCCCCGATCATCGATCCGGCGATGAGTGCCCAGAGCGCGTAGAGCTGGCCGTAGTTGAGGCTCATCCCGGTGATGGCCCCAATCACCATCGCCAGCTTCACGTCCCCCCAGCCGAATCCCTCGCCGTGGTGAAAGAGCTCGCTGAAGAGGGCGAAGGGAACCATCAGCAGCCCGCCCAGCAGAATCCCGAACAGGGCCCGCACCACCGATAGGTCAGGGCTGAGATTGGCCAACGCCAGGGCCAGCGCGATCGTGGGCAGGGTGATGACGTCGAGAATCAGTCGATGCTTCAGGTCGAAGCCGAGGATCTGCAGCAGCACGAGGATCCAGAGGCTGTGGACCAACAGCCCCGGCCCCATCCCCTGACGGAGCGCAAAGGCGGCGAAACCGATGAATCCCAGGCCGGGCAGCAGCAGCCGCTCGAGCCAGCTGGGGCCCAGCTTGGGCGGTGGGTCGTCATCCTTGAGCGGACCCTCGAGGAGCAAGGACAACTGGCCCATGAGCGCGCCGCCGACCAGGCCCAGGACTCCCCATCCCAGCACCTCCAAGAGGGTCACTGGAGATAAGGGCCCCCGGCCTCAGCACCCCGGCATCGCCTCATCCGAGTCCGGCCTGTTGGATCTGCGCATTATGCTGGGCCAGAGTGACGCTGTACTCCACCTTCCCGCTGGGCAGTGCCAGGAAGTAGAGATAGTCGCTGGCCGTGGGATGGAGCACCGCCTCGATCGCGCTAGCCCCGGGACTGTCGATCGGCCCGGGCGGTAGGCCGACATGACGGTAGGTGTTGTACGGCGAGGCAAACTGGGTGTTGACTGCCGAGCCGTTGTTGCCGGCCAGAGACTGGGCGTACAAGACCGTGACGTCGCTCTGCAGCATCATCCCCAGGCGCAGTCGGTTGAAGAACACCCCGGCCACCAGACCGCGGTCGGTGACCGTGGCGGCCTCGCCGGACACAATCGATGCCAGCACCACCACCTGGTATGGGGTGAGGCCGACGGCGGCTGCGCCCTGGTTGATCTGCTGGCCGAGTCTGGTCTGGAAGTCCTGCAGCTGACGCTCCAAAAGTTGGTAGGGGGTCACCGCGGGAAGGACCTGGTAGGTGTCGCCGAAGGCTAGACCCTCCCAGCCCGCGCCGGCCGGAGTTCCGGCGAGCGGAGTGATCCCGGGAAAGCTGGTCGCCGAATTGGCCACTTTCAGGTAGCTGGCCGCCGAGAAAAGTCCATCGGACTGCAGCAGCTGCGCCTCCTGGGCCAGCCTGAGCCCGTCCGGTACGGTGACGTTGAAGGCCTGGCTCAAGGGCGGTCCCTTGAGCACATCTACGATCTCGGTCAACGACATCCCCGGATCGAGCTCGAACTTGCCCGGCTTGAGCTCCAGCTGGAGCTGCTTGGTCTCGGCGAAAAGCTTGAATAAGAAGCCGTTTCGCACCAGATGGCGGGCTTGCAGGCTGTCCGCGACCTGGGTCAGGGATTCGTCCTTGATCACGGCGAAGAGCACCTTGTGCGAACGATGGGACCCAGCTGGAGAGAGTTCTTGCCGGACCAGCACGGCCAGAGCCGCACCCGCCGCGATCAGCAGCACCAGCAACACCAGGCAGCTGGCCAAGATCGGGTGACGTCTCACTTGGTCCGCCGTTCCGGTGCGGCCAGCGCCTGCTGCAGGATCAGGGCAGCCGCCACCTGATCCCCGACGTCGCGCCGACGGGCCCGGCTGGTCCCGGTAGTGATCAGGTGTCGCTCCGCCTGCTTGGTGGTCAGTCGCTCGTCGAGGTAGCTGACCTCCACCCCCGTCTCGCGCTGGACTGCGGCCCCGAACCCTCTCGCCTCCCCCGCCGACTCTCCTTCCAGCCCGTTCATCTGGAGGGGGAGCCCGATCACGATCTCGGTAACCTCCAGCTCGCGGACCAGCCGGGCGATCTCGAGCAGATCGCGCCGGTCCGCGCTCCGGCGCACCGTCGAGTAGGGCTGGGCGATCGTCCGGGTCTCGTCACTCACGGCGACCCCCACTCGGGCCCGCCCCGGGTCGAGCGCCAGGATCCGCCCCACGGGAGGAGGTCCGGCTGGCTCAACCAGTGCTCTGCCTCTGGGCGAGCGACACCCGGACCAAGTGGATGTTGCCCGAGAGGATCGGCAACCAGGGCCAGCCGATCGGGGACTGGGTGATGGTCACCGTGCTGGAACTGGGGAGCTGAGCCAGGAGATAGGACCGGGCGGCCCCGGGACTCATCAGTCCCAGCTTGCTCTGGTAGGGCTGAAGGTTGAGCCTGGGAGCCCAATATCCGACCGCCAGCGAGCTGATGGTCACGGTGCCCCCAGCCCCGGCGGAGACCACCTTCAGCTTCCCGAGATTTGGATCCGCCAGCAGCTCTCCATTGGAGGGCACCTTCGACTTCAGGTCCTGCAGCACGGCCGCCTTGGCCGATGCCGGGTTGTAGGCGGTGGCTCCGGCCGTGACGGAAACGGTCAGCGTCTGGGCGGTTGCCGCCGGACAGGGGGTGGACGCGGAGGTGTTGCAGCCGGTCGGCAAGGGAGGATTGGTGACCGTGACCGTGATTCCGTTACCGGCGGCATCCTGGGCGATTACCGACTTGCCCGCCAATCTCTTCAGGTCATTCTCAGCTTTGGTGGTCAGGGTGGCATCGAGGGCCTGCTGCTGAGCCTGAGCCGCGCTCGCGTCCGAGGTGGAAAACACCGACTGGGTCGTCGCATTGACGCCACCGGTCATCGCGGCCGGGTTGGTCAGTGTCCAGCTCACGTCGGAGGCGCTCACCACTCCATCCACCTGCCCCCCCGACCCGTCCCAGGACCAAGACGGCTGATTGGCACTAACGTTGCCGGCAGTGCCCACGGTGGTGGTGGAATTTGCCTGCACGGGAATGCCCACTGAGCTTCCCCCCGCGCAGCTGGGCACGGAATAGGTGCCGTTTGCCGACGAACTGGTCGTGGTGAACACCACACTCGGACTGGCGACGAAACTAGGGGCGCTAGTGAAGGTGAGCGTCCAGGGAGGTGGAATTGGTTTTTTCCCGTTCATGGTGCCGCAAAACTGAAGCGTTCCGGTAGCTGCCACAGGCGGCAGCGCCTGCGTCCCGCTCGGGGTCACCGTGAAGTTCTGGTTGTAGGTTTGGCTCTGCAGGGCCAGGGTGGAGATCTGGTCCAAAGTCCGGCCGGAGCTGGGACCGTCGGTGCCTTGAATGGTGACCGCATCGGCGAGCCGATGGGCGGCCACGCCGAGGGTTACCGTGGCGGACTGCAGGAACAAAAAGACCACAAATACCAGCAGAACCGCCGCTCCGATCGCGATTGGTCGCTTGCGTGCCCCCTGGGCGTCCCAAATCTCGCGGACGCGCCCGAACCAGTTGGCCGCTCCCCCGGTGCCGGCGGCCAGCAAGGCGGACGGGCCCCGCTTGGCCAGCGCGGTCGGAGGCGGCTCCGCCCCACTCCTGAGCGGTGCGACGGCTCGAGCAGCACCTCCCCCACTCACCTCCGCGACGGTTGCGGCGGCGGCGGCGGTGGCAGCGGCCGCCGCGGCGACATCTGGAACGCCGCGCAACGGCGCTCCCTGTTCCAGGCGGGCCAGGGAGGCAAAGGTAGGGAATCCCGTCCGGATCGCCTGCGCCTGAATCAGCGGATCGCCGGAAACGATCGCGATCCGCTTTTGGAATCCTCTCGTGTACTGCATCAGCAGCCGCATATCGAGCGGGGAACGCAGCACGCGCCC
Organism: Candidatus Micrarchaeaceae archaeon; assembly: GCA_035531715.1. Classification (GTDB taxonomy): domain Bacteria; phylum Chloroflexota; class Dormibacteria; order Aeolococcales; family Bog-877; genus Bog-877. Next base: position 53,025 of record DATKSI010000010.1, read on the forward strand.
GTCCGGGGGCACCACGAACACCAGATCGCGCTCGCCCTCCGCGCGGCGGATGCGATCTACCAGATCGGTGATCTCGTCGTTCGGTTCAACGTAGAGCAGCTTGGCCATGGCAGTTAGGCCCTCGGACCCGGTTCGCCAACGGCCGCGACCTCGGTCTCGTTACGACGCATCCGTGCCTCTTATCGCCTGCGCCACCTTGCGGAACATCCCCTCCAGCCCTGGCCCCTCCTCGGCGATGTCGTCGATGTAGCCGCAGCCCTGATAGGCCAAGCCCATCGCCACCACGTCCGCCGGGGAGGTGAGCAAACCGGTCGTGTCATGGACCGCAGTCAGCTCCTCGGGAGGCAGCAGGCGGAAGGTAGGGGGATGGACGAAGGGGAGGTAGTCGGTCCAGCGCAGTGCGGTCAGCTGTTCGACCACCTCGGGAAGCTGCGCGCCACCCCCGGATAGGCGGACGGTGGACGGCAGGGGCTGCCCCTTGGCCAGATCGTGCAGCACCAGCGCCACCCCCTGGGCCAGCACCTCCGCTGACTCCCCCATCGCCCGCCGGACCTGGGCCTCCTCCTGACCTCCAAGAACCCCGGCTGAGTGCCGCAGCTTCAGGCTCTCAGAGAGCGGCAGCGACAGGTCGAGGTCGTGGGCGAGCTTACGGGTGAAGGCCCGCCCGCCCAGCTCGAACATCCGGGTGGACTCCAGGACGGCGTTGCGGACCAGACTCACCGCGGAGGTCCTCGCCCCGATCTCGATGAAGATCGCGCCGGATTCCAGCACCTCCGGGGTCGAGGCCACCCGCGCTAGCGCGTATGACTCAGCCACCGTCTCCAGGAGCTCCAGGTCGAGCGCCTGGGAGATCTCATCGATGACCGCGTACTGGCCCTCAGTGGCGAAGGTGTTGAAGACGGTGAGCTCGACCTTCTGCCCCTGATAGCGGAGGGGGTCGACCACCGGCTGACCGTCAACCTTGGCGGCGGTGATCGAGGAGTGAACCAGCCGGAGTGCGCCATCGGCCTCGCCGGTCGCCTCCTCGTCGAGTCGCGCCTGCGCTTCCCGCAGCGCCCGCCGCTGGATGCCCTCCACCTGTTCGTCCAGCTCCCGACGGGAGATCCGGACCTGGGGACGACCCCTGATCCGGGAGCCGGAGTTGCTCATCGCCCGCACCCGGGCGCCACCGATCCCGATCACCACCCGGGTGGGGATCACCTCCGCCATGTCCTCGGCGGCCTCCAGGGCGGCATGGCACCCCTCCAGCACCGATTCCAGGTCGACCGGGCCGCCCGGGTCGATCTGACCCGGGCCCTGTTCGGCCCGGCCCACGCCCAGCACGATTGCCTCCCCGGCCTCTTTCTTCACCACCAGCGCCTTGATCACCTGGACGCCGACATCGAGAGCGGTCACGTGGGTCCTCGGCTGTCGGCGGGCCAACGGGACCTTCGGCATCAACCTTCCTCCAGACTGGACCCAAGGATGGTACGCACCGTCGCCAGCACGGAGGCGTGGCCGCCGGAGGTGACTCCCCCCTGACCAAACTGCGCGTTGCCGCCACCACCGCCGAACGGGCTGCAGGCGACCGCCGCGATTCGTCCCGCATTGAGCCCTCGGGCTACCAGGTCCGGGGTCAGTTTAAGGGAGAGGTCTGATCCGGCCAGCACCACCGCGCAGCCCTGGCCGATCTGGACGGCCAGCTCATCCGCCCGGCGCATCCTTTCCTTCTTCTCGAGCTGGCCCGGCAGGTCGAGGACGGCCAGGGTGATCGCGCCGACTTGCTCTTGGGTCGGGGACTCCCCTGGGCTCGCCGCCTGGCGCCGCGCCTCGGTGAGCTCCCTTTCCAGCGTCCGCACCCGCTCCTGCAGCCCCTCGACGTGAGCTCGTACCGCCCCTGCTGGGGCCCGCAACTGCCGAGCGACCTCCCGAGTCTGTTCTCTCAGCTCTTGCCACCACCGCTCCGCAGCCGGCCCAGCCACCATCTCGATTCGGCGCAATCCGGAGCCGACACTGTGCTCTGCGGTGAGGATCGCGGAGCCGATCTGGCCGGAACGCGCCACGTGAGTCCCGCCGCAGAGCTCCCGTGAGATTTCGCCGAAACTGACCACGCGAACATGCTCGCCGTAGGTCTCCTCGGGCAGGGCGAGCGCGCCCGAGCGCCGGGCCTCGTCCAGCGAGAGGAACTCGACCTGGCGCTCCAGATCGTCCCGGATCGCTGAGTTGAGCCGACGCTCCAGGGCCGCCAGCTCGGCCACCGCGAGCGCTCGCGGCCAGCTGAAGTCGAAGGTGGCGCGCTCGGGAGATACCAGTGAGCCCCGCTGGACCACGCCTTCGCCCAGCTGCTGGTGCAAGACCGCGTTGAGCAGGTGGGTCGCCGAGTGGTGGGCGGCGCAACCGGCCCGGTGGCCCGGATCGACCGTAGCGACCACCTCCTGGCCCACCGTGAGCTCCCCCACCTCCACCCGGCAGCGGTGAACCTGGGTCCCTGGACGGGGCGCGGTGGTGTCGACTACCCGGGCCGAACCTCCCCTCCAGTCAAGCTGGCCCTGGTCCCCCACCTGGCCGCCGCCCTCGGCGTAGAACGGGGACTGGTCCAGGACCACCTCTAGCTCGTCACCAACTCCGGCGACCTCCACTAGTTCGCCGCGAAGCAGCAGCTGGGTCACGCGAACCTGGAGCTGCAGTCGCTCGTACCCGACAAACTCGGTCGGCGGCAGTTCTGGCCGCAAGGCCTCCTCCGTGGTGGCTACCCGGCTGGAGCGGGCCAGCTCCCGCTGCTGCCCCAGCAGCTGAGCAACCTCGGCCCGATCCACCCGAATGTCTCGGGCGGCGGCCAGCTCCTCGGTCACCTCCAGGGGGAATCCATAGGTGTCATGGAGGCGGAAGGCATCAGCCCCGGAGATTACCCCGCCCTCGGCCCGGCGGGCGACCAGCTCAAACTGCTCCATGCCCCGCTCCAGGGTGTCGCCAAAACGCTGCTCCTCCTGCTCGATCACCGCCCGCACCCGGTCGGATCCGCTGGAGAGCTCCGAATAGGTCTCCCCGAGGATCGACACGACGACCGGCACGCAGGGCCCCAGCCCACCTTGCACCTCCAGGCTCATCGAGCTCACCAGCGCTCGGCGCAGCAGATGGCGCAGGACGTACCCCCTTCCCTCGTTGGAGGGCAAGACCCCGTCTGCAATCAGCATGCAGGCGCCGCGCGCGTGGTCGGAGAGTCGCCGGAGGTGACGATCACGTTCGGCCGTATTCCCCCCTTCTGGGCTCCGGGAGCGAGTCGCGAAGTCCTCCTGAATCGGCCTGAAGAGGTCGGTGTCGAAGATGGAGGCACATCCCTGGAGCACCATCGCCACCCGCTCCAGCCCCATCCCGGTGTCGACTCCGGGATGAGGCAGGGGAACGGTGCGGCCGTCCGGTAGGCGCTCCGAGTCCATGAAGACCAGATTCCAGATCTCGAGAAAGCGCTCACCTTGCCCGGGTCGCTCGCCCGGACCCTGGCTGAACTGCTCCCCCAGATCGTAGTAGATCTCGCTGTCTACTCCGCAGGGTCCGGTCGGACCCGCCTGCCAGAAGTTCTCCTCGAGTCGGGTCAGCCGCTCCGGGGGGATGCCGGCGACCTTTTCCCAGAGCCTGATCGAGGTCTCGTCGCCGGGATGAACACTTGGGAAGAGCCGAGCAGGATCGAGTCCGAATCCCTGGGTGAGCAGTTCGAAGGCGTAGGCAATCGCCTCCTCTTTGAAGTACGCCCCAAAGCTGAAGTTGCCCAACATTTCAAAGAAGGTGTCGTGACTGAGGTCGCCGACGGCGTCGATGTCGGTGGCGCGAAAGGCCTTCTGACAGGAGGTCAATCGTGCCTGGGGCGGGACCTTCTGGCCGAGAAAGTAGGCTTTAAATGGCACCATGCCAGCACCGACCAGCAACAGGCTGGGATCATCTCGTGGGATCAGCGGCGCGCTGGGCACCCGAAGATGGCCGTGCTGCTCGAAATAGTTCAGAAACTCAGTGCGAATTTGTTGACTTAGCAATGTCCATGGTCCATGCGCGATCGGCCGGATTCTAGCCGCTCGGCCGGCTGGCCGCCGAGCGCCGTTCTAGTCCGGCAGCTCGCGTTTTAGCTGCGCCAGCGCTGCCCGCTGCAGGCGACTGACATGCATCTGGCTGATCCCCAGTCGTCGGGCCACCTCAGTTTGGGGCAGCTGCTCCACGAACCGTAGCACCATGATTTCGCGCTCTCGGGGGGTGAGATGGCGCATCGCCCCGGCCAGCATGTTCTGCAGCTCGATCCGGCTGAGGTTCTCGTCCTCCGCGCCCAGCCGGTCGCCCAACTCGCCGTCGCCATCTCCCGGACCCGATGGCGACTCCAGCGAAATCGCCCGCTGGGCCGGCCCGGCCTCCAGCGCCTGGAGGACCTCGTCCGGCTCCAGCTCCAATCGCGCGGCGATCTCCGGAACGGTGGGACCCCGACCCAGCTCCTGGCTTAGCTCCTGCTGGGTACGCACCACTCGGGCGTAGGTCTCCTGCAGCCGGCGCGGCACCCGCACAGCCCAGCTTTTGTCCCGAAAATAGCGCTTAATCTCGCCCAGGATGGTGGGCGTGGCGAAGGTGGTGAATTCCAGCCCCAGCTCCGGGTCGAACCGGTTGATCGCGGCGATCAGCCCCAGATAGCCGACCTGCTCCAAGTCCTCCAGCGGCTCCCCCCGACCGGCGAAGCGGCGGGCCAGGGAGTGCACCAACGCGGCGTACTGGGGGACCAGCTCCTCCCGCACCTTGGGGTCACGGGTCTTCGCGTACTCTGCGAAGAGCCGCCGCTGCAACTCGCGATCGAAGCGGGGGGGACTTAACCCCGCCTCGGTCACCGCCAGCGGTACTTGGCCAGACGGACCCGCACGAGCCCGTCGCCCGCCGCCTGGAAGTCCACGTCGTCGGCGAAACAGCTGAGCATGGAGATGGCCAGGTCGAGCGCCTCGGCGGTGGCCAGCGCAGCGGCTGGCAGCCCCGGAGCTTCCTCCACCCGGGGGGGAGGCTTGGTTCCAAGGAGTCGAACCTCGACCCGCAAGGCATCTTCCTGAACCTGGAAATTGATCCGCACCTTGGCATCGGTCATCCCCGAGGCGAGCGCAACTCGGATCGTGTGCTCACAGGCCTCGGCGATGGCGATGTTGAGCTCGTCGAGCGCCTCCAGACCGAGGCCCGCAACGCTGGCCATCCCGGCCGCCGCGCGCTTGGCGACCACGATGTACTGCGGGTCCGCGGGGATCCTCAGCTCGGTCGCTTCGGCGGTCCTGGCAGCCATCAATTGAAAAGGTGCCCCCTGGAGCCCGAACTCAAACCTGGAAGGTGGGCCCGGCGGCTCCCACCGGCTCCGGGCTCCGATCCCTCGCACACTAAGTGGGTGCGCCGCACGTCGCCTTCCAAATCCTCTCGAGGAGGCTCGTGGGCCGTCGGCGGTTTTGGCGCTCCCGAGGAATCATCACTAGGGTCGGGTACTGGTGTCCGGCGGGGCCCCGGGCCCGAATCAACCGTAGCACGGCTCACTGGGAGCGCGTCTCACCGGGGGGGGTAACCCTGAGGGCAAGCCGCAGCCCGACCTCGGCCAACTGCTCAGGCAGGACCGGGGTGGGCGCTCCGGTGAGCGGATCAGACCCGGTCTGGGTCTTGGGGAAGGCGATCACCTCCCGGATGGAGGGCGCGCCCACACCCAGCATCACCATCCGGTCGATCCCCGCCGCAAAGCCGCCGTGCGGCGGGGCCCCGTAGCGGAAGGCAGAGATCAGGAAGCCGAACTTGCGCTGGGCCTCCTCGGGGGTGAGCCCGAGCGCCGCGAAGATCGCCTGCTGCTGTTCCGGGCGGGTGATGCGCAAGGAGCCGCTTCCCAGCTCGACCCCATTGCAGACGATGTCGTAGGCGCGCGAGCGCACGCCGAGTGGATCACTTTGAATCAGCGGCCAATCGTCCGGATGGGGCTGGGTGAAGGGGTGATGCATGGGGCTGATCCCGCCCGCACCATTGCACTCGAAAAGTGGGAATTCGGTGACCCAGAGGAAGTCGAACCGGCCCTCGGGAATCCAGCCGAAACGGCGGGCGGCGTGCAGCCGGACGGCCCCCAGGGCGGTGGCAGCAACCTCAGCTGGACCGGCGGTGAAACAGACACAGTCCCCGTCCTCGAGCCCTAATCGCTCGGTCAGGGCTCCCAGCTCCGCTGCGGAAAAGAACTTGGCGATCGACCCCTCGTACTGTCCCGCTCGGCGCCACAAGTAAGCCAGTCCCAGAGCGCCATAGGTGCGAGCCACCTGAAGCCACTCTCCCTCCAGCTCGCCTCGAGTCAGCTCCGCCCCCCCGGGGACGCGAAGAGCGCGGACCGTTCCCTGCGCCGCCAGAGCCCCGGCGAACACGCGGAAGGAGGTCGCCTGGAAAATCTCCGACACGTCGCGCAGCTCGTGGCCGAAGCGGGTGTCGGGCTTGTCCGAGCCGAAGCGGTCCATCGCATCGCGGTAGGGGATACGCGGCCAGGGGATCGGCAGCGGACTCCCAAAAGCCGCCTCCCAGGCGACCGAGATCATCGCCTCCAGGACTTCGTAGATCTCCTCCTCATCAACGAAGGACATCTCCAGGTCCAGCTGGGTGAACTCGAACTGCCGGTCGGAGCGAAGATCCTCGTCGCGCCAGCAGCGGGCAATCTGGAAATAACGGTCAAAACCGGCCACCATCGCCAGCTGTTTGTAGAGTTGCGGCGACTGGGGCAGGGCCCAGACATGGCCCGGCACCATCCGGCTGGGCACCACGAAATCCCTGGCCCCTTCGGGCGTGCTGGGGATCATGGTCGGTGTCTCGATCTCGGTGAAGCCCATGCGATCCGCCTCATCGCGGAGGCGCTTGATGAAACGATGACGGGCCCGCAGGTTGCGCTGCATGCGCGGCCGGCGCAGGTCCAGATAGCGGTACTGGAGCCGCACCCGCTCGTCCGCCTCCGCCTCGTCCGCGGTGCCGATGGGCATCGCCTCAGCCTGGGCCAGAACTTCACAATGTTCGACCGTCACCTCTACCGCGCCAGTGGGCAAATTGGGATTCTCACTTCCCGCCGGTCGCGGCTCGACCACTCCCTCCACCCGCAGCACCCACTCCAGCCGGCTGCGCTCCGCGACTTCCTGGGCGGCCGGAAAGTGAGCCGGGTTAAAGACCAACTGCACCACCCCGGTGTGGTCACGGAGGTCGATGAAGGTGAGCCCACCATGGTCTCGGCGGTGGTTTACCCAGCCCGCCAGAAGAAGTCGCTCACCCCGATCGCCCAATCCGACCGAGCCGCACATCCGACGCCCCCTCACTGGCTCACTCCGTGCTCGACGCCAGAGCCCACCGGCGCACCTGGGCCGACGCCTCCTCCAGCCGCACCGCGACCTGCTCGCCGGTGCTCAGCCGACGCAGGGAGACCTGGCCCGCCTCGGCCTCGACCTCTCCGAGCAGGCCGACCGTCCCGGCGCCGCTCCGCTCAGCGGCCCGCATCTTGCCTTTGAGACTCCGCCTCCCCACGTCGCACAGGACGGTGAGGCCATCGCGGCGCAGCCGCTGCGCCAGTTCGATGGCGAGCGGGGCCACCGTCTCCTGGGCCGAGCAGACGACCACCTCCGGGGGGGCCGGGGGCGGTCCGGGCGGAGCCAACATCACCACCCGCTCGATCCCCGCTGCGAAGCCCACGCCCGGCTCCGCGGGATAGCCCAGGAGCTCGGAGAGCCCGTCATAGCGTCCGCCGCCGAAGAGGGCATTCTGGGCTCCATGCAGGTCCTCGTGCCAGACCTCAAAAGTCGTCCGCACGTAATAATCGAGACCTCGCACCAGTCGCGGGTTCAAGCGATAGGGAATGTGGTATGCGCGGAGCGCCCGTTCCACCCGCTCGAAGGCGAACCGACAGTCGTCACAGAGATACTCCTGCATTTGCGGCGCCGTCGCCACCAGCGACTCGGTCTCGGAATCCTTGCTGTCGAGAATCCGCAAGGGGTTGCGCCGGAGCCGCTCCTGATCGAGTTGAGGGAGCGTCGCCAGGTGGGGCGCGAAGTGATCCAGTAGGGCCTGCCGAAAAGCTGGCCGGCACTGGGCATCGCCAATGCTGTTGAGCTGCAGCGTGACGCCGCCCAATCCGACCTCGGTGAGCCAGTCCCAGGCCACGGCGATCACCTCGGCGTCGAGCTCGGGTTCGCTGTCCCCGACCGCCTCCACCCCAAACTGGTGAAACTGTCGGTAGCGTCCCCGCCCCGGCCGATCGTAGCGAAACATCGGGCCTCGGTAGCTCAGCCTGACCGGCGGCGGCAGTTCTCGCAACGGAGACTCTGCGACGGCCCGCAGCACCGAGGCGGTATTTTCGGGACGCAACGTGAGCGACCGTCCCGAGCGGTCGGGAAACGTGTACATCTCCCGGCGAACTACGTCGGTGGTGTCGCCGACACCTCTGACGAAGAGCTCGGTCGCCTCAAAGATGGGGGTGGCGATCTCCCGATAGCCGAAGGTTCCGGCTACCGCCATCCCGATCGCCGCGACCCGGTTCATGGCCGCCAGCCGGTCAGGGAGGAGGTCTTCGGTTCCGCGGGGCCGCGAGATCGGGGACATCGAAGTGGCAGTGTAAGTGGCAGGGGCGGTGGGCTCGCCTAACTGGGCTGCCTCAACCGACCTCGCGCATTACCTGCTGGACGTCGCGCACCCCCTCCAAGCGCTCCAGGAGTCGGCTGAGCTCGGTGAGGCTGGCGATGTCAACTACCGCTGAGATGACCGCCGCCTGCGCGCCGTCGACCTCCACCGCGGCCCCGCTCAAGTTGACCTTGCTCTCGGCAATGGCAATCGCCACATCCCGGAGCAGTCCGGTCCGGTCGCGCGCCTCGATCCGCAGCCGAACCGGGTAGACCTGACGGCTGCCCTCGTCCCAGTCCACCTCGACGATTCGCTGCGGGTCAGTGGCGTGGCGCATGTTGACGCAGTCCTCCCGGTGCACCGTGACGCCGCGCCCCCGGGTCACGTAGCCGCGGATCCGCTCCCCCGGCACCGGCTTGCAGCAGCGGGCGATGTTGGTCATCAGGTCGGCCAGGCCGGCGACCGTGACCCCGCCGCTGGGAGCCGACCGGGAGATCAGCGGGATGGCGCTGGCCGGTTCCGGGGCGGCAACGCTGGTCGCCGCCTCCTCGCGGGCCGCAAATTTCAACACGGCGGTCCGCGCCGCCACCTCGCCGTACCCAATCGCGGCGAAAAAGTCGGTGAGGTCAGGGATCCGAAATTCCTTGGCGAGCTCGAGCAGGCGGGGTTGGGGAAGGCTCGCCAGCGCAATTCCCCGCATCCGCCGCAGCTCCCGGTCGAGCAGTTCCCGACCTCGGGTGACGTTCTCCTCCCGCCGCTCTCGCTTAAACCATTGGCGGATCTTTTCCCGAGCGCTGCTGGTCTTGGCGAAGTTGAGCCAGTCCCGGCTCGGCCCGCGGCGCTCGGATCTGGTGGTGAGGATCTCGACGATGTCGCCGTTGTGGAGCGAATAGTCCAGGGACACCATCCGGGAATTGATCTTGGCGCCCAAGCAGCGGTGGCCGACATCGGTGTGGATCCGGTAGGCGAAGTCGATCGCGGTGGCCCCGGCGGGCAAGGAGAGGACATCACCCTTGGGGGTGAAGACGAAGACCTCGTCCTGAAAGACATCGAGGCGCACGTGCTCCACGAAGCGCTCGGCGTCCAGCACCTCCTTCTGCCATTCCAGCAGGGATCGAAGCCAGCTGAACCCCTCGTCCAGCCGCTGGTTGGACCGGGTGCCCTCCTTGTAGTGCCAGTGCGCGGCGATTCCCTCTTCGGCGGTCCGATGCATCTCCCGAGTGCGAATCTGGATCTCGACGGGCTCGCCACCCTCCCCGACGACGGTCGTATGCAGCGACTGATAGCCATTTCCCTTGGGCATGGCGATGTAGTCCTTGAATCGGCCCGGGATCGGCTTCCACAGCGAGTGCACCACCCCGAGCGCCCCGTAGCACCCCCGAATGTCGTCGCAGATCACCCGCAGCGCGACCAGGTCGTAGATCTCCCGAATTGTCTTGCCGCCCTGCTGCATCTTGCGAAAGATGCTGGTGAGGTTCTTCGGCCGGCCCAGCACCTCGGCTTGGATGCCGGCGTCAGCCAGCTCGGCTTCGAGGCGCTGGCACGCCTGTTCCAAAACGACGATCCGCTGGCGTCGCCTCAGGTGCACCTCCTGGCGAACCCGGTCGTAGTTGTCGTGGTCTAGCACCGAGAAGGCGAGGTCCTCCAGTTCCGCCTTCATCTGCCAGATCCCCAGCCGGTGCGCCAGCGGGGCGTAGATGTCCATCGTCTCCTGGGCGATCCGCCGCTGGCGCTCCTCGGGCAGGGCTCCGATGGTTCGCATGTTGTGCATCCGGTCGGCCAGCTTGATCAGCACCACCCGGAGATCCTCGGCCATGGCGATCAGCATCTTGCGGATGTTTTCGGCCTGAACCTGAGCCTGGCTGTGAAGCTTGATCCGGCCCAGCTTGGTCACTCCGGCCACCAGCTTTTCGACCGTGGCGCCGAACTCCTCCCGGATCTGGTCCGCCTCGACCGGGGTGTCTTCGACCACGTCGTGCAGCAGTGCGGCCGCCAAGGCGTCCGTGTCGAGGTGGAGGTCCGCCAGGATGGCCGCAACGGCTAGGGGATGGGTAATGTAAGGCTCGCCAGAGAGACGCAGCTGGCCATCATGGGCCAGCTCAGCTACCCGGTACGCCCGCTCCAGCGTGGCCACCTCGCCCTCGCCCAGGTAGCTGAGACGGGGGAGCAGGTCCTCGAACTGCATGCCCAATTACAGCATTCTAGGTGGCGCAGCTCAGATTGAACTTGGCGCGGCCTGCGAGCTTCCCCTCTATACTCGGTGGTGTGGATGTTCCAACGGACCCGGATTTGAGCGGCGCCTACCCGGGATCCCCCGGGGGCGACGGACCTCAGACCCTGGGGGACCTCCAGACCCACCTCCGCATGAGCCGCACAGGCTGGCTCATCGCGTTCATGTTCCTCGGGGCCGCACTTTCCTTCTTCATCGTGGTGGTCTGTCTCGGCGTCGTCAACTCCTGAGCTGACCCGTCCCCGAACTTACCGAGCGAAGACGGCTACGCCCGCCGTCCCGAGGAAGAAGACGAATAGGTAGATCATCGAGAATCGGAATAACTGCCTGGCCCAGCGCATCCCGGACGCCTCTCGGAGGACCATCACGCTCAGCCCGACGAAGGGGGCACCAAGAAGTAGGGCGACCGCCAGCTCCGCCGGCCCGAGCCAGATGGCCAGGCTGCAACTGAAGGCCACCAGGAGCACGGTGTATCCGACGATGCTGCTGCGAGTTCGCTTGACCCCCACCACCACCGGCCGCATTGGCACCGCGACTGCCGCGTAATCTCGCCGGACGATCAGCGAGAGGGCCCAGAAATGGGGTGGGGTCCAGAGGAACACCACGGCGAACAGGGCCAACCCGACTGGACCGATTCCATGGGTCACCGCGGCCCACCCGACCAAGGGGGGGATAGCTCCAGCGGCCCCGCCGATGACTATGTTCGACTTGGTGGCGCGCTTCAACCAGACGGTGTAGATGAAGACGTAGAAGGCTCCGCCCGCCGCCGACAGCACCGCTGCCAACGGGTTGACCAAGGTCAGGAACACTAGAAAACCGGCTAGGCTGAGTCCCACCCCGAAAGCCAAGGCGCTGCCCGGCCGGATCCGGCCGGCTGGCACCGGCCGATGCCGGGTACGACCCATCACCGCATCGATGTCGCGGTCGAACCAGCAGTTGATCGCCGCCGCCCCCCCCGAGGCACACGCCCCCCCGGCGACTGCGGCCATGCTCAGGCCCAGGCCTGGCCAACCCCGGGCGGCAATCACCATGGCGAGAAATTCCGTGACCAGCAGAAGACTCATGACCCCCGGCTTGGTCAAGCTGAGATAGTCCGACACCACCTGCTTGATCACCCGACGCGACGCCAGAGCCCGCGGTCCGGTCCAGACCCCGACCGACGCGTTTAATGGCGCGCCGGAAGTCCCCGCCGATACCGTCTCCACGATCGAGTCAGAGATGAGAAGTGACCCCTTACGAGTATGCGCATCAATCGAACCTATCGCGACCCGTCCTGGCGACCACCACCGGTGAATTCCTGCCCGGGCACGAGTCGACCCGAGCCCCTTCCTCCCTACCGAGCCCCAGAGGAACCAGCGCCTACAAGAAGTAGGTGACCAGCCACGCCAAGACTACGACGCTCCCCAAAAAGAGGGCGAACATCCCATAGGAGTGAGCCAGAGCCGAGATCGGCGTGGCGACCTCCTCAACGGCGTCCGGACCCGGCATCTGGATGGGGTGCTGGGACTCGTAGCCAGCCCGGTTGGCCAGGCTCAGCACCCAAAGAGCGAGAGCTACCACCTGAATTGAGAGCATGATCCAGGTCGCGAAGAACACGCTGGCGTAGGCCCCGCTGCTGATCCCGTACCCGACGTGAGACAGCTGCCAAATCGCGACCGCCACAGCGACCAACATCAGAACTGCGGCCGACCGACCCACATTGGCAAATCTGGCGAGAGTGTTTTGGCTCTGAAGATGCTTCAGCCCGAACTGCGCTACCAGAATGCCCGCCGCGACCAGCACGACCACGGCTGCGCCCAGAACTTGGTTGGGCGCGTGGACTCCCTTGGGCTGCCACATGCCGTTGTTGTTGGTCTCCTGCAAAAGAAAGAAGGCGAAGAAGAGCGGGAGCAAAAAGAAGAAGTCAGCTCCGATCAACAGCCAGGTACCGACCAGCGGAATGCGCGCGATCTGCTCCGGCGAGTGGGCCCGCCCACCGCGGCGCAGCCCTCCGATTGACGCTGGGTTGTCAGAAATCATCTAGCTATCACCTTCAGGTGGCCGGAATTGGTGAAGGAAATTGTCCGCCATCGGGCCATTCGGCGACCGGCCGTGCATTGGCGTCGCCGTATTCGTATGGACCCGACACAATGGTTGGGATTCGATCGAAGTTGTCGGCCGGAATCGGAGTAGCCACCTGCCACTCCAGGGAACGCGACTCCCACGGGTTCGCTGGGGCCCGCTCCGTCTGAAATACCCATGAGTAGATGATGTTGATCAGCCAGATCAGGTTTGACAGGCCGAACAGGAAAGCGTTGATGCTGATCCACAGATTCAGACCGTGCAGATTGGCTGCGTAGACCGGGCTTCTTCTCAGCATCCCCAGATACCCGACCGCGAACATCGGCAGAAAAGTCGTGTTGAAGAAGATGAAGGCGGTCCAAAAGTGCAGTTTGCCAATTTTCTCGTTCAGCATCTTGCCCGTGATCTTCGGGAACCAGTAGTAGCTAGCCGCATAGAGGGCAAAGATCTCGCCCCCAACGATCGTGTAGTGGAAATGGCCCACCACAAAGAATCCATCGTGAAGCGTGGTGTCAAGCGGCACGTCGGAGAGGAAGACTCCGGTTAGACCCCCGATCAAGAAGTTGAAGAAGAGGGCCAGCACGAAGAGCAGGGGCAACTTGAACCGGAGTGGCGCCCTCCACATGGTGCCCAGCAGGGCGAGGAAAACCACGCCAGTCGGGATGGAGATCAGCTCGGTCGCGGTCATGAAGAACGGCCGCAGTCCAGGCGCGATCCCGCTGGTGAATATGTGGTGGTTCCAGACAAACCAGCTCATCAGGGAGACACCCATCATCCCGGCGACGGCGAGCCGATAGCCGAAGAGAGGCTTCCGGGCAAAGACCGGCAGGATCTCCATGGCGATGCCAAAGGCGGGAATTATGAAGATGTACACCTCGGGGTGACCGAAGAACCAGAACATCTCCTCGTAGAGGAAGGTGGTACCACCGCCCGACGCTTCGAAGAACGATGACTGGACCGCCCGGTCCATCCCCACCATGATCAAGGCGCAGGCCAAGACCGGAGGAGCGAGCGCTGAGAGGAACTCCACAGCCACCATGGACCAGGCGAAAATCGGCATCCGACTCCAGGTCATCCCCGGAGCCCGCATCACGAAAATGGTCGCCAGCAGGTTGATCCCGGCGATTGACGCCGCGACGCCGATGAAGGCGAACCCGACGATGGCGCCGTCCATCCCGGCCCGGGCCTCAACGGAGAGGGGCGCGTACAGGTACCAACCGGTGTTGAAGCCTCCCCCGAAGCCGGCGAAGATGGTGGAATACAGGATCAGAGCGCCCAGCGGAACCAGCCAGAAGGCGAACGACTCCAGCCGAGGAAACGCCATCCGCTTGGCCCCGATCATCAGCGGGATGAAGTAGTTGCCGAAGGCGCCGATGAGGATCAAGGTGGCGACGAACATCATCATCAGGCCGTGGAGTCCGACCAGGGTGGTGTACTGTCCGGCGGGCCACGGCCCACCATTGGGGAACATCAGGTCGGTCCGAATCATCATGGCCTGAAAGCCTGCCAGCAGGAACATGAAGGTGACGCCGACCGCAAACTGGATCCCGACCACCTTGTGGTCTAGGGAGATTCCGAAGTACTCGGTCCAGCCCCTGCCCTCGGCCGTCTTGACCAAGCTGGCACTCGGGCGTCCGCGCAATCTGAGGATCAGATCGTTGGCAAAGCCGAGGGTGATCATAAAGCCGGCAGCGCCGACGATATAACCGAGCAGGATGCCTCCATCGCCGTTGTCGGTGGTATCGAGTTGGGCCCCGATCCAGTACGCGACCACTCCGGCGAGCGCGCCTACGATGCACGCCGTAAGCAGATTCTGGCTCAGGAAGAGGCGGCGTGCCGAAAACTCCACTGGGGCCCGTCCGCTGGCGATGGCTGTCTGACTCAAGGGTGCCTCCAACTCACTCAGTTCGCAATTGTGTTAATGGTCGCCCGGCGGACCGGATCAGTAGGTCAGTGGGTTCGGGTAATAGGTCAGGCTGAACTTGGGCAGGTTGCTTTCCTCTGGTCCATAGGTGCTTTCGGCGTAACTCAGCCATGACGAGAACTGTGAAGGGGTCAATACTCTCCCGACTTGGGAACCGACTTGGGTCATGTAGCCGTGCCATAGCCCGCACAACTCGCCGCAACGTACGTCGATGACGGTGGGATGAAGCACGTACACATAGCCGACGTTGTTGATCCCGGAGATCGCATCGATCTTCACCGCCAACTGGTAGGCGCTGAACGAATGGGAAACGTCCAACGAGGTCACGTCGAATTGGACCAACCGTCCGGTGGGAAGCCGCAGCTGATTCGTCTCGAAGCCACCGTACTGCGGATAGCGGTAAGTGAACTGCCATTGCTGACCGATCACCTGGATGATCAGGGGGTCGCGCCCAGCACCGGCGGCGAGCGCCTTGGCAGGCACCACCAAGTGCGGGTTGGTTTGACCTTCGAGCGCGACCACCCCAAGTCCCGCCGCGAACATCACCAAGGTGACACTCGTGGCGATCCAGGCAATCTGCAGTCCGAGGTGGACCCGCAGATACCCGGTGCTTGGCGCAGGGGCGTCGGGGGCCCGCTTGGCCATCGCGATGAAGTACACCCCGTAGGTCACCACGGCGGCACCGACGGACCACGAAATGATGGCGAACACCTGGCCGGTGAAGGTGTCGTCGTTGGCCGCGGTCGTGGCGTGGCCGGGAGGCATGTGAAGCACAAAGGCGACTAGCAGATCCCCGATCACCGCCAGAATCGCGGCAATGATCCCCGGGATGATTAGGTGTCGCTTTGTGCTCACAGTGCGGACTCCTTGATTACTCAGTCAGTGGAAAACAGCCGATCGATCAGCGGGAAACGACCTTCAGATATCCGTCCATGTAGCCAACCGTTTGCATCGGCCCGCCCTGGCCAAACAGGTAACCGGCGGCGCAGGGAACGAAACACTGCCAGTGGAGGGTCTGAGCCCCGCCGGTGCGGAACGAGAAGGTGATCGTCACGTGGGTGTTGTGGGGGTTGGCGATCGATCCGGGGTACGAACTCTGGCTGATTCCCTCGAGCGGCACGTTGAGCCCGAGCTCGGGAATGGAGAAGGTGTGGGCGGGGAGGTTGGGATTCATGTAGCGCACGGCCTTGCCGTTGACATACTCCACCCCGCCGACCGTTCCCCGCACCATGCTTTGGAACGGATTCCGCAGACCGGTCTGAGTGTCGTACTCCAAAACCGTCACATGGACTACGGAATGGGCCGGGACCTGCCAGACGGTGGAGCTGACCCACTTGCCGTCCTGGCGGATCAGGTAAGCGACCCAGCTCGGGTGGGTGCCCATGTCGATCGCCCCCACGGTCGCCAACTCCATGTTGGTGGTCGTGCGCCCAGCCGCATTGACGTGGGTTGGCGGCGTGATGGTCTCAGGGTTGTAAGCGAGCCAGACAATGACGTACAGCGCCAGTGCGATGACACCGAAGAGCAGGAACCCGCTGACGATCGTCAGCTTCCGCGCCGAACTCATTTTACGCTGGCTCCCCCTGCTACCGACTCTTCCCTGAAAGTAGGCCGCCGCCTCGGGCGCCGAGCCTGCGGCTGAGTTCCATCCGACTCACCGCAGAATCCTACGGACCGGATCGGGTTCTGTCAACCATGCGGGCGAGTGGGGTGGAGGGTCAGGGAATCGGTCACCCCATGGAAAGAGAGCGGGCGACCTTCGGGGAACGGGCCGGAGAACTGATCGCCGACGACCGGGGAAGACTTCCGCTACACGTAGTGGATCCTCTGGTCGACCAGCAAGTGGTCGAGCCGGCCCAGAACTACCTAACGCAGGCTCCCGCCGTCAGCCGTTGCCTCGGTGCTGCCGCGTGGCAGAGAGTTCCGCCACCCCGCCGGTTGGTGATCAATCGGGCGCAGGGGACCTTCACCGGGACCGGGACCTCAAGGACCTGGGCCAAAACCAGAGGAACGGCGTCCACCCCTCAGGGCCACCTCTCGTCGAGCCCCTGCCAGCCGACTCCCGATCGGACTCTCCGTCTTGACCACCGGCGGATCGGGTCGGCGCAGCGGAATCGCTGCTGCGATCACCCGCTTGCGCCCCCGGAGTACTCGCAATGCATGCTTGCGCTCGTATCCCGTGGCCAAGCAGAAACCGTCCAGGATCTCGCCGCGCTCTCGACGCCTCGCCCGCCGATACCTTGGTGCCAACTCTTCGGCCAGCTCGTACCGCTCCCAGATTCGCCTGGGCTCGGCCCCCTCACCTCCAACCTCCGGCGAGCCGCCGTGGGTGCGATTCTTGGCTGCGGGAGCGATCGCCCCACGGTGTGATTTTGGATGAGGGAATACGAACGGTTGACACGGCTCCGGCCTCGATCCTAGACTCTGGGCGGCACTTGTCGGCAGTCCGTTCAGACGGATCTCAGACGAGCAGCGTCCGCTGGAAGTACAGGGAGGGCGGCATGGCGGTCTTCGGAGCTATTCCCGGCATGACGATCTTGACCATGGCCCTAGTGCTCATGCTGGGCGCTACCTACCTGGGAGCCGTGATCTTCCTCAGCCATTCTGGAGGGGCTCAGCGTTCTTGGAGGTTCGTTGTCCTTCCGGTCATCTTCATGTTCTTCCTGACCGACTTCGTCGCCCTGACCGCCATGATCGTCGAGAACCAGTTTGTGACTCGCGTCACCGGTAACTGAACCGCCAGAACTCCAGGTCAGTCGTAAGACGCTAGGAAGCGGTCCGCGCCGCGGACCGGTTTTAGATGCGCTCCCAAGCGTGCTCGTCCATCCCCTGAGATGGGTGCTATCGGGCGTGGCCCGTTCCCGCGCGCGGGGAGTTTAGAGGGGTCGTGCGCCGACCCGTTTCCGAGCCAACGCCAGCGGGCAAGCCGCGCCACCAGGCTTACTGCGCAGTTCTGATCCCGCGCCGGGGCAACCCCGGGTCGATCGGCCGACGGGGAGGCGTCCGGTCCAACTTCAGGGCGAGTGCAGGGCAGGAAGTCTGGGCCCGACGAGCTGCCCGTTGCAGCGAGCTGGGAAGCTCATCCGGGGCGATGATGGGAAAGCCCCAGTCGTCCAAGCGCACCCGCTCCGGGAAGAGCTCGGCGCAAAGTCCGTGACCGACACAGAGCGTGGGATCGACCCGGAGATACCGGGCGCTCAAACCACTCTCTCCCAATCCGTCGGCAGGGGCAGCGGAGTGGAGACCGTACCGGAGCAGCGGCCCCGAATATGGAGTTCGACTTCGGCTCCGAAATCGGACAGGGTGGACCTGATCAGGTTAACCACTCCGTCGGGGTGGCGACAGGCACCTCGGTTCTCCACCTGGGCGCACCAGCGAGCGATCAGCCGCACCCCCTGTTCGGTCGCCTGGAGAGGATCGGAGAGGCGCTCAAGAGTCTCAGCCATCGCGGGCAGCCCCTGGGCGCACGGGCCACACTGCCCGGCGCTCTCCCCGGCCAGCCAGCGCACCAAGCGCTGGGACTCCCGGACAACGCAGTTCCCCGGAGCCAGGAGGTGGAACACACCCGCCCCGGGAGAGGCTCCTAGCTCTCGAAGCCCGGCCCGAGAGACCTTCGCTGCCGGGAATTGAGCGGGCTGGAGCCAGCTGCCGAAGTACCCGCCCGCGAGCAACGCCGCCGCGCTCGGATCCGCCCCGGCCGCCACCACCAATTCCGAGAGCGGCATTCCGATGGAAACTTCGTAGACGCCGGGATGAGAAAAGGCGCCGCTCAAGGTCACCAGACAGGTACCGGGCTCTTCGGGAGTGCCCTGTTGGCGGAACCACTCCGGCCCAAAGCGGGCGATCAGCCCCAGGTTGGCGAGCGTCTCCACGTTTTGAACCAAGGTCGGCTTTCCCCGCCAGCCTCGCTCGAAGCCTCGAGGGGGCTGGAATCGGGGCAGGGCGGCAAGACCCTCCAACCAGCGCACCAGGGCGGTCTCCTCGCCTCCCACAAAATTCGTCGGACCGAGCGCAACCTCAACGGCAGGGCCGCGACTGGATTCGCTCTCCCGCTCGCGCAGAGCCCGCAAAACGCTCCGTGCGGCGAGCGCTGACGGCACCACCACGAAGATCCGTTCGGCCTTGAGAGTGGCGGCGACCAGCTCCAACCCATCCAGCACCAGGTGGGGCCGGAGGCGCAGGAGAAGATCGTCCTTAGCTGATGCGGGCTCGGTCTCGCTGCCATTCCCCACCACCACCGGACGGCGCGGCTGGCCCCGGACGGCAGCGAGTTTATCCGCAGCCGGGAACCCCGCCCCGCCGCGACCGGTGAGGCCCGCGCGCCGGATCATGGCGATGAGTTGAGCTGGGTGATGCCTGCCCCGGGCTGATGAGATGGCTCCGCCCAGTCGGGAGTTGTGCTCGACCCAGGTCTCAGCGTCGGAGCGGCTCGGCCCCCCCAGCAGGCGCGCCGGGACGAGCGCTCCCCGCGAGCGAGCAAAACTCCGGCCTTGGACCACGGTCGCCGAGGTCATCGGCCAGCCCCCATTTCACCGATCTCCTGCGGGGGAGGTACCGAAGTACAGTTGGCCGCTGACCTGAGTGGGTCCCGCTTCGCCCTGGAGGACCAGGGTCACCCGCACTGGCAGCGCTGCCGCGGTGCGCAACTGCATCTCCACGACGCCGCCGTCGACCCCGACGATCGGTCCCCGGTATGTCGCCACTGAGTTGGCGGCGGAGTAGGTAGCACTGCCACTGGATACCACGATCCCGCCCGCGGCCTGGAGCTGACCCCGGAGGGTCACCAACAGGGAGCTTCCCGTCCCGGCCGGCGCCTGCCCTTGAATGGTGAGAATCGCCGAGGCTCCCGACTGGGAGGTCGTTACCGTCCCGACGAAGCTGGCTGTGAAGGGGGCGAGAACCGAGGCCGATCCACCTCCGGCCGGCGCAGTTGCGCCCCCGGCGGAGGACAGGACTGTGGTCGGAGTCCCCGCCTGCCGGGCCCAGCCGCGCTGGAGGGGGCCGCTCGCCGACCAGATCAGGACGGCCACTGGAAGCAGGATGGCCACTGCCCAACCGGCGCGGCGCTGTGACTGAGAAAGCTGGGCTGCTCGCGCCAGTCGAACCAGCAGGGCTGCGACGACCAGACCGAGGCAGGCGAGCTCGTAGACGAACACCGCACCTACATGCGTATCGGTTCCGGTCCCGATGGAATGGAGCACCGCCACCGGCCAGGAGAGGTAGGCGAGCCAGTGAACCAAACGCCACCAGGCGGGCCGGAGGTGGCGGCGCAGAAGGCTGGTGACCACAACCGCCAGGAAGATGTCCAGGCTCAGAGCGCCGAGCCCCACCCAGAGCGGCCGGTAGGGACTGACCAAGGGCACGAAGGCAGCCCACCACCCCACCCCGACGAAGGGGTCCAGTTCGAGGGTGATGACGTGGACCGCGAGCAGCACCACCGCCAGCAGGGCCGCGTTTCGGTGAACTCCCTGGATCGCGAAGCGGGGCCAGGTGGGCGGGCGCCAGCCCCCCTGGATGGCGACGCCTAGTGCCAGGTTGGCGCTCAACAGGCCGAGCAAGACCAGGCCGCTTCCCCGGCCGAGATACCACAGGGCCGAAGGATTGCTCACCGCGACCGCCGCCGAGATCATGACGTCCCTCGGGGTGGACGCCGCGGCGCAGTCTGGCATCGGTTCCAGAGGAGCTGTGAGCGGCGAGGTTGTCTGGCTGCCCCGGCTGGGCGCCTCGGCGAACTGCAGCCCAGCCATCGCCGAGACTGGCGCTGGCCAACCGATTCCACCTTGAGTTGAACCCGAACCGAAGATTGATCTGGATCAAGCCCACGGACCATCCCGACGCAGGGAATGGCCGCCGCCCTGATTAGCTGCGGCGGTTTTCCCGGGCGCCAGCCTCTCGAGTGGTCAGGACCCACCTGACACCACGGCAGGGACCGCCCCCGCCGGGGCTGCCGCCGGCGCCAGTCCACTCGAGCCGCCGGAGGTGGCGGGCGGGGCGGCCGCGCCGGTGGATGTGGCCACGGAGGAGGAGGTCGTCCTGCCCGGCAGGAGCTGTGA
Source organism: Candidatus Micrarchaeaceae archaeon (assembly GCA_035531715.1). GTDB lineage: Bacteria > Chloroflexota > Dormibacteria > Aeolococcales > Bog-877 > Bog-877. Next base: position 73,891 of record DATKSI010000010.1, read on the forward strand.
AACCAACCCGGCCGCGATCCCCGTGGAGAGCATCACAGCAGCCGTCAGGGCGACGGTGAGCCGCCGGGTCAGGCCCTCACCGTGGCGCCGCGCTGCCGGAACCTGATTGAGGGGTCGGTTGTCCATTGCCCGAGTGTGACGTGCTTGTCTCCACGGAGACTTGGGATTGCCTGGGAGTCAGCTTAGTAACGACCACCGGTCGGGTTCAAAAGTCGATTCCGGCCCGGCAGCGATCACCTCCAAACCCAAGGGGCTAGGAGGGCACTACGTCAGAAACTGTCAGTTGCCGCCGATCAGCGGCCACCCGTTGGTGGCGGGCAGGACCAGCACCCCCAAAATAGTGCCCATCACCAGACTGCCCGCCACGGCAAACTGCCTGGCCCCGACCCCGGCGAGGCGATCTCGACCTCGGCTCAGCCAATCCCGAGACCCCAGCCGGAGCCCGTCCAGCAGATGTCCCAGCACGTGCAACGCCATCAGGCCAAACCACAGAACGAAGGTCCCCTGGTGCAGGGTCAGCAGCGACGAACGCCAGGCAAGCGGGGCGAGCAGCAAAGCAATCCCGGTGCCGATCACCGCGACCGTCGAGATGACCACCAGCGGCCCGAGAAGGCGCATGAACAGGAGAGGAGGACCCCGCCGGCGGTAGTCGGCCGCGCCCAGGTAAAAGCGAGCGAACCGCCAGAAGGTGGTGCCGATCTTGAGCAGGACCGGCGGCACCAGCAAAATACCCAAAAAGACGTGGGCCGCGAGCAGGGGCCGGATGGCGAGGATGGTGAATCCCTCCATCGCCAAAAGGACCAGCAGGACCAGGCCCAGCGTCCCGGTCAGTCGGGCGTTACCTTCGACCGAACCGTCCTGGAACACCTCGGGGTCGGCCCAATCGCGCTGCAGCATGGCGTCGTCAGGTCGCGGCCGCCTCATCGACTCCGGCATGCGTCCCAAGGCTATTGTCTGGTCCTGTGAATTCCCTGAGCGTGGAGGTCCACCCCAGGACGGTCTCCTCCAGGTAACGCCCTGAGATCCTCGGGGCGCCGTCCCCCAGCCGGCGGCCGCGATTTCTGATTGTGAGCTCTCCTCCACCATCCTGGTTGACGACGCGGATTCACATCCGGGGCAGGGGGACAGGACCTCGATTTCGGCCGAGCTGAAGGCGAGTCAACTCCGGACCAGTCCAACCACCGACACGGCATTCTGGCACGCGCCCACCAGTGAAACTGAGGCCGGCGCGGTCACGGGGACTTTGGCGGAAAGGATTCCAGGCTTTCATGATCGGAAAGTGGCGAACCCGGCCCACCGCGGAGCCAGATCAACGACCCGGCGACATCCGCTGCCCACCTCGGTACCGTCGACCCACCGACCCTGCCACCCTTGCGGCAGGCGCAGGAAGCCGGACGAGCCATTCCGTAGTTGCCCACCTCGAGCACGAATCCGACTTCGCTGTCTACAACACTCGGTGAAGCACGACGGGGAGACTCGAACTACCGACCAGCTGTTTACGAAGCACCTCACCCCCACGCCGTGCGTTCTAGCTCCAGGGTGCAAGCGTAGAGGTCGAAGTTTTCGGGTATGAACGAGACGTCCCCCAGCGGGTCTCCCCGCCTGAAGTGCAGTAGGCAGCCGGGTGGGCTCCACCGACTCTGACCCGATGACCGGACCGGACGGCGCACGGCGTCCCGGGCGGATCTCGCCTTGCTCACTCTGAGCCAGGGGCCGGCGCAGTTCGTTCCTGCCGAAGGAGCCAAGGCACCCGCCGCGCGGACTGGTTGAGCAGTGGCGCTGGTGCGGGTGCAGTGAGCTTCAGAACTGACGCCCTCTGCGGCTGCGACGTCGAGCGGTAAAGGTCCAGACCAGCAACCGCAACCTGAACGAGGACCTCCACTGCGGCTGCTTGCACTGGCGTCGAAACGGCTCACCTGAGCAACCACGCCCCAGCTCGGGCCGCCAGGTCCGGCAAAGGCGAGGATCCCCGGCCCGAGGGGCCGGGGATCCTTTGATGCCGTTCGTTCTTGAGTTACTTAGTTTCCGCCATCGAGCTCCACGGCAGGGACAAACGCAATCGGTTCGAACGGAGCGCCCCCGCCTTGCTGCGTGTCCGTTCCGCAACCGGTCGCGCCAACGGCGGTGTTGTATTCCTGGAACGAGGTCCCGACCGCTGAGCAGGTGATCTGACCACTGGCGCCGCCGAGAGCGTTCGAAGTTGACCCGGCCGCCACAAACAGGTTGCCTGGATCTGTGTCCGAACCGACGGTGACCGCCCCCGAGGATGACTCGGTCGACAACAGAACGTTCAACGAGCTGGCGGGCCCAGACGTGGCGATGTACGAGATGCCATAGACAACCGTGGCCGGCAGGTTCTGCCGGTCGTTGAAATTGAAGTTGGCGGCGTAGACGACACCGAAGTAGCAGCTGCCCGTCGCCGGGTTGAACCACTGCGTGCCGTCGTTCGAGAACCCCGGGAAGATCGAAGACGTGGTCGCAGCGCACGCCGTCGCATCAGCGGACGGACGGTAGGGCACATGGAAGGTCTTGGTCTGAGTGGCCAAGAGCGCCCCGACGCTGCCTCCGGTGGCCCCGGGTTGGTAGATGTTGAAGGTGATCGGCACTGAGAACGTTGCACCGGGTGTCGTCGAGCACGACGCTCCGCTCCCGGACTCGCACGCCTGCGAGTCCAGCATCACCGTGGCACCGCTAAGCCGTGACGGTGACGCCAGGTTGATCTTGGCTCCGAACTGGGTTGCATTCGTCCCGCCGAACGATAGGCTCCACCACTCGTTAGGCGGGTTGGTCGCCGAATATGGGCTCACCAAACTGCTGTAGAGCACGGAGGAGGTCTGGTGAGTGTCAGCGGAAGATCCTGCGGCCGAAACCGCAGCGATGCTAATCCCCGACAGTGCCACCGCCAACAGGGTGATCGTCGACTTTCGCAGCATGAATCCCCTTTCTTATCGAGCGTGGTGTGGTGCGGACTTCTCCTTCGGAGCGCCGCGAGTCACTTTGCTGAAGGTCCAGAGGCATCACCCCCCAACACATGCCAACTCGCGCGGCTGCGCGGGCCGCTCGGCCCGATCCTCGACGCGGGATTCCCTAACCGGAACCTTCGACCGCCTTGCTCGCCCGGAGCACCTGACCCGAACCACCCCCGCCGACGCGGAGTCCCAAGCTTCCGTGAGAATCCCCTCCCCGTCCGCCCCTGCGGCGAGCTACCGTCCGTGGCTCAGCGGTCCCCTAGCAGAACTGAAGCTCACGTTACAGCGGCGACGAATTGTCCCGTTGTAACAATCCAAGGGCGGCTCGGAGTGGGCGCGGCCCGCTGCTGATCACCCGCGCCCAGCCCGATCCGATCTGGGGCGAGGTTTGGCCCCCGAGCCCAGATCCCACCGAACTCAACTACCGGGTTCGAATATTCCCGCCGCCTCGGCGGCTGTTTACCAACCAGATCGGCCCCCGCGCTTTGCTGGCACTTCGCGCTTCCGAGCAGCTGAATCACGGTTATCGGATCTAGTTTGTATGGCTGGAGCCGACGGGGAGATTCGAACTCCCGACCAGCTGTTTACAAAACAGCTGCTCTACCACTGAGCTACGTCGGCGGAGCCGGGGCAGTTCGGCAGTATAGGCAACGCCGGGCCGGTGCCTAGTTGACCGGCGGACTCGCCAAATAGCTGAACTGGCGCTGCCGAGCCATCTCATACATGAGCAGGGCGCCGGCCACCGCGGCGTTGAGGGACTGAACTCGGCCGCCCATCGGGACCGACACCAGGTCGTCGCAGTGGCGACGGGTCAGGCTCCGGAGCCCCTCTCCTTCCGACCCCACCAATAGGGCCACCGGGGTTCGGAGATCCACCTGGTCGCAGCGTCGATCTCCCGCCGCATCTAGCCCCACCACCTTGACCCCCAGATCACTCAGCTCGCGCAGGGTCTGGACCAGGTTGACCACCCGCACCAGTTGGAGATGCTCGATGGCCCCGGCGCTGGCCTTGGCCGCGGCCGCCGAAAGGGGGGCGCTGCGATGCCGGGGCAGGATCAGGGCGGTGACTCCCAGCACCTCCGCGGTGCGGGCCAGAGAACCCAGATTCTGGGGATCCTGAACTCCATCCAAACAGAGAAAGGCGGGGGGCCAGCTCGGATTCTGCGTCTCCAGAATCTGGCGCAGAATATCCCGGTTGGCCAACTGTCGGCCATCGAAGTAGGCGGCCACGCCTTGGTGGTGCTCGGTGTGGGCGACATCGCTCAGCCGGCCTCTAGGCGTGATCTCCTCCAGCACCCCGGCCACCTCGGCGAGCTGGATGATCTCGCCTAAGCGCAGATCGGAGCTGAGACCGGGCGCGATTAGCAGCCGGCGAATCCGGCGTCCCGCCCGGAGGGCTTCCAAAACCGGGTTGCGCCCGTAGAGAATCTCGGGCATCAGAGTCGATGCCAGCGAGTGCCTTCCTTGGTGTCCTCGACCACGATGCCGAGTTCCAGCAGCTGATCACGGATCCGGTCGGCTTTGGAGAAGTTGCCCTTGCGCCGAGCCTCTTCGCGACGGTCAAGTGCCTGCTGCTCATCCTGATTCAACTGGGAGTCTTCGGTGACCGCCGCCCGCTCGATGACGCTCAGGCGACTGTCGGCACTGCGCAGCGTCGCGAGTGCCGCGCCGCAGCCGTCGCTTCCGACCCGACCCTCATCGAGCAGCCGGTTGCCCTCCCGGGCCAGGTCGTGGAGCGACCCGAGCGCCAGGGGCAGGTTCAGATCATCGTCCATGGCCGCCTCGAAACGATCTCCAGCTCGCTGAGCGGCCACGGTGAGCGGATCGCCCGACCCCGCCGTCTTCAGCTCGCCTCCCTGAGCGGCCGCACAGCGCCGCCAGAAGGTCGCCAGCCGGTCCAGCGATTCCGACGCTCCCACCAGGTCCTCCTCGCGGAAATGCAGGCGCTGCCGATAGTGAGTGTTGCCGAGCAGGTGATAGCGCACCGCCAACGGGCTGTGACCCCGGTCGATCAGCGCCGAAAGGGTCATGAAATTGCCCTGCGACTTGGCCATCTTGCCTCCCTCCACCAGGAGGTGCTCGACATGAAACCAGAGCCGGACGAAGCTCTTGCCCGTGGCCGCCTCGGACTGGGCAATCTCGTTCTCGTGGTGGGGGAATTTGTTGTCAACCCCACCGCAGTGGATGTCGATCGACTCCCCGAGCAGGGCCATCGCCATGGCCGAGCACTCCAGGTGCCAGCCGGGCCGTCCCCAGCCGAATGAGGATGGCCAGGCGGCCAGCTCTCCCTCCGACCCAGCTTTCCAGAGCGCGAAGTCCCCGACCGCCTCCTTGGCCTCGTACTCATCGGAGTCGATCCGTCCGCTGGCGCCCGCACTCAACCCCTTCAGGTCCAGGTGGGTCAGTCGGCCGTAACTGGGAAAGGAGGCAATGCGAAAGTAGACGGAGCCCTCGCTGGGGTAGGCATGCCCGGTGGCGATCAGCCGCTCCACCAGGGCCCGCATCGAGTCCAGGTACTCGGTCGCCCGAGGGAACTGCTCCGCCCGTTGAATTCCGAGCGTGTCCAGATCCGCGAAGAAGGCTTCGATATAGGGGGTGGTGAATTGGGCGAGGGTCTGCCCCAAGGCGGTGGCCTTGGCGATGATCTTGTCGTCGACGTCGGTGATGTTCATCACCTGCTCCACCTTGAGGTGGCGCGCCTCCAGATGGCGGCGGAGCAGATCCTCGGCCAGGTAGGTCCGAAAATTGCCGATGTGGGCGCGATCGTGAACGGTCGGTCCGCAGGTGTACATCTGGACCCGGCCGGGGTGCAGGGGATGCAACACTTCCACGGCCTGGGTCAGGCTGTTGTAGAGGCGAATTGGCATGCCCGGCTTATGTTATTCCCGGTCGGTCGGAGTTCCGATGCCCACCCGGGCGACCGCCAGCGCCGCCATTCCCTCACCGCGGCCGGTCAGCCCCAGGCCATCGGTCGACTTCAACTTGATCGAAACGCAGGCCAAATCCAGCCGCAGCGCCTCCCCCACGGCAGCCGCCATGGCCTGGCGGTAGGGGTGCAGTCGGGGCTCCTGGGCCACCACCGTTCCATCGAGCCCCCAGATCTCGATGCGCTGGGCGGCCAGCAGCTCGCCCACCTGTCTGAGCAAATCGATGGAGGAAGCGCCCCGCCAGCGCTCGTCGGTGGAGGGGAAATGCTCCCCGATGTCCCCCAGGCCCGAAGCTCCGAGGAGGGCATCGGCCAGGGCATGGCAGAGCACGTCGCCGTCAGAGTGACCGAGGAGACCCTGCCGGTACTCGATCTCCACGCCGCCCAGATGGATCGGTCCCTGGCCCCCGAGCCGATGGACATCGACCCCCAGGCCAACTCCGGGAATAGGTCGTCCGCTCACGGGTGGGCGCCCACGCCAGCGCCGAGCCAAGAGCGGAGAGCCACCAGGTCCTCGGCGCCGGTGACCTTTAGATTGCGAGGATCGCCGAGCACAGCGGCTACCGGCTCGCCCAGCGCCCGCACCAAGGCGGCGTCGTCGTCAGCCTCCCGGCTGGTGGCTGAGGCCGCCTGATGAGCGCGTTGCAGCAGCTCCCGCCGAAAGGCCTGGGGGGTCTGAATCGCCACCAGCTCGGAGCGTGCCAGTACTTCTCTCAGGCGCCCCGACTGGACCACGGCGGTACTGTCCGACACCGAAACACAGGCGGTCGCCGCCCCGACCTCCCGCGCCGCGCGGAGCACCCGGGCGCAGAGCTCGGGAGTCACCCCGGGTCGGGCTCCATCGTGAACCAGCACCATTTCTAGGGTGCACAGTCGCAGCCCCTGGGAAACCGAGTCCTGCCGGCGGGCACCCCCCGCGACGCAGCGGCAGCTGAGTCGGGGCGCAACCGCGGCGGCGATCACCTGGACCCGGTGGTGATCCCCGGCGTCGGCGACGACCACCAGTTCGTCGACCCCACTGGTGGGATCCCCCAGGGCCTGCAGCACCCAGGCCAGGACCGGCTGGCCGAGCAGATCGGCCCAGAGCTTGGGACCCCCGAACCGCGACCCCAGCCCGGCCGCCGCCACCACGGCGGTGGTCCCCAGGGTTGATTCCGCCAAGCTCAGGACCGGGGCGTCGGAGCGGGTTTGGAGTGGGTTCCCACGACCGGGGGCGAACCGTGGTCCTCCTCCAGCCCGGGCGCCTGCACGAACACCATCCGCCCCGAGGCGGTCTGGATCACGCTTCGCACGGTCGTCGTCATCCTCTCCCCGACGTGGCTCCGCCCCCCCTCGACCACCAGCATGGTCCCGTCCGGCAGGTAGCCCACCCCCTGGTCAGCCTCCCTCCCCTCTTTGACCACGTCCACCTCCAACTTCTCTCCGGGTACCAGAGCCGGGCGGAGTGCCGTCGCCAGCTGGTTGAGGTTCAAAACCGTCAGACCCTCAATCTGGGCCACCCGGTCGAGGTTAAAATCTACCGTCAGGATCGCCGCTCGCTGCTCGCGAGCCAACCGTACCAAGCGCGAATCGACCTCGGGCATGGACGGGTAATCGACGTCGGGGAAGCCGAGGTCCAGCCCGGGCAGCGAGCGCAGCTCCTCCAGCATCGCGAGACCCCGGCGCCCGCGGGCCCGGCGGATCGGGTCAGCCGAGTCGGCTACCGACTGCAGTTCGGCCAGGACGAATTGGGGGATCAGCAGTTCGTAGAGGCAGAACCCGGCCCGAGCGAGGTCCAGGAGGCGGCCGTCGATGACCGCACTGGTGTCGACCACCACCCGGGCCAGCGCGGGGGCCGAGACCCCCAGGGGAAGCCCGAGGTGCGACAGCTCGCGTCTCCGCCGGCGCCCCACCGAGATCCCCAGCGGCACCAGGATGGCGGCCACCCCAACCGCCGCCAGCCAACCCAGTCCTCCCGGAAGCCCAGCCGCGATCAGGGACACCAGGGCGGCGATCACCAGCGCCACGACCACCCCGCCCAGCGCCCCGATCAGCTCGGGGAGCGGAATGTTGGCTAACTCCTCCTCGGCCCGCGCATAAGGGCGGACGCTGAGCGCCGGGCCCAGCAGGTACCCCAGCCCACACCCCAAGAAGAGCCCCACCACCAGTGCCAGAGATTTGAGCTCCCAGCCGGTAAAGGACGCCTTGAAGGTGGTGATTATTACCGTCGCGTAAAGAGTGCCCAGGACCGCGCCCACGGACATCCCGAGCAGGCTCGCGATGCGAACGGCGCGGAGCCGAGCGGGACGCTCCGCCGGAGTTTGACCCGCGCTGTCGGCGGCGGCTACGGTTCCGGGTACCTCCCCGGCCTCAGACTGGTCCGCCACCTTCGCCGCCAGTCGAACCGGCGGCCCCCGCTCCGGCCGGCTCCGCAGCCGGAGGTTGCTCCTCGACAAGCTCAGGCGGCGGGGGCGGTCCCGGCACCACGTGGGTCCGGATGTTGCCGTCCTCGACGTCGATGGTCACCAGATCCCCCGGGGTGTACTCAATCTTCAGCAATTCCTCACTCAGTGGATCCTCGATGTCCGCCTGGATCACCCGACGCAGCGGTCGGGCTCCGAACTGCTTGTCGAATCCGCGCTCGGCCAGGAGGTCCTTGGCCTGATCGGTGACCAAGAGGCTGAGGCCCTGACGTTGCAGGTGTTCCCGGACCCGAACCAGCATGAGATCAACAATCTGACGGGTTTCGTGGGCGTGCAGACGGTGAAAGACCACCACCGCGTCGACCCGGTTGAGAAACTCGGGGCGGAAAGCGCGCTTCAGCTCGTCCGTGATCCGCTCCCGCATCTTGCCGTGTTCCTGGTCCTCGCCACTCCGTCCGGGAACCCCGGTCTGGAATCCCATCGACAGATTCGAGCCGATCCCCTGGATGCCCAGGTTGCTGGTCATGATCACGATGGTGTTGGCAAAGCTGACCGCCTTGCCCTTGGCGTCGGTGAGTCGGCCGTCCTCCAGGATCTGCAAGAGCATGTTGAAGAAGTCGGGGTGCGCCTTCTCGATCTCATCGAAGAGGACGACGCTGTAGGGGCGACGGCGGACCGCCTCGGTCAGCTGCCCACCCTCGTCGTAGCCGACGTAGCCCGGTGGCGACCCTACCAGCCGAGCGGTACTGTGGCGCTCGGCAAACTCTGACATGTCGAGGCGGATCAAAGCGTCGTCGTTGTCAAAGAGAAATGCAGCCAACGAGCGGGCCAGCTCGGTCTTGCCCACGCCGGTCGGTCCCAGGAAGATGAACGACCCAATCGGGCGCCGGGGGTCCTTGAGTCCGGCTCGAGCCCGGCGAACTGCCTGGCAGACGATCTTGACCGCCTCTTCCTGGCCGATCAGGCGCTTGTGGATCTCGGTCTCCATGGCCAGCAGCCGCTTGGTTTCCGCCTCCACCAAGCGGCTCACCGGTATCCCGGTCCAGGAGGAGACGATGTCGGCGATGTTCTCCTCGCTGACCTCGGGCACGGTCTTCCCCAGCTCGTCCCGCCACGCGGCCTCCTCCAACGCGTACTCCGCCCGGAGCAGCTTGGCCTCTTCGTCGAGCTTGGTGGCGGCCTCGTAGTCCTGCTTCTCGACCGCTTCGTCCTTGCGAGCTTGGAGCGCCCGCACCCGGCGCTGCTTGGCGCGGAGCTCCGGTGGGGTGGTGGTCAACTTCATCCGGACCCGAGCTGAGGCCTCATCGATGAGATCGATCGCCTTGTCCGGCCAGGAGCGGTCGCTCACGTAACGCCCCGAAAGTTCGGCGGCGGCCCGCACCGCGCTGTCGCTGATGGTCACCCGGTGGTGTTTTTCGTAGAGGCTGCGCACCCCCGAGAGGATCTCGACGGTCTCCTCCAGCTTCGGCTCCTCAACGAATACCGGCTGGAAGCGGCGCTCGAGGGCGGCGTCCTTCTCGATGTACTTGCGATACTCGTTAAGGGTGGTGGCACCGATGCACTGGATCTCGCCCCGGGCCAGAGCCGGCTTGAGGATGTTGGCGGCGTCGATGGCACCCTCCGCGGCACCGGCTCCCACCAGGGTGTGGAGCTCGTCAATGAAAAGCACCACTTCCTTGGATGATCGAATCTCGTCAAGAATCTTCTTGAGCCGCTCCTCGAACTCCCCTCGGTATTTGGTGCCGGCCACCAGCCCCCCCATGTCCAGGGTGAGCACCCGCTTGTTGGCCAGCGATTCGGGGATCTCCTGGTTCACGATCGCCTGGGCCAGTCCCTCAGCGATCGCGGTTTTGCCAACTCCAGGCTCACCGATGAGGGCCGGATTGTTCTTGGTGCGACGGGAGAGGATCTGCACCACCCGCTCGATCTCCATCTCCCGCCCAATCACCGGGTCCAGCTGGTTTTTGGTGGCCAGATCAGTGAGATCGCGGCAGAACTGGTCCAACAAGGGCGTCTTGCTGGACTTCTTGCGCTCTGGCGGAGGCTCGTCCTCCAGCCCCTGCTCCTTGAGCAACGAGTCCAGTTCATGGCGGACCTTCTCCAGATTGGCACCGAGATCCTCCAGCACATGGGCCGCGATTCCCTCGCCCTCGATCAGCAGTCCGAGCAGCAGGTGCTCGGTGCCGACATAGGTGTTGTTCATCCGCTTGGCCTCTTCGAAGGCGATCTCGATCACCTTCTTGACCCGGGAGGTGGGGATGATCTGCTGAACAATGATCCGCTCGTTGCGCCCGAGCACCGAATCGATGGTGTCGCGGACCTTGTCGATCTCGACGCCCAGGTTGGAGAGCACCTTGGCGGCCAGTCCTTCGCCCTCGCGCAGCAGCCCAAGCAGAAGATGCTCGGTGCCGATGTACGAGTGATGGGACCTCTCCGCCTCGTCCTGCGCCAGAGTCAGGACCTTCTTGGCCTTCTCGGTAAAGCGCTCAAACGGGTACACGGATCATCTCCTTGAGCCCGATGGGGGGACGGTCGGCAGCACAGACTGCCGCCATGGCTGAAATGGCTCGCGGGCTCGGGGCGGGGCCGATCACAAGCGCATTATGCCCAATTCAGGCAGCGCGAACCTCGGAGCCTCTCCCCCTTCATCCTCCCGGGGTGAGGGCTCCGGTTGGTTGGTTGCCCTGAGATCGACTCCCTCCGGCGGCTGGCCGGGCTGGGGCAGATGCCGCCTGGAAGCCAGTTCCTGGCGCCTGATCGGCCGCGGATCAGGCTGGCGCTGACCTTGCTCACGCGGTCACCGACGCCTGGGGGAGCTGCCGACCAAACTCCGCCTGCGCTGGATCAGGGGCTGGGATGGTCTCCCCCGCCCGGCCGCGGCTGCACCCGGGTCAGAGGCGGATTGGAGTCCTCGCCCACCAGAACCGCCTCGCCCATCCCAATCCCTCCGGGGGCCATCTCCCGGCGCAACGTCGCTGCGGCCGCGAGCAGGAGAGCGGCTACCCCAAGCCAGCTGACTTCGATCGGGATCCACAGCCAGACGATCGGCGCCCCGGCCATCAGCAGGATGGCGATCGCAGGGCCCCACTCTCGGGTGGCGACCGCATCCTTCCCGACCACCAGCATCAGTAAGGGCAGCACCAGCAGATCGTCATAGGGATGGGCATAGGGGGTGACCAGCAGCCAGAGCGCCATGGGGAGTCCCACCGCCCAGAGGATGCGACGAGGCCGAGGCAGCTGCAGCCACTGCTTCGAAGTGGCGATCCGATAGGCGAGCCAGCTCAGGCCAGCCAGGATGACAACAATCAAGGTCCAGGTCACCGGCGAGCGGAACCCGGTGCCCAGCCCCCACCCCGGCGGAGCCGCGCTGAGCAGGACCGGAAGCCCAGCCAGATCAGTCTGCCCTCCCGCCCGAGCACCCAAGCCGAGCAGAGCATGCATCCAGGTGGAGAGATAGGCCGCTCCCAGTCCGAGAAACAGCAGCGAGGTGAGCAGCAGCCCGGCCAGGTAGTGCAGCAGCGCTCTCCGCTCGGGCCAGAGGGCCACCCCGGCAAAGGCCACCAGCGGCCACATCACGTCGGGCTTGAGCCAGAACAGGCCCACGACCACCCCCGCGGCGACGGTCCGGCCTCGCGTCAACAGGAGGATCGACCCCAGCAGGATGGCCAGCAAAAGCGCATCCACCTGGCCCTGCAGCAGCCCCGAGAAGCCGATCCAGGAGACCAGCGCCCCGGCTGCCAGTAGTTCGGGATGCCTCCATCCCAGGTCCCGGCCCACCAGGACCACGGTTCCCGCCCCGAGTAAGCCGGTCACCACGGTGAAGACCCAATAGGCGGCCCGGAACGGGAGCCGGGCCAGCGGTTCCAGCAGCGCTGCCAGCCCGGGAGCGCTGACAAAATTCCGAGCCGAGTACGGGTCGCCTCCGTGGAGCATCGCCCGAGCCGCCTGGTAGAACGCCAGGAAGTCGACGCCCCGCCCGATGTTGGGGAGCGAATAGACCGCCATGGCTAGGCTCACCGCAGCGGCCGCCAGTAAAACCAGCGCCCGTCGGTCGAAGTGCAGGTTCAGGACCAGGCTCGCGCCGGTCCGGCGGGACCGCCCCGGCAGGACATCAGGGCGGGCTCGACCGGCCGCCCGCCAGAGCCCGTCGCCACATCATCACGGGCCGGAGTTTAATCCGAGCTGGTCTGAGGAGAACGATTCGCCGGAACAGAAGCGGGACCGTCATTCGGTACCCGGCTGGCTCCCGGCCAGGGGCTATTCGCCCTCGGGGTCGCGCGCCTCCGGCTCGGCCACCGCTTCGAGCTCGGTGAGTTCCGGACTCGCCTGGGCCACCGGCTCCGCGGACCCCGACTCCGACACCTCCGTCGGCACCTCGGGGGCGGCCTTGGCCCGCGTCCGCTTGGGCTTGGCCGGAACCACCAGGTCGGCATCGGCGTCCTCGTCAGCGTCCGGCTCATAGTCCGCTGCGGCGGCATAGTCGCCGTCGCCCGGAATGTCCTCGGGCGGAAGATGGGCGGGGCGAGGCAGCAGCTGCCGGTAGGAGAGCGAAATTCGGCGCCGGGTCCGATCCGCCTGAAGCACGATCACCTTGACGGCGTCACCCACCCGAAGGACGTCCTCGGTGCGCTCGACATGCTCCCAGGAGAGCTCACTGATGTGCAGTAGGCCCTCGACCCCGTCCGCGATCTGTAGAAAGGCCCCGTACTTCTTGGTCTTGGTCACCGTGCCTTCGATCTCCGTTCCCGGCGGGAAGCGGGCCTCGATGCTATCCCAGGGGTCGTCGCTCATCTGGCGCAGCGACAGCGAGATGCGGGACAGCTCGGGATCTAGCTTGATCACCTTGACGGTGACCTCATCACCCACGGCCAGCATGTCCGAAACATTGCTGACCCGGTCCCACGACAGCTCGCTGATGTGGATCAGGCCGTCGGCGCCCCCCAGATTGATGAAGGCGCCGTAGGAGGTGAGCCCGCTGACTCGGCCGCTCACCACGTCCCCGACGCTGAGCCGCTCGAAGAGCTCCTCCCGTTGCCGGGCACGATCTTCATCCTGGGCTGCCCGCTGACTGACGATCAGCCGGTTGCGCTTGCGATTGACCTCGAGGATCTTGACCATGATCTGCTGGCCCACCAGATCCATGAGGTTGCCCGAGTGGGTGCGGGCCACCTGGGAACTGGGCAAGAAGCCCCGCAGGCCCATGATGTTGACGATCAGGCCGCCCTTGTTCTGCTCCCGGACCTCCGCCTCCACCCCCTCGCCCGAGCTTTCCTTCTCGGCGGCCTTGGCCCAGATGCCCTCAGCCCGGGCGCGACGCAGGCTGAGCACGACATTGCCGTCCTCGTTCTCCGACTGGAGGACGTAGACCTTGATCCGGTCACCGGGGTTGAGCACCACCGATTCCTCGGCCCGTCCGGTCATTTCTCGGTTGGAGATCACTCCTTCCGACTTGGCTCCGATGTCGACCAGCACCTCGTCGGGATCAACCCGCACGACCGTGCCGTCAACAATGTCCCCGTAGGTCAGGGTGCGGATGGAATCAGCGCTGGTGCGCAGGTACTCCTCCATGGAGCTGAAGATGGTCAGCTCCTCGGCGGGTGCCTCAGTGGCGAGCTCGGACAACGGCCTGTTGATTCCTCCAGAACAGTGTCACCGGCGCGCTCAATTCAGAGCGCCAGCGCGGGCGAGAGTATAGCAGCGATCCGCCGAGATCCACGCCGGTCGTGGTCGGCGCCTGGCCGAGGCCGTTGCTGGCACACTGGGCTGCAGGTTGCTGCAACCCGGCGCACCAGGGCGGCCGCGGGACCCAAAGGAGGAACAGGTGAGCACAGCTCCGACCCAACAGATCTACCAGTACCGCGAAGTCGACGCTTTGGAGGAGGTCAACCGACTGGCCGCCGAGGAGGGGTTCGACCTTTTCCAGGCGGTGGCCGTGGACGGGAAGCTCCATTTCGTGCTCCGCCGGGTACGGGAATCGGATCTCGGTCGGAGGGTGGGTTTTGCCGGAAGCGGACCCAAAACCCCCACCGGTTAGCCGAGAGCGACCACCTTCATCGCCAGGTCGAGGGCCGGGGCGCTGTGGGTGAGCCGCCCCACGGAGATGAAGGTCGGGTGTTCCTGGGCATATTCGGCCAGGTTCTCCAGGGTGACCCCCCCACTGACCTCGATCTCGGCTCGGCCTCCGACTCGGGCGATCGCGGCGCGCACCTCCTGGGGCGTGAAATTGTCCAGGAGCACCCTGCCGACGCCGAGGTCGAGCGCCTGTCCCAGTTCAGCCTGGGACCGCACCTCGACCTCGACCTCCTGAGCCGGGTGGCGAGTGGTGGCCCGGGCCACCGCCGCGCCGAGTCCGCCCGCCAAATCCACGTGGTTGTCTTTGATCAGGAGGGCATCGAAGAGGCCCATGCGGTGATTGCGGGCGCCCCCGGTCCGGGCGGCGTACTTCTCCAACTGCCGGAGCCCCGGCAGGGTCTTCCGAGTGTCCAGGATCGTCACCCCGAATGGACCGGCCACGCGCACGAAGCGGGCGGTGAGGCTGGCGATGCCGGAGAGGTGCTGCAGGAAATTCACCGCCGTGCGCTCGCCCGCCAGAATCGCTCGAGCCTGCCCGGTGACCCGCAGCACCACGCTGCCGTCGACCAGTCGAACGCCGTCCTGGAGCAGTTCGTCGAACACCAGCGAGTCATCTACCTGGCGAAATACCTCGCGGGCGATGCCCACTCCGCAGAGGACGCCGGGCTCCCGCGCGATCACCTCGGCGCTGCCGCGCTGGTCCGCCTCGACCACGGCCTCACCGGTCAGGTCCTGGCCCTGATAGTCCTCGGCCAAAGCCCGCTCGACGACGGCCTCGATTTCAGCCTGGTCGAGGTTTGTCAATTTGCCTGAACTCCAGGGGAATCCCCCGCTGCTGGATGACCGCACCCAGGAATCGGCTGCTCACCTCGGGATGATCGCGGCGGAAGTGGGCGCCTCGGCTCTCCTCCCGGAACTGGGCTGCCTCTACCAACAGCTGACTGGTCCCGACCATGCCACGCAGCTCTAGGAGATCCGGGTTGACCGGCAGCTCGGGCAGCTCCTCGGCCAGCCGGCTCAGCCTGGCGGCGGTCTCCGCCAGTCCGATCTGCTGACGGACGATGCCCGCCGTACTCCACATCATCTCCTGCAGCTGTCGCCGGCCCTCGCCCACCTGATCCGGAGAGACCTCCTCCCAGTCCAGCTCCCCAACCGGCTCGGGCGGACTGAGCCGGGCCTGCTCCGACGTCCCCAGGACGGCCTCGACCGCGCGTGCCGCAAACACCAGGGACTCCAAGAGACTGTTGCTGGCCAGGCGGTTGGCGCCGTGCACTCCGGTCGAGGCCACCTCCCCGGCGGCGAACAGCCCCGGTATTGATGTCGCCCCAGAAAGGTCCGTTCTGACCCCTCCCATCTGGTAGTGGGCGGCGGGGGCCACTGGGATCGGCTGCTCGGTGATGTCGATGCCATGGCCGGCACAGGTGGCAACGATGTTGGGGAAGCGGAGCCGGGCCCGGGCCGCCCCCATCGGGCGCAGGTCGAGCCAAACGTTGTCCAACGAGCTCTCTGCCATCCGCTCGGTGATCGCCCGGGCCACCACGTCGCGGCCGGCCAGCTCCCCAGCTGGGTCAGCCTGAAAGAGGAACCGCTCCCCGAGATCGTCGACCACCAGTGCCCCCTCGCCCCGAACCGCCTCGGAGATCAGGAATGGCGGTGCCCCCGGCAGCGCCAGGGCGGTGGGGTGGAACTGGACGAACTCCAGGTGGGCGATCTCCGCTCCCGCCTGGTAGCCCAGCCAGACTCCGTCGCCGGTAGAGGGTCGGGGATTGGTGGTGTAACGATAGAGCCGACCCAGGCCGCCGGTCGCGAGCAGCACCGCCCCCGCCTGCAGACGGCGGACCGCCGAATCGCGCAAGGAGATCGCCTCCACCCCCCAGCAGCGGCCGTCGCTGAGCAAGAGTCGCCGCACCGAGTGCTCTTCCAGAATCAACTCCACCGCCCCGGTGGCCCGGAGCGCCAGCAGCTCCTCCACCTCCTTGCCGGTGGCATCGCCCCCGGCGTGGACGATGCGGGAGCGGGAGTGGGCCGCCTCCTTGGCCACCAAGAGCACCCCGTCCTGGGTGTCGAAGTGCACCCCCAGCTCGATCAGCTCCCGAATTCGGCCGGGCCCCTCCTCCACCAACGCCGCCACCGCCAAGGGATCGCAGAGGCCCCGGCCCGCCGCGATGGTGTCCGCGGCATGGAGCACCGGACTGTCCTCAGGATCGACCGCGGCGGCGATGCCCCCCTGAGCGTAGCGACTGCTGCACTCCTGCATGGTCGCCTTGGTCAGGACCGCCACCCTGAGCCCCGCCTGAGCGGCCTTGACCGCGGCAAAGAGACCGGCGATCCCGCTCCCGACCACCACCAGGTCAAAGCGACGCTCCAGGTAGTCGACGGCTACCAGCTGGCCCACCGGTCAGCCGCTCAACCGTGGCGGCGAGTTGAGCAGCTCGGTGTCGATGAGATGCACCCCTTCGATCTGGGCCGCCACCAGGACCCGCGATCCCCCGGTCGCCTGAGCCAGCGGCTGGAAGTCAGCGGGGTCCACCACGCCAGCGTAGTCGAGGCTGGCCAGCGGCTCGGCCCCGATCACCTCGCTCGCCGCCTGCGCCAGCTCGGGTCCGGAGATGATACCGGAGTCGAACCTCCGGGATGCCTCGATCAGCGACGCGGCGAGGCAGCGGGCCGCCCGCCGCCCGGAGGCGGAGAGCAGGACATTCCGGCTGCTCAGGGCGAGCCCATCCGGTTCGCGCACTGTGGGACAGACGGAGATCGTTGCCCCCAGGTCGAGGTCGCGGACTAGCTGAGCGACAAGCACCGCCTGTTGGGCGTCCTTTTCCCCGAAGTAGGCGCGGCACAGACCGGTGGCCGCCAGCAGCTTGGTGACCACGGTCGCCACTCCGGTGAAGTGCCCGGGCCGGCGCTCGGCCTCCCACAACTCACTCCCGGCCTCCACCACCACCCTGGTGGCGAAGCCATCCGGATACATCGTCCTAACCTCGGGCCGGTAGCAGGCGTCGACTCCCATCTCGGACAGCAGCTCCAGGTCGGCCTCGAACTGGCGCGGATAGTCGAGGTAGTCCTCTTCGACCCCGAATTGGAGGGGATTGATGAAGATCGACACAACCACCCGGTCGCACTCGCTTTGGGCGGCCCCGACCAAGGAAAGGTGGCCCGCGTGGAGTGAGCCCATGGTCGGAACCAAACCCACCACCTCGCCGGCGGCTCGCCAGCTGGCGGTCAGTTGGCGCAGCGCCCGAGGCGAGTTGAGCAGCTCGGGCGCGGCGGCTACCCGAGCGGTCGTCGGCAGCCGGTGCGACTCAGCCATAGCTGTGCTCTGCATCGGGGAAGATGCCGGACTCGACCTCCGCCTGGAAGCGGCGGGCGGCGGCGGCCATCTCCTCCCCTTGGTTGGCGTAGCGCTTGACGAATTTGGGAACCGGTCCAACCGTGAGCCCGAGCAGATCGTGGATCACCAGAACCTGACCGTCGCAGGCGGCGCCCGCACCGATTCCGATGGTGGGAATCGAGGTAGCGCCTGTCAACTCGCCGGCCAGCTGGCTGGGCATCCCTTCGAGCACGACTCCGAATGCGCCCGCCTGCTCCAGGCCGATCAGGGCGTCGCGAATCCGGGCGGCGCCGGCCTCGTCCCGGCCCTGAGCTCTGAATCCGCCCATGGCATGCACGCTCTGGGGGGTGAGCCCCAGATGACCCATCACCGGGATGCCGCGCTCGACCAGGTGGGCGACGACCTCGATCATGGGACCACCCCCCTCCAACTTGACTGCTTGCATCCCCCCTTCCTGGAGCAGCCGCCCCGCCGACCGGGTGGCGTCGTCCAAACCCAGGTGATAGGAGAGAAAGGGCAGGTCACCGACCAGGAGCGCATGCACAGCGCCCCGGGCCACCGCCTGGGCGTGGAGCACGAGTGCATCGAGGGTGACCGGGATCGTGTCGTAGGCGCCGTCGCGCAGGCGATGACCGAGCACCACCCCACCCAGCGAGTCACCGACCAACAGGACGGGAATACCGGCGTGATCCAGCCAGCTGGCGGTGGTGTAGTCGTAGGCGGTCAGCATTGCGAAGCGCTTGCCGGCGCGCTTCCAGGCGGCCAGGTCGGTTGTCTGAATCGGCTTGCGGGCCACCATCGGATCATCCATCGGTCAACCTCCTGCACCTGCTCGGTCGGCCGGTACCAGCCTGGCCGCCGACTGGATGGACGAGTAGAGCTGGGCTAGCTCCGGGTCGACCCGGTCCAGCGCTGCGAGGTGGACCCTCACCGTGGCCGTATCGTGGCGTTGCTGGGGGCCGCTCAGCCCGAGTTCCGGGCCCAGCCGCTGCACGTTGCGCGCGCTGGCCAAGTGCAGGGCCCGGAGAGCCGTGGTCAACTCGCTGCCACTGCCGGACGCCGCCCCCAACCGCTCCGCGATCTGTTCCAGGAGTACTGGGAGAACGCCGGCGAACACGGCTGCCGCGTGATAGAGCGGACGGTCTACCCCGTCCATCTCGATCACCCGGCAGCCAAGCAGGCGGGCCAGCTCCAAGAGCTCCGTTCGCGCCTCCGGATCAGCTTCGACCGAAGCGAAGGAGTTATCGAAGGAGGCCGGGTCGCCGTCCGGGAAGGGGGCCAAGGGATGGAAGACGCCCAAGGCACAGCCCCTGCCCCGCAAGGGGGCGAGGAGGCTGAGCCCCTGGATCCCGGCACAGTGGGCGACGATCCGGTCGCTCAGCTGACCGCCTTGGCGGAGTTCCTCCACCAAAGGAGCCAGCAGGGTGTCCTGAGCGCAGAGCAAGGTGACCCGCGATCTCTCCAGCAGGTGGGCGGGATCGGGGGCAACCGCCCAGCCCAGTTCCGCAGCGAGGGCGTGCGCCCGCTCCGCTCTTCGAGAGGAGATCAGCCCCGGCGCCACTCCGGCTTGGGCCAAGCGGCGAGCGATCGCCTGGGCCAAGCGCCCAGCACCGACGATTCCGTAACCCACTTCCGTCTCGGTCACCTCAGGGATCCAAGCGGATTGAGGTCGATCCTCACTTGCCCAACGGGCCGCCATTCATGGTAAGCGCCGCCAGCCAGTATTCGCTTCCCACCGCTGCCGGGCCAAGCTCAGCTGGCGGCTGGTTGCTCTTCCTCGGCGCGCTGGATCACTTCGTCCATCTCCTTGCGGTCCATCGACTCAACCTGGATCAAGTGATCGGCCAGGGCCAGCAGGGTCTGGCGGCGGAGGGTGAGCACCTTTTTGGCCGTGAGGTAGGCGTTGTCCACCAGGGAGTGCACCTCCTGGTCGATCTCGCCGGCCACCTCTTCTGAGTAGTTCCTCTGCTCGCCCAGATCCCGGCCCAGGAAGACCAGTTCCTCTTTCGTGCCGAAGGCCAGGGGGCCCAGCTTCTCGCTCATCCCCCACTCCGTCACCATCCGCCGGGCCAGCTTGGTGGCCTTTCCGATGTCGTCGGAGGCCCCGGTGGTGATGTTGGCATCGCCGAGGAGGATCTCTTCGGCAACCCGACCGCCGAGGATCCCGGCCAGCTGATCGGTGAGCTCGGCCTTGCTGACCAGCACCTTGTCATGCTCGGGGAGCGACATGGTCCAGCCCAGAGCCATCCCTCGGCTGACGATGCTGATCTTGTACGGGGGGTCGCAGTGAGGCAGGGTGCGCATCACCAGGGCGTGGCCCATCTCGTGGTAGGCGATCACCGTCTTCTCCTCGTCGGTTATCCGCCGCGACTTGCGCTCCGGCCCAGCCAGCACCCGGGCGATCGCCTCCTCCAGTTCCGGCATCGCGATTACCTTCTTGTTCTGCCGGGCGGCGAGAATGGCGGCCTCGTTGATCAGGTTCGCGAGGTCGGCGCCGCTGAAGCCGACCGTCTGCTTGGCCAGGACCTCCAGGTTCACCGAGGTGTCGAGCGGCTTGTTGCGGGCGTGGACCTTGAGGATCTCGACCCGACCGCGAATGTCCGGTCGATCCAGGGTGACATGCCGATCAAAGCGGCCCGGGCGGAGCAGCGCCGGATCCAACACATCGGGCCGGTTGGTGGCGGCGATGACGATCACATGGGTGTTGGTCTCGAAGCCGTCCATCTCCACCAGGAGCTGGTTGAGGGTCTGCTCCCGCTCGTCGTGGCCCCCGCCGAGCCCGGCGCCCCGCTGGCGGCCGACCGCGTCGATCTCATCGACGAACACGATGCAGGGGCTGTTCTTCTTGGCCTGGTCGAAGAGGTCGCGGACCCGGCTGGCGCCAACTCCCACGAACATCTCGACGAACTCCGATCCCGAGATGCTGAAGAAGGGCACGCCCGCCTCGCCGGCGACCGCCTTGCTGAGGAGCGTCTTGCCGGCGCCAGGGGGACCGACCAAGAGCACCCCCTTGGGGATGCGGGCCCCGAGAGAGGTGAATCGCTCTGGGTACTTCAGGAACTCAACGACCTCGCTGAGCTCCTGCTTGGCCTCGTCTACCCCGGCCACGTCGGCGAAGGTGACCTCGGGCTTGTCCCCGGCCACCAGCCGAGCCCGGCTGCGGCCGAACGACAGGGCCTGATTGTTGCCGCTCTGGCTCTGCCGGAGCATGAACCAGATGAAGGCCAAGATCACCAGAACGATGATCACATTGGGCAGGACATAGGTGAGAAACACGTTGTCTGAGCTGGGTGCCTGAATGGTGTAGTTGGTGTACCCGTAGGGCTGAAAAATCGCGGTCGGGTCACTAGCTTCTACGAAAGACTGGTACTCGTGCCCAGAGGTGGTGTACCAATCGACCGATTCACTGGAGTTGACCACCTGGGCCTGCTTGGTGCTGGAGATGACCAGCTGCCCCGCGGGAACCGGCTTTCCTTCGGATTTGAGCTGGTAGTTGGCCAGCGCCTGCTGCAGCTGACCGGTGGAGCGGATGGCGATCGTCTTGCCTGGGGAAACCCGCCAGGCCAGGACAGCGATGACCAGCAGCGCCATGAACAGGACGGCGTACGCGATGGTCCGGCGCTGGCGTGGCATCCGGCCGATTGTACGCAGTCGTTGGGAGCGGTCCCTGGCTTCGATCTGGGCGTCGCCCCGGCTGCGCCAGGACGCCTCCGCGGCGCTGTGGCGGTACCTGGATTTGAACCAGGGACACCTCGGTTATGAGCCGAGCGCTCTAACCCCTGAGCTATACCGCCATCGCCCGCGGCCTCGGATGGGTGAGCGTTGCGGCGCCAAGATTCGAACTTGGGACCTTCGGGTTATGAGCCCGACGAGCTGCCACTGCTCCACGCCGCGCCGAGAGTGTACGCGAACTGGGACAGAACGTCAAAAGGGCAGTGAGCCCGCACCCCTCAAGCGGGTCGACCTGGCCGGATCGGGGGGTTCAGGCGGGCGGCGGGCTGATGCCCAGCAGCTCTTGGACCAGCGCTTGAGCGGTCTGGCCGACGGCGTCAGCCCCCTGCTGGATCGCCACTGGGCCTGCCGCCTGGACCGGATTCTCGACCGCGTAGACCTTCTCAGTCGGCCCGGTGAGCCCCTCGGAGCGGGCGATCTCCGACTGCGCGGCCGCCGAGGCCGCCGTGGTCAGCTCTTGGCGCTGGGCTTGGACTTGGCTGGTGAGGCCCTGGGACTGGAGCTGCAGCTGATCCAACTGGCGACGCAGGCTGGCATCAGTGCCCAGGCCGTGATAGAGGCTCGCCGCGATCCAGAATCCGGCGACTGTGACGATCAGCAGGACCGCGTGCCGACGCCCCAGAGCGTGGCTCCGCCGGAAAAGCCGCCAGCGGATGCGTAGCTCTCGGATCAGCCCAGCAACGGGCCCGTAGCCGTCCGCTCGATCCTGGTGCAACGTGAAGTGGGTGTGAGTCGGCAGGCGGCGAGCCGCTGGGCCCGCCCGTTGGGCTGAGTATACGGCCGAGAGGGGCGGCCCGCTGAAGTTCTGTCGAGTTCGGCCCTACTTCGCCCCGTCCGGGGCCACCTGGCTGCCCGCGACCACCGTCTGATCGCGGTCGGCCAACTCCGTCTGGCGCAGCGACTGGCGGCGGCGGGCGGCGAACCGCCGCAGGGCTCCTTCGGCGTCGAGATCCCGGGCGCGGGCCACCGCGACCACCGCGTAGAGCAGCTCGCCGATCAGCTCGTCGGCCGAGGCGCCGCTGGCTGTCCCGCCGGCAAGCTGTTCGAGCGTCTGCTGGGCGGATAGCGCGGGATCGGGGCCGGATCCATCGGAAATGGCCGGCTGGCGGCGCTGGATGGCCGCCGCCAGCGCCAGCGCTGGCAGCGAGTTGGGAATCCCGTCGAGAGCGGATTCCCGGTCCGGCTTCTCGCGCCGCTTCAACTCCTCCCAGTTGCTGATCACCTGGCCCAAGTCCGCCGCCTCCAGCTCCCCGAAGACATGGGGATGACGGCCGATCATCTTCTCGGTCGCGATCTTGGCCACCTGGCCGATGTCGAAGGTCCCC
This sequence comes from Candidatus Micrarchaeaceae archaeon, assembly GCA_035531715.1. Classification (GTDB taxonomy): domain Bacteria; phylum Chloroflexota; class Dormibacteria; order Aeolococcales; family Bog-877; genus Bog-877. The sequence continues at coordinate 96,647 of DATKSI010000010.1, forward strand.
GCCTCAGCCGCGATCGCCGAGTGCATGGCCACCTCCACCAGCAGGTCGCCAAGCTCCTCCGCCAGCTCTTCCGAGCGACCTGCCTCCGCCGCCTGGATCGTCTCGTAGGTCTCCTCCAGCAGAAAGGGAAGCAGGCTTTGGTGGGTCTGAGCCCGGTCCCAAGGGCAGCCCTGCGGTGCCCGCAGCTGCTCCATCACCTCGAAGAGTCGGCGCAGCTGCAGCAGCTGCTGGTCGGTCACGATTGGGCCAGCTCGGCGAGCCGTTCGGCTCTGGCGCGGATCAGCTGCCGCAGCAGGCCGAGGAGCACCTCGGGCCAGCCCTCGCCCAGCCGCCCCACCCGAAGCCGCAGCCGATTGCTGCTGGTCTCCACCAAATGGCCGGCGCCCTGAGCGGCAACCTCTCGGAGCGGCAGCCCGTGGCCGGGCTCGAAGCCGATGACCACGTCCTCATGGTCAGTCTCCACCGACCGCGCCCCCACCTCGGCCGCCAGCAGCCGGATGCGCAGCGCCAGAAGCAGATTCTCCAATTCCTCCGGCCGGGGACCGAACCGCTGACGGAGGTTGCGCGCACTCTCGTCCAACTCTCGCTCGGTGGTGGCTCCGGCCAGCTGCTGATAAATCCGCAGTCGGAGGCGCTCGTCGGGCACGTACTCCGGCGGCAGCAGGGCATGAAAGGGCAGGTTGACCGCCACCTGGGCGGGCGATTCGGCCAGCTCCTGGCCCCGGGCCTGCAGCACCGCCTGGCGGAGCAGATGGTTGTAGGTCTCCAGGCCGACCGCCGCGATGTCGCCGTGCTGGGCTTCGCCGAGCACATTCCCGGCGCCTCGGATCTCGAGATCCTTTAGCGCCAAGGCGAAGCCCGAACCCAGGTCTTGCAGGTCGGCGACCACATCCAGCCGCTTGTCCGCCTGCTCGGTCAGCGACTTCCCCGGGTCGTAAAGGAAGTACGCGTAGGCCCGCTGCCCGGAGCGACCCACCCGTCCCCGCAGCTGGTACAGCTGGGACAGTCCCATGCGCGACGCGTCGTCGACCACCAGGGTGTTGGCGTTGGGAATATCCAGCCCGTTCTCGATGATGGTGGTGCAGCAGAGCACGTCCACCTCGCCGGCCATGAAGCCCACCATCACCTGGGCCAGGGCGCCCTCATCCATCTGGCCGTGGGCGACCGCGAAGCGGGCATCGGGCACCAGCTGGCGCAACCACTCAACCTCCCGCTGAATCGTCTGCACCCGGTTGTGGACGTAGTAGACCTGGCCGCGACGGGCCAGCTCCCGGCGGATGACGTCCTGAACCAGTCCCGCCTCCTTGGCGGTGACATAGGTGCGGATCGGCAGCCGGCCCTCGGGTGGGGTGCGCACCACCGAGAGATCCCGGATCCCGGCCAGCGCCATGTGGAGCGTCCGGGGGATCGGGGTGGCCGAGAGCGAGAGCACGTCCACTGCCGTGCGCAGCTGCTTGAGCCGCTCTTTCTGGAGCACCCCGAAGCGCTGCTCCTCATCCAGCACCACCAGGCCCAGATTCTTGAAGCGGACGTCCCGTTGGAGCAGCCGGTGGGTGCCAATCACGATGTCCACCGTGCCCGCCGCCAAGCCCCCCAGCACCATCTGGGCCTCCTCGTCAGAGCGCATCCGGGAGAGCTGCTCGACGGCGAGCGGGAAGGCGGCCAGCCGCTCCTTGAAGGTGAGGTGGTGCTGCTGCGCCAGAACGGTGGTGGGCACCAGCACCGCCACCTGGTAACCCCCCTCCACCGCCTTGAAGGCAGCCCGCAGCGCAATCTCGGTCTTGCCGAATCCCACGTCACCGCAGAGCAGCCGATCCATCGGCCGGGGCGACTCCATGTCCCGCTTGATGTCGTCCAGCACCAGCAGCTGATCGCGGGTCTCCTGGTAGGGAAAGGACGACTCCAGCTCCTGCTGCCAACGGGAGTCCGCGGGGAAGGCGTGGCCCTCGGCCTCGAGCCGCCGCGAGTAGAGTTCCACCAGCTCCTCGGCGATCTGGTCGACCCGGCGCCGGACCGACCTTCTGGTGCGCTCCCACTCCCCGGTGCCGAGCCGGGACAGCTGGGGATGCTCTCCCCCACCGCCCGAGTACCGCTCGATCCGGTCCAGATGCTCGGCCGGCACATACAGCTTGTGGCCGTTGGCGTACTCCAGCTGCATGTACTCGCGCTCACCCTCGCCGTCCGCGACTCGGCTCATCGAGATGAAGCGGCCGATGCCGTGATCGCGGTGCACCACCACGTCTCCCGGCTCGAGCTTGAACCGGAAGGCGGCGACATCGACGCCAGATCCGGCCGCCTGGCGGAGTCTCCCGGCGGCGCTGGACTCGGCTCGGCGCACGGTGCGCAGCAGGGACGAGCTGCGACGCTTCTGAATTCCGAAGATATCGGCGTCGGAGAAGACGGCGAGCCGCAGCCCGCCCAGCACCAACCCGGACTCGAGGTCGCCAGGCGCCACCAGGAGCCCGGCTTCGCGGAGCTCAGTCTGGGAGAGGGAGAACTCCTCCACCCGGGAGGGTTCCAGACCTCGCTCCGCGGTGAGCTCCAGGACCCGATCCTCCTGCAGACCCAGGACCAGGACCGTGCCGGTGGCCCGGCGCAGCTCCCGGACCTGCACCGCGAACTGGTCGATGTCTCCAGCGAACATCGGGGCGGCGGCGATCTCCACGTCGCGGCAGACCAGCGAGTCTTCGGCCGGCTCCCGGCGCAGGTCGAGGCTGCGAGCGCCCGTCAGCTCAGCCAGGATCGCAGCCAGTGAAGCACCGGTGGCAGGGAGGTCCGCAGGCAGCTCCCCCCGGCCGACCTCCGCCTCGTGGATCGCCTCGACCTCGTCCAGCCAGGACCGGGCCACCTGGCTCAGCCGCTCGCTGTGCTCGGTCAGGAACACCGTGCCCGGCTGGAGATGCCGCAGCAGAGTTTGTTCCGGATCTGCCAGTAGCGGTGCCACGGCATCAGCCGGGTCGGGCAGAGCACCATCCTGCAACAACTCGAGATCGGACTCCCAGCGCTCCCGGACGTCCTCCCGCAGCGAGGCGAGGTCCAGACCAGCGAGCCGCCCTGCCGCCAGCTCCAGTGAGGACCGGTCAAGCGAGAACTCCCGAGCCTGGGTCAGAACCACCGAGTCCAGAGCAGCGCGCGAACCCTGAGTCTCGGGATCCAATCTCCATAGGCCCGCCACCAGGTCGCCCTCCCATTCCGCGCGCCAAGGCCGGCCTTCAGTCGGAAAGCAGTCGATGATCCCGCCGCGGCGGGCGAACTCCCCGGGGAAGGAGATGATCGACTCCTGTCGGTAACCAGATTCGAGGAGCAGCGCCGCCAGTTCCGCCGGGGCGATCATCGCCCCAGCGTCGAGAGTGCTGCGCCAGCTGTCGACCCGTTCCGGCGACAGGGTGGGCCGCAGGATGGCCGGCAGCGAGGTCACCACGATCTGCGGCGTCGCGGAGCGCAAGCCCCGCAGGGTCGCCAGCCGGTGACGGACCACCTCTCCCGAGGGGGCGATGCGGTCGAAAGGGAGCACGTCCGCGGCGGGAAAAAGGAGCACGTCTCTGTCCGAAGTCCAGGTCGAGATCTCCTGCCAAACCGGCTCCGGCTCGGCGACCACGATGCAGACCGGGAGCTGAAGCAGCTCCCGGACCAGCGCCGCCACCAGCGGGGTGGCGGCGTGAATGACCCCGCCGATTGAGCTGGGGGGCATCCCCTGCTCCCGCCAGCCGTGGAGTCCCAATCCGAATGGCAGACCGGCCATCCGGCTGAGCAGGGTAGGCAGCGGCGCCAGCGTGGCTCCCGGACCGGATCCCTTGGACCGCGGCTCAGCCGTCATCTGACCGATCCTCCGATTCCTGCCGGTTGTACTCGGTCATCGCCTGTTCGACCCCGGCGCTGGCGATCGCCAGAATCGCCTCTCCGGCCCGAGCGCAGGCCCGCTCCAAAACCTCGAGCTCCGGGCCGGAAGGACGGCCCAGGACGTAGTCGATCGGGTCCTTGGCTGCCGGCGGGCGCCCGATTCCGATCCTGACCCGAGGGAATTCCTGGGAGCGCCAGTGGGCCTGCAGGGATCGAAGCCCATTGTGGCCCGCGGTCCCGCCGCGCGACCGGATCCGGAGCCGTCCCAGCTTGAGGTCCAACTCGTCGTAGACGACCACCACCGCGGCCAGCGGCACCTTGAAGTCCCGGGCCAGACGGGCCCCGGCGACTCCCGAATCGTTCATGAAGGTCTTGGGTCGGGCCAGGATCAACTCTCGCTCCTCGACCACCTTGTGGGCCACCCAGGCAGGGCCCCGGTAGGCCCCCAGCTTGACCCCAAGTCGGTGGGCGAGCATGGCGACCGCCTCGGCCCCGACGTTGTGGCGCGTCCCCTCATATTCGCCACCCGGATTGCCCAGCCCGATCACCAGCAAGGGGTCGGCGGTCACTCTGCGGGTTGGAGCACCGGCACCCGAGGTGCTGGGATCCCCCGGCGGCTCGCATCTCCATCCAGGAGCAGCTGGGTGGCGCGGGTCATGCGGCGGGCCGTCTCCGCGCGCTCGTGGTCGTGTCCGATCAGGTGAAGCAGCCCGTGGACGGCCAGCAGCCGCACCTCGGTCGGGGGATCTTCCCCGACCAGCTCTGCCTGAGCGGCCGCGGTCCTGACCGAAATCACCACATCACCGAGGAAACCCACCTCCGATGCAGGTAGCTGAAAGCCGCTGTCACGATCCCCGGTCGCTGGAAAAGCGAGCACATCAGTCTCGTGGTCCTGACCTGCAAATTTGCGGTTCAGCCGACGAAGCTCGGCCGGAGTCGCCAGGCGCAAGTTGACGCTGGCCGTAGGCAAGCGCAGATCGCGAAGGGCACCACGCAGCAGTTGGCCCAGCTCCGCCTTGCGGGCGCATTCCCGGTCGGTCCGGGCCAAGCCCGCCGAGAAGGCCAGCCGCACCGGCAACGGCGGCTGGCTCTCGGGATCGGGAGCTAGACCTGCTTGGCCCGGCGCTTGCGCGCGGCCATGATCTTCTTCTTGCGGCGGACGCTGGGCTTCTCGTAGAACTCGCGGCGGCGCACCTCGGTGAGGACCCCGTTCTGCTTGATCTTCTTGTTGAACCGGCGCAGCGCGCTTTCGAACGACTCGCCTTCCCGCAGCTTTACCTCCGACAGCGAAAGTCACCTCCTCAAGCCAACCCATTCCAGCCCCAGCGCGGACCCTCAGCCCTCACCTTTGCGGGTGGCGATTGTATCCGGTACCGAGGAGAACGGGGCTGCGTGAGCGCCGTTCACCACGGCCCCGCCGAGCAGCCTCTGCCGGAGCAGGCCGACGGTTCCGCCCACCTCCTCCTGGAAGAACATGTGGCCGCGGCCCTCCAGCCAGACCAGCTGCGAGCCGCCGATGCCGGCCCGCAGAGCCTCAGCGTTGCCGGCCGGCATGACCGCGTCGGCGGTGCCATGCAGGATCAGGGTCGGGGAGCTGATCTGCCCCAGCCGGGCGCCTGCATCGTGGTGTCGGATCGCCTGCCAGTGCGCCTGGAACACCCCGGGGCGGACCGGGTGGTCGGCCCGCCACTGCACGGCGTCCTCGATCACCTCCGGATGCTCCGCCGCCCAGCGCGGCTCGTAAAGGACGGAGCAGGCGACCCGGTAGGCGGACGCGGGATCCTGAGCGTCTCCCCCCAACAGTCGGCGGGTCACCTCGGGATCGGGCCTCACCGCCAGCCGGCCTCCCGGCCCGGTGCAACCCAGAACCAGGGTGGAGACCAGTCGGGGGTATCGGATGGCCAGATTCTGGGCCACCATCCCGCCCATCGAGACTCCGAACACGAAGGCCCCATGGGGGGCGAGATGGCGCAGAACGCTGGCCGCGTCGTCGGCCAGCAGCTCCATGGTGTAGGGACCGGGGGTGGCTTCGGACAGGCCGATCCCGCGCTGGTCGAGCACCAGACACTCGAACTGCTCCGCTAGCTGGGCCACGTTCCATACGAACGCGTGGTGGTCGGTACCCAGTCCCGGGATGAGGAGGAGAGGCGGACCGTGACCCACCACCCAAACCGCGAGCTCGGTGCCGTCCCCGGACTGGATGCGCCGGAGCTCTCCGGTGAGGGGCCAGTCCATCGACTCCATGGTATCGGCCTCAGCTCGAATGACCCGGCTGGGTACACTCGGCCCATGCCTCTCTTCTTCGTTCCCGCGGAGCAGGTGAGCGCCACCGGCGAGGTCCACTTCATCGATCGCGACGCCTGGCACATCAGCCGTGTCTTGCGCTCGCGCCAGGGGGAGCTGGTGACCGTGGTCGTGGAGGATGGCACCGAGCACGACGTCCGTCTGGAGACGTTGCGCTCGGATCAGGTGACCGGGGTGATCGTGGCCACCCGGCGGACCCGGCGCGAGGCCAGGGCTCAGCTGCACGTGCTCCAGGCCCTTACCAAAGGGAAGGGAATGGCCACCGTCTGCGAGCAGGTGGCCGAGCTAGGGGCGGTCACCATCTGGCCGGTGCTGACCGAGCGCACGATCCCTCGACCCGAGCCCGAGCAGGCGGCTCTACGGATCGAGCGCTGGCGCACGATCAGTCGGGAGGCGGCCCAGCTCGCGGGGCGGCACCGCATCCCGGAGGTGAGGCCGATCGCCCCGATCCTGGACTCGCTGCAGACCCTCCGCCAGGCGGAGCCCCAGCTGCAGGCCTTCACCTGCCACGACGGGGAGCTCCGCCAGGGGCTGAACTCGGTGGCCTGGGATAGCCACCTGCCCACTGCCGTCCTGATCGGGCCCGAGGGTGGCTTCGCCCCGGCCGAGGTGCAGGAATTGGCTAGCCAAGGATCCCGGCCGGTCTCCCTGGGGCCCCGAAATCTGCGCACCACCATGGCGGCGGGAGTAGCCATCACCGTGCTGCTGGCCCGGGCCGGGGATCTGGAGGCCCAGGGGGGCTGATGACGCGGTCGGACGGCCGCTCTTGACCCTGAAGTTCGCCGCCGAGCGCCGGATTACGACCTTTCGCCCGCCGGCGGGGTCTCCGGATCAGCGGCCGGTGCGGCGTTACTCCGAACTGAGGCGTGATCCGCTGACCGGCCGGAGCGGCCGGGTCGCTCACTTCGCGGGCTTCCAGCTGGAGCCTCCCGATCTCTCCCAGGTGGTGGAGAGATCGCGGGCCAGCTGCCCTTTCTGCCCGGAGCGCCTCCTCCAAGTGACGCCCCGCTTGCCCCGGTCGATCGCGGCCGAGGGCCGGATCCACCGAGGTGAGGCGACGGTCTTTCCCAACCTCTCCCCCTACGACCGGCACAGCGTGGTGGTGACCCTCACCCAGGAACACTTTGTCGCGGCGGACCAGTTCACCGAGACCCAGCTGGCCGACGGACTGCTGGCGGCGATCGAGTACTTTCGCTCCCTGCCCCAGGTCGCCCGGGGCAGCCATGCGGTGGTGACCTGGAACTACATGCCCCCCGCCGGCGCGACCCAGGTCCACCCGCACCTGCAGGCCTTCTCCACCAACCGTCCCGGCGCGCTGCTGCAGGAAGAGGTGCGCCAGAGCCGGCGCTATTGGCGGCGGCTCCACTCGCCCTACTGGGCGGAGCTGGTCGCGGCGGAGCGGACCGCCGGCCAACGCTTCATCGCCCAGGGGCCCCACACGGCCTGGCTAACCGCCTTTGTGTCCCGCAGCGTGGTCTCGGATCTGCTGACTCTCTTTCCCGACGTGGCCTACCTGGAGACCCTCTCCGCGAGCGCAGTGGCCGAGTTCGCCACCGGACTCAAGGCGGCGCTGGCAGCCTTCCACCAGGAAGGGGTGCGCGCCTTCAATCTGGCGCTCTATGCGGCACCCACCCAGGAGCGGACGCCCCATTTCTGGCTGCACGCCCGGGTCTCGCCGCGGATTTACTTCAACCCGGCCATTGAAGGCTCGGACGCTACCGCCTGGCAACACCTCCTGGACGAGCCCTTCATGGTGCGGAGCCCGGAGGCGCTGGCAGCGCGGCTCCGCGAAAAGTTGGGGTCGCTGTTTTCCGAATCAGGGACCCCTCCCCAACCACAGTGACCCTGGACCGGGAGGTCCCGGTCCAGAGGCCCTTGGGCGGTTGAGCCCGAACTGGATCAGCCGGGACTGGTCGCCGTCATCGGAGCGACCGGCTCGGAGGGGGAGTCGGCAATCGAAATGGGGGAGTCCACCTCGATCTTGACCCGCGTGGGTGCTGGCGCCGCCACCCGGGGGATGCGGACGGTTAGCACGCCGTTGACAAAGCGGGCGCTGATCTCGCTCGCGCGCACCTCCGTGGGTAAGGTGAGCTGCCGAAAGAAGGAGAGCTGCCGGCGCTCGCGGCGCAGGTAGCGACCTTCGGGCAGCGCCTCGACCTTGCGCTCGCCGCGGATGGTCAGGGTGCCTTGATCGGAGACCACCTCGATCTCCTCCGGATTAAATCCGGGAACCGAGGCTTCCAGAACAAACTCCCTCTCGGTCTGCCGAACATCGAGGGGCAGGTACACCGCCGGGGCGGTGCCTCGGAGTTCGGTCGCATTCGAATCGTCGCTGCGGTACGGGGTGATCTCAGGGGGCGCGAAGAGGAGCTCGCGCCAAGCCTCCCAACCGGTCATAGTCATCATCCTCCGTTGCAAGAAATGCCATCTTCTGCTGGGCTTTCGAGCCCTTGGAGACTTGATACCCCGCGCCCTGCCCCGTCAAACCTGGGCGCCGCTACAGCCCGATGGCGTCCTTCAAGTTCTCGAAGAACCCCTTGCGCACCGGGTGAGGCTTGCCGTCGGGCGGCGACAGCTCCTGCAGCAATGCCCGCTCGTGCTCGGTGAGCCGGGTGGGAATCACCACGCGCAGTCGGACCACCTGGTCGCCCCGACGGCCGGTGCGGGGGTCGGGGGCGCCCTTACCGGGAAGCCTCACCTGCTGCCCGTACTGACTGCCTGCCTTGACCACCATGGGGACGGGCCCGTCCACCGTGGGGACCACGATCGTGTCGCCCAGCGCGGCCTGGGAGAAGGTGATCGGGCACTCGTAGACGATGGTCATCCCCCGGCGTTGCAGCTCCTCATGAGGTCGCACGGTGATCAGCAGATAGAGGTCGCCGGGCGGCCCCCCGCGGGGACCGGCCGCGCCCTCGGCAGGCACCCGCACCCGCATCTCGTTGTCCACGCCCGGGGGGATCTGGACCTCAAGCTCCTTGGGGGACTCGACCAGACCCTGACCGCGACACTGAGGACAGGGCGACTCAATCATCTGGCCCTCGCCCTGGCAACGCGGGCAGGCCTCGACCGTCACCATCTGGCCGAGCAGGGTCTGCCGCGCCCGCTGAACCTGACCCTGACCACCGCAGTCGGGACAGGTGACCGCGCCGGTCCCCGCCTTGGCTCCGGTTCCGCCGCACTCCGGGCAAGGGGTGTGGCGGTTGATCTCGAAGGTACGGGTAACCCCGCGAATCGCGTCCTCAAAGTCGATCGTCACCTGGAGTTGGAGGTCGCTGCCCCGCCGCGGCCCTCCGCGGCGGCGCTGGGCCGACGCTCCCCCGGCGAAGAACATGTCAAACAGGTCGAAGGCCGACTGGAAGTTGAAGCCAGCGCCGCCGCCCATCGCTTCGCCGGAATGCCCAAAGGCGTCGTAGCGCTGGCGCCGGTCGGGATCGGAGAGCACCTGGTAGGCCTCACCGATCTCCTTGAAATTGTCCTCGGCCTGGTGGTCCCCCGGGTTGCGATCGGGGTGGTACCGCATCGCCAGGCCGCGATAGGCGCGCTTCAGCTCGGCGGGGGTAGCTTGACGGTCGACGCCCAGAACTTCGTAGTAGTCGCGTTTGGTCTGGGGCATCTCCTAGTTGGGCGATGGCTCGTCGGCGGGAAGGGCGCGGGCGGCCCCCGCACCCCTGCTTGGGGTGGGGTCCGGCTGTCCCTCGGCCACGCTCACCTGGGCGGGTCGCACCACCCGGTCGAAGATCTGGTACCCCGGGGCCAGCTCGGCCACCACCGTGCCCGGGGTAGCGTCGCCGGCCGGGACCGAGAGGACCGCGTCGTGCAGTCGGGGATCGAACGGCTGGCCCACCGACTCGATCCGTCGAATCCCCTGGGAGGCGAGCGCGTCGTCGAGCTGTTTGGCCGTCAGCCGCAGCCCTTCGGCCAGCCCGTCCTTGGCCTCGGCCGGAATGTGGGCGACCGCTCGGGCCAGATTGTCGAGGCCGGGGAGGAGCGCCTGAAGTAACCCGATCGAGCCGTACCTTGCCTGCTCCTCGCCCTCTTGGGCCTTGCGGCGGCGGTGATTCTCGAAGTCCGCCGCCAGCCGCAGGTAGGTGGCGTTGAGCTTTTCCAGCTCCGCTTCCAGCTCCGCCATCCTGGCCGGCTCGCTCGACCCGCCGGCCGCTGGCTCTGCCCTTTTCTGCGGCTCGCCTGAACTCTTGACCTTAGCCGCAGTCATTCGATCCCCTTTTTTTTCCGCCACAGCTCACGCCAGCAGCCTGGTCAGGGCGTCTCCGGTGGCCCGGGAGACCAGCTGCAGCCGCGCCGCCACCTGGCCGTATCGGATCCGGGTGGGTCCGACCACGCCGATGGTCCCCCAGAGCTGATCGCCGGCCTGATAGCTGGTCAGCACCAGGCTGCACTCGCGCAGCTCGGCGACCGTGTTTTCATGGCCGATGAGCACCTGCATTCCCGCTTGGGGGGCCAGCTGCGCCAGCACGTCGCCCAAGATGCGCTGGGCCTCCAGGACCTCGAGGACGGCCCGCAACCGGACCGGGTCCTCGAACTCGGGTTGGCGGACCAGATTGCGCACTCCGTCGTGAATCACCAGCGCCGAGCGGGTGGCGAGCTGCCGCAGCCCCCGGGCGATGTCCTGACCCAGCGCCTGCAGTCCGGGCGCCAGTCCAGCCACCATGGGGGCCGCTTCCACCTCCTCGGCCGACATCCCTCGGTACATCTCGTTGAGCCGCTTGGCCCACCCGCTCAACTCGTCCTGGTCCACGAGAAGGTCAATCTCGATCAGTCGCTGAAAGGCGGCGTTGCCGGTCGCGACCTCCACCATCAACGCCTGCCCCGGTCGGATCAGGACCAGATCCAGGTGCCGCAGCCGGCTGGTGGCGTTGGCCGGGCCGGTGACCACCGCCACGTTCTCGCTGAGCCGACTCAGCATCGCGGCGGCCACCTCGAGCACCGCCTCCACATCGTGGTCCGCGGCCTCGAACCCCTGTCGCACATGGCGCCGAAGTTGGGGATCGACCACCTCCTGGGGCAGGAGGAAGTCCACGAAGTAACGGTATCCCTGGTCGGTTGGGATCCGACCCGCCGAGGCGTGCGGCTGGGCCAGGAATCCGTCGTCCACCAGTTCGGACAGCTCGTTGCGGATCGTGGCCGAACTCAGCTCCAGGAAATACCTGGCGGCGAGCGCGTGGGAACCCACCGGAACCACGGTCTCGGTGTAGTCGGAGACGACTGCTCGCAGAATCCGCTCTTTGCGCTGGTCCATTCCAGATCTACCTCAGGCCCTGGTTAGCACTCCACCACGCCGAGTGCTAACGGCAGTTTAGCACAGGCGTTCTGTCGGTCGAACCGATCGCAGCGATCTCTGAGCCGGGGTATCGCCACGCTAACATCACCGCATGGGCTCCCGCCCGACGCCCCCAGCCGAACTCCAACCGGCCGCCCAGCACCGGCACCGGGACATCAACCCGGCCGAGGGGTCGGAACGGGAGCGGCTGGCCCGTCGGACCGGCATCCGCGAAGTGGTTTTCGGGGTGCAGGACGGCCTCTTGACCACCCTCGGCCTCACCACCGGCGTGGCCACCGCCACGGCGGGCACGGCGGTCGCCCACACCACCATCCTGATCGCCGGTCTGCTGGGCGCCCTGGCCGGGATGATCTCGATGGGGACCGGAGCCTATCTGGCCACGACCGCGGCTCGGGACCTGAAGCACCAGGCGATCCACAAGGAACGGGACGAGCTGCAGAGCAAGCCGCAGGAGGAGCTCGCCGAGATGGTCGCCATCCTCGCCGAGCGCGGAGTCCCTGCCGACGAGGCTGTGCGGCTCTCCGAGTCATTGGCGCGCTACCCGCAGCTCTGGGAGGAGACCCATATCGAGAAGGAGCTGGGCATCTCGAGCCAGCTCCACGACGCTCCAGTCCGGGATGGCTTGCTGATGGCTGGGACCTTCCTGCTGGGCGCGATCCTGCCGATCCTCTCCTACATTTTCATGACCGGACTGCCCGCCGTGCTGGTGTCGCTACTGCTGTCGGGAATCGGCCTGGCGGCGGTGGGAGTGCTGAAGGCCGCGGTCACCGGTCAGCGACTCTGGTTCGGAGGGGCGCAGGTGCTGGCGGTGGGGACCGTAGCCGCCCTGGCCGGCTATGTGTTCGGAGTGCTCTTGCCGCACGCGTTCGGGCTTCACCTTCCGGCCACCGGGTGAGGGAGGTCCGGCCGGAGCTGCGGCTGCCACCGGCACCCGGCGGCGCTGGGCGGCGCCTTCGACCTCCGCGACGCCGGGCTTGGCGGCCACCAGCTCCAAGGTGAGCCGGTCCAGCACCTCGACCCCCCGCGCGGTCGCGACGGCCCGCCGGCCCTCGATCGTCAGCAGCCCCAGTTGGGCAAGGCGGCCCGCCACCGTGAGCTGGTGGGAAAGCCTCAGTTCGACGCCAGCCCGCAGCCGGAGGCCGCAGGCCACCCGCTCCATCTCCGCCTGCTGCTGATCAATCCCCTCGTGGCCACGGCGCCCGTGGCCCCGCCTCGCGACCTCCTTGATGTACGTGGCGGCACTGCGAAAGTTCCAGTACCGGACTGCCACCCGGTCGCTGTCGACCGCTAACCCGAGGGCCCGCGCCGCCTGGAGGCCGACGAACCCGTGAGCTCCACACCCCGCGGCCAGGTAGTTGCGCCCGAGCCAGTAGGTCAGGTTGTGGCGGGACTCGTGACCGGGCCGGGCATAGTTGCTCACCTCGTATTGCCTGAGGCCAGCTGCCTGCAACCGGTCTCGGGCCAGGCGGTGCTGCTCGATGAACTCCGGCTCGGTCGGCGCCGAAACTCGGCCTTGGGCGACCCACCGGGCCAGCGGGGTGCCCGGCTCGACGGTCAGCTCATAACAGGATATGTGGCTTGGGGAGAAGCTGAGAAGCCGCTCTAATCCGGTTGCGAAAACTGCGGTGGGCTGGGTCGGCACCGCGTAAATCAGGTCGCAGCTGAGGTTCTCCAGGCCGGCATCGACCGCCGCCCTGAGCGCCCGCTCGGCGGTCTTCCCGTCGTGGTTGCGGCCCAGCCAATGCAGGGTCGCGTCATCCAGGCTCTGGACTCCCAGACTCAACCGATTGATCCCCAAGCCCCGCCAGCTGCGACAGCGGGCTTCGGTGAGTCCGGTTGGGTTCGCCTCGAGGGTGATCTCGGCTCCCGGGGCGATCCCGAAGCGCTGCGCGACCGCCGCCAAGATCCGCCCCAAGAGCGCCGGCTCCAGCAGCCCTGGGGTACCCCCGCCCAGGTAGATGGTCTCCAGGCCCCCGGGTGGCTGGCCGGCGGCGGTCAGGTGATCCACCTCGCGGATCAGCGCCTCGACATAGGGCTGACGTAGTTGTTCCCCGCCGATATGAATGGCGAAGTCGCAGTAGGGGCAGCGGGTGTCGCAGAAGGGAATGTGGAGGTAGAGGCTGCGCGCCGTGCCGGGGGCCACCTCAGCGGTCAAGGGAGAGCACCGCCATGAAGGCTTCCTGGGGAATCTCCACGCTGCCGACGCGCTTCATCCGCTGCTTGCCCTCGCGCTGCTTCTCCAGGAGCTTGCGCTTGCGGGTGATGTCCCCTCCATAGCATTTGGCCAGCACGTCCTTGCGCAGCGCCGGAACCGTTTCGCGGGCGATCACCTTGCCCCCGATCGCCGCCTGAATGGCCACCTCGAAGAGCTGACGGGGGATGACCTCCTTCAGCCGCTGCACCAGCTTCCGTCCCTGGTTGCTCGATTGCTGGCGGTGGACGATGATCGACAGGGCATCGACCTTGGCGCCGGCCACCAGCACGTCCAGCTTGACCAACTGCTCGGCCCGGTACCCGGTCAATTGGTAGTCCATCGAGGCGTAGCCCCGGCTGCGCGACTTCAGCTGGTCGTAGAAGTCATGGATGATCTCCCCCAGCGGCAGGTCGTAGGTGAGCAGCGCCCGCTCCCCGGGCGGCTGGTACTCCAGCTGCACGAATTCCCCACGCCGTTCCTGGCAGAGCTCCATGATCCCGCCGAGATGCTCGCGAGGGACCACGATCTCCAGCTTGACCCGGGGCTCTTCGATCGTCTCGATCAGCCCCACCTCGGGGAGCTGGTCCGGGTTGTCGATCTCCATCACGCTTCCGTTCCGCAGCGTCACCCGGTAGGCGACTGACGGCGCGGTGGTGATCAGGTTGAGCTGGAACTCCCGCTCCAGCCGCTCTTGGACGATCTCCATATGAAGCAGGCCGAGGAAGCCACAGCGGAAGCCAAACCCGAGGGCGATCGAGGTCTCCGGCTCAAAGGTCAAAGCGGCGTCGTTGAGCTGGAGCCGGTCCAATGCCTCTTTCAGCCCCTGGTAGTCATCCCCCTCGACCGGGAACAGACCGGCCCAGACCATCGGGCTCACCTGCCGGTAGCCGGGCAGCGGCGCCGGGGTCGGCCGCGAGACCTCGGTGATGGTGTCCCCGACTTTGCTGTCCCGGACATTGCGGATGGAGGCGATCAGGTAGCCGACCTCGCCGGCGGTGAGCTCCCCAACCTCCACCATCGAAGGGTGGAAGATGCCGACCTCGTCGACTGTGAATGTGCCCTGGTTGGCCATCATCCGGATCTGAGTCCCCGACCGCAGCCGTCCGTCCATCACCCGCACGTAGACCACCACTCCTCGGTAGGCGTCGTACTTGCAGTCGAAGATCAGAGCCCGCAACGCGGCCTCCGGGTCTCCAACTGGAGCAGGCAGGGCGGTCACCACCGCTTCCAGGATCTGGTCCACCCCCTCCCCGGTTCGGGCGCTGGCCAGGATCGATCGTTCCGCCGGGATGCCGATCACCCGGGCGATCTCCTCCCGCACCAGCTCCGGATCGGCCTGCGGCAGATCGATCTTGTTGACCACCGGCACGATCTCCAGGCCCAGCTCGAGCGCCTTGTAGACGTTGGCCAGGGTCTGGGCTTCGATCCCCTGACTGGCGTCCACCACCAACAGGGCCCCCTCGCAGGCGGCCAGCGCCCGGGACACTTCGTAGGCGAAGTCGACATGCCCGGGGGTGTCGATCAGGTTGAACTCGTAGGTCTGGCCATCCCGAGCCTGGTAGGTCATCCGGACCGCCTGGGCTTTGATGGTTATCCCCCGCTCGCGCTCCAAGTCCATGGTGTCGAGCATCTGCTCGGTCAGATCCCGGGCACTGACCGTCCCGGTGAATTCCATGAGCCGATCGGCCAGGGTGGATTTGCCGTGGTCGATGTGGGCAATGATGGAAAAGTTGCGAATTCGACTGGTCGACTGCGGGGCCATCTGCTTGGCGATTATCCCGGCGCCTGAGACCCGTCACCGAAACTGCCGCCCAGAATCGGATCGGTGTAGCGGAATCGGGCTAGCCAGGGAAGTGGGCCAGAGCCGCTGAGCGGGGTGAAGGCGGCGGTGTTCCTGCCTTAGCTTCCAACTCGGTAGTGGAGGTGAACCACGCCGTTGCCAAAGCGGCGTTGGTCCAGCAGCTCCAGCTGACGGGGAAGAGACGGCGTCCCTCCCCCCACGATGACGGGGACGAGAAACAGGTGACACTCGTCGACCAGGCCGGCGGCCAGGGCCTGGCCGGCGAGGTGGGCACCGCCCACAGTGAGGTCGCGCTTCGACCGCTCCTTCATCGCGCGGACCGATGCCGGGTCGAAGGTGCGCTCGATCCGCGTCCGGGTGCTGGAGACGGTGACCAAGGAGGTGGAGTAGACGACCTTGTCAGCGGCCCGCCAGAGCTCCGCGAAGTTCTGCTGGAGCTGCCGTCCCTCGGCGAGGAATCGGGCCGTCTCCCAGTAGACCATCGTCTGCTACATGCGGCGGCCGTAAAGGTAAGTTCCGATGGGCAGCTCAAGGTCAATGACGAAGGCGAGCACCTCCTCGTCGGGAGTGGTCCAGTCGAAATCGCCGGCTTGGTCAGCCAGGTAGCCGTCAAGCGAGGTGATGGCTGAGTAGATCAGGTTGGCCATGGGCCGCCTCGTCGGATCGCCCGGGCCGAATTCGATCGGGGCACGCGTGAGCTGATTGCGGTCACCGACCCGGAGTCTAGACAATCAAGGTCCCTTGAGAAAAGACGACCCGAGAACCTCCAGGCGAAGTCACCAAGCCACCGAAGTCCAGCTGGGGTGGGGTGCCCTGAGGTCCGCGCCTGGCGGCCCCCCGGTCGCGGGGAAGAGTGGAGCCGTCTCCAGGAGCTGGGCGCAGGATCCAGCGATGACCCGTGTGCCCGCAAACCGCTAGCCCCGCCACGCCTGAGTTCCGGGAGTTCGTGATCTCCCCGGCCCGAACCTTGGAGGAGATCGACGCGGTCAGCTCGCTGCAGGCGGAGATCTGGGGTTCGTCGCAGATCGCCGCGCCATCCACGCTGCTGAAGGTGATTGCCGAGGCAGGCGGAGTGGTCCTCCTGGCCCGCTCCGGGGGTCGGCCGGTCGGCTTCGCCTACGGGTTCGTCGGACGGACGAGGGAGGGGGTCGCCTACCTCCGTTCCCACTCGGCGGGGGTGCTCCCGGAACATCGCAACAGTGGCATCGGCCGGGCGCTGAAGTTGGCCCAGCGGGAGGCGGTATTGGCGGCCGGGATGGACCGGATTGTCTGGACCTTCGATCCGAGCCAGGTGGGCAACGCCCACTTCAATCTCCGTCGCCTGGGAGCCACCGCCCGCGACTTCCGGCACGATTACTACGGGCGCCGCGACGACGCGCTCAGCCGGGGGCTCCCCACCGATCGGCTGATCGTCGAGTGGTTTCTCGGAGTCAAGGAGCAGTCAGAACTGGCCAAACTGCGCCGCCGGCGCAACCTGGTCGCCGTCGCCGTCCCGGAGGGGCTGCCGGGCCGACCCGGTTCCGACCGCGGAGAGCTGCCCGCGTTGCAGGCTGAGCTCCGGGAAAAGTTGCAGTCGGCCTTCGCCCGCGGCCTGCAGATAATCGACTACCAGGCCGACGCCCGGAGCTACCGGCTGGCCGAACTGCCTTCGTCCTTCCCGGCCCGGCTCGAGGGTGGGTCAGCGTCTGAGGGGTGATCCCCTTCGGGCTCCGATGCCGCACGCGGGACCTGGGCCTGCAGCTGGCCCAACACCTCCAGTTCGCTGCCATAGGTCAGCTCGGGCAGGTCACGGAGCCGCTCGCGCAAATCCTCGTGGCCAGCGAGCCATCGCCCCGCCTCGATCAGCAAGCGCTCGCGGGGTGCCGGGTATGACACACCGCCCAGGGCCCGCCGCAGAGCCAGCTCCTCCCTCGGAGTTCGGCGGCCCTCAGGAGAGGCGAAGCGCGGCTCAGCCAGGCCCACCTCGATCCGGAGCCTGCCCGGGGCCCCCAGCGCCCCTCGGGTGAGCAGCTCCTCCGGCTCTACCGGTACCAGCCCCCCCAGGAGGGGGTCCTCAGCCATCATCCAGCAGCTGAGAGACACCGCCCGTGGCCGGGGTCCCACCGGAGTGGGAGGACGGTCCCCGAACCACGACCGGCACAAAAAAAATAACAGCGGCCAGTGGAATTCCATCCCGGCGCGACCTGCCCGTCACGCCCCGCTCAGTCGCCCGAGACACCGGGAGTACGCGGGTCACGCCTCGCCCAGCACCCGGCGCGTCGAAGCGGCGATGTCGTGGGGGCGCTGACCGGGGCGGGAGTGGACCCGATGGGCGAGGACCATGGCGGCCACCGCGGCCACCTCGGCCAGGCCCACCTGGGGCAGCGCCTCCAACGCCGCGTAGGCCTGGGCCGCCTTGCGGGCGACCAGATCGGCGCGGTGGCCGTCGACCTCGAGCTCGATGGCCAGCCGGGCGATCCCCTCCAGCACCTGCCGGGAGATCTGGATCCCGGGCAAGGCGGCAATCGCCCGATCGATGCGATCCCGCTCCCGGCCCTCCTCCTCCTCCCATTCGGCGGCAAAGCCCACCGGGTCGTCCTCGAAAGCCTCCCGGCGCTGCACGATCTCGACCCGGTCGGCGATGTTGGTGATTCCGGACACGTCGACGCAGAGCCCGAACCGGTCCAGGAGTTGGGGCCGCAGGTCGCCCTCCTCGGGGTTCATGGTTCCCACCAGGATGAAGCGAGAGGGGTGCCAGACGGAGATCCCCTCGCGCTCGACCACGTTGACGCCCATGGCGGCAGCGTCGAGGAGCACGTCCACGATGTGGTCGTCAAGCAGGTTGACCTCGTCCACGTAGAGGATCTGGCGGTTGGCCTCGGCCAGCACCCCAGGCTCGAAGCGCCGCTGGCCGGAATGGATCGCGGCCTCCAGATCGATCGAGCCGACCACCCGGTCCTCGCTGGCATTGATCGGTAGCTCGACCACCCGCATCTGGCGCTGGGTCACCTCCAGCTCCTCGCCGGCAGCCAGCCGGCCCTGGCAGTCGGAGCACATCGCGTCCCCGCGCGGCGCGCAGCCGAAGTGGCAGCCGACCACCACCTCGAGCTCGGGGAGCAGCCGGGCGAGGGCCCGGACCGCGGTGGACTTGGCGGTGCCCTTCTCCCCGCGGATCAGCACCCCCCCGATCGCCGGGTTGACCGCGTTGAGCTCCAGCGCGAGCCGCATCTGGCCCTGACCGACCAGGGCGGTGAAAGGATAGACGTTGCGCAGCTCAGCCACCGGCAGATTGTCTCAGAGGGAGCTGGGCCGCCCCGAGGACTGCGGCTGCCGCAGGGCCTCGGTCACCGGTCGCAGGATCGCCCCCTCAGAAAGATCGAAGAGGCCAAAGTAGGCAGCGCCCATCCGCTCGGCCAGGTCGACACAGGCGTTGAAGTTGTAGCCCGCGAAGCGAGCCGCGGCGGAGCCGCTGGGGCGCGCCGCAGCCAACTGCGGCAGATGGTCCCGGGAGGAGTCGATCACCAGCGCCCGGATCCCTTCCCGACGGATCTGGTCCGCCATCCGCTGCGCCTCCAGGAGCGGCTCCTCACCTCCCAGGCTGATATTGCCGCGACCATCGCTGATCAGCACCAGGAGCGGCAGCACGTCAGGGTCCCGGCGACGCTCGGCCGCGATCAGATTGACGGCCGTGGTCAGTCCGTGGGTCAAGGGGGTGGTGCCGCCCACCGCGATCCGGGTCAGATGGCGCTCCGCGAGATCCACGCTGGCGGTGGGCCGCAACACCACCTGGGCGCTGCGCCCGGAGAAAGAGACCAGCGCGACCCGGTCGCGCCGGACGTAGGCGTCCTGGAGCAGAGCGAAGATGGCACTGCGGGTGGCGTCCATCCGCTGCTCGGCGTCCATGCTCGCCGAGGCGTCCACGGCGAACACGATCAGGTTGCCGATCCGGCGCTGGCGCACCTTCTGGCGCAGATCTTGGGGCTCGAGCTGGAGCTGGCGTCCCCCGGCCTCGGAGGCCGCCCGCCGGGAGACCTGGTGCGGGGCGGCCGCGCGCAGGGTGGCATCCAGAGCCAGGTCGGTTGGATGCTCCACCTCCCGCGCGCCGACGTACCTACCGCGGCGATCCCGGGAGGTGGTCTGGCTCCGCCGACCGCGTCCGCGGCGGCGCAGCCTCTCTCGGGGCAGCTGGATGCGACCGACCTCGAATCCCTCCTCCACCTCGACCGGCTGGGCGGTCGAGGGACCCGGTCGCGAGTCGGTACTCCCGGCCAGCTCCGCGGTGGCCCCTGCCGCCCCCTCTGGGGACTCCTCTCCTTCCGCCAGTCCGTTCTCCGAAGTCGTCTCTCCGGTCGGACCAGCCTCGCCCTTGAGGTCCGGCATCCCCACCTCCGCCGGCGCTGCCAGCTGCTCCGAGAGTGGGTCGCTGACCCCGGGGGGCGCCTCGGTGAGGCTGCCGCCCTGGGACCGTCGGCGGTGCACCAGGGCCAACTCGGCCACCTCCGCCAGGTCGGACAGGCCGACCACCAAGCCATCCGCTGACGGCCTCTCGGTCACCGCGGCCTGCAGGGCGCGGCGGGCCTGGGCGGCCCGCACCAAGACCAGGTCGGAGCGATGACCGATGACCTGCTGGTCAACGCTCATCACGGCCGCCATCCGGACCACCAGCTCCGGCGTCTCCAGCCGGGGCAACAACCTTTGGGCCCGCTCCAGTCTTTCCGCCAGCTGGCGATCCCCGCTGGGAACCATCGGCTGCTCCGCATCCCGCCGCATCACCGCCACCCGATCCTCCAGGCCGCGCAGCCCAGACACCTCGACGCACAGGCCAAAGCGGTCCAGCAGCTGCGGGCGCAGCTCGCCCTCGTCAGGATTCATGGTTCCGACCAGCACGAAGCGCGAGGGATGGGTGATCGAGATCTCTTCGCGTTCCACCACGTTGACGCCCGAGCCGGCCGCATCCAGCAGCACGTCGACCAGGTGATGCTCCAAAAGGTTCACCTCGTCGACGTACAGCACCTGGCGGTTGGCTTCGGCCAGCAGCCCTGGCTGGAAGGCGCGCCGTCCTTGCCGGAGCGCCAGCTCCAGGTCGATCGACCCGACGATCCGGTCCTCGGAGCCACCCAAGGGCAGCTCGACCACCCGGGTCGGACGGATGACCACCGGCAGCTGTTCGCCCCGGGCCACCCGATCCGAGCAGTCCGCACACTGGTCGGGACCGGAGGGCGAGCAGTGATAGGGACAATCCGCGACCTGCTCTTGGGTGGGCAGGATGGCCGCCATCGCCCGAACCAGGGTCGATTTCGCGGTCCCGCGCTCCCCGCGGATCAGGACCCCACCGATCCGAGGCTCGATGGCGGCCAGCAAAAGAGCCAGCTTCATCCGCTCTTGCCCGATCACCCCGGAGAAGCTCGATGACTCGGGCTGGCCTGACCTGACCGGGACCCCGCTGAGGTAGACCGACAAGGCCTAGCTGAGGACCCAAGCGGCGGCCAGCCGCTCTGCCCACGAACCAGGCAGGCCGACCACGAACTCCTGACCGGCATCCACAACCCCGCAAGCTGAGCGACTCTCGCTGTCCGGACTACCCGGGGGAAACTCGCCCTCGGCTGGCAGCTCGAAGAGGGCCACCGCCGCCCCCCCCAGCTGACCCCAACCGGCTGCCTCCCTCAGCTCAGCGGAGATCCTGCGCCCCCCGACTGAGAACCAAAGCGTGGGTAGCTCGACCGAGTTCTCATTGGCGGCGGGGCCCACTCCCGAGGCCGAGCGGAAGAGCAACCATCCGAGGACCGCCCCGGTATCGGGTCGCCAGAGCGCCTCCAGATCCTGGGGCTCGACCGCCACCAGAGTGTGCGTGTCGTCAAGCGCCAGGCCTGGTCCAGCCCCGCCATTCAGATCGCCGTCTTGAGCACTCAACTCCCGATATGGTAGGTCTCCATGAAGGGGCGGCTGCCGGGGCCGCCGTACACGACCTGGGGAGTCTCATGAGCACAATGCCAGACGGCGTCGGCATCATCGGCGGCACCGGTCCCATGGGTCGGGGGCTCGCGGCCCGGATCGCCCAGTCTGGCCTGGCCGTACTGCTGGGATCCCGGGAACCCTTGCGCGCTGCCGAGGCGGCCACGGGGATCCAGGAACGGCTGGGAGCCGGGGCTGGCTTCGTCCAGGGCGGCAGCAACCCTGAAGCTGCGAGCTTTGGGGATCTGACACTGCTCACCGTTCCCTACCAGCCGGGCTCGCCGCTGCTGAGCGAGCTGGCCGAGCTGCTTCGGGGCCGGGTGCTGGTCTCCACCGCCGCCCCGATGGAGTTTCGGGGAGGGCGGCCTCACCCGCTCAGACCCGCTGCGGGGTCAGCCGCCCAGGATCTGGCCCAGGGGTGTCCCGGTGCTCTGGTGGTGGGTGCGTTCCACACGGTCAGCGCGCCCGTCCTGGCTCAACTGGACGTGACCCTCGACGAGGATGTGATCGTCACTTCGGACCATCTGACCGCGAAGTCACTGGTGATCCGCCTGGTCGAACTTCTGCCCGGCCTCCGCGGAGTGGACGGTGGAGGGCTGGAAAACGCCACCTTCAGCGAAGGGCTAACGCCATTTCTGATCAGGCTCAACCGGATCCACCACACCCACACCGGGGTTCGGGTGACCGGCCTCTGAGCCGCGCGACTGTTCGCCGCTCGGCCCGCTGAGCCATCTCCACCTAGACCTCCAGCGCCGGCCTCCCATCGATCCGGGCACCAACCCTGGTCCGCCCGATAGGCTGGCGACCCGACCGATGTCCCGGTCGGGCGGGCTGGGTTAGCTTAGGGTCGTCGAGGGAATTCACACCTCGGCGGGCCGGCAGCCGGTCGCCCCCCTGACCGAACCCGCGTCAACCGACGGGCGGGTGCGCAGAGGGTTTGCCTGGCGGCGGCAGCTCGGCCGCGGCCCGCTTCGGTCGTGCAATGAAGCGGGCCCGGACGGCGGGCTCCCCTTAGATGTGGATCGCCAGCCCTTCAGCGGCCAAGGCGGCCTCCTTGAGGCTCTCGCTGAGGGTGGGGTGGGCGTGCACCAGAGCTTCGAACTGCTCGGCCTTGACCCCGACCCAGGCGGCCATGACCATCTCCGGCAGCAGCTCGGTGACCTCGGCTCCGATCGCGTGGGTGCCCAGCAAACGGCCGGTCTCCGCATCGACCACCGTCTTGATGAATCCCACCGTCTCGCCCATGGCGATCGCCTTGCCGCTGGCGCTGAAGGGGAACTTGCCAATCCGCACCTGGTGACCCTGGGCTTTGGCCTGCTCCTCCGTTAGTCCGGTCGAGGCCACCTGGGGCTGGCAGTAGGTGCAGCGGGGAACCTGGATCGGGTCCAGCGGCTTCACCTCCCGACCGGCGGCGGTCTCGACGGCGATCACTCCCTCGGCACTGGCCGCATGAGCCAGGAGTGGGGGGCCATTGACATCTCCGATGGCGAAGACCCCGGGGATGTTGGTGCGCTGGTGGTCGTCCACCTTGATGAATCCTCCAGCGACCGCCACTCCCAACTCCTCGAGCCCAAGATTCTCCAGATTGGCGGCCACCCCGGTTGCGGTGAGGACCATCTCCCCCTCCACCGCATCGCCGCTCTCCAGGACCAGCCGCCACCCCTCCCCGGTCCGCTCGGATCGCTGGATCAACGACCCCGTTCGGAGTTCGATCTTCTGCCTTTCGAACTGCCGGGTCAGCTCCCTGGAGACATCCAGATCCTCCTGGGGCAGCAGCCTGGACAGCGCCTCCACCACGGTGACCCGCACCCCGTAGGACGAGTAGATGTAGGCAAATTCAGCCCCGATCGCCCCGCCCCCCACGATCACGCAGCTTTTGGGCAGCTGACGCAGCTCGAGCGCTTCCCGAGACGTGAACACCGACTTGCCATCGGGCGCGAGCCCCGGGATGGTTTTCGGTCGCGCGCCGGTGGCGATGATGATCTGGGAGGCGGCCACCTGCTGGCCCGAGGGAGTCACCTCCAAGGTCTGCTCCGAGAGCAGCCGGGCCCGCCCCGAGACCACCTCAACCCCGTTCTTGCGCATCAGGAAGGCGACTCCCTGCACTAGCTTCCCGACCACCTCGCGGCTCCGGCTGATCGCCGCGTCGAAGTCGGCCACCACCTCACCCCGACTGATCCCAAACCGGTCGGCCTCGCGGACCAGATGAAGGACCTCAGCGTTGCGCAAGAGCGCCTTCGACGGGATGCAGCCCCAGTTGAGGCACACGCCGCCCAGGGTCTCCTCCTCCTCGATCAGAGTGACCGCCATTCCCAACTGCGCCGCCCTGATGGCTGCCACATAGCCCCCCGGACCCGATCCCACAATCGCCAGGTCCTTCATCAGGCCAGCCGTTGCAACCGTCCCGGACCAGCCACCCGCCTCATACCAAGCAGGCCGTGGGGTGCTCGAGTAACCAGCGCAGGTAGCGCAGGGCCTCGGCTCCCTGGGCGCCGTCGGTTACCCGATGGTCGATCGCCAAGGTCAGTGCCAGCAGGTGGCCCGGTGCCAACTGCCCGTCGAGCACCACCGGGACCTCCCGTACCTCCCCCACCGCCAGGACGCTGCCCTGACCTGGGGTGATGATGGCTGAGAACTGGCTGACCCCGAACATGCCCAGATTGCTGATCGCGGTGTGTCCGCCGGATAGTTCCTCCGGCCGCAGGCGACCAGTCTTGGCTCGGGCCGCCACATCGTGGGCCTGGCGCGACAGGGCGGCGAAGGTCAACGACTCGCAGCCGCGGAGCACCGGGGCCACCAGGCCGTCGGGGAGGGCCACCGCCAGGGCGATATTGCTCTGGGAGAAGCGGCGCACCCCATGACCGATCCAGGCGGCGTTCAGGCTCGGGTGACGTTGCAGGGTAAGGGCCATGGCCCGGACGATGAAATCGGTCACGGAGAACTTCGGCAGCTCCGCGTCGCCCAGCTGGTTCATCTCGTGGCGCAGCCGCAAAAGCGCCTCCATGCGCGCCTCGGTGGTGAGGTGGAAGTGGGGAATCGTGCTGTTGGACTCGGCCATCCGCCGGGCGATCGCCTCGCGCATCGGGGACAGCTCGAGCGCCTCGGAGGGATCGCCCGGGTCGAACTGCGGAGCCACTCCCAACGATCGGCGGAGGGGCGCGGCAGCTTCACCTCTCGAGGCGGCCTCCACATCCTCCGCCTTGATCCGGCCGTCCGGACCGGTGGGTTGGACTCCCTCCAGCGCTATTCCCAACTCCCGAGCTCGCCGCCGGGCTAACGGACTGGCCTTGATTCGCCCCCCGGCGGAGTGCGAGCGGCCGGCGGGCGCCGGCTCCAGGGCATGGCCGGCAAGCTGCTGGGCCCAATCCGGCACCGGAGTAGACCCTGGGGTCGAGTCGGGTTGCTCGCCGACCGGCTTGGTCCTGGTGGGTTTGCCCGACTTGGTTGAACTGACCGGGTCCTTGGAGGGCGGCTCAGCCGAGGCAGCGGAACCTTCCGCTGCGGGGTCTTCGCCTCCGGCCGGCGGCTCGGAGAGCTCCTCGGCCGGATCGGCGATGATCGCGATCGTCTGACCCACCGGCACCTTCGATCCCGGCTGGACCAGGATCTTGCGCAGGACCCCGCTGGCATAGGCCTCGATATCTATGTCGGCCTTCTCGGTGGCGATGCTGGCGATCACGTCGCCCCGGGCCACCGCCGCCCCTTCCTCGACCATCCAGCGGTTGATGGTGCCCTCAGTCATGTCGTACCCCATCTGAGGCATGGTCACCTGGTAGGCCATCAGTTGAGCCGCCGGACCGCTTCCACCACCTGATCGCTGGTGGGTACCAGCGCCCTTTCCAACTGCCTCGAGTAGGCCATCGGGATGTCCCGCATCGCCACCCGCTGGATGGGACCGTCGAGGTCGTCGAAGCAGCGGTCTTGAGTCTCACTGAGCAGGTCGGCTCCGAATCCACCGGTGCGCCAGTCCTCGCCGCAGAGCACCAATTGGTGGGTGCGGCGGACCGACTCCACCACGGTCGGGTAGTCGACCGGGCGCAGGGTGCGCAGGTCGATCACCTCGGCGGAGATTCCGTCATCGCGCTCGAGCACCTCGGCCGCCTGGAGCGCTTGCAGCAGCATCCGGGAGTAGCCGACCAGGGTGACGTCGTCGCCCTGGCGAACCACCTTGGCGCTGCCGATCGGGATCTCGTCCGCCTCGCCGGGAGTCGGCTCGGGCACCTCCCCCCTGGTGCTGTAGAGCAGGCTGTGCTCGATGAAGATCACCGGGTCTGGATCCCGGATCGAGGCCAGCAGCAGCCCTCGGGCGTCGGCTGGAGTCGCGGGCATCACCACCTTGAGTCCAGGCACCGAGGCGAACCAGCCCTCAAAGGTTTGGGAATGGGTGGGGCCGAGCTGACCGAATCCGGATACCGTCCTGACCACCAGCGGCACTGACCACTGGCCCCCGAACATGTAGTGGAACTTAGCGGCGCTGTTGACGATCTGGTCGAGCGCCAAAAGGGCGAAGTTGACGGTCATCAGCTCGGCCACGGGCAAAAGGCCGCCCATCGCGGCCCCCACCGCGAATCCGACGATCCCAGCCTCGGCGATCGGAGTCTCCATGACCCGCTTGGACCCGAATTCCTCGACCAGCCCCTTGGTCACGGCGTAGGAGCCGCCGTAGCCGGTGATGCTCTCCCCCAGCAGGATTACCCGTTCGTCGCGGAGCATCTCGTCGCGGAGCGCCCCCCGCACCGCCTCTCGGTAGCTGACCAGGGCCATCTCAGATCCCAGCCTGTTTGGCTTCCGGCTCGGCCTCGATTCGAGCCAACTCGACCGCCGAGACCGAGGGGGCGACCCCCGCCTCGGGATCGATGGGCTTGGCGTAGATCCCCCGACCCACCTCGGCCGGGTCGGGCCAGGGTGATTGGTCGGCGAAGGCGACCGCGTCCAGCATCAGCTGCTCCACCTCCTCGTTGATCTGGGCCAGCTCCTTCTGGCTGCAGACCCGGTGCTCCACGCAGAACTCCCCGAAACGGGGAATGGGGTCCTGGGAGCGCCAGCGCTGCACTTCGGACTTGTCCCGGTAGAGCTCGGGGTCAGCCATCGAGTGGCCACGAAAGCGGTAGGTGAGAGCCTCGACAAAAACCGGGCCCTGGCCACTGCGACAGTGTTCAGCCGCCTCCCGGACCGCCGCGTAGACCGCCAGCACATCCATGCCATCGCATTGCACCGAGGGCATGGTGTAGCCCTCGGCCTTGATCTTCATCTCGCTGACGGGAGACTCCTCGGCCAGGGTCGCGCCCATCCCGTAGAGATTGTTCTCGCAGATAAATATGATCGGCAAATTCCAGAGGGCAGCCATGTTGAGCCCCTCGTGGAAGATTCCATTGCCGGTGGCGCCGTCACCGAAGAAATCCAGCACGACCTGGTCGCGATGCTGGTATTGCATGGCGTAGGCCATCCCCGCCCCGATCGGAATGTGCGATCCCACGATGGCGTAGCCGCCCCAGAAGTTACGCGAGGCGTCGGCCAGGTGCATCGAACCCCCGCGGCCGTGGCAGAGGCCGTCCTCCCGGCCGAAAAGCTCCGCCATGCAGCGCTTGGGATCGCAGCCGCGGGCCAGCGCGTAGCCGTGGTCGCGGTAGTGACCGAGCAGGTGGTCATCGTCGCGACAGGCGTTGAGAGCGCCCACCGCCACCGCCTCTTCTCCGATATACAGATGCAGGAAACCGCCGATCTTGGCCTGGGCATAGGCCTCGGCGGCATGGTCTTCGAACCGTCGGATCAGCACCATCTGGCGATACATGTGCCGACACTGGGCCGGGGTCAATCCCAGGGGCAGCTCGGGGTCCACGGATCGGCTGACGGTTCGCTTCGGGCGAACGCGCCGCGGACCCGGGCTAGCTGCCATGAGCCAAGTTTAGTGAGAAGCGCTCAGTTGGCGCCCCGGGACCCGAGCGGCGGTCGCCCGAGCCGACGTTTTAGGCGCCGCAATTATCTCCCGCGTCGCCCGAAACTCCGGGCAAATTCTCAGTTAAAATTCCCCGATTCTCGGGTATACTTTGGTCAGCGCAGCTGGTGATTGCCGCGCTGCCAGGTGGCGGGGAGCACCGGGTAACCAGGTTGCGTCCGTCGCCGTTGGAACGATCGAAGGTTTCAAGCGCAGGGACCCTTCGACGCCGACCAGCATCGATTCGTGCACTCCGAGGAAATAACCCCAAATGATGACCCCAGACCGAGACAGCCGCTTCCGCACCACCCGCCGCGAAATCCTTCGTCGACAGCACGATGGGTTCTCGCGGACCCGCATCTTGCGGCGGTACCGCTCCCACTTGGAACATCTCGACCGAGTGCTCGCCGATCTGGAGGACGCCCGGATCCGCGAGCGTCGGGTCGTGCCCCCGCAGATCACCGAGCGCCTGCGCCAAACCGAGGTCGCTCAGGAGGATCCGGATCTGGCCCAGGTGGTCTCAACCAGCCGCCCCAGCATCGATCGCGTGCAAGACGCGGTCTTTGACGCCCAGGGCCGGATCATGGTCGAGGTCAGCCGCCTACTGGGTCAGCCGGACTGGGTAAGCATCGAGGCCGAGGAAGGCGAAGCGCTGGAGCTAGAGACCGCCCGTCACTGATCGGCCTCCTCGGGGTTGACCTCCGAAGCTGGCTCGAGGTCGGTCAGGCTGAACGCCCGGGCCTGCTGCACCACCTTCGCCTGATCGCGCAATGCCTTGCGGCTGCGGGCGGTCTCCTGCTGGCGGGGACGGACCGCGAGGTGGGCCCGGTCGGCCAAGCGGTCTGCCTCCCTTGACTGCCGCACCTGGCTCAGCCTCTCCCATTCGGCGATTGCCGCCTCCACGACGGCCACCTGGTCGCCCCCTTCCCCCTCCGCCATCTCGGCAAGCCGCTGCTGGAGGCGAGCCATCCGGGCCGCCGGCAGCCGCGACTTGGCGTTGAGCAAGGTCGCCGCTAGCCGCGCCTCGCCCTGCCATCGGTCGCGCTGGGAGCCCTCACTCTGAACTTCGGCAGTGCGCGCCTCGCGCAGGGCAAGCTGGGCCTGAGCCAGCAGCCGCCGATATCCCTCCGCCAGGTCCGCGAGCCCGTCGGTGGGGGCGGCCTCCGCGAGCACGGCGGCGGCTGCCACCAACTCCTCGACCGTCGCACTCGCGCCGAGCTGCCTCAGCTGAGGAAAGATGAACACCCCGCACTTTCGGTCCACTTCCACAAAGGCCGCGAGGGCCTCCGCCGGCAGCTCCGGCTGTTGGGGGGTGGCCAGAACGGTCCCGGCCGGCGGCGCCGGGGAAGGTTCGGAATCGCTCAAGCCGAGGAACTCCGAAGAGGCCGACCACGGCCGATCAGGTCGAGCAGGCACCCGACTCCGGCGGCGGTACCGCCGGGCGCTTTGAATACCGAGGTGCCGGCCACCAGGACGGTGGCTCCCGCCTCCACACAGGCGACGGCGTTGGCCGGGCCAACCCCCCCGTCGACCTCGATGTCACAGCTCAGCTGCCGATCCTCCACAAGCCGCTTTAGCGCCCGAACCTTGGCCAGTGTCGGGGTCAAGAAGGGCTGACCCCCGAATCCGGGCTCGACGGTCATGACCAGTGCCAGGCTAATCTCCGGCAGGATATCTACCAGGAAGTCGACCGGCGTTGCCGGATTGACTGCCACCCCCGGTCGGGCGCCCTGGGCGCGGATGATTTCGACGGTCCGAGACAGCTCCGGGCAGGTCTCGACATGAACCGTGATCAGGTTCGCCCCCGCCGCACCGAAGCGAGGGATGATGGGCTCCGGCCGCTCCACCATCAGGTGGGCCTCCAGGAAGAGTGAGGTGGAGCGCCGGCAGGCGGCCACCACGTCCGGCCCCATGGTCAGGTTGGGCACGAAGTGGTTATCCATGATGTCGATGTGAATCCGGTCGGCGCCGGCCTGTTCGCAGGCCGCCAGTTCCTCCGCGAGGTGGGCCATGTCCGCGGCCAGAATTGAGGGTGCGAGCAGGCTCATGGCGCCGCCTGGCTCAGCTGTGAGGCGGCGGCAGCATCGCACCAGATCTCGCAGCTGGGCGAGTTGCGGGCCACCAGCTGGGCCGGCCAGCGGACGGGGTCATAAGGCCCGCTGACCACTTGGGCCAGGATCTCGGCCTTGGCTTGGCCGTCAACCAGAAAGTGGATGCGCCGGGCCCAACGCAGCACCAGGGGCCCCAGGCTCATTCGACGCTGCCCATCCGGATGATGGGTAGCCAGCACCAAGGCTGCCGGGGGATACGACTCGCCGGGAAACAGCGAGGCAGTGTGGCCGTCCTCCCCCAGGCCCAGCGCCAGGATGTCCAGCTGGGGGCGCCCGTCCACATAGGGGACGACCCCGATCAGCCGCGCCTCGAAGCGCTGGCTGATCGTCTCCGGGCCGAGACCCGCCTCGATCTCCCAGCCCAGAACCATGGGCCGGTCTCCTTGGATCCGGTCGACCAGGGCCCTCCGCAGCATCCCCTCGTTGGACTGGGGATCGGTGACCGGCACCAGCCGCTCGTCACCGGGCAGCAAGACCGTCCGCCCCCACTCCACCTCTGGTTCGTCGGCCAGCAGTTCCAAGGACTCCTTGGGAGTCGACCCCCCGGGCAAGGCTGCCACACATTCGCCCCGGGCAGAGATGGCGGCTCGGATCTCCTGGGCCAGACTCCGAGCGGCGTGGCGGGCCAGGGATTCGGGGTCCGGGAGCACCAGAACGCGGGGCGCCGACGACCCCTCGATCGCGTTCATTCCCAGGGTCAGGTGGCGACAGGCGCGAGCAGCCGCTCCACCACCTGAGTGAGCTGCTCCAGGCCGCGGCCGACATCTTCGCAACGCACCCGCAGGACCCGGCGGCCTCGTTCGCGCAGGGCCTGGTAGTCGCCCAGCGCTTGGGCCTGCTGGAGGACCCCGAACGAGTACGGACGACCGGGAATTGCCAGGTCGGTCTGGTGGATTCCGGTGATTTGCAAAAAGGCCGCAGTCTCCGGTCCACCCTTGTGCAGTTGGCCGGTGGAGTGCAGGAAGCGGGGCCCGAAGCCAAAGGTCGTGGCGCACCCGGTCGCCCGCAAGAGTCCCGCCCGAAGCCGGGAGATCAGTGCGGCGTCCGTCGGCCGGTCTGGTCGCATCGGCAGGTAGGCCATGATGCCCAGGTACCAGGGCGGCCCCAGCCCCTCCAGCCAGCCAACCACCGCCTGCTCCAGGCTGGCCGCTCCGGGAGCTCCCGCCACTCTGACTGCGCCATCGATCAGGTCGATCGCTGGCTCCGGCAGTCTTCCGTCCTTCTCCCAGGTCTGGAGTAGGCGAGCGGTGTTGTCCTTGCTCTCCTGCACATTGGGCTGATCGAAGGGGTTGATGCCGATCAGGGAGCCGGCCAGCGCGGTCGCGAACTCCCAGCGGTAGAACTCGGCGCCCAGGTCGAGCAGATGAGCCGTCGGGACCCTGACTACGGGATGTCCGGCCCGGCCGACCTCGGTCAGCCAGCTCTCGGTAGCTGGGTCGGCGCCATCGCCCTCGAGCTCGAGATAGACGAAGAGCCGGTCGCCTCCATATTCGCGCGGCTCGATCAGGGGCTCACCGACGACTGGAACCAATCCTTTGCCCAGCTTTCCGGTGGACTCCGCTAGCAGCTGCTCGATCCAGGTGGGAAGTTCACCCAGGGCTCGGTGGGCCACGATGGTCACCTTGTCGCGCCCCATCGCCGCACAGCCAGCCAGCACCGACCCCAGCTGAACGCCGGGATTGCGCTCCGGGCCCGCCGGGCCCACCGGAATGCAGGCGTCGGCCATGGAGACTGCCCCGGCCAGGAGCTGATCTACGTCCACCCCCATGGTCGCTGCCGGAACCATGCCGAAGTCGGAAAGGGCGCTGTACCTGCCCCCAATCGCTGGGTTGGCCGACCACACCTGGTGGAAATTGAGATCGTGGGCAAGCTTTTCAAGTTGGGTCCCAGGGTCAGTGATGGCAACGCAATGCTCACCGGAAGAGTCTCCAAGAGCCGCCTGCAAGCGGTCGTAGAAGAAACTGCAGTGGCACAGGGTCTCGGTGGTGCCACCGCTCTTGGACGCCACCAAGAGCAGGGTGCGAGCGGGATCGATCCGGTCCACCACCGATTGGATCTGGTCGGGATCGGTGGAGTCGAGCACGATCAGGTCCGGGTATCCCGGCCGGACCCCGAACGTCTGACGCAGGACCTCTGGGCAAAGACTGCTGCCGCCCATCCCGACCAAGACCGCGTGGGAAAAGCCGAGGTCCCGCACCCAACTGGAGTACCGACGGAGCTCAGCTACGGCGGTCCGCTGTCGCTGGGGCTCGTCCAGCCACCCCATTCGGTCCGCCATCGCCGCGCGGCTCTCGTCGTCGCCGGACCACAAGGAGGTGTCGTGGTCAGCTAACCGGGCTGCCGCCGCGGAACTTTCCAACTGTCCACCCGCCTCGGCCACCGCGTGACCGGCGGTTCCCGCCTCGACCTGGGCCAGCATCACCGTGGAGCTGACTTGGGTTCGAGGTGAGGCGACCACGCCCTGCCCGGCAAATTGGGCTCGCTTGACGCCGACCTCCGCCAGCAGCATGTCCATTGATGAGGCGAAGCTTTCGACTCCCTTCACCTCCAGCAGGGCGGTCACCTGGTCGATGTCCACTCCCAGCTCGCGTAGACGGTCCAGTTCTTGGCCGGCGGTCGGGACATGTCCGATCAAGGTGGGACGTACCTCCCCGTGGTCCAAGAATGCCTCGATCGAGCTTGGCGGCATGGTGTTTACGGTTTCGGGAGCGATCAGCTCCTCGCAGTAGAGGACGTCGCGATAAGCTGGATTCTTGGTGCTGGTGCTCGCCCAAAGGGGTCGCTGCACCTCGGCCCCGGCGGCGGCCAATTGCTGGAAGCGCTCGCCGTGGAAGACCTCCAGAAAGGCCTGGTAGGCGACGGCGGCATTGGCGATGGCGGCCTTCCCCTTGGCGGCCTCCAGCTCAATTCGATGCTGACCCTCCGCCTGCTCGGCCAAGCTGTCGAGTTGCGAGTCTGCCTCGGTATCCACCCGGCTGACGAAGAAGCTCGCCACCGATCGGAGATGCTCGATCGGAAGACCCGCCTCCATCCGGCGTTCCAGACCCCGACAGTAGGCCTCCATCACCTGGCGATAGCGGGCGACCGCGAAGATCAAGGTCACATTCACGTTGAAGCCTTGGAAGAGCGCCTCCTCGATGGCGCTCACCCCCTCCGCGGTGGCGGGGATCTTGATCAGAAGGTTCGGACGGTCCACCAGCGTCCAGTAGCGGCCGGCGGCGGCGACGGTGTTGCGGGCGTCCCGGGCCAGGGCTGGCGAGACCTCCAAGCTCACGTAACCATCGCGGCGCTCGGTCTCCCGGTAGGTAGCCAGCAGCTCGTCACAGGCGGTTCGCACGTCGTCGGCAATCAGCTGGTCGTAGATCTCCTCGGTGGATCGCCCCCCCAGGGCAAGCGCGCGGATCTGGTCGTTGTAAGCGTCCCCTTCGGATACGGCCTTCTCGAAGATGGTCGGGTTGACGGTGACCCCGAGCACCCCGAGGGCAATCAACCGCCGCAACTCCCCTTGCCGCAGCAG
The DNA here is from genome assembly GCA_035531715.1 of Candidatus Micrarchaeaceae archaeon. GTDB lineage: Bacteria > Chloroflexota > Dormibacteria > Aeolococcales > Bog-877 > Bog-877. The sequence continues at coordinate 129,579 of DATKSI010000010.1, forward strand.
GTCACGGCTGAGGTTGTCGTACCAGACGCTCTGACCCTCCTGGGCCAGCCGCTGCAGCGCGTTCTTACCCACTTTTCCCACCTCCTGAGTCGGCCAGCAGGTGCCGGACACGCTCGGCCACCGCCGAAGGCGTCAACCCCAGGTGCTCGTAGATTGTCTGATAAGGAGCCGAAGCTCCGAAGCGGTTGATCCCCACCACCGAGCCCCGCTCACCGACCCAGCGCCACCAGGGCTGGTCGACTCCGGCCTCGACCGCGACCCGGGTCGAAACCCCGGGGGGCAGGACCTCCGCCCGGTACTCCAACGGTTGCTGTGCGAACAGCTCCATTGAGGGCATGCTGACCACCCGGGTGGGCACTCCCTCAGCCTGCAGCAGCGCCCGGGCGGCAACGCAGATTGAAAGCTCGCTACCAGTACCGATGAGCAGGGCTCGGCATTCTTCGCCTTCCTCTGGCTGCAGCACGTAGGCACCGCGGGCGACCCCTTCCGGTGCCAGCTCCCTGCTGCCCGGCAGCACGGGGAGATTCTGCCGGCAAAGCACCAGCACGGTCGGGGCGGTGCCTCGCTGCAGCGCCGCCGCCCAGGCCCAGCTGGACTCGTTGGCGTCTCCCGGCCGAAGGACTACCAAGTTGGGGATCGCCCGCAGGGCAGCCAACTGCTCAACCGGCTGGTGGGTTGGGCCATCTTCGCCCAGACCGATGCTGTCGTGGGTGTACACCCAGGTCACCCCCAAATGGGAGAGCGCGGAGAGCCGCACCGAGGGGCGCTGGTAGTCGGAGAAGGTGAAGAAGGTGGCGCTGTAGGGGCGCAGACCGCCATGGGCGGCGATGCCATTACAGGCGGCTCCCATGGCGTGCTCGCGAACCCCGAAGTGCAGGTTGCGCCCGACCCCAGTGTGGCCGTCGAAGTCACCCCCACCAGGGATGGCGGTCTTGGTCGACTCGGAGAGGTCGGCGTCACCCCCCAGGATCCAGGGAATGCGCTCGGCGAGCGCAACCAGAGCTTTGCCTCCGGAGACCCGGGTGGCGATCGGGTCACTTCCCGCTTCCCAGAACGGCAGCACATCCTCCCAGCCCGCCGGCAGCTCACCGGCCAGGGCGGTCCGCCATTCATAGGCGAGCTGGGGAAACCTCTCGCTCCAGACGCCGAAGCGATCGTTCCAGGCGTGGCTCAGAGCCGCGCCCTTGGACCGGGCCATCCGAAAGTGGGCCACCGCCTCCTCCGGCTCGAAGAAGGTGACGGAGGGGTCCCAGCCGTAGGCACGCTTCGCCGCGGCGGCTTCGGCTGCTCCCAGCGGCGAACCGTGGGCGGCGTTGGTGTCCTGCTTGTGGGGAGCGCCGTACCCGATGTGGGTACGAATGGCGATCAAGGAGGGTCGAAGCTCATCATCGATCGCGGCCTGGATCGCCGAGGCGATGGCCTCCAGACCCAGGGTGCCGTCCTCCACCCGCTGGACCTGCCAGCCGTACGCGCTGAACCGGGCCTCGACATCCTCCGTGAAAGACAGCGACGTGGGCCCATCCAGGGAGACGTGATTGTCGTCGTACAGGCAGATCAATTTTCCCAAACCGAGGTGCCCCGCCAGGGAGGCCGACTCCGAAGCGATCCCCTCCATCAGGTCTCCGTCGCTGCACAAAACGAAGGTCCGGTGATCGACGATCGCGTGCTGAGGCTGGTTGTAGCGCGCGGCCAGGTGGCGCTCGGCGATCGCCATGCCCACGCCGTTGCCGAATCCCTGGCCCAGCGGCCCGGTGGTGACCTCCACCCCCGGGGTGACTCCCCGCTCGGGATGACCTGGCGTGCGAGATCCCCACTGCCTAAACTGCTGCAACTGCTCCAGCGGAAGGTCGTAGCCAGTGAGGTGGAGCAGAGCGTAGAGGAGCATCGAGCCATGCCCGGCGGAGAGAACGAAGCGATCTCGGTCGGGCCAGTGCGGGTCGTTGGGGTCATGACGGAGGAATCGGGTCCAGAGCACGTAGGCTGCCGGCGCCATCCCCATCGGCAGCCCGGGATGTCCCGAGTTGGCCTTCTCAACCCCATCGATGGCCAGGGTCCGGATGGTGTTGATGCAGAGGTCGTCCAGTGGGCTCCCAGCCCGAGGCAGCACCGAACCGGCGCTCACCGGTCGCTCCTGGAGATCACTTGCCATCTACTCCAATGCTCTCACCTACGACCTCGCCGCGCGATGGGGAAGGTCGGCTTCGAAGCAACCCATCTCGAGCGAGGGGCAAGCCCGGTGGCCTAGCGGCGCGGACTCGGGACGCTGTCGTCGGATCCGACGACGGTCGGAAAGCCGTGGGCGTTCCACTCGCTCATCCCCCCGATCATCGAGGTCGCCACCAGCCCTTTCTCCCGGAGAAACTTGGTGGCCCGGAAGCTTCGGGTTCCGGCAGCGCACTGCACCACCAGAGTTCCCTCGCGAGGCAGCTCGCGCCAACGCCGGCTGAGCTCGGCAATCGGAATCCAGAGGGAGCCAGCGATGCGCCGCCCGTCGCGCTCCTGCTTCTCCCGCACGTCCAGGACTGGCGCGCCCCCCTCGATCAGATTGCGAGCGCTGTCCACCTGCAACTCCAGCGCGACCGGGGCGACCACTTGATTCAAGTATGCACCTAGGCCTCGCCCAGATTTCGGCGACTTCGAGCGAGGCCGCCAGTGAGCGAGCGCCTTGGCATTCAGCCAGCGATCGGAACCAACGGCCCCTTCCCAACCGGGAACTGGTTCCGTATCCTGGGCCGGTACCGCACTTGGACCGGGAACCGGGGGATGCGACACCGGCCCGGTGGAGATGAGTCAGGGAGGGATCACCGGTGGCTACTGGCATTAGGGACGCAGAGGCCTCGGACCGCAAGCTCGACCGGCGGATGACAGTTTGGCAGCTGTTCTTCATCTCGATGGGAGGGATCATCGGCTCGGGCTGGCTGTTCGCCTCCTTGGCGGCGGCTTCCATCGCCGGGCCGGCCGCGATCGTCTCCTGGATCATCGGGGGTGTGCTGGTCCTCCTGGTCGCCCTGAATTACGCCGAGGTCGCGGGGATGCTGCCCCGTTCGGGAGCGATCGTGAGGTATCCGCACATGACCCACGGCGGGTACACCGGATTCATCCTCGGCTGGACCTATCTACTCTCCGCCGTCAGTGTTCCGGCGATCGAGGCCGAGGCGGTGGTGACCTACGCCAGTACCTACATCAACGGCATCATTGACCCCAAGACCTCGGAGCTGACTTGGCCAGCAGGGATTTTGTTTGGGATCGGGCTGATGGTGCTCTTTTTCATCATCAACTACGTCGGCATCAAGTTCCTCAGCCAGTTCAACAGTTTCGTGACTGGCTGGAAGTTCCTGATCCCCGGCATCACGGTCATCCTCCTGCTGGTGCTGGACCTCCACACCAAGAACTTTGGCGGCTACGCGGGGGGATTTGCTCCACTGGGCTGGTCGCCAGTCCTGAGCGCGGTCGCGACCTCGGGTATCGTCTTCTCCTACCTGGGCTTCCGCCAGGCTCTCGACTTTGGTGGCGAGGCGCGGAATCCGCAACGGGACGTGCCCATCGCCACCATCGCCTCGGTACTGGCCGGCATGGCGATATACGTCCTGCTCCAGGTGGCCTTCATCGGCGCCATCAAATGGGGCGCTTTCGGCATCCACGCCGGCGATTGGTCGCTGCTCAAAGCCGCCGGCAGCGCCGCCAAGGACGCCCCGTTCTACGTCGCCCTCAAGGCGGCGGGACCAGCTCTGCTGGGCGGGTTCGCCACGGTTCTGCTGATCGACGCATTCGTCTCGCCGACCGGCACCGGTTACATCTATCTGGGCACCTCGGCGCGGACCGTTTACGGCCTGTCGGTCGTCGGCTACCTGCCCAAGATGTTTCAGTCGATCGTCGCTCGGTTCCGGATCCCGTGGATTGCCCTGATCGCATCCACCGTGGTCGGCTGCCTCTTCTTCCTGCCTCTGCCCAGCTGGTATGAATTGGTGGGAATCATCACCTCGGCAACCGTGCTGACCTACATCATGGGCGGGATCGGGGTGCATGTTCTACGCCGCACGGCCGGCTCCCTGTACCGTCCCTTCCGACTGCCGGCAGCGGACCTGATTGGCCCCGCGGGGTTCGTCGGAGCCCTGATGATCGTCTACTGGTCGGGGTTCCCCACCCTCGCCATCGTCTTCGCCGCAGTTTTCATCGCGCTGCCCATCTTCGTCTGGTTCTACGCGCCCAACAAGGGATGGATCAATCCCGTCTCAGGCGGCCTCCTCGGACTGGTCTTCACGATCCTGTGGATCATCGTCCAGCGCTGGGGCCAGTGGGCTTTGGTGGCGGTGCCGACCGCGGTTCCCCATCCGGCTTTCCCCGTCTTCTACTTCACCATAATTCTCTTGGTGTGTGGCTTCACCGGTGCCCTCTACTATCTCTGCAACGAGGAGGGCCGCAAGGCGGTGGGCAGCACCTGGTGGCTGATCTATTTTCTCCTGGCGATCTTCGGTATTTCCTACTACGGGGCCTACGGACCGCTGAAGACGCCGGGGATCCCCTTCCCGGGCGACCTGCTGGTGGTGATCATGGTCGGACTGACCGCCTACGGGTGGGCGATCCGAAGCGGGTATGAGACCGAGGATATCCAGGCCATCGTGGCATCGGGTAGTGGGTTGGTGGGCGGGGAGCCAAGTGAGTCCCCGGTGACACCACCGGCCAGCGCACCCCCGGGATTTGGCCACTGATCACGGCGTAGGTGGTCGGCCCCTTCGTCAGGACCAAAGAAGGGCCCAGCCGGGATCTCCCGGCTGGGCCCTTAAATTGTGGGGCGCGTCAGTTTACCAGGCGCCCCCCGCGCAGTCCCGGAAAGCACCGGCCGACTCCGCGCCACGAAGAGGAGGGTGAGCGCGGATGACCGACTCCGACCCCACCTCTGGAACACCGCCCGAACTGGTGGTCCGGGGGTGGCGAAAGCTGCTGGTCGAACCCCGGCGGCCAGCCAGAATCTCCTCGAATCCAAATGCCCACTGGTTGGTGGTGGCGACCGTCTGCATCGGGGCCTTCATGGGCCAACTGGATTCCAGCATCGTGGTCATCGCGCTGCCCACGATGCAGACATATTTTCACAGCAATCTCGGGTCGGTGGAGTGGGTTTCGCTGGCCTACCTGCTGACCCTGATCGCTTTGGTGACGGCGGTCGGGCGGTTTTCCGACATGGTCGGCCGGAAGCTGCTCTACATCTACGGATTCGGAATTTTCATCCTCGGCAGCGGACTCTCCGGCTTGGCTCCCAACCTGATCAGCCTGGACCTGTTCAGAATCGTGCAGGGACTGGGCGCCGCCATGCTGCAGGCCAACAGCGTGGCGCTGATCGTCCAGGCGATGCCCCGCGAGAAGCTGGGCCGCGGGATCGGGGTCCAGGGAGCGGCCCAAGCTCTCGGGTTATGCCTGGGCCCAGGCGTCGGGGGTCTGCTGCTGGTCCTGGGAGGCTGGCGGCTGCTCTTTTTGGTCAACATCCCCGCCGGGCTGATCGGATTCAGCCTCGGCTGGTTCCTGCTCCCGCGCAGCCTTTTTCTGGTCAAGCGCGAGCCGATCGACTGGCGCGGACTTGCGCTGTTCGTCGTCGCGGTCACCAGCCTGCTCCTGGCAATGTCCTTGGGCGATCAGGTGGGTTGGACCTCCACCTTCGTCTTGGTCAGCTTCCTGCTGAGCCTGTTGTTTGGCTTGGCCTTCATCGCCTGGGAGCGGCGAGCCCTCGCGCCGATGATGCCGCTGCCGGTATTTCGTCGGCCGACCTTCAGTTTCGGCATCGCGAGCGGGCTACTCTCCTACTTGGCGCTCTTCGGCTCCCTCTTTGTTTTCCCGTTTTACCTGCAGTTCGCCGGCCATATGAGCCCGGGCGCAGCCGGGCTGCGACTCCTCCTCCTGCCGCTCGCCCTGGGCGTGACCGCGCCCCTGGCAGGGGTACTGGCCGACCGGTGGGGAGCCAGGCCGCTCACCGTGGGCGGCATGGCGCTCACCGCGATTGCGCTGCTGGCGGTCGCGCTTCACCCGTCGACAGGCTGGTTGCTGGTGGTGGAGTTGGTTGCCCTGGGAGCCGGGCTCGGAGCCTTCACCCCACCCAACAACGCCTCCATCATGAGTGCCGTGCCGCGGGAACAGTCCGGAATAGCCAGCGGCATTCTCAACATGACCAGGGGAATGGGCACGGCTATGGGCGTGGCCCTGACCGGGCTGATCTTCGGGCTCGCGGCGGGAATCTCCACCGCCCACGCCCACTCGCCGGCCTTGGCCGCGGCGGGACTGGTGGCAGCGGCGCTCTTCCTGGCTGCAGTCGCGGTCGCGGCGGCTGTCTTCGCCGCAGTTCGAGGCGAGGGCCGCTTGAGCGACACCCCAGTCCCGTTGAGTGAACTCTGATCGTCTGAGCCGGCAGGCCTTCCTCCAGCTCGGAGGAGCACACCCCGGCTGCAGTTCGCCTGGTTCCCGGCTGCGCCCTTGTTCTGGAAAGTGGGGTCCACCGCAACCTCGCGAAAGGTCCACCCGCACCCTTCGACCGGGTGTCAGACCGCACCCGTGCCCCCTTGCGCGATGCAGCGGTATCGAATTGGCAGCGAGCTCCCGGTGCGAAGGTTGGCGGCCCGCTGAGAACGCGCCGCAAAGTCCCCCCTCCCAATTGGAGAAGCACCATCGCCGGCTCCGGGCGACTGCTTGGCCGGGTGCGAGTTGGACGCTGACCGAGGCAGGCTCGTCAACGCTCTCCGCCCACCGTAGCGGGAGGCGATTTGCTACACCGGCTCGGGCAAATCCCGCTCACCCGGCTCGAGGCCCGACCGCGCCTAATCCGGTCGCACGGGCCACCGACGGCGATGCGGCTTGACAGACCGACCGAGATGAGGTCTACCCTACCGCCAGTCGAAACTCGCCGAAGCAGCAACTGGGACGTCCTTAGGAGGCGGTCGATGGCTGAAGGTGTCCTGACCGCGATCTCCCCGACCGCCGCCGCCAATCCGTACGTGACCGCGCAGCGGCAGTTCGACCAAGCTGCGAGCATCCTGGGGCTCGATCAAGGGCTGCGCCAGGTGCTCCGGGAGGTCCGGCGGGAATTGACCGTCAACTTCCCGGTCCGGATGGACGACGGCAGCATCCGGATCTTCACCGGCTATCGGGTGCAACACAACCTCACTCGGGGTCCCGCCAAGGGCGGCATCCGGTATCACCCCCAGGTAAGCCTGGACGAGGTCAAGGCCCTGGCGATGTGGATGAGCTGGAAATGCGCGGTCACCAATCTCCCCTACGGCGGGGCCAAGGGAGGGGTGATCTGCGATCCGGCCACGCTCAGCCTCCACGAGTTGGAGAATCTGACCCGACGGTTCGCCAGCGAAATTTCAATCCTGATTGGGCCGGAGTCCGACATTCCGGCCCCGGACGTGAACACCAATCAGCAGACCATGGCCTGGATCATGGATACCATCTCCATGGAGAAGGGCTACTCGATTCCGGCCACGGTGACCGGCAAGCCGCTGTCGATCGGGGGCTCGGAGGGACGTCCGGCGGCGACTGGCCGGGGCGTCATGGTGGTGACCCTGGAGGCCTGTCGCAGGATGGGAATCGATCCCGCCCAGTCCACGGTCGCGATTCAGGGGTTCGGCAACGTGGGCAGCGTCAGCGCCCAACTGCTCGATGAGCAGGGCTTCAGAGTGGTCGCCGTGTCAGATGTCTTTGGCGGCATCCACAACCCCCAGGGACTGGACATCCCCGCCCTGCTGGAGTACGTGCGGGTCAATGGGACGCTATCCGGATTTCCCGGGGCCACCGGGACGATCAGCAATGCCGACCTCCTGGAGTTACCCGTGACCATCCTCATCCCCGCCGCCCTGGAAAACCAGTTGACCATGAGTAACGCCGCCCGGGTCCAGGCTCGGGTGGTGGTGGAGGCCGCCAATGGCCCCACGACGCCCGAGGCCGACGACATCTTCCATCAGCGCGGAGTGACCCTGGTTCCGGACATCCTGGCCAACGCTGGGGGGGTCACCGTCTCGTATTTCGAGTGGGTTCAGGACCTGCAGTCCTTTTTCTGGGAGGAGTCCGAAATCAATGGCCGGCTCACCCGGATCATGCAGCGGGCCTACGCACAGGTCGACGAACTGGCTCAGGAACATGCCACCACTCTGCGGATGGGGGCGTACTGCCTGGCGGTAAAGCGGGTCGGCGACGCGACTTCGGTGCGAGGAATCTATCCCTAGCCGATCATCTGCCAGCGATGGCGCATCCGCGGAAGAGACGGTGAGTGGGCAGCTAAAAGGAGGTCGGCGATGGACGGCCTGATGATGGAGCAGGCTCCGAGGATCTAGCACCGCCTCTCCCCCGCAGCTTCGATCTCCTCAGTTCAATAGCAGCGGATCACACTTATTGTCCCGCTATTGAAAGCGGCTGCAATCCGGGGTATAATCCGGCGAGACAGCCGCTTTAGAGGAGAGGATTCTCTGCAAAGCCGCTGAGGAGGCCCAGATGCCCAAGCTCTCCGTGGTCGAGACGCCGATCCCCGCCGCGATCGCCACCCTGGCCGCCGACTTCCTCGCTGACTGCCGAGCCCGTGGGCTCTCGGTGCGCAGCGTCGAGCACTATGCCAACAGCCTTGAGTGGCACTTCCTGCCCTGGTGCGCGAGGGAGGGAGTCGCCGACCCGTCCCAGCTCACTACCCAACTTGCTGGTCGATTCACCACCCATCTTTTAGAGGAGGGTGGCAAGCACGGCCAGCCGTTGGCTCGGGCCTCGGTGCGGTCCTACGTCCAGGGGGTCAGGGTGTTCCTGGGGTGGGCCGGGAGCGCCGAAGGCGGAGCCGTCACCGTAGGGGCCAGCCCCAAGCTGCCCAAGGCCAACAAGCCGCTGTTCGACGTGCTCAACCGGTCAGAGCTACAGGCGATGGAGGACGCTGCCAAGACCGAGCGCGACAAGCTGATCCTCCGGCTCCTGGCCGACTGCGGCATCCGCCTTGGGGAGCTGCTCGGCATGCGGGCCGAGGACATCAGGGAGGCGCGGAAGGGGGAGTTCGGCATCCTGGTCCACGGGAAGGGCGCCAAGGACCGCCTGGTGCCGGTCGCCCCGGCCCTCTACCGTCGGCTGCGCCACTACCTGGCCGGTCGCCGTGCCGAAGGCCAGGATCGGGTATTCGCCTCGCTGCGGAAGGGGGCCGATGGGCGCCACGCCCCGCTGACCGACAGCGGGGTCGAGCAGGTGATCCGGCTCCTCGCCAAGGAGGCTGGCATCACGAAGCGGGTCTACCCGCACCTGATCCGTCACAGCTTCGCAACCGAGTGGCTCCGCAAGGGCGGCAACATCATCAGCCTCCAGCGAGTGCTCGGCCATGCCGACCTGTCGATGATTCAGGGGGTCTATGCCCACCTCGACAGCTCCGACGACTACCAGGCCGCGATGGCGGTCCTGCTGGGGAAGGATTAAGAGGTGGCCGAGGAGACCACCTTCGAGCGAACCCGACGGGAGGCCGTGGCCCACGCCCGGACCGCCGCGAAGAAGCAGGCCGCTCTCTGGGAACTTCAGCGCAAGTTGTTTCGGGACAAAGAAGAGGTCACCATTGCCGAGGCGGCGCGGGAGGCCAGTGCGATTCTCGCGAGGTCCCCTGAGCTGATCGAGGCTGCCGAGCCCGAGCCGGATCACTTTCTGGAGCTGCCCGCTCGGGAAGGGGTCCACGATCTGCCTCGGTTGGAGCACGGCCCTGGGCCCCGCGTCGTCGCTGGGCGCCAGTCGCAGTTGCAGCTGATGCTCCACTACCGCGGCAAGGGGCGGAGCCTACGCGCCATCGCACTCAAGGCCGGGTGCAGCCTGGGAACAGTGCAGCGGCGACTCGCTGAAGAGCAGCACCGGCTCCGGGAACGGGGGGTGACTGAAACGCCGGAGGCATGGGATGAGTACTGCGCCAGCCTCATGTACGGGGACGGTGATACACCTTGGCCACCCGAAACCGTCGCTGGACTCGACGGCAAGAGATACCCGGGCCACCGCCGCGTGGCGCCAAAACGAGATCAGAAATAGGCCCAAGAGCGACCCCGTTCCGTGGCTTGCTTTGTGCGATCAAAGAATGTTAGGGTTCAATTACGGCGTGGTGTCGCGCCCTGGAGCTGAAATAGCCCGGGTGGACCCTGCCAGGAGGAGGGAATGACGATGACTGCTGACGCCGCGTCCACCGCTGCCCGAGAGCTGGCCCGTGCCCGCTGGGACCGAGTCACAAATCCCGAAGACCGCACTGCGGCAACCGCCAAGGCAGTGGCTGCCCACGTCGCTGCGGGAAGGCGGCGGCGGGCTGCCATCGACCTGGTGATCGACCGGCTGACCGAGGACTAGACCGGCCACCCATATCCGTTAGTCCGCGCAATTGCGGATCAAGTCTCGCCGACCCCGCCGCGTTGCGGGGTTTTTCTTTTTAAGGAGCTGCCATGCACTTAGACGTCGATGGCCTTCGTCGCGAACTCGCAATTCGCGGCATGAGCCAGGCCCAACTGGCGGCAGTTGCGGGCGTTACGGAGGCCACTGTGTCCCACGCAATGGTCGGACGGCAGGTGGACTACCGAACGCTCAGGAAGTTCGCCCGGGCGATCACGGTAACCCCGGTACTGCCGGGGACCGAGGGCATCATCGCTCCGCCAAACAGGCGGATAAACAGAAGCGCTGGCCGTGACAACAGCACCCAGTAAGCCTGACCCGCTGGACGCCGACGTGCGCGACCGCCTGATCGAGGCGGCCGAGGGCGTCCTGGTATCGGCCCGCGCCCTAGCAAGTGAGATCGACCCGGCGACGGAGCCGTGGTCGGCGGAGGGCGCGGGCCGGCTGGCAGTGACGTGCGAGGGGCTCTTCCTCGATGCCCTGGAGCTACTGTGACCGGCTTTCCGACAGACGCTCTCCCCAAGCCCCTGGCGGACCTGGCCACGGCCACTAGCGCCGCGTCGGGATTCCCGGCGGAGTTCGTCGCCGTACCAGGGCTCTCGGTTCTGGCGGCTGCGATGGCGGGCCGGGCGGAGCTGGAACTCTCCCGAGTGTGGCGAGTTCAGCCGATAGTCTGGACTGTCACATCCTCCCCGCCCGGGGCTGGCAAGACACCCGGCCAGCAGGTCGCCACGGCACCGTTTCGGCGGCTGGAGACCCTCTGGGCCGAGGCTCACCGCGAGGCCATCCGGGCGCACGAGGCGGAGGTAGCCAAGCTGCCCAAGGGCTCGCAGCCGCCACCTTCACCGCTGCGGCGGCGCTGCCTGGTGGGCGATGCGACCATCGAGGCGCTAGCCCCGATCATGTTGCAGAACCCCGGCATGGGCCTGCTCTGGGAGCAGTCGGAGATCGCGGGGATTGTCGCTGGGCTCGATCAGTACCGGCCCACCGGCAAGGGTGCGGGACGGTCCTCATTCTTGGCGCTCTGGGATGGCCGGGCCTTGCAGGTGGACCGGATAGGACGCGGCTCTCTGCACGTGCCCGAGCCCCTGGTCAGCGTCACCGGTGCCGTCCAACCCGCCCGACTGGGTGCCGTCCTGGCCGGTGGTGACGGGCTGGGCGCACGCTTCCTGGTGGCGCACCTGCCGGATGCTGGCCTGGCCCTTCCCCGGCTGAATCACCGCGTGGATCAGGCCGTCCTGGACGGCTGGGACTCGCTGATCTGCGAGTTGCTGGGCCAGCCCACGAGCGGCTCTCCGCTGGCGAGCCGTGAGACCCACTCAGTACGGCTCAGCGGCGTCGCCATGGCTGCCTGGGATGCCACCACGCGCCAGCTCAAGCGGCAGTACGGCGATGCTCGAACCACTACCTACGGACAGGAAGTCGTCGCCAAGTCCCCACTCCAGCTCGCCCGGATCGCCCTGGTGATCCACGTCTCCGACCACCCCGGCCAGATCCCCACGGAGATCGGCGGAGAGACGATGACGCGGGCCTCCCGGGTGGTGAACTACTTCGTCGAGGCGGAGCTGAGCCTGGACGTGACCGAGGTGTCGGCAGCCGCCGACCTTGGCACCCGGCGACTGGACGAAGGCGTCCACAAGCTCACCGAGTGGCTGCGTCGTCGCCCCGGCCAGGTGGCCCGGCTGAGGCACCTCCAGCAGGCACACGTCGCCGGGTGCCGGACTGGGGATGAGGTGCGCCGCCTGGTGGATCGCTACGGGGAGACGCACCCAGGATGCGTCAGCGAAGAGAGGCCGGAGGGTGTCACGAGCGGCCCCGTGGGGCTACTGGTCCGCGCTCCCCAGGCCCACGTCCGAACTGTTGCCACTGTTGCCACTGTTGCCACCACATATGCGCCAGAAGGGGTTCAGCAGGAGGCTCCGAGATCAAATCCTGAGATCAACCGACCCCCTGACCCCGCGTTTGAGGATAAACCCGTGGCAACAGTGGCAACAGTTCCCCTCGCCAACGGCCACGAACCCACCTTGGCCGACGCGCTCAAGGTCTTCCCCGGTGCAAAAGTGCGCACCGTCGCGTCCACCAGCCCTCGCCCGAAGGCCGCCCTGCCCATCGCCGCCGCCTGGGACCAGATCCCCTGGGAGGCCCTGGAGACGGGGCCGGACGCATGAGCCCTGACGTGCTGGTGGAGGCGCTGTGACCACCCCGAATGCTTGGCGACCCCGAATGCTTGGCGACCGCCCATTCCCTGGGGCGGCGACTGGACCGATCGGACCCCATGAGTCACGCCGACCTATGGAGAACGGTCCCAACCCCCGACCCCGTGGCAAACACCCACCTCGCGCGCCTGAGCGAGGTCAACTCGACCCCGCCACCTCCAGCGGATTGCGGGCCGCTCGCCAAGTGACCGGGCAGAGCCTTCGGGCTGCTGCTCGACGGGCCGGGATCGCTGCCGGATATCTGAGCGAACTGGAGCGTGGGCTCAAGCGACCCCGGGCGGCCACGGCTGAGGCCCTGATCGCGATCATCCCAATGCACCCTGGCCTGATTCAAGACCTCCGGGCTGCCGTCGCCCCCCCGTCGGCCTACGTCTCGCGCCAAGACCGCCCGCCCGGGTGGCAGACCCTGCCCGCCGCTAGTCGGTTCCGACCATGACTTATGTGGCTTCTTGGAGACGACACCCCCTGGAGAACGGACCCCTCCGCCGACCAGAATGACCGGCCAGGACTCTTGGCGACTCCAGATGTTGGCGACTCCCACTGGCCGGATCAGGTCAGAGGCGTGGCCGCAGCGCGGCAGGTTGACCCCTGAGACGGCGGCGGGACTTCGGCAGGCTAGGCGAGAGGCGGGCCTGAGCCTTGGGCGCGTCCACGCTCTGACCGGCGTCAGCGCCGGGTTCCTGTCAGAGCTGGAGCGTGGGCTCAAGCGGCCCCGCATGAGCACCACCGAGGCCATCCTGCGAGTGGTCCCGGTTGACTCCGAGCTGGAGGAGGCGCTCCGGCGCGAAAGCGTGGTCCAGTCGGCCTACCTGCCACTGGGCCAGCGGCCCCCCGGTTGGCGCCCACGGGTAGTGACGGGTGCCGACTGTGGCTACTAGGCTGGTGCTGTGAGGGCCAAGCCTGGGCGACTGCAGCGGCGCACCGTGGCCGAGAGCCGCGACGGCCTGCAGCGTGTGCTGGAGGCGATCCGCCAAGGTGAGCTGACCGCTACCCCGGGCTACATGGCCCACCTGCAGGGTGCGATAGCTGCGCTCGACGCGCTGCTAGGGGACCATATTCCACCAGGGCTTGAGGACACCTAAGGTCCCAGCCCATGTCACGCTGCACCCCTTCCCAGCGACTGCGACCGCTAACTTCGCCCACCGCAACAGTGTGCCCAATGCCCACCAGAACGGTGCTGAACGAGGCGTCCCAGCTGCAGAGCGCGGCGCCGAAGCCGCGGGCGGTGGCACTATATCGCCCAAATGAACTCAGACTTGGGAGGTGACTGTCATGCCAGCGGCTCCGGCTGACCTTGGCCTCGTAGAAAGGCTTCCTGACCGCATCGAGGCAACCTTGTCCGAACTCCTCTCCGGGTCCTCCGACACCGTTGTCTTGAAGTTGAAGGGTGCCTTCAAGGAAGGTCTCATTTGTACCGAGACTCGCGTCATCATTCTGAAAGGCGGGTTCATGACTGGCCAGATGCTCGGTACAAACGCCTTCCAGCAGCCCTATTCGAACATTGCTGGCGTGCAGGTTCAGTGGCACCTCATGTCGGGATACTTCGAACTCAGCGCTGGGGGAATGCAGAATACCCAAAAGCGATACTGGTCCCAGAATAGGAATTCCGATCCATCCAAGGCTCCCAACTGCATCTCTCTCAATTCCAAGAGCCAGGCTGAGAAGTTTCGACAAGCGTGCTCCGTCATCCTCAACAAGATCGACGAGGTGAGAAGGGTCGTTCCGCTGCCTTCGGTAGTTTTGCCGACTGTACCCACAGTTCCAAACGATGACGTCTTGTCAACCCTGGAGAGACTGGGCAAGCTGAGGGACGCTGGCGTCGTGACGGAAGAGGAATTCCTCGCGAAGAAGGCCGAGTTGCTCCAGCGGCTGTAGGTGGCCGCAGAGGTAGGGCAAGGACTGTCGTCGGCATAGTCGGCGCCGGGAGAACCAAGCAACGACTCACCAGCATCCACGGTGCCGATCGGGAGCACATTGGCGACCTGGTGGGGAAGCCCCGTGCGCCCGGTGCGTATACACTAAACGTCCCTTTAGTGTATAGTCTGTCTTATGAGAAGGGTAAAGCGGCGGACGGGGACTTCAGCGGTTATCGGCTACGCTCGCGTGAGCACCGCCGAGCAGGCTGACTCCGGGCTCGGGCTGGAGGCTCAGAGGCGGGCGATCCGCTCCGAGTGCGAGCGGCGCGGATGGGAGCTGGTGGGGATCGAAGAGGACGCTGGGTGGTCGGGCAAGGTGGCCAGCCGCCCCGGACTCCTGCGGGCGCTCGAAGCCTGCAAGTCGGGCCAGGCCGACGGGCTGGTGGTGGCCAAGCTGGACCGGCTCTCGCGGTCGGTACAGCAAGCGGCGGCGCTGCTGGCAGAGGCCGAGCATGAGGGCTGGGCACTGGTGGCGCTCGACCTGGGCGTGGACCTCAGCACCCCATCCGGCGAAGTAATGGCCCACGTCCTGGCCGCCATCGCCCAATTCGAGCGGCGGCTGATCGGCCAGCGGACCAAGGACGCGCTGGCGGTGCTGCGGGCTCAGGGAGTCCGCCTGGGTCGGCCTCAGGTGAACTCGCAGCAGGTGGTGGCTCGGATCGCCAGTGAGCGGGAGGCCGGACGGACCTTGCAGGCCATCGCAGACGGGCTCAACCGGGACGGTATCGCCACCGCTCACGGCGGCGCGGCCTGGTGGCCCAGCACGGTGGGCAAGGTGCTGGAAGGTGCCGAGGCCGCGTGAAGGCGCTCACCGTCCGCCAGCCCTGGGCGTCGCTGATCGAGGTGCCGATAGTGGCCACGATCAGGGTGGCGATCACTAAGGCCATGGCTTCACCACCTTCCGCGTCAAGACCTACCGACCGCGTTCGAAGAGTTGCTCTTGCTCTCCCGCCGCTCCCCGATGGCGCTGTGCCTTTTGGAACGCGGCCTGTCGTGAGGGTGGCAGCTCCGGATGCCTGTCGTCGAGGAGTTCCCGGATGCTGAGAATCTGGATCTTCGGGTAGTCGCGGTTCCAGAGATCGGAGTGGTAGAGGCCAGCAGTGCTCGCTTCCAAGTTCATCTCCCGAGTTGGCTCGTCCAGCGTGACCAAGAGACCGACGGCAGCCTTCTCTCGCTCCAGAGTCCCCTTGAGGTCCCGCACCATTGATGAGTCCACGTGCCCGCTCTTCACGCTAACGATCACTGTCTGGAGGGCGTGACGCTCGTCCGAGAAGGTAATCACACCATCGATCCCGCGGTCGGCGCCCTTGCGCTCCACGCCTCCGACGGGCTGAGCCTCCACTAAATTCAGAGCCCACCACTGGAACTGGTACCGGCCATCGGGGGACTGCGCTAGCTGGCGAGCTCCCTCCACCTCGGTGGGCTGGCCGATCACCTCCACGTCAGCCAGCCCGAAGGTGTCCTTGAGGCGGGCCCGCATGACCGCGATGGCCAGGTAGGTAACGTCGATGCCGATCCACTTCCGGTCGAGCTTCTGGGCGGCCACCACGGCGGTGCCGCAGCCGCAGAAGGGGTCGAGGACCACATCGCCGGGACGCGATGAGGCCGAGATGACCCGCTCCAGCAGCGTGACAGGCTTCTGGGTCGGATACCCGAGACGCTCTTTTCCGCTTTTGGTCATCTGGATGTCCGTCCAGAGGTTCTGAGTGAGCTGGCCTCGGAGTTCGTCAAGGTAGTTCTTGTGGTACGGCATGCCCTTGGCGCTGTAGTAGACCTTTCCCGTCGCGTCCAGCTTCTCCATGTTGTCTTTCGTGAACCGCCAGTTGCGCGTGTGTCCTTTCCACTCGTATGACGGCCCCCGGCCACCTGGCGCCAGCATCGTGTTAGGCCAGAAGCGCCTGCCATCTGGGTCCCTGTAGTTGAACCGCTTCTCTAGGTGGTCGGCACTGTAGGCCACGCGCACCGGGTTGAAGAAATACCGCTCAGTCTTTGAGTAGAAAAGGATCGTGTCGGTGACCCGACCGAACCGGCGCGGGTCGTTGTGGGAGCCGAATCTTTGCCAGACGATCTCGTTCCTGAAATTTTCCGGGCCGTACACGGCATCCAAGATCACCTTGAGGTAATGGCTCGCGGTGGGGTCGCAATGCAGGTACAGAGAACCGGTGGGCTTGAGCACCCGCCGCAGCTCCACAAGCCTCACGACCATCTCCACGAGATAGGCCATCATCTGGTTCTCGCCGATCCCAGCCCGGAGCGCGGCCATGATCGTGCTCACCGTGTCGGGGACACGCCCCTGGTGCCGAGCCGTCTCCGTCAGATACGCGTAGATGGCCTCAGCGCTCGGTCCCCAGTGCCAGGTGTCCTCAAAGGCCAGGAGCTGGGCGTCCGACTTCCGCCCGGACTCGTCCTTGAAGATGACATTGTAGTTCCGGTCCGAGTTGAACGGCGGGTCGAGATACACGAGATCGACGGATTCGTCCGGGATGTACCGACGGAGGATGTCGAGGTTGTCGCCGTAGTAGAGGACGTTCGTGTCGATCGTGCTCCCTCCCCGGCTTGAGGTACTACCGCCGAGAGTATGGGAGGGTGCCATGCCCCATCGCTACCGTCCGGCCGGTGCGTGCAAAGGGGCGGCGAGGGGCTGACTACCGCTAGCCGGGTCCCGATGGGACCAGCCTCACCGAGGCTCGGTCCATGCCGCGACTGCCAAGGTCGCGTGCTGGCGGATCGAGGCCGAGGACCCATGACCTATGGTGCGCGACCCGGACCTATGACCCATCGAACCAGGCTCGGGAGGCTGACCCATGAGACCCCGCTTTCGGCGGGATCGCTAGGCCCAAGGCAGCCTTATGGTGTTGCAGTTGCCACAGCTTTGGGCTGGTCGAATGAGAAAATTACCTCGACCGGCTGACTCTGTCATAGGCACGGTCGCGTCCGAACCTGTACGGGTTTGGACTTTTTTAGGAGGCTGAAGATGCCCGGTCCCGTCCCGAAGCCGGAGGCCCAACGTCGGCGTCGGAACGTGCCGTCGCGCCCGCCCGTGAAGGTGGCCGCTGGCCCGCCCGGTGCGGAGCTGGTCTGGCCCCCACCCGACCCCGCGTGGCCTCCGTTGGTGGTCGATGCCTACGACTCCCTGAAGGTCAGCGGACAGGCGACGCTCTTCGAGCCCAGTGACGTGGCAACGGCTCGCTTGGCCTGCGAGGCGCTGAGCCGGATCTTGGCCTCGGAGCGATTCGGAGCGGTCGGCTTCAGTGCGGCGATGTCGCTCCTCGATGATCTTGGCGCGACCGTCGGCAGCCGTCGCCGGTTGAGGATCGAGCTGGAGAAGGGCGCTCCCCCGGAGTCGCCGGGCCTGGCCGCCGTCCGCCGCCGCCGGGCCGAGCTCCGCCTGCCGGACCCTGGACACCCTCGCCAGGATCGAGGAGGCCCTGATCGACGCCCCGTTGATCGTGCGCGGCTCCACTGGCCAGGAGAGAGAGAACCCGCTACTGAGCGAGGCTAGGCAGCAGCGGATGACGGTGGCCAGGCTGCTCCGACAACTCGACCTGCTGGACGTTGGCGAGGTGGAGCAGCTCCGCTCCCAAGCCCGGTCGGCGAAGGCCCGAGCCCTGGCGCGGGAGCGGTGGTCGTCATGAGGCCCAAGAACGCGGAGGGCAACGCGGAGCGGCGGGAGCGATTCCTGGAGGTTCAGCGCCGGATGACCGCTCTCATGGTGAGCTTGTCCGACCCTCCGGGAACGATCTATCCCGCCGACGGGTTGGCTCGAGCCGTGCCGGACGGTGGAGCCGCCGCATTGGCGCGCCTGGTCAGGCTGGAGGCCGGGGAGCCGGTCCGAGTCCGTGGTGACCAGGTCGGACTTGCCGACCACCGGGCCTACATTCTGGCGGGCGACGGTCGCTCCCCTTGGCAGAGCCCGAAGCCCGTCCTGGGCAGCCGTGAAGGCCCCCGCGCCCGACCCGCACCGCCCGACCGATCCTGAGTGGTCCGGCAAGGAGTCGGCGGTCACTGTTCTGCCGGCGCCGCCTAGAGCACCTGGCCGCCCTAGAGCCGCCGCCAGATTCGGCCACCCCGAAGCCGCTTCACCTGCCGCTCCGAGATCCCCAGCAGCCCGGCTGCCTCTCCCAAAGCCACCGCCCCCTTCTCCAGATGGTTCAGTACCAGCACCCACCTTTGCTCACCGGCGCTCAAGGTCACCCGCTCTTCTTCCATGGGGTGACAGATTCCCTGAGCTGTTAGCTAGTGACAGATTCCCTGAGCTTCCACACTTCGCTCGACGCTGTATTGACAAGCCCGTCACCACGCTGCTATACACCGGGTGTCGAGACGCAGCGTCTGGAGTGCTTGGGTTCCACGCGACGAGTAGCTGACCGTTTGAGGGGGCGGCTGATGAAGTTCAGCGTGGGAGTATCCAACGTCTATGGCCGAGTGGGCACAGTTCTGCGGCGGTATGCCCCGACAGGTTCGTTGGGTACCCGCCTAGCGGCGGTGATCGGGGCCAGTGCGCTGGCCGTGTCCATCGCGATGGTGGGCGGCGCCATGCCTGCCTCAGCGAGCACCACCACCGCGGCGGTCTTGGGGGCGGGTCCCCTCTCCGGCGTGGCCTGCTCCAGCGCCACCACCTGCGAGGCGGTGGGCGACAACGGCTCCGGCCAGGGCGTGGTGGCGACGATCACCAGCGGCACCCCGGGCACTGCCCAGGTGGTCTCGGGGACCGGTGCGATCGCGGGAGTAGCCTGCCCCACCGCCGCTAGCTGCCAGGCGGTGGGCTTCTCCTTCACAAGCTCGATCCCGCCGAGCGAGGGCGTGGTGGTACCCATCACCAGCGGCACCCCGGGCAGCCCCCAAGCGGTCTCGGGGACCATTGCGCTCAGCAGCGTAGCCTGCCCTGGCGCCACCTGCGAGGCGGTGGGCGACAACGGCTCCGGCCAGGGCGTGGTGGTACCCATCACCAGCGGCACCCCGGGCAGCCCCCAGGTGGTTGCGGGGACCGCCCAGTTCAACGGCGTGGCCTGCTCCAGCGCCACCACCTGCGAGGCGGTGGGCGACAACGGCTCCGGCCAGGGCGTGGTGGTACCCATCACCAGCGGCACCCCGGGTAGCCCCCAGGTGGTCTCGGGGACGGCCGACCTCTACGGCGTGGCCTGCCCCAGCGCCACCACCTGCGTGGCGGTGGGCTACAACGCCTCCGGCCAGGGCGTGGTGGTGCCCATCACCAGCGGCACCACGGGTAGCCCCCAGGTGGTCTCGGGGACCGATGCGATCGCGGGCGTGGCCTGCCCCAGCGCCACCACCTGCGTGGCGGTGGGCTACTTCTACCCGAGCTCGTTCTTGAGCGAGGGAGTGTTGGTACCCATCACCAGCGGCACCCCGGGCAGCCCCCAGGCGGTCTCGGGGACCATTGCGCTCAGCGGCGTAGCCTGTCCCACCGCCACGACCTGCGAGGCGGTGGGCGACAACGGCTCCGGCCAGGGCGTGGTGGCGACGATCGAACTCCCCGCGGCGCCCGGCCAGCCCACAGTGGTGCCGGAGCCGTCCGCGGCGAGCCTGAGCTGGAGCGCGCCGAGCAGTGCGGGTAGCTTCCCGGTGAGCTCGTATGTGATCACGCCGTACGTCGGGGCTACGGCGCAGACGCCGATCGACACCGGGTCGACCGGGACCAGTTACACGGTGACGGGGCTGACCGATGGGCAGGCGTACACATTCACGGTGGCGGCCGTGAACGGAGCGGGCGAGGGACCGGCGTCGGCGGCGTCGAGCGCGGTGACACCCACCGCGCCGC
>DATKSI010000011.1:0-65594 GCA_035531715.1 Candidatus Micrarchaeaceae archaeon
TTTTGCTCAAGGTGACCGTGCTTGCCCTTCTTGTGGGGGCAATAATGACTCAGGTGGTGCTGGGAACGTCAGGCACCACAGGTCCGTCGGTGGTGGTGCAGCCGGGTCAGACCCTGTGGGGGATCGCCATCCGTCATTATCCGCAGTCCGACCCCAGAGCTGCGATCGCTGCGATCGAGTCAGCCAACCATCTCATCAGCTTGACCATCACGCCGGGCGAGCGCCTGGTGCTGCCTCCCGTCTGATTCGAGGTGCCCGCGGCATCGTCTACCAATTGGTACGGTACCGGACCGACGAGCTCGCGAGGCCAGCACAGGATGAGGTGATCAGCACCCGCTTCCAGCGCCGTGGCTTGGTCGGGCACGCTCGCTCGATCGAATTGGAGACCCGGAGATCTTTATCTCAAGCAAGGATCAGTTGACGCGCCGTTCCTCGGGGCATCACCGGTTGGTGCCCCCCGTGCTCGGGCTCGCTGCGCTGGTGCTATGGGCCACCGTCGGCGGGATTTCCGCCACGGCGGCGACCACGATCGGACTGGGTTCTGCCGGTTACTTCGCGGTCCTGGGGGGAAGCTCGGTCACCAACACCGGTCCCACTGTCGTCTCGGGTGGTGACGTCGGCGTGTCTCCCGGCAGCTCGATCACCGGCTTCACCGGCCCACCGAGCGGTACGGTGACCCCTCCTTTTAGCATCCAAGCCACGACCGGGCTAGCTGCGACGGCCCAATCTAATCTGACCACCGCTTACGACCAGGCGGCGGGGGCCGGAGCTGGTACCTCGGAGTCCAGCATTGGCACGGCCACTCTGCTTCCCGGGATATACACGGCGAGCTCTGCCCTGTTGCTGACGGGCGCCCTCACGCTCAATGCCCAGGGCAATCCCAACGCGGTCTTCATCTTCCAGGTGGCATCGCAGCTGACCGCTCAGACGGGAAGCTCGGTGCAGGTCATCAACGGAGGACCGGCGTCGGCGTGCAACGTATTCTGGCAGGTAGCGACCTCGGCTACACTCGATGGCCCCACCTTCACGGGGACGGTGATGGCGCTGCAGGGGATCACGCTGGGTTCTGGAGTGGCCGTGACGGGGAGGCTGCTGGCCCGGACGGCCGGCGACGTCACCCTGATCAACGACACCATCAATGCGAGCGCCTGCCCGAGCCCAACTTCGACCACCCCGGGCACGAGCACTCCGATCACCGGTGCGTTCGGGGTGACCCCGAACGGGTTCCCAGTACTCTTCTTGGCACTCACTCTCTTCACCGCCGGCATCCTGGCCACCTCTGCGAGCTTTTGGCTGGGCCGCCGTGGCGAACGAACTCAAAGGAGCGAGTCAGCCGAAGACTGAGGCTCCCCGATCGAAGCGAGAAGTGTGTCGGTTCGCCGGTCCAGGTGGATTTCGGGAGGAGTCAAGCCTCGGACTAGCGGAGCCCGCTTGGCGCAGCGGTTCCCGATCGATGGGGCATCCGACCGGCCGGCGGCTCAGTCGGTGGGTGTGCTCAGAAGTCGGGCGATCCCCTCGAGTGGTATGGAAACCCACTCCGGGCGGCTGCGCAACTCGTAGTCGATCTCATAAAGCGCCTGACTCGCCTGAAGGCAGGTGAGCAGGAGTCGGACAGTGGCCCGGTCGGTCGGGAGCAGGCCGGTTCCCCCCATCGTCACCAGGTACTGACCGAGAAACGCATCCCGAGCGAGCCCGGACCAGGCACGGCCGTAGGGCTCCAGGCTGGCGGCACTGACTTCGGCCCCGTGCACCTGCTGCCGCAGCGCCACGGTGGCGGCATAGTCGAATGAGCGGATCATCCCCGCCAGGTCCTGGAGTGGGGTGGTCCGTCGCCGCCTGACTGAGATCGGTAGCGATGGCCGACCCTCGAAGTCCAGGGCGTGCCACCCGACGTCGGTTCGGAGCAGCTGGCCCAGATGGTAGTCCCCGTGGATCCGGATAGCCATCCCCGTGGGCTCGAGTCGGCTGGTGCGGCGAGCCAGCTCGTGGAGCGCACTGGCATGGACTGCGAGCGGCTCGAGACGGGGGTCGCGCAGACCTAAAAGCCTCTCGGAGAGCGCGTCTAGGTCGTCCACGATGGTCTGGAGGTCGTCACCGGTGAACTGTCGAGCCACCAGGTCATCGTCCCCGCGCAGTCCAGCTAGGGCGAGGTGCATTTGGGCCGTGAGGTTGCCAATCTGGGCGGCGGCGCCTGCGAAGGAAGATCCCTGGCTCTCCACCGCGCTGGCGCAGTTCTCGGGCAGCGGCACCGCGCCGTCGGCATCGATGAGTAGGTCGCCGTAGAGGTCGCGCAGTGAGGTGAGGGCCAGCGAGAAGCCATCGGTGCCATTGCGCAGATAGGTCTGGGCCACCGCCAAGGAGATCGTCACGTCTTCGGTTCTCGCCTCAACCACCCCCAGAGGGCGGGCGATTCCGGTGAATCCGGCCCGATCGAGCGCTTCGAGAAGCTCCACCTCGGGACTTACCCCGGGCCATATCCGCCGGAGCACTTTGATCAGGAGATCCTCGCCGTAGAGCACGGTGGACTGGCTCTGGTCCTTGGGCGCCATGTGGTTGGGCTCCAAGGAGGGGAGTGGGGGAAGGGGCGGGTGGAGCAGGCGGAAACGGAGCTGCCCCGACTGGTCGCCGGTAATCGTTGTGCTGTCGGCCAGCGCAGTCAGAAAATGGGTTGCCAGGCTGGGATCGGAGAACGCGTCATAGATCGCCCAGGCGCTGGCTGGTTCGCCACGTGAGGAGTTCCGGACCTGTCCCACCCGACGAGACAGGGCGCGCAGTGCCGGATCGAGGTGGCGGTCCCAGGGCCTGATCCCGAGCACCAGTTGGTAGGTGGCCGACAACCCGTCTACGAATTCCACCATCACCAAGGCGATGACCAGCCCCGGAGCTTCCGTCCGGATCCAGTAGGTCTGTTCGAAGCGCAGCTGCCTCAGCTTGCGGTGCTTGTCGGCGAACCAGCGCTCTTGGGCCAGGTTGCGCGCCAAGGCCGTCTCGATCCCGTCCAGCTCGGAAAATTTCGGAACGGTAGTCACGTGCCCGTCTCCAAGCTCAGCCAGTAGAAGGCGTGGGGGCCCATGGTGAAGGGGTAGGGTTGCGATCCAATCCGGGGAAAAGGAACGCGTCCGATCAGTTCGACCGGAGTGGCACCCGCGAACTGACGCAGATCCAACTCCACCGGCTGGGCGAAGCGGGAGAGGTTGTTCACGCAGAGGATCGTTTCGCCCTCCGACGCTCGGAGGAATCCGAGGATCGAGGGATTGGTCGCCTCCACCACCTCGAAGGTGCCCCGACCAAAAACGGGGTGGGCCTGCCGGACTCGTATGAACCGTCTCACCCACTGGAGCAGAGAGCTCTCGCTGCGCTGCTGCTGTTCGACGTTGCAGGCCTGGTAGCCGTAGAGGGGATCCATCAAGGGGGGCAGGTAGAGCTGCGCGAAGTCCGCCCGCGAGAAGCCTCCGTTGCGGTCGCCGTTCCACTGCATGGGCGTCCTCACACCGTCTCGGTCACCCACATAAACGTTGTCCCCCATGCCAATCTCGTCACCGTAATACAGAATCGGCGTCCCAGGGAAGGAAAGCAGCAGACCGTAGAGCAATTCCATCTGCCGCCGGCCATTGCCGAGCAGGGGAGCGAGCCTTCGTCGGATCCCGATGTTGAGTTTCATGCGAGGGTCGCGGGCGTACTCCGCGTACATGTAGTCCCGCTCCGAATCGGTGACCATCTCCAGGGTCAGCTCATCGTGGTTGCGCAAGAAGATGCCCCATTGGCAGTCCGGGGGAATGGGCGGGGTCTGGGCCAAGATCTCGGTGATCGGATAGCGCTGCTCCTGACGGAGCGCCATGAACATGCGCGGCATCAAGGGGAAGTGGAAGCACATCTGGCACTCGTCCCCGTCGCCGAAATAGGCGATGACGTCACTGGGCCACTGGTTGGCCTCCGCCAGCAGCAAGCGGTCCGGGAAATGGGCGTCCACCTCCCGCCGCACCCGCTTCAGGAATTGGTGGGTTTCGGGCAGGCTCTCGCAGTTGGTGCCTTCCGCCTCGAATAGATAGGGCACCGCGTCCAGCCGCAGTCCGTCCAGCCCCAGCTCCAGCCAGAAGCTGATCACGTCCAACATCGCCTCCTGCACCGCGGGGTTCTCGAAGTTGAGGTCGGGCTGGTGGCTGAAGAAGCGATGCCAGTAGTACGCTCCGGCCTGCGCGTCGAAGGTCCAGTTGGAAACCTCCGTGTCGACGAAGATCACCCGGGCGTCCTCGTACCGTCGGATGGTGTCGCTCCAGACATACCAGTCCCGCTTCGGTGACTCGACGCTCCGTCGCGCCTCCCGAAACCAGGGGTGCTGGTCGGAGGTGTGGTTGACGACGAGGTCGGTGATCACTCGAATGCCCCGCGAGTGGGCCTCGCTGATCAGTCGGCGCAGGTCCTCGACGGTTCCGTACTCGGGCTGAATCGCGTAGAAGTCGGATATGTCGTAGCCGCCATCCCGTTGGGGCGAGGCGAAGATGGGCAACAGCCAGAGGCAGTTGACGCCAAGCCAGTGGAGATAGTCGAGCTGAGTGATCAGCCCGGGGAGGTCGCCAACACCATCGTCGTTGGCGTCGAAGAATCCCCTAACGAAGACCTCGTAAATGACCGCGTCGCGATACCACTGGGGGTCGGGCGCGACATTCACGGCTCGACCCAGAGAATCCGCGCCGGCGACTGGCTCGGGTCCAGTTCCACCCGCTGGACCGCCCCGGACCACTCCGACCTCGTTCCGTCGAGCAGATCATGCACGCGCAGGCGGGGTCGGGGACGGTGGCTGAGCTGCGGCAGCGAGAGCCGCACGGCCGCGCGATGGACCCGGGTCGGATCTAAATTGACGACCACCAGGATGACGTCGGAACGGTCAGCTGTGTGCTTGGAATAGGCGAGCACCTGGGGATCGTCAGTGCGGTGAAAATGGAGGCGCCGCAGCTGCTGCAAGGCGGGGTGATCTCGCCGGATCTGATTGAGCTGGGTGACCAGTCTGGTCAACGAGTCCGGCTGGCTCCAATTCCGCGGCCGGTACTGGTACTTCTCCGAGTCCCAGTACTCCTCCGATCCCGGCTGCTGTGGCTGATTCTCGTACAGCTCATAGCCGCTGTAGATCCCGTAGGAGGGGGAGAGGGTGGCAGCCAGGACCAGTCGAGAGCGAAATGCCGGCGGACCTCCCGCCTGCAGCTCCCGGGTCAGGATGTCCGGAGTGTTAGCGAAGAAGTTCGGTCGGAGGTAGTCCGGGCTGGACCTGGTCAGCTGGGTCAGATAGCTGCGCAGCTCGGACTTGGTCTCCCGCCAGGTGAAGTAGGTGTAGGTCTGACTGAAGCCGACCTTGGACAGTTCGCCCATCAGCGCGGGACGGGTGAAGGCCTCGGCGAGCATGATGACCTCGGGATGGGATTTGCGGAGGCGGGCAAACACCCATGCCCAGAAGGGCACCGGTTTGGTGTGCGGATTGTCGACCCGGAAGATCCGGACCCCCTGGGCGATCCAGAACTCCAGGATCCCATAGCAGGCCTCCCAGAGCTGCTGCCAGTCCGGACAGGTGAAGTCGAGGGGAAAGACGTCGTCGTATCGCTTGGGAGGGTTCTCCGCGGAGCGAATGGTTCCGTCGCTGCGGCGTTGGAACCAATCGGGATGCTCCTTCACCCAGGGGTGGTCAGGCGAGCACTGCAGGGCGTAGTCGAGGGCGATCTCCAGCCCCAGGTCATCGGCCGTCTTTAGGAAATCTCGAAAGTCCTCGAGGGACCCGAGGTCCGGGTGTACTGCGGTGTGCCCGCCCGAGACGTCCCCGATCGCCCAGGGGCTGCCGGGCTCACCGGGTGCCGCTCGGGGAGCGTTGTTGCGGCCGCGACGCGCGGCGGTGCCGATGGGATGGATCGGCGGCAGGTAGACGACATCGAACTTCATCTCAGCCACTGCCGGGAGTCGGGCGCGCGCGCTCACCAGGGTCCCCGAGGAGTGACCGTCCGAGCCTTCCGAACGAGGGAAGAGCTCGTACCAGGAGCCAAAAAGGGCTCGAGGTCGTTCGACCCAGACCGGGAATCGTCCGCTTCGCTTGGGGACGGATTGGAGCAGAGCTTGGGCCATCAAGCGGCTCAGCTGGGCTCCCAGGAGGTAGGTCTGCAACCGCGGCGGGGCAGCGGTGGCCAGCTGGTCGAGCCGACGTTCGACGCTCGCCCGTAGCACCGGCCCCAGCCGAGCGGCGCCGGACCGGGCCAGCTGCACCCCGGTTGGCAGCTCGCGTTGGGGATCGGACTTGGCCCGGAGCCAGCGCCGGTAGTCCTCGCGCCAGCTCGCGAAGTCGTCCCGCCAGGCCTCGATCTGGAATATCCCCTGGCCGATCTGGGTGAAGGCGATGTTCCCGATCCAGAAGTCGTCCATCCGGCCCCGAAGCTGCAGGTACTCCCAGCGGGCTCCGGGAGCTCCGGCGGTCATCCGCCAGCGCACCCTGACCAGGAGAGATGGTTGGCCCTCACTAAAGACGCAGGCGCGAACCGGCAGCGCTTCGCCAACCGCCGCTTTGGCAGAGAAGCGGCCTCCCCCGACCTGTGGGGAGACCTGGTTGATGATGATGCGGTCGACCCGATCGGGTAGATCGGTGCCCGCGAGGAGCGGCGATTGGTCGGCCACACAGCTAGATTGCCACCGGGGAACCCTCCAATGCTCGGGGAAACCATTTGGGGACTTTCGCCACTTGAGCTACCGTCTTTGTTGCATCGAAGTGGCAACAACGGTAGGATCCTACCCAGCGGATATTGGAGGATCCCGGGCATGGCCACCTTAGCCGCGGCCCCGATTGGGCGGCTCGAGCGAATCCGGCACGCCATGACCCCAGCGGAGTGGGGGAGAGCCGGGGGAATGGCGGCCGCAATTCTGAGCCTGCACATCATCGGCTGGGGATTGCTGGTGGTGGTGATTTTGCCCGAGCATCTCAAGGTGTTCGGGCTCGGCATCGCGATCACCGCCTACACGCTCGGGATGAGGCACGCCTTCGACGCCGACCACATCGCCGCCATCGACAACACGACCCGGAAGTTGATGGCCGAGGGCAACCGTCCCTTGAGCGTCGGGTTCTGGTTCTCGCTGGGACACTCGAGTGTGGTCTTCGGCTTGGCGGTTGGGTTGACCATTGCGGTCAAGGCGGTCGCCGGCGCCGCCACCAACCATCACTCCGCGCTGCAGGGATTTGGGAGCTTGTTCGGGACTCTGGTGTCGGGGACCTTCCTTTACCTGATCGCCATCCTCAACCTGGTGGTCTTGGTGGGCATCGTCAAGGTCTTCATCAACATGCGCCAGGGCCGCTTTTCCAACGAGGAACTGGAGCAGCAGCTCAACTCTCGCGGCATGATGTTCCGCTTCTTCGGCCGGCTGATGCGGACCATCCGGTCACCGTGGCAGATGTACCCGGTCGGGGTGCTCTTCGGACTCGGCTTTGACACCGCCACGGAGATCGGCCTGCTGGCGATCGCGGCCGGGGTGGCGACTGCCGGGCTGCCCTGGTACGCCATTCTGTGCCTGCCGATCCTCTTCGCCGCCGGCATGAGCCTGCTCGACACCATCGACGGATCATTCATGAACTTCGCCTACGGGTGGGCATTCGCCAAGCCGATTCGCAAGGTCTACTACAACATCACCATCACCACCTTGTCGGTGGGGGTAGCCTTTCTTATCGGCACCATCGAGATTCTGGGTTTGGTGGCCGGAGAGCTGCACCTGACCGGAGGCTTCTGGAGCCACGCCAAGGATTTCAACATCAACGCCGCCGGTTTCTTCATCGTGGGACTCTTCGTGGTCACCTGGGTGGTGGCTCTCGGCATCTGGCGGATCGGCCGGGTCGAGCACCGCTGGGAGCGGGCGGCAGCCCGCGCCCGGGCGGGGAGCTAGCTGGCCCAACCGGAGCGTGAGGATTCGGACCCCGGACCCTCGCCGAGGCAGCGCGTCGGCGGCCCAACAGCCCTGAGCGCCAGATCCAGTCCGCACCAGCCACGGCGCAAGATCTGGACCAGCCCCGTCGGGTCGGCCGCAGTTCGATCGGCTGCTAGAATTCCGCCCGCGCAGGGGGCGGCAATCGGACCGCTCCGCGGCGGTCGTTCGCGGTCGTGGTGGCGCACCCCACCCGGTGGACGGCCCACCGGAATGGAGTCACGTGAGCAACTCGGGCGGATGGTCAAAAGTTCTCTGGCCGCTCCGCGAGCGAGATTTCCGGCTGATGTGGTCGGGGAATCTGGTCTCGCGACTGGGCGACGGAATCTTCACGGTCGCCATCGCTCTGGAGGCTCTGCGGGTAGACCACCAGCCGACCGGCCTGGCCTACGTTTTGGCGGCGCGGGCCGTTCCCAGCGTCCTCTTCGCACTGCTGGGCGGCGTGGTGGTCGATCGAGTTTCCCGGCGGGCGACGCTGCTCGTGGCCGACCTCGGACAGGCAGCCGCGGTCGGGATCATCGCCATCCTGGTGCTGGCTCATGCGATCGGTTTGGGGCAACTGATCGTCATGGCGACCCTATTCGGGATAGCCGACGCCTTCAGCGGTCCAGCCTCGATGGCACTGGTTCCCGAACTCCTGCCGGTGGAGGTGATAACCCAGGCGAACGCCCTCAACAGCACCAGTTCCGAGCTGTCCGTGAACCTGATTGGGCCCGCCCTGGGAGGGCTGGCCGTGGCCTTCGTCGGCATTGGCGCCGCGCTCGGCTTCGACGCCGCCAGCTTTATCGTCTCGGCCGGTTGCTTGGCGGGACTGCACCACCGGGCGCGACCGGCCCCCAGTGGGAAGTCGATCCGGGCGGAGGCGGCCGAGGGAATTCACTACATCGTGTCTCGGCGCTGGCTCTTCGTCTTGCTGATCGGGGCGGCAATTGCCAACCTCTTCGGATTGGGCCCGTTCATCGTTTTGGTGCCGGTGTTGATTCGCCATGTCTTGCATGGAAGCCCGGTCGTTTTGGGACTGGTCTACTCGGGAGCGGGGGCCGCCGGCGTGGTGGCGTCGCTGGTCGCTGCGCGACTGGGCTCACCCCGCCACCTGACCGAGGCGATGTGGGCCGCCTATTCGGGAGCGGGGATCCTCCTGGCGGCAATCTTCTTGGCCCCCGGCGTGGCGATCGCCGCGATCCTGATCGCCGGGTCATCCGGGTTGGTCGTCTATGGAGACGTGCTCTACTTCACCAAGCTCCAGACCTCGGTTCCTACCCTGCTGTTGGGTCGGGTGTCGTCCGTCTCCTATCTGATCGTGGGGCCGCTGATCCCTCTGGGGATGATTTTGGGAGGTTTCGCCGCCTCCGTCATCGGCGCCCGGGCTGCCTTCCTCGCCAGTGGCCTTCTGGCGGCGGCGTGCGGATTGGTCCTTTTCGTCCCGGGAGCTCGTGACCTGACCTCGGAGCCCGATCCTGTCTAGGGGGTCCGGCCGCCGCGGTGCCTCATGGCCGGCCACTGGTTTCGTGCCGTCATTGCGCGGACGGATCGCGCCAGCGGTCCGTTGTTCCCAGGCACGCCAGATCCGAGCCCGGGCCATCCGGTGAGCGCCCCAACATGACCTGCCGGCGGCCATGCAGGCCCGGGAGGACCTCTTGAGGATCGACGCCGGAGGAGGTGAGCCCCGAGTTCAAGGTTAGCTCCGGCTAACAGACCTTATCGTTAGCTTGGGGTAGTCGACCAGCAGAGTCGCCCCACTCGTCACCCCTCTCTTGAGCCGAAGCCCTCGAGTTGCCCTGGTGAGCTGCAGTGCTGGAAACACCACTGACGGTTACCCAACTGGTCTTGGTGCCCTGGGGCCGGCGGTATTAGGTGCGGGCCGCGAAACGCGCTGACAACCGGCCGCACCGACCTTTTATCAGGCTAATGACCGCGGTATCGGGACTCCGGGGTAGATTTGGGCCGCGGCATCGCCCTGAGCCCGGTCGCCCGGTCGCGCCGGGTGATCTGCGGGCCCCGGAGTTCGGGGCATTTTCCCGTAGCGATTCCAAAGGGTTATGGTTCTGGGCATTGGCCCAGCAGCTAACTCGCCCGGTCCCCGGCCGGATCGCCTGCCCCAGCCGGCCGACATGATCGCCCGACGCCCGGGCTCACCGCGGCTGCTGCCGGTGACAGCTGCGCTGCTGGGACTGGTCACGTTCGGAATCACCGTTGCGGTCACGGTCCTGATCGCGCGGGCCTACGGTGCCCAGGATGCGCTCTGGGCGGCTGCCTGGCTCACCCCACCCTTGGTGGGCGGCCTGGCCGCCGCCCGGCGCCCGCGCAACGCGGTCGGCTGGCTGCTCTTGGTGATTGGCGCCATGGGCGCCCTCAGCCAGGCCGGCTACGCGTATTCACCTGGGCCCCGCCCTTCGGTCCCGCAGGCGCTGATTCTGGCCATGGGCAGTGCGCTTCTCTTCCTAGCTCTGCTCCGGGTCACGCTGCTGGTGGCGGTCTTTCCGGAAGGCCGGCTGCCGCGCGGAGCGAGGCGCAAAGTCATCCAAATCGCCGCCATCGCGTATCTGGTCCTGCCAGCCGTGGGCTTCGTCACCCCGACCCTCTCGGGCGATGCCCGCAGCTATCCCAACCCGCTGGCTTTGCCCGAGCTCGATGGTTTGATCAATGGATTGTTCAAAGGCTTCATGGTGGGAGCTTTGATCCTCGTCCTGGTTGCAGCTGGAGACGCGGTGAGGAGGCAGCGCCAGGCTCGGGGGGTGCAAGGCCAGCAGTTCAAATGGCTTGCCTACGCCAGCGTCCTTCTCTTCCCCGCCTTGATCGTCGCGGTAGCCCCGAGCGGCAACTCGTGGTGGGGCGCCCTCCCCCTCGTGATCAGCATCAACGGACTGGCCGCCAGCATCGGATTGGCCATCGTGCGCTACCGCCTCTATGACATCGATCGCATCGTCTCGCGCACGATTTCTTACCTGATCGTGGTGGGCTTGCTTTTCGGGGTGTACGTGGCGAGTGTGCTGCTGATGACCACCGTATTGCCCCTGCGGGGCAGCGTGAGCGTGGTCATTGCGGTCCTGATCGCGGCCGGGCTGTTCGCCCCGGTGCGCTCCCGGGCCCGGGCCGTGGTCAACCGCCGCTTCAATCGGTCCCGATACAACGCCCAAGCGGTCGTTGAGGCCTTCACGGGTCGACTGGGGGAGCAGGTGAGCCTGGATTCGATCAGTTCCGATCTCTTGGCGGCGGTTTCCCAGACAGTCCAGCCGAGCCATGCCACCCTCTGGCTCCGCGGTCCCGCCGCCCGGGAGCGCGGACGCCCGGTGGTTGAGCCGAACGCCGTTCACTCCGCCGGCGAACCGCGCCCCCTCCGCCCGACGAGCTAGCTTGCTTTTCAACGGGTCTTGGCGGCGATCGGTGGTCCCCTCGCGCTTCTCCCGTACCTCAATGCCGCGGAGCGATGCGGCAGCGACCTTCCCGGACCTCGACTCCTTCCTGCTGCAGCAGCTCGGCCTGCCGCTGCTCATGCCCCGGAACCAGCCGACCCCGGCAATTGACCACGCGCCACCAAGGCAGCCCCGGGGATAGGGCGAGCACCCGACCGACGGCGCGCGCGGCGCCGATGTGCCCCGCCAAGGCGGCAACCTCGCCGTAGGTGAGCAGATCACCGGAGGCGGTGGCGCGCATGACCGCGACCACCGCCTCGGACAGAGCTGACGTCGTCCGCGCGGTCATCCGCTGAATTTAGCGAGGTGGTTGGTCTTTCAACCGGCCCACCCTCTCCTCGGCCGAGACGAGTTGCGTCGTCTTTATCCTGACCAAATGACAGTGAATTCTGCCGACGAGCACGACCTCGACCTCGACCTGGGAGCGGCCATCGACCGGCTGGGGCGCCGAGTTCACACCACTCCCCTGCTCCACTCCCGCCTGCTCGATCAAAGGGTCGGTGCGCGGGTGTGGCTCAAGGCGGAGAACTTCCAGCGGGCGGGCTCGTTCAAGTCACGAGGGGCGTTCAATGCGGTCCTCGTCGGACTTGAGCGGGGTGACTCCCGAGGAGTGGCCGCGCTTTCCTCCGGCAACCACGGCCAGGCGGTCGCGTTGGCGACGTCGGAGCTGGGTGTGAGCTCGGTGGTGGTGATGTCCGAGACCTCGTCGAAGGTCAAGATCTCGGCGGTACGCGACTACGGCGCCGAGGTGATCAGCCGGGGCGTGCACCTGGGCAATCGGGAGCAAATCGCCAGAGCGCTGGCGGCGGAGCGCGATCTGCGGCTGATTCACCCCCACGACGATCCCGACGTCATCTCCGGGCAGGCGACTGTTGGTTTCGAAATGGCCTCCCAACTGCGGGCCCAAGGGGTCGAGTCCCCGCTGGTCCTGGTGCCCGTGGGCGGTGGCGGATTGATCTCCGGAGTGGTCCTCGCCCTGCGACGGTGGTTGCCTGGGGCACAGGTGGTGGGCGTCGAACCGGAGGCCAGCAACGACGGTCAGCTGTCACTCGCCGCCGGGACCAGGGTGGAACTAGAAGGGGCGCCGGTGACCGTCGCTGATGGGGCTGCCACCGCCCGATTGGGAAGGCTCTGCTGGGAGATCATTAGCACGGAAGTCGATGAGATCGTCACCGTTTCGGACCCCCAAATCGGCGCTGCCTGCTGGTGGCTCTGGAGCCGCTGCAAATTGGTGGTTGAACCCACCGGCGCACTGAGCGTCGCCGCCGCCTTGTGGTCGCTTGGTGGCCGGGGGGATCGGGCAGGCAGGAATCACTCCACCCCTCCCACCGAGATCGTGTGCATCCTCTCCGGGGGTAACTGCGAACCAAACCAGATCGCCAAGCTAGTCCGGACTGCCAAGGACGCGGAGTCGGTCGCCGCGCCGGGTCCGAGGACCGGCGCTGAGTTGCCGGGTACCGACTAGCTGAGTAGCCGCTGGATCCGGGACATCCCAGCTTCGAGTTGGTCATCCGCCAGCGCGTACGAGAAGCGAAGGTAACCGGGAGTACCGAAGGCCTCACCCGGCACGACGGCCACCTTCGCCTCGTCGAGGAGCAGTCCGGCCAACTCCTCGGAGCTCGCGACGCGACGGCCGGCGATCTCCCGACCCAACAACCCGCTCACCGACGGGAAAACGTAAAAGGCGCCGTCGGGCGGAGGGCACTCTACCCCGGGAAGTCGGTCCAGCGCGGCCAGGATCGTCTGGCGCCGCCGGGAAAATATTTCCCGCATCCGTTCCACCGATCCGGTCCCGGACCTTAGGGCGGCGAGCGCTGCCGACTGGGACACGTTACTGATGTTCCCGCAGACGTGCGACTGGAGGTTGCCGGCCGCTGCCACCAACGGCTCGGGGGCGATGATCCACCCCACCCGCCAGCCGGTCATGGCGTAGGACTTGGAGACTCCGTTGAAGCGAATGAGCTGATCCGCCAAGCCCGGACAGAGGTCGGCCAACGAGTGAAATCTCACGTTTCCATAGGTGAAGTTCTGGTAGATCTCGTCGGTCACCGCCCAGAGTCCGCGTTCCAGCAACCACTCCCCGATCTCCGCCATCTGGGTCTCTCCATAGACAGCGCCAGTCGGATTCGACGGCGACACGAAAAGGAGCGCCTTGGTGCGGTCAGTTCGATATCGCTCCAACTCCTCAACCGAGACTCGGAATCCCCGCGATTCCTCGGTGGGAACGACCACCGGGACGCCACCCGCCAGGGCGATCGCCTCGGGAAAGGTCACCCAGTACGGACTGGTGATCAACACCTCGTCACCGGGGTCCAAGAGGGTCGCGAAGGCGTGGGCCACCGCTTGCTTGGTGCCACTGGTGATGAGCACATTGGCCGCGGTTATCTGGTTAGTCGACCCGGCCGATGCCCTCTCGGCGACCGCCGCCCGCAGCTCCGGTAGACCCAACGAGGAGGTGTAATGGTGCATTCGGGGATCGCGGCAGGCCGCGATCGCGGCCTCCACCACCTCGGGAGGGCTCGCCAGGTCGGGCTCCCCGGCCGCAAAGGAAATGATGCTCTCGCCGGCCAGGGTCAGCTCGCGGGCGCGTCGATCCATGGCCAGAGTCGCCGACTCGGAAACGGCGCCGACCCTTTTCGAGATGCCCAGATGGGGGGTTGATGCCGGAGGCAATACACTTCTCCTGATGGCTACCGATAGTGGATCACGATACGACATACCACAGCATCTGCTGCCCCAGGACGGGCGCTTCGGTTGTGGTCCCTCCAAAGTACCGGCCCCAGCGGTCGACGCCTTAGCCCGGACCGGGCGGGACCTCCTCGGCACCAGCCACCGGCAGGCGCCGGTGAAGCAGTTGGTGCAGCGGGTTCGCGACGGTATCTCCACCCTCTTCAACCTACCGGCCGGCTACGAGGTGGTGATGGGCAACGGCGGCACTACCACGTTCTGGGACGCCGCCACCCTCACGCTGATCGAGCGACGGAGTCAACATCTAGTGTTCGGCGAGTTCTCCTCGAAGTTCGCCGCGGCGGCCACCGAGGCTCCATTTCTAGCAGACCCTGAGTTGATCGAGTCCGCCCCCGGAAGCCATCCCCTCCCCCGCGCCAGCGCTGACGTTGACGCCTTCTGCCTCACCCACAATGAGACCTCCACCGGAGTCGCAATGCCCCTGGTACGGATCGGCAGCCAGGATCAGCTGGTCCTAGTGGATGCCACCTCGGGGGCAGGAGGCCTCCCCGTCGATATCAGCCAGGTCGATGGCTACTACTTTTCCCCCCAGAAGTGCTTCGCCTCTGAAGGTGGTCTGTGGGTGGCGGTGCTCTCTCCCGCGGCGATCGAAAGGATCCAGCGCCTGGAGAGTTCTGACCGATGGGTGCCCCCCTCGCTCAGCTTGCAAACGGCACTCGAGAACTGCCGCCAGAACCAGACCAACAACACCCCCGCCATTGCCACTCTCTTCCTGCTCGTCCACCAGCTGGAGTGGTTCTTAGAGATGGGGGGGCTGACCTGGGCGATCGCGCGCAGTCGAAGCTCCGCGGAGACCATCTACCAGTGGGCAGAGGAGCGCAGCTGGGCCTCCCCGTTTGTCGCCAATCCGGAGCAGCGCAGCTCGGTGGTGGCGACCATCGACCTGATCGACTCCGTCCCCGCCAAGGCGGTCTCGGCAATTCTTCGCGACAACGGCATCGTGGACACCGATGGCTACCGCAAGCTCGGGCGCAACCAGTTGCGCCTGGGACTCTTCCCCGCCATCGATCCAGCTGACGTGGCCCAGCTGACCCGGTCGATCGACTGGGTGGTGGAGGCTCTAACCACGTGAGTGTCAACTGACGATATTGTCACGAGGGGAGGCGGTTTTTTTCTCTCCTTCGGCGGATAGTGGACGCGATGGGAAGGGTACCCCTGGATAGGGGTGACGGCGGCGCCGCCGACGCTCCTCAACTCGCTCCCGGAGTGGTCTGGCAGGCCCTCGTAGCAGAGCGGGGCGAGGGTGGCACCGGGGCCATGGAGAGTCTCCGGCCTTGGTTGACGGCCGGTGCCCTCGAGCTGGTCCAGGACTCCCAGCTGGCAGCCCTCGTCGCCCAGCAGGTGCTGGTTGATCTATCCGATCGACCAGGGCGCGCATTGCGATCGCCGGAGGACCTGGAGCAGTGGCTCAAGGTTCGGCTCAGCCAGACGGTGGCCCTGTTCATGGGAAACCCCTGGGTTGGGTCCGGAAGAGTCCCGGCGATCTCCTCCAGTATCCCGCCGGCATTGGCGCTCGGGGCAGGCCTGGGCTTCGGGCGGTGGATACATCGACTAGTCCCCCGGCTCAGGTTTCGGCCCTCGACCGCACTCGTGACGTCCTTCACCGGAGTTTTGGCGGTGGGGCTGATGGCATCGGCCCTCCTCGCTGGCTACTCCCCGGGAGGCCACCCGCTGCCCCCCGTGTCGGGGCTGCCGAACATCGGTGGTTCGCCCGGGGGCGTTCCCTATCTGATCTCCCCGATCATCGGGGTCAGCCCACCGGCCCAGTCCGCCCCCGCGCCGGCGCCCGCCCCGGCGGTGGCGTCCCCGCAGCTGACCTCGAGCACGGTGGCTACATTCACGACCCTAGTGCGCCCGACCGCCCCGCTCGCGACCACGACGCCCATACCCGAGGGTAGTCCCCACCCAGCTCCAATTCCCGAGCTGGCCAACCCCTCTCCCACCGTCTGTTCCGACGTCGGGACGGCTGCACCAGCGGGTCGCTCCAACGAACCGTCGACCCACTGTGACTCACCTCGGGTGTCCCAGTCACCGCATCCCTCCCCGCCGGGACAGCCGCCAGTAGGCTTGGGACGTGGAGATTCAGGCATCGATCCAGGAGTACCTGACCTACCTGGCAGTCGACCGGGCCCGGAGCCCTCAGACCATCCGGGCCTACCAAACGGACCTGGAACAAGCTGTCCGGTACTGGGCCAGCCTCAAGGACCCCGGGGGCGACACTAGCGCCCTGACGCGCGAAGCTGTCCGCGGCTACCAGCGGCACCTCGGTCAAACCGGTCTCGCCCTCAGTTCCCGGGCCCGTCGACTGCAAGCGCTCCGAGGATTCCTCCGCTACGGGCTTCGTGAGGGCTGGGTGGGCGAGGATCTGGCGGCCCACATAGACATTCCCCGCATCTCCCCGCCGCTGCCCAAGCCGCTGACCACCGCGGAGGCTCGACTGGTCTTGGCCTACACTCACCGCGGCGATGAACCCGGGCTCCGCGATGCGGCCCTGCTTCACTTTCTGATCAGCACCGGTTGCCGAATCTCCGAAGCGCTCTCAGTCAAGCGTTCGCAGATCAGCTCCGAGGGCCGCCTGGTAGTGCGCGGCAAGGGCTCCAAGGAACGGGTGGTCCAGTTGACCCCGCGGGCCTACCAAACGATCCGCGCCTACCTCGACGCGCGCCAAGACCGGGAGCCTTGGCTGTTCCTCAACTACGACCGATCGTCGGCGGCCCGGGGACAGCGACAGCTGACGAGCGCCGGCGCTCGGCACATCCTGCGGCGGGTGAGGCGCGACACCGGGGTCGAGGGGCTGAAATCCCCGCATGTGCTGCGCCACACGACCGCCACCGAGCTGCTGACCATTACCGGTAACGTGCGGTTGGTCCAGGAGGTGCTGGGACACGCGAATCTGAACACCATGCAGGGCTACACCAAGGTGGTGGACTCGGCTCGAGTGGCGGCCTACCACCAACTGGCGGAGCGACTGGAGAAACCCCGACCGGTTGAGCAGCTGGAACCGCCCCCCTCCTAAAGGTTGACGGTCTCCAAAAACAGTCTCAGGGTCGCCGCCCCCCCACGGATCGGCAGCTGCGCCTGAACCAGCAGGGCCACGGAAGGGGCCAACTGGCACTCCACGGAAGCCTGATAGTTGGTGGTGCTCTGGTACGACACCAAGGGCGCGGTAATGCCATACACCTCAACGGTGGCGACACCACTTTGAGCCTGACCCGCCGAAGCGGCCGGAGGTAGCTGGGCGGTGGTGTTGGCCGTGGTGAAAGCGATGGTGGATCCGGCGGTATCGGTGAACTTCACCAAGGTGGAACTCGTCTGGGCAAAGGTCCAGCCCTCGGGATACATCACCGTCCAGGCCGCCCCCGCCGCGGATGCTGATGAAAAGGTCTGGAAGGTCGAGGT
Organism: Candidatus Micrarchaeaceae archaeon; assembly: GCA_035531715.1. Taxonomy (GTDB): domain Bacteria; phylum Chloroflexota; class Dormibacteria; order Aeolococcales; family Bog-877; genus Bog-877. Next base: position 17,502 of record DATKSI010000011.1, read on the forward strand.
TGAGGTGTACTGGGGATCCGCGGTGATCCACCCCTTCTGGCTCGACCCCTGCACCTCCCACCACCCGCCATCGGCAGCTGTGTGCCCCAGATAGGGCAAAGCTACCCCCTGGGCCAACGCCCCAACCGCGGGCGCCGTGGTTGACGGCCCCGTCCTGAAATTCACTCCGAGAGGGGCCAGGACGGTGATTGTGGTCGGTGCCGGAGTCGCGGACGGCGATGGGCGCGGCGAAGCCTGCGAAGCAGAGGGCGTCGGGTGAGGGGTGCTGGAACATCCAGCCAGGACGCTAAGACCGACCGCGAGACCGACCAGGAAGAGGCTGGCCCTGCCGCGCCCTACTCCCATGGTCCCAGGCTACTCGTCACCCCAACCCCCGGCTAGTCTGGTTGCACCGCCTGGTGGGTCAGATCGCGCATCTGGTCTCGCAGCGCCCGAGCAGCCCGGGCCGCCGCCTCGGCGAAGTCGGTTCCGGTAGATGCCTGGGAGATCGCCCGGGACGAGCTGACCAGGTAGCGCCCGCTTGCATCGCCGCCACCGGCGGCCGCGACCGCTTGGGCCAGGTCAGCCCCCTGGGTCCCCACCCCCGGAAGGAGCAGCGGAAGGTTGGGGGCGATCGCGCGGATCTTGGTGATCTCCGCGGGCCAGGTCGCTCCCGCCACCAAACCAACTGTTCCGCGGGCGTTCCACTCCACCGCCCGCCGTGCCAGATGGAGAAAAAGCGGCTCGCCCACGGTGCCGACCGAGAGGTCCTGGAAATCCGCCGCCCCGGGGTTGCTGGTCCGGCAGACGATGAAGGCAAACCGGTCCGCCTGATCCAGGAACGGGAGCAATGAGTCATGGCCCAGGTATCCGTTCACGGTGCAGGCGTCCGCGCCGATCACTTCGAAGATCGCTTCCGCGTAAGCTGCGGCAGTGCTGCCGATGTCTCCCCGCTTCGCATCTGCGATGACCAGAGCGTGCCGCCGAGCCTCCCGGACCACCTCGATCAGTAGCTCGAATCCAGCTGCGCCCAGCCTTTCGAAGAAGGCGAAATTGGGCTTGAAGGCGGCGGCGTAGGGGGCGGTCGCCTCCAGGATCGCCAGCGTGTGCTGGCGGACGGCAGCGATGCCCTGACCTAGTTCAGCGGGGATCTTGGTGGCATCAGGGTCAATCCCGATGCACAGGGCTGCCCCGTTGGTTGCCACGGCCGCTTCCAGTCGCTCTCGGAACGGGGCGCGGGTCACCAGGAGGTGCGGGAAGTGCTGGTTTGGGCAGCGCCCGGGCTCTGGGGAGCGTAGGGGACCGAGATCCGGTCGTGCTCGCTCTGCATGCAGCCCGAACAGAGTGAAGTCAACTCCCCGTCCAACAGGACAGCGGCCAGTCGGTAGATGGGGAATTCTCGGTCGCAGTTCCCGCACCGACGCATCCAGGGCATGTCCAATCGGGAATTCTACTGCCTGATATGCTCAAGCCCGGTTCGCGGGGAGTAGCGCAGGTGGTTAGCGCACCAGTCTGGGGGACTGGGGGTCGCAGGTTCGAGTCCTGTCTCCCCGACCATCTCCCCGCTCCTGCGTCGCAGAGCGTGACGCGGAGTGGACGGCCACACCGGTAGCCGGCTAGAACTGCTGGTTCAACCCGCCGCAGATTGATGAGCGCACCCCAGGCGTGGTACGCGTCGCCCCACCCTTGACATTCGGCACGAAGAGGATATCGTGGCGCCGTGAGTTATTGGCAAGGAGGGGGGCTATGAGCTGGAAACTCGAGGGCACATACTTTGAGAACTGCAATTGCGATTGGGTCTGCCCCTGCTCGGTGACGAGCCTGACCGCGCCGTCCACTCAGGACCGGTGCCAGGTCATCATGATCTACCACGTCGCGGCCGGGGAGATCAACGGGACTGATGTGGGCGGGGTTTCGGTCGCACTGGTTGCCGATACGCCGCGGATGATGACCGACGGAAATTGGGGGGTCGGACTGATCATCGATTCCGATGCATCGCAAGGTCAGGCAGATCAGCTCGCCTCGGTGTTCTCCGGACAACTGGGCGGACCGATGGCCGGACTCGTCCCGCTGATCGGTAAGATGCTCGGGATCGAGCGCGCGCCCATCGACTTCGCCGACGACGGTCTTCGACATTCCGCCCGAATCGGAGACGACATCACCGTCGAGGTCGAAGACTTCGTCCCACCCGGCCTTCCCGATGGCACTCCGACCCGTCTCGCTGGCGTCTTTCATCCGGCTAACAGCACCCTCACGGTGGCGAAGCCGGTCACTTCCCGAATCCATGCGTTTGGGATGGACTTCCACAACGAGGGGAAGAGCGCCTTCTCAGCTCCCTTCGCATGGCAGGCGTGAGTGGGACCCGTTCCAGATCGTTCCTCCGACTGACCCCTGAGGCTTCGGCCCTGGTGCTGCTGGGGGCGGGCGGTTGGGTGGTGATCCTCTGGTTCGCCCAGGGCATGGGGGCGATGGCGGGCACCCTTTGGCTTGGAGTGGCCGGCTTCCTCGCGGTCTGGAGTCTAATGATGGTGGCGATGATGCTTCCGTCGGTTGCACCGGTGGCCGCGCTCTACGCAAGGTCCTTCACCGAGCGAAGGCCCCGCCGACTCTTAGTCTTCGCCTCAGGCTACCTACTGGTTTGGATCGCCAGCGGACTCCCCGCCCTCGGAGCAGCCTGGGTGTTCGGCCGATTGGTCGGCACCAATCCCTTAGCCATCCGTGCGACAGCCTGCATTGTGTGCCTCGGCGTGGCCGCCTATCAGGTAACCCCGGTGAAGCGGCGGTGCCTGACACATTGCCGGTCTCCCCTGTCGCTCCTGCTGCACTATGCCGCGTACAGAGGTCGGTTTCGAGAGCTAGGCGTAGGCGTCCATCACGGCGCCTACTGTCTCGGCTGCTGTTGGCCGCTGATGATTCTGCTGGTGGCGCTCGGGACAATGAACCTCGCGGCCATGGTCCTGGTGGCGGGTTTCGTTCTGCTGGAGAAGTACCCCCCTCGCGGGTGGCCAGTCTCCTGGATCGGTGCCGCCGTGGCCGCCGGATTCGCGGTGCTCGTGCTTGCCCTGCCGCAGATAACTCCCGCTCTGCCGGTCATGTGACCCCGGCCTCCTTCCTTCGTGACCTCAGGTAGGGCACTTGAGATCGGGGGCTCGAGCAAAGCCGGCGGCCGGTCGTGCGAGTCCCTCGGCAGCATGACCTTTAACCCTCCCTCGCCCCATCCAGTTCAGATCTCACGGACCGTGGTCCGCGGTGGTCTCTGGAGCCTGGCTCGCACCGGTGAGGGAAGTACCCCCGAGGACGAATACTCCGGGAGGCAGCGGGGCGACCGGCGTAGCATCCGGTCCATGTGCCGAAACCTCACCCAGCTTCGGGGCCTGCAGCCTGCGGCGACGCCTCAAGAGATCGAGGCGGCGGCGCGCCAGTATGTGCGCAAGGTCGCCGGCGTACAGACCCCATCCAGCCGCACTGGTCAGCCCTTTGACCGAGCTGTGCGGGAGATCGCCGCAGCTACCTTGAGGCTGCTGGCCGACCTACCGCCTCCTTCGCGGCCCCCTCGTCCCTCCCCACCATTGCGACGACTTGGCCTGGCGGCGGACTCCTCTCCTCCCCCGCGATCCCCTGCGAAGGTGCGCTGATCGGAATCCTGTTACTATCGAACATATAGTCGGTCATCACCGACTGCGGCCTTCTGCGCATCCCTGGTCCTGTCGACTCAGCGGCATCGTTAAGAAGCGCTGCCAGCTGTACTAACGACATTGCGCGGGCGAATTTGCCCAGGGATACCAAGATGAAATCTTTTGCCGAGCTCGGGGTGCGACCGCGCACCTTGGAAACTCTCCACCGGCTCCGCCTCGAATCCCCCACGGAAGTGCAGAGCGCCGCGATTCCTCTGCTTCACGAGGGTCGCGACTGCTTGATCCAGTCGCCCACCGGCTCGGGCAAGACGCTCGCCTTCCTGATCCCCATGGTCGAGAAGCTGCGGGGTCACCAGCGGAGCGCGGCGAGGGCGCTCATCATCTCCCCCACCCGGGAGTTGGCGACCCAGACCGCCGCGGTCCTGGCCCAGCTCGACCCCGGCTTACGGCGTGCCCTGGTGTTCGGCGGTGTCGGGTACGCGGGTCAAATCAGCAGCCTGGCGGGCGCTGACGTGATCATCGGCTGTCCGGGTCGGCTGGTTGACCTTTCCGATCGGGGAGCCGCCAATTTGGGTGGGGTGGAATTCTTGGTTCTCGACGAGGCCGACGAGATGCTCGACGCCGGGTTTGCTAAGGATGTCGAGAAGTTGGTCGCCCGGACCCGTCAGCACACGGCGAGCGGACGACGCCAGACGGTCCTCGCCTCGGCAACGATGCCAGATTGGGTGACGCGAATGGCGGCCAAGCATATGGTCGAGCCGGCTCGGGTCGAGGTTGCTCCCGCCACCGAATCGCAGTTGGAACATGGGTTGTTCTCGGTCACTCGGGCGCAAAAGGTGGCGGTGTTAAGTCGGCTGCTCAAGCGCTCCGACTCGACTATCGTCTTCCACCGCACCAAGCACGGCACCAAGAAGCTCGTCCGCGATCTGCTGGCCCTCGGGCACGCAACTTCAGAACTGCAGGGGAACCTTTCCCAGCCCGCCCGCGACAAGGCCATCGCCGCGTTCCGCCGCCGCGAGACATCGGTGCTGGTGGCGACCAATGTGGCGGCTCGCGGGATCGACGTGGTCGACGTGGATCTGGTCATCAACTACGAACTGCCCGACACCGCGGACTGGTTGACCCATCGGGTGGGTCGCACGGCGCGCAACGGCGCTCCCGGACGGGCCCTGACTTTTATGAGCGAGGACGACGGGGAAAAGTGGCGCAAGTTGCGGCGGTTGGGCGCGCCGGCACTGGAGTTTGTCGACACCGATCAGCTGCTCAGCCAGGGCACCATGCGTTTCCTCGCCCACAAGTCAGAGCCGGAGCCGAGCCCAGGCGCGGCCCTCCGAAGTGGTTCGGTTTCGACACCCCATCGCCCCTATCGCGGGCCTGCGCGCCCCGCCCGACAGCATGGGAGGGGCGGCCGCTAGAGAGTCAGCTCGCCGACCGCCGCGCTCGTCGAATGGCGGCAAAGTGGATTCCGGTCACTCAGCTGCCCATCGCGACTGGCCCCAGGCCGATGTCCTCCGGGACCAGCTCTGGCCGCAGATTTCGAGCCATCAGGCCGCGCACACCATCGGCCACCGAGGTCCCCTCGAAGAGGATGGCATGCACCGCCTGGGTGATCGGCAGCTCCACCTGGTAGCGTCGGGCGAGCAGGAGCGCCGTCCGGGACGCGTTGACTCCCTCGGCCACCATCGGGGTTTCCGCCTGCGCCGCCTCGGGGCTCTCACCGCGGCCGATCCGCTCGCCCAGGCTGCGGTTCCGGCTCAGCTGGCTGATGCAGGTCGCCAGGCAATCACCCACGCCGGCTAGCCCGGCGAAGGTGAACGGATTGGCCCCGGCCCGCACCCCGAGTCGGGTCATCTCACTGAGGCCGCGGGTGATGATCGCGGACTTGGCGTTGTCGCCCACCCCGAGTCCGTCACAGACCCCCGCCGCAATCGCGATCACGTTCTTCATCGCCCCGGCGAATTCCACCCCCCGGGGATCGTCGCTGGCGTAGAGCCGCCAGCTGGGCGCGGCTAACCTCTCTACCGCGAGTGCCCGCGCGAGCGGGTTACGGGCGGCGACCACCGCTGCGGTGGGCATGCGGGCGGCTACTTCGGGGGCGAGATTGGGGCCGCTCAGAGCCACCAACTTCTCGGCGGAGGCGCCGCCCAGGACCTCCGCCAGCAGTTCGGTCATGGTGAGCGCGGATTCCGGTTCGAACCCCTTACCAGCGCTCACCAGGCAAGAAGCCCCCTCCACCAGCGACCGGGCCCCCACCGCGACCGCACGCTGGCCGTGGGTTGGGGAGGCAAAGATGACGGTCTCCGCCCCGGCGCAAGCCTCTTCCAGGGTCGCCGTCACCTGCACCGAGGGATCCAGGCGCAAGTTGGGCAGGTAGAGTGGATGAAAGCGGGTGCGCCGGACCACCTCGGCCAGGTCCGATCGCCGAAACCAGAGGGCGACCTCACGGTCCGACGCGTGCAGGAGCTCGGCCAGGGCAAGGCCCCAGGATCCGGCCCCGAGGATCGCCACTTTCAAGTTTTCTGCTCCGACCGGCGCACCCGCAGTCGCAGCGGAACTCCCTGGAAGCCGTAGCTCTCCCGGAACTGATTCTCCAAATACCGGGCATAGCTGAAGTGCATCAGCTCCGGGTCATTGACGAAGATCGCGAAGGTCGGCACCCGGCTGCGCGCCTGCACCGCGTAGTAGATGTGCAGCCGGCGCCCACCGCGCCCACTCGGCGGGGGTCTTCGATCGACCGCCGCTCTCACGAACTGGTTCAGTTCGGCGGTGGGGATGTGGCGAGCACGAGCGGCCGCCAGCTCGAACGCGGTGGGGAGCACCTTGCCGATCCCACGACCCGTGAGTGCGCTGGTGAAGAGGAACGGCGTACCGGGAGCCCAGTCGTAGGCGGCCTTGAGCTCCCGCAACAGCCCGCGGTCGCGCCGGGCGTCCTCGTCTAAGAGATCCCACTTGTTGAGCGTCACCAGAGTCGCCGCTCCGGCGTCGCGGGCGCGGCCGGCGATATGCCTGTCCTGGGCCCGTAGCGGCGTGGTGGCATCGACTACCAACACCGCCACATCCGCCCGCTCGACCACCCTGACCGCCCGCAGCAGGCTGTAATAGTCGGCGTCCTGGCTGGCGCCGGGTCGGCGGATGCCCGCCGTGTCCACCAGCAGGACGGTGCCCTGGTCAGTCTTCACCAGGGTGTCCACGGGATCTCGCGTGGTTCCAGCCACGATGCTCACCAGGGCCCGCTGCTCGCCCAGGATCCCATTGAGCAGGGAGGACTTGCCCACATTCGGTCGGCCGACGATCGCGCACCGCAAAAGGACCGATCCCGGGGAGCTCTCGCTCTCCTCCACCGGCGGCAAGCGGTCCACGATGCGGTCGAGGAGGTCGCCGCTCCCGCTCCCCGAAAGCGCTGAGATTGCGACCGGATCGCCCAACCCCAGCTCCAGGAATTCATGGGACCAGAGCCGGTCTTCACGTCCCTCGTACTTGTTGCTCACCAGGATCACCGGCTGGTGGGCCCGGCGGAGCTCCTCCGCAACCTCGTGGTCGGAGGCGGTCAGCCCCGCCTTGGCGTCACAGACGAAGCAGATGACGTCGGCCTCACGGAGGGCGACTCTGGCCTGGGCCTGGGTGTTGGCTGGAAGGTCGCCCTCCGTCCCCCCTTTGATGATCCGGTCAAGCCCGGCGGTGTCCACCACGGTGAAGGCTCTTCCCCTCCACTCCACATCTCCGTAGATCCGGTCCCGAGTCAGCCCCGGCTGGTCGGAGACGATGGCCCGGCGCTCGCCGGTGAGCCGGTTGAAGAGGGTCGACTTGCCCACATTCGGACGCCCGACCAGCGCCACGATCCCGGAGGGCAGAGGTGCCGCAGCCTCCTCCTCAACCTGTTCCGAGCGTCTCCGCGCCCGCGCCGTCCGAACGGCCGGTCCTCCCGATTGCCCAGGCATCAATCGCCCACCGGCTGTCGCAGATCCGACCCGGTCATCTCGGGCGGCGCTTCGAGACCCATGGCGGCCAGCAGGGTCGGAGCCACGTCCCGCAGACCGCCCCCATCCGCGAGGGCACCTCCGGTCGGCCCATTGGCGAGGATCATCGGCACCCGGCTCGTCGTATGGGCAGTCAGCTGGGATCCGTCGCTCAGGTCGACCTTCTTCTCCGCATTCCCGTGATCGGCGGTAACCAAGAGCAGATACCCCGCCGCCGCGGCCGCATCCGCCACCGCGCCGAGGCAGTGGTCCAGGTACTCGACCGCGGCAATGGTCGCGGCCAGCTCTCCGGTGTGGCCGACCATGTCGGCGTTGGCGTAGTTCACCGCGATCAGGGAGGCCTCCCCGCGCTGCAGCCGGTCCAGCAATGACTCCGTGATCCCCTGAGCGCTCATGGCTGGCGCCAGATCGTAGGTGGCCACCCGCTGCGACGGTACCAGCTCTCGTTCCTCCCGAGGGAACGGCTGCTCACGGCCCCCATTCAGAAAATAGGTCACATGAGCGTACTTCTCCGTCTCGGCGATATGGAACTGATCGAGCCCCGCGTTGGCCACCACCTCGGCCAGGCTGTTCACCACCAGCGGCTTGGGGAAAGCCACCGGGACATCGAGGTGGTCATCGAACCGGGTGAAGGTGCAGAGGATCGCGATTTCAGGCCATGTCCCCCGATCGAATTCGCGGAAATCCCGATCCACCAGCGCGTGGCACAGCTCGCGGGCACGATCGGGGCGGAAGTTGCAGTGCACCACCACGTCCGCTGGGGCAACTCCAACCACCTCACCCTGCGGCCCCAAGACCGAGGCGGGCGGAATGAACTCGTCGGTTACCCCTGCTTGATATTGGGCTTCGACGTAGGAGACGGCGTCGGCGACCCGCTCCGGGCCGCGCCCGAGGATGGTCTGCAGGGCGCGCTCCAGACGGTCCCAATGGCGGTCTCGATCCATGGCGAAATAGCGCCCGCTCACCGAGACTATCCTGCCCACGCCAACGTGGCTCAGCTCCGCTTCGAGCTTGGCCAGGGCATCGGCGGCGCTGCTGGGAGGGGTGTCCCTGCCGTCAGTGAAGGCATGGATCGCCACGCGGTCCAAACCCATCCGGCGGCAGAGCTCGCAGAGTGCGACCAGATGGCTCTGGTGGCTGTGCACCCCGCCCTCCGACACCAATCCAAGCAGGTGCAGCCAGCTGCCTCGCTCCAGAGCTACCTTGATCGCGTCGGTGAGGACCCGATTGCTGTAGAAGCTGCCATCGGTGATCGCCTGGTCAATCCGGGTTAGGTCCTGCAAGACCACCCGACCGGCACCAATCGTAAGGTGACCCACTTCGGAGTTGCCCTGTTGTCCGTCCGGAAGACCAACCGCCAGACCGCTCGCCGCCAGCGTCGTGTGCGGCCAGCGGGCGAGTAAGCGATCGAAGTTCGGGGTCTCGGCCAGCGCGATCGCATTACCTCGAGTTGCCTCGCCGCAACCCCAGCCGTCGCAGACGCACAAGATGGCGGGTTGAATTTTGGGCGGGCTCACTTGGTTGGTTCTCCGGGCCGAGCATCACCATTCGGTGAACAGCGGCCGATGGTCTCAGCATGGCTGGCCCGGACCAGGTGGCGGCAGCCATACCCGGGACGGCGACTTGAGCCTACCATCCGCCCTGCCCGACCCTCGAGTCGAAGGTCAGCCTGCGGCCGGGCCAACCGCAGCGACGATGGCGCAAAACTCGTCGGGGTCGAGGCTCGCGCCTCCCACCAGGGCCCCGTCCACCTCCCCGAGCCCGAGAATCGCGGCCGCCGACTTGGCGGTGACGCTGCCGCCGTAGAGTACTCGAACCTGCGACCCCGCTCCGGGTTCCAGCTCATCCAGCACCGAGCGCACCTGCGCAACCGTTTCGGCGATGTCTGCCAATTCCGCGGACTGCCCCGTCCCGATGGCCCACACTGGCTCGTAGGCGATGGCGCAGCCCCGGAGCGCCTCCGGGGCTAGCCCGAGCAGCCCCGATCGGAGCTGGTCGCGCAGGACCGAGTCGGTCCTTCCCGCCCGGCGCTCCTCCGCGGTTTCCCCGACCGCGAAAAGCGGGATAAGCTCGGCAGCCAGGACGGCGTCGAGCTTTTGCCGGACGATCCGGTCGGTGTCGCCGAAAAGGTGTCGGCGCTCGCTGTGCCCGACCAAGACATACCGGGCCGATCCACGGAGCATCTGCGCCGAGACCTGGCCGGTGAAGGCTCCGGCGGTCTCCCAGTGGCAGTCCTGCGCACCGACCTCGATCCGGGGGTCTCCGAGGAGCAACTGCTGGACCGGCCAGACCGAAATAAACGGCGGCAGCAGCACAACCTCGGCGAGGGGTTCGGGATCGAGCCGCTGTCGGATCAAAGTGGTGAGATTCAGGGCCTTTGGCACGGTCGTGTGCATCTTCCAGTTTCCCGCTACCAGCGGTCGGCGGTCCGGGCTGGTCACCTGATCGCGGGCTTGGCGATCCGGGGCGCATCGTCCAGAGCGACCACCCCGGGCAGTTCCCGCCCCTCCAGGAACTCCATAGTGGCCCCGCCACCGGTGCTGACGTGGGTGAAGCCGTCCTGCAAGTTGAGCTGGCAGATGGCCGCCTGCAGATCCCCTCCACCGGTGACACTCACGGCCGCACTGGCCGCGACCGCCCTGGCCATTTGCTGGGTGCCAACCGCGAACAGCGGCTTCTCGTAGAGACCGAGAGGGCCGTTCCACACCACGGTCCCGGCCCGGCGGACCAAACTCTCCCAGTGCCGGATCGTGGCCGGCCCCATGTCCAGAATCATCTCTTCGTGGGCTATCTCCCCCACCGGTCGGACTCTGATCTCCTCGGCCCCGGCCTCAGGCGATCGCGCCACCACCACATCGACCGGCAGCTGCAGGTCGACCCGTCGCGCGGCGGCCTGACGGACCACCTCCAGCGCTCGGTCGAGGAAGTCGTCCTCCACCAGCGAGCTGCCCACCTCGCGAGCCGCCGCCTTGAGGAAGGTGGCCGCCATGGCTCCTCCGACACAGATCGCGTCGACCCGGTCGATCAAGTGGGTCACCAGCTTCAGCTTGCTGCTGAGCTTGCTGCCGCCGACGATGGCCAGGAGAGGCCGCCTGGGATCGCTCAGGATCGCACTGAGGTGGGCTATCTCGGTGGCCATCAAACGGCCCGCCACCGCCGGCAGGAAGTGGGTCACCCCCTCGGTGGAGGCGTGGGAACGGTGGGCCGATCCGAAGGCATCGTCGACATAGATGTCGGCGAGAGCGGCCAGCTGCCGGGCGAATTCGGGGTCATTCTCGGTTTCGCCCGGATGGAAGCGCAGATTTTCCAGCAGCAAAACCTGCCCTGGTCGCAGTGCCGCGGCCTTGCGCTCCACCGCCGGTCCCACGCAATCAGCGACCCAGGCAACGGGAACCCCGAGCAACTCCTCCAGATGCACGGCCAGCGGGCGGGTGCTCAGCTTCGCGTCCAAGCGACCCGCGGGGCGGCCCAGGTGAGTCGCAATGATCACCGAAGCTCCGCGCCCTAACAGCTCGTGAATCGTGGGCAGGGCCGCTACCAGCCGCCCGTCGTCGCGGAGGCTACCGTCCGCGGTGAGCGGCACGTTGAAATCTACCCGCAGCAGAACGCGCTTGCCACCGGGATCGATGTCGTCTAGACCCGCCTTGCGTCTTGAGGCGGAGGCGGGCATCTCAGCGGGCCACAGGGGGGAGAGTCGTGGCGACCAGCTGAATTAGGTCGGCCACCCGGCAGGAATAGCCCCATTCGTTGTCATACCAAGCAAGTACTTTTGCGTGGTGCTCGCCGACCATCAGGGTCAGTTGCGAATCCACCACCGAGGAATGCGAGTCGCCCCGAAAGTCAGCCGACACCAGCGGTTCATCCTCGACCCGTAGGATGCCCCGAAGGTCGCTCTCGGCAGCAGCGCGCAAAGCCGCGTTGATCGCTTCGGCGGTGGTCGGCTGGGTGGTCACCACCGCAAAGTCCACGATCGACACGTCGGGCACCGGCACCCGCAGCGCGATCCCCCGGAACCTGCCCGCCAATTCCGGCAATACCTTGGCCACCGCCTCCGCCGCCCCGCTGCTGGTGGGGATCACCGAAAGGGCGGCCGCCCGCGCCCGGCGAGGGTCGCGATGGAGAGTGTCGAGGAGCCGCTGGTCTCCGGTGTAGGCGTGGACCGTCATCATCAGCCCGCTTTCGATCCCAAAGTTGTCGTAGATCACCTTGGCGACCGGGGCCAGACAGTTGGTGGTGCAAGAGGCGTTGGAGATGATCTGGTGCTCACTGGGCTGGTAGCGGCCCTCATTGACCCCCATGCAGATCGTGATGTCCTCACCCTGCGCGGGCGCGGTGATGATCACCTTCCTGGCTCCGCCCTGCTCGATGTGCTGCCGTGCCTGTTCCGCCTGGGTAAACAGCCCCGACGACTCGATGACCACCTCGACCCCGACTCCCGCCCAGTCGATATCGCCGGGAGCGGACTTGGAGAAGATCTTCAACTCCCGCCCGTCGACCACCATCCCGGCAGCGGTCGCGACGACCTCACCGGGATAGCGCCCCAGGGTCGAGTCATAGCGCAGCAGGTGAGCCAGCGACTCCGGGGTCCCGAGGTCGTTCGCGGCCACGATCTCGAAGCTCTGATATTCCCGAGCGGCCCGGAGGAGATTTCTACCAATCCTGCCGAAGCCGTTGATCCCAACCCGGGTAGCCATTCCCCTCTACCTCCTGGGCACACCGACTGCCTTCAATCGGGGATGGCGATCCGATCGAGCGATCCCCGCCCGCGAGTATAGGCGTGGCCGCGAGTCAGGCTCCGGTACGCGATGGCCAACCTGACTCAGGGATGGTCGGGCAGATCGCGGTGCCAGATCAGGGTGTTGACGCCGACCCCGCTCAGCCGCCGTCCCAACTCCTCGGTGATGCAGACCGACCGGTGAAACCCTCCCGTGCACCCGACCGCAACCCTGAGCGCCCGCCGACCGCGGGCTTGGAGCTCGGGCAGCAGGGCCCGCACCAGTTCGAAAGTGGAGTCGAGCAACTTCGTCGCGAGCTCCTGCTCCAGCACAAATCGGCGGACCGCGGGATCCAGCCCGGATAGCATGCGGAGACTGGGTTCCCAGTAGGGATTGCGGAGAGCTCGGGCATCGACACACCAGCCCAAGTCGAGCGGCACTCCCCGCGGATAGCCAAACGACTCCACCACCACGGCGGGCTGGTCGGGGCGCTGGTCGCCGAGAACCCCGTCCAGCTGGCGGACTCGGGCGCCGAGCTCCGCCGCGCTGAGATGGGTACTGTCCAGCAGCAGGTCCGCCCGGAGGCGAGCGGGGAAAAGCCTTTCCCGGGCGGCTGACAGTTCGCCCAGCGCCGCGCTTACCTCGGCAGCGATCCCCTGCTCGGACCAGGGTGGGGAGGAGCGCTCCAAACAGGCGGCGTCACTAGCGTCGAGGGCGAGCAGCAACGGGGTCCGCCCCGGCTCCAGATTCTTGGCATCGGCCGCCGGATGGAGCTCCGGTCCACCCTCCCAGCCGGAGGAGCCAAGTCCGGCGCGTCGCAGTGCCTCCACCACTACCGGCACGCCGGTCCCCGGCGGCCCGAAGACCAGAATCCCGCCCGGGAGGGCCGGGGAGCCAACCTGGCTCACAGGATCTCCTTGATCGAGGCCGCCACCCCACGGGTCACTCCGGGAACCGCAGTCAGCTCGTCGATCGAGGCGCTGCGAATCGCCTCGACTGATCCAAATCGGAGCAGGAGCGCGCGCTTGCGCTTCGGACCCAGTCCGCCGATCTCATCCAATCTCGATTGGACACCGGCCCGGGCCCGCTTGGCGCGATGCCGGGTGATCGCGAAGCGGTGGGCCTCGTCGCGGACCCGCTGCACCAGGAAGAGACCCGGGCTGCCTTGAGGTAGATGGATCGGGTCCGGTTGACCGGGGACGTAGATCTCCTCAAATCGTTTGGCCAGCCCAAAGTGAGGCAGGTCAGCCAACCCCAGAGATTTCATGGCTCGGTCAGCCGAGGCGAGCTGGCCGGCTCCCCCGTCCACGATGATCAGGTCGGGCCGGACGCCCAGGCTCTGGTCGAGTTCGGTTGCCTCTCCCAGGTGGGCCAGGCGGCGCCCGAGAACTTCCTCCATGCTGGCGAAGTCATTGGGGCCCTGAACTGTCCGGATCGAGAAGATTCGGTAATCGGAGCTCTTGGGCCGAGCATCCTCGAAGACCACCATCGAGCCCACGCTCTGTTCCCCCAGGGTGTTGCTGATGTCGTAGCACTCGATCCGCCGCGGCGTTTCCGTCAGCCCCAGTCGGAGGCGCAGGTCCTCCAACGCGGCCGCCGCTCGACCGGCGTCGAAATCCTCGGCGATCCGGGCCTGGCCCAGTGCGGCGGCGGCGGTCTCCTGGGCCCGAGCCAGGATCGCTCGGAAGCGCCCTCGGCGGGGTACCACCAAGGCCACCTTACCCTCCCGCCTGGCCTCCAGGAACTGCTGCAGTAGCTCCGGAGCCAGGGGTTGCTCGGGCAGATAGATGGACCTGGGCACGTGAGTTGAGTGGGCGTAGTACTGGGAGGCAAAACTGCTGACAACCTCACCCGTGCTGAGCTCGGCGACCCCCTCGAGCGGATGACTTTCCATGCCTTGCAAGCGACCACCCCTAACCTGCAGCACCGCGGCCATGCCGCGGGCTCCGTCGAGGGCCACCCCCACCACGTCGACGTCGTCGCCCAGGTGTTGCACCTGCCCCTGCTCTTGGATCATCCGCTCGACCGTCAGGAGCCGGTCACGGAGGCCGGCCGCGCGCTCGAACTCCAGCGCCTGGCTGGCACTCTCCATCTCCTGCCGGAGCCGACCGGTCACCCTGCCGGCCTGACCCTCCAGGAAGGCGGCAGCCTCGTTGAGGAGCTCGGCGTACCCCGCCGGCGTGATCAGCCCCGCGCAGGGCCCGGCGCAGATTCCCAGGTGATAGTCCAGGCAGACCCGGCCCCGGCGGAAGATCGTGTCGGCGCAGCCCCGAAAGGGAAAGACGGTACGGATCTCGCGTACCGATCGGCGCAATGCCTTGGCGTCGGTGTACGGGCCAAATGAGCGCTCGTGGTCTCCCCCCAGCCGCCGGCTGAACCCGGGCCTCGGGAAGGCCGCCAGCTTTTCCCGGGGATCATTCGGCACCACCTGCGGGCGGGGCGCGACCGGGTCGGGAATGCGAAAGTACAGGTAGTTCTTGTCGTCGCGCAGCCTCACGTTGAAGCGGGGATGATGACGCTTGATCAGGGTGTTTTCCAAGATCAGTGCGTGCTGCTCGCTGCCCGCTGCGATCACTTCAAAGTCAACGACCGCCTCGACCAGGCGTTGAATCCGAGCTGGATGGGAATCCCACCCGGTGAAGTAACTGCGCAGTCGGTCGCGCAGATTGGCCGCCTTGCCGACATAGATCACCTGCCCCTGGGCCCCTCGGAAAAGGTAGACCCCGGGCGTCGTCGGAGCCGCCCGCAGCCGGGCCTTGAGCAGGGCCGGCCTCAGCCTCAGCTTGGGTCCCCTCACTCGGGTCGCCGCCAGCTCGGTCGGCCGGGGGGCTTGAACCGGAAGCTCCGGGCGGGGTGGCGGGCTGACGGGAGCCACTAGCGCACCCCCATAGCGCCGAGTCCGGCGGTGATGACTACCAAGATGGCAAAGAGCAGCAGCAGCCCCACTCCCGCCACGCAAATGCCGCGCTGCCAACCCTGAAAGGTGCGTGGCGTCTCAGGCTCGGGCGGTTCGGCACCAGCCGAACCGCTCACACAGCCACCTGGTCCCGAACCGGGGATCCCGCGCGCTTCGCCGGACGCAGCAACGGGGCCAGATAACTGCCCGTCGAGGACCCCCGGGTGGCGGCCACCTGCTCTGGGGTCCCCTCGGCCACGATGGCGCCGCCGGCGGCTCCCCCATCCGGACCGAGGTCGATCAGCCAGTCGGCGGATTTGAGCACGTCGAGGTTGTGCTCGATGACCACCACCGTATTGCCCTGTGCGACCAACCGATGGAGCACCTTCAGCAGCCGCCCCACGTCCGCGAAATGGAGTCCGGTGGTGGGCTCATCGAGGATATACAGGGTCTGCCCCGTGCCTCTCCGAGACAGCTCGGTGGCCAGCTTGACCCGCTGTGCTTCTCCCCCACTCAGCTGGGTAGCGGGCTGGCCCAGATGGAGGTAGCCGAGACCAACGTCGACCAGGGTCTGAAGCTTGCGGGCGATGCTCGGCTGATTGCGGAACACGGTGACCGCCTCGGCCACCGAGAGCCCCAGCACATCGGCGATGGAATGCCCTTTGAAGCGGACCTCGAGCACCTCTTGGGTGTACCGCTGACCCTTGCAGACCTCACAGGTCACGTAGATGTCGGGGAGGAAGTGCATCTCGATTTTGATCAGGCCATCCCCCTCGCAGGCTTCGCAGCGGCCACCCCGCACATTGAACGAGAAGCGGCCCGGCTTGTAGCCGCGAGCGCGGGCATCGGGAAGTTGGGCAAAGAGCTCCCGGATGGGGGTGAAGAGCCCGGTATAGGTGGCCGGATTGCTCCGAGGGGTGCGGCCGATTGGGGCTTGGTCCACGTCCACCACTTTGTCGATCTGATCCAGCCCCTCGATTCGATCATGGGCGGCTGGGCGTTGCTTGGCCGAGTAAAAGAACTGAGCGCAGCGCCGATAGAGGATGTCGTTGACCAAGGTGCTCTTGCCCGACCCACTCACCCCGGAGACCCCGACGAAGCAGCCCAAGGGGAACTCCACATCGAGGTTGCGCAGGTTGTTGGCCCGGGCCCCACGCACCACCACCTCTCCGGAACGCTGCCGCCTCACCTTGGGCACCTCGATGCGCTCATCACCGCGGAGGAACTGGGCGGTCAGCGAGTCAGGGCTTTCCAGCAGCTCCGCCAGGGTCCCTGCCGCCACCACGTGGCCGCCGTGCTCGCCGGCACCGGGTCCCATGTCGACGATGAAGTCGGCGCTGCGAATCGTTTCCTCATCGTGCTCCACCACCAACACGGTGTTGCCCAATTCCCGGAGCCGGAAGAGAGTCGCCAGCAGCTTGTCGTTGTCCCGCTGGTGGAGTCCGATGCTCGGTTCGTCCAGGATGTAGAGCACCCCGGTGAGCCGACTGCCGATCTGGGTAGCCAAGCGAATCCGCTGCGCCTCCCCACCGGAGAGCGAGCCCGCCGGCCGATCCAAGGTCAGATACTCGAGCCCCACGTCGTTGAGGAAGCCGACCCGCTCGCGAATCTCCTTGAGGATGCGGCGGGCGATCTCCTCCTCGCGATCGGAAAGGCGCCAGCCAGCGATGGTCGCCAGCACCTCGTTCACCGGTTGGGCGCAAAGCTCCATGATCCCGAGGCCAGCCACGGTGACCGCCAGAAACTCTGGTCGGAGTCGCTGGCCCTGGCAGGTCGGGCAGGGACGCTGCATCATCAGCCGCTCGATGCTCTCCTTGACCGCCGCCGACTCGGTCTCGCGGTGCCGCCGCTCCAGGTTGGGGATGACCCCCTCGAATTTGGCCTCGTAGTTGTGCACCCGCCCGCTCCGACTTCGAAAGCGCATCGGCACGGTCTCCCCTTTGGGCAATCCATAGAGGAGAAGTTCCCGCTGGCTAGCCGTCAGCCGGCGCCAGGGACGGTCCATGGGGATGCGATTCTCGCGGGCGACCGCCTCGATCAACTCGGTCATCCACTGCTGGGCCGGCCCCCAGCTCCAGCCCGAGACAACGCCCTGGCTGATCGACCTTTCCGGATCGGTGACCACCGCATCCGGGTCGACCTCCAGCCGGGCGCCGAGCCCCGTGCAGTCCGGGCAGGCACCGTGCGGGTTGTTGAACGAGAAGTGCCGAGGCTGAGGCTCCTCCATGGAAAGGCTGTCGTAGACGCAGGCGAACTGCTCCGAGAAGAGCATGTCCTCGATCCCCGCCTGAGGGTCGGCGGGCGCGATCAGCACGATCCCTCCGGCGAGCCGGGAGGCCTGCTCGCAGCTCTCACGAATCCGCGAGAGTGATTCCGGCTCGACCACCAAGCGGTCGACCACCACCTCGACATCGTGCTTGAGCTTCTTCTCCAGGGCCGGGACCTCCTCCAGAGAGTGGACCTGACCATCGACCCGGACCCGGACATACCCCTGGCGCCGGGCTAGCTCGAAGATCGCCTGGTGCTCACCCTTCCGACCCTGGATCAGCGGGGCGAGAACCATGACCCGGGAACCGGCGGGCAACAGGGACACCTGGTCGGCAATCTGTTCGACCGTCTGGCGGGAGATCTCCCGGCCACATTTGGGACAGTGGGGATGGCCCACCCGGGCATACAACAGCCGGAGGTAGTCGTAGACCTCGGTCACCGTCCCCACCGTCGACCGCGGGTTGCGTCCAGCCCCCTTCTGGTCAATAGAGATCGCCGGAGAGAGCCCGTCGATGTGGTCGACGTCGGGCTTCTCCATTTGGCCCAGGAACTGACGGGCGTAGGCCGACAGCGATTCCACGTACCGCCGCTGCCCCTCCGCGTAGATGGTGTCGAAGGCCAGCGAGGACTTCCCTGATCCACTCAATCCTGTGATCACGGTGAGCTGGTCACGGGGGATGTCCAGGTTGACGTCACGGAGGTTGTGCTCGCGGGCGCCTCGGATCGAAATGTAAGCCTGGCCCATCCCGGTTAGCGTACCTTTTTGCGAGCCGGGGCAAACGCCTGTACGCCGGTGGGCTCGGGCCCAGGCGGACTCCGGTGCTAGACCAACTTTGCCTCGAGGAAGATGTCGGTTCCCGCCAGCGCCTTGGAGACCGGGCAGGACAGCTTGGTCAGATGGGCATGCTCCTGGAAAACCTCGTCGCTGATCCCGGGTACCTCAGCCGCGGTGACCAGGTTGACCGCGGTGATTCGGAAACCCTCAGTCAGCTTCTCCAGGGTTACCTCGGCGGCGGTCTCCAGCCGGACGGGTGGATGGCCGGCGCCGTTTAGAGCTCCCGCCAGGGCCAGGTTGAAACAGGCCGCGTGGGCCGCTCCCAACAGTTCCTCCGGGTTGGTCCCGGGATCCGCGGCAAAACGAGATCCGCGCGAGTACTCCGCAGCCAGAGCGCCGCTCTCGGTGCGAATCGTCCCACCCCCGCCCTGCTCACTGGGAGCCCAGCTCGCCCGCGCCTTCCGTACCGACATTGATGGCCCTCCTAAATCTCCGCGGGGACGGCAGCCCCAGTTGCTATTTTCGCAGGCTGGCTCGGCTCACTTTGACCCGGCATCGCCGGGCTTTCCCGGTTACCCCCGCCGCCGCTTGCCCGCGCCGGCATCGGGAGCGGGGCCCATGTCGGTCGCCATCCGACGCAACCCCACCAAACGGTCGCGCATCTGGGCCGCCCGCTCGAACTCCAGGTTGGCGGCCGCCTTGCGCATCGCCTTCTCCACCTCCCGAGTCAGCCGGAGCAACTCGTCCGGCGGCAGTCCGGCCGCGTCCTGGAACTCCGAGGCCGCCTCCTGCAGTTCGGCTCGCACCATCTCCTGCTGCCGGACCGCTTTGACGATGGTGGCCGGGGTGATGCCGTGGGCCTGATTGTGGGCAGTCTGGACCTCGCGGCGGCGGGCGGTTTCGGCCAGGGTTTCGCGCATGGCGTCCGAGGTCCGGTCGGCGTACATCACGACTCGGCCATGGACATTGCGAGCCGCCCGGCCAGCGGTCTGGATCAGCGAGCGGAAACTCCGCAGGTAGCCTTCCTTATCCGCATCCAGGATGGCGATGAAACTCACCTCGGGAAGGTCCAGACCCTCACGCAGCAGGTTGATCCCCACGATCACGTCGTAGACCCCCAGCCTGAGGTCCCGGATGATCTCCACCCTTTCCAGGGTCTCCACAGCGGAGTGCAGGTATTGCACCTTGACTCCGGCCTCGCGCAGGTAATCGGTCAGATCCTCGGCCATCCGCTTGGTCAGGGTGGTTACCAGGCACCGCTCGGCAGCCGTCACCGTGCGCCGAATCTCGGCCAGCAGGTCGTCCACCTGGCCCTTAGAGGGGCGAACCTCGACGGTGGGATCCAGCAGGCCGGTGGGGCGGATCAGCTGCTCGGCGACCTGGGTCGAGCGTGCCAGTTCGTATGGACCGGGAGTCGCCGAAACGTAGATGACCTGCCCCACCGACTCCTCCCACTCGGCCAAGGTCAGGGGGCGGTTGTCCAGCGCTGACGGCAGCCGGAAGCCGTACTCGACCAAGGGGATCTTGCGCGAGCGGTCGCCGCCGTACATTCCCCCGATCTGAGGCACCGCCACATGCGACTCGTCGACCACGATTAGGGTGTCGTCGGGAAGGTAGTCCATCAGGGTGAATGGCCTCTCCCCCTCCCGTCGCCCGCTCAGATGGCGAGAATAGTTCTCGACCCCGGCGCAGGTCCCCGTCTCCCGGAGCATCTCCAGGTCGAACATGGTCCGCTGGCGCAGCCGCTGAGCCTCCAGCAACTTCCCCTCCCGATCCAGCTCGGCGCCGCGCCACTCGAGCTCCTGCTCGATCAGGCTGATCGCCTGAGCCAGCTTGTCCCGCGGGGTGACGTAGTGGGAGGCGGGAAAGATGGTCAGCTCCTCCCGATCCTTCAGGATCTCGCCGGTCAGGGGGTCGAAATCGACGATCCGCTCCACGGCGTTGCCGAAGAACTCGACCCGGCTGGCGACCTCCTCGTAGGCCGGCTGGACGTCGACCACGTCCCCGCGCACCCGGAACCGGCTGCGACCGAAGTCCAGATCGTTGCGGGAGTATTGCAGATCGACCAGCTTCCGGAGGAGGATGTCGCGCCGCCAGCTCCCTCCCCGCAGGAGCTCGAGGGATTCACCCAGGTAGTTCTCGGGAGAGCCGATGCCGTAGATGCAGGAGATCGAGGCCACCACGATGACGTCGCGTCGGGTGAGCAGCGACCGGGTGGCCGCGTTGCGCAGCCGATCGATCTCCTCGTTGCGGGAGGAGTCCTTCTCAATGTAGGTGTCGGTGCGCGCGATGTAGGCTTCCGGTTGGTAGTAGTCGTAGTACGAGACGAAGTACTCGACCGCGTTCTTGGGAAAGAATGCGCGGAACTCAGCCCAGAGCTGGGCCGCTAAGGTCTTGTTCGGACTTAGCACCAGCACCGGCCGCTGAACCTCCGCGATCAGATTGGAGATGGTGAAAGTCTTGCCGCTGCCGGTGACCCCCAAGAGGATCTGCTGGCGATCGCCCGCGATCAGACCCGACCGCAGCTTGAGGATGGCAGCGGGCTGGTCACCGGTCGGGAGGAAGGGCGACTCGAGTTCGAACTGCGCCACTCACCGAGTATCGCAGCGTGGAGGACATGACCACCTCCGACTGGGGAATTCCCCTTGGCCCTCCTGAGCTGTTCCGACGTCGCCGTCGAATACGCCGACCGGCTGGTGTTCTCGGGGCTCGAGCTCAAGCTCGAACCGGGCGATCGCTTAGGGGTCGTGGGCAGCAACGGCGAGGGCAAATCTAGCCTGCTCAGCCTCTTGGCCGGGGTCCAGGCACCGAGTTCGGGCCGGCTCGATCGCCAGGGCCGGCTGCTGGTGGCCCACCTACCCCAGGAGTCCCCCGAGCCGGTGGCGGAGACCGTCCTGGGGGAGGCCATGGCCAGCCGCACCGATCTGGCCGCTCTCCGCGATGAGCTCGGCCACCTGGAGCACCGGCTGACCATTCCCGGGCCGGAAAGCGAGGCCGAACTCGCCCGCTACGGCGAGGCCCAATCCGCCTACGAAGGGCTGGGCGGCTATGAGCTCGAGGCAAAGGCTCGAGCGGTCCTGGCTGGCTTGGGACTGGGAGACGCCGAACAGGCTCGCTCTCCCCACGAACTGAGCGTGGGCCAGATTCGACGCCTGGAGCTGAGCAAGTTGCTGCTCCAGGACGTGGACCTGCTGTTGCTCGACGAACCTACCAACCACCTTGATCTGGCCGCAATTGAGTGGCTCGAGGCCCATCTGCTCCAAAGTGCCCCGACGCTCTGTTTGGTGGCCCACGACCGCCGCCTACTGGAGCGGGTTTGCACTCGAATCGTCGAGCTGGCCTCGGGCCGAGCCGAGGTCTACGAGGGTGGCTACACCAGCTACCTGCGGCAGCGGCAGGAGCGCCGGCTGCGGTGGCGTCGGACCTGGGAGGCGCAGCAAGCCCACATCAACCACCAGGAGGAGTACATCCGCCGTTACAAGGCAGGTCAGCGAGCGCGCCAGGCGCGGGGCCGCCAAACCCTGCTCGACCGGCTGGAGCGCGTTCCCGAGCCCACCGAGCTCCAGCGCATGCGGCTCACCCTGCACGCCGCGCCCTCTGCCCAGGTGGTGGTGCGAACTGAGGGACTGGCTTGCGGCCGCGACCAGACGGAACTCTTCGCGGTCCCGGACCAAGGGATCGCCCGGGGGGATCGGATCGCCATTTTGGGTCCCAACGGCTCTGGCAAGACGACCCTCCTGCACACCCTCGCCGGACAGTTGCCCCCGGTGCGGGGCCGAGTGATCCCCGGTGCCCGCGCCCGCATCCGGGAATACCACCAAGACTTCGCCGACCTCGACGTAGACCGCACGGTGTTGGAGAACCTGCTCGACGACCACCCCGGATCCCAGCCCGAGCGAGCCCGAACGGTGTTGGGAGCGATGCTCTTCAGTGGGGATCGTGCCTTGAGCCGGGTCCGCGACCTTTCCGGGGGCGAGAAGGCCCGGGTCGCCCTGTCCCGACTGGGCATGGACGATGCCAACTGTCTGCTGCTCGACGAGCCCACCAACCACCTTGACATCCCCTCCCAGGAGGTGCTCGAAGAGGCCCTCGCCCACTACCCCGGCGCCGTGGTTCTGGTCTCCCACGACCGGTATTTCGTGGACTCGGTGGCCACCACGGTCTTCGAGGTCGAGGACGGTCAGCTGGTGGAGCGACGGTCTTCGGCCAAGCCGGTGGCGCGCGAGCCGCGACCGCGGCCCTCCCGGGGTCAGGTGGCGAAGAAGCCAATTCCCGCGATCAGCGAGCCAACCCGCCGGGAGATCGAACGTCGCATCGAGTCCCTGGAGCAGGAGAAGAAGGCCCTGGAGGTCAGGCTGGCCGATCCCGAAACCTTCACATCTCCCGACCGCACCAGGGACGCGCTCGGCCGCTTCGAGGAGGTTCGCGGCGAGCTGGAATCGGCCTACGCCACCTGGCTGGCCCGGGAACCGAGTACCGACCGGTAGACCTCGGCGATCTGGAGACCGACGGTTTCCCAGGAGAAGCGCCGGGCCACGGTCTGCCTGGCCTCGGCCGAAAGCTCCTCCCATCTCGCCCGATCGCTGAGGATCGACTCTGCCGCCGCCAGCAGGGCCGGGCCGTCGTCGAGCGGCACCAGCACCACTCCGCCACCTTTCAGGTCGGTCAACCCCGGGACATCGGTGGCCAGGACCGGAGTGCCCGATGCCATCGCCTCCAGGGCCACTACCCCAAGTCCCTCGTAGCGGGAGGGAACCACCATCAGCAGGGAGCGCCGGTAGGCCTGGGCCAGCTCGGCCTCGGATACTCGGCCGCGAACCAGCAGCCGTCCACCCAATGACGCTGCCGCCGTCTGGGCCGCCTGCAGGAGCGGACCATCCCCACAGATTTCGGCCCGCAGCCCGGGGAATTTCTGGCTCAGCTGGCGGAAGGCGGCGATGAACTGGGGCACCCCCTTGATCGGCACCAGTCGTCCGACAAAGAGCAGCGTGTCACGCTCCTCGAATCCACCGGCCGGGCTGAACCACTCGGTGTCGATCCCCACCGGGATGACCGAGATCTTGTCCCGGGGCACGGCGTAGTCCTTGGCCAGCGAGTCAGCGGTGGAGGGAGAGATCGAGATCACGTGTTCCGAAAAGCGGTAGGCGCGGGCCTCGATTGATCCCAAGGGCCGAGTGGCCAAGCGCCGGCCGTGGGCCGTCCGGTAGGTGTGGTTGGCGGTGTAAATCAAGGGAGCGGCGGGCGGATGCCGGAACAGGAGAACTCCCCCGGGACCCCCCAGGGCGTGCCAGAGCTCGGGCCGGAGAGCGGTCGCCACCTCGGGCAGCCGGCGCCGCAACCAGAGGGAAAAGTCCAGGGGTGCGCGGCGGGTGCGTTTGGGAATGCGCAGTCCAGGACCCCAGGGAGTACGGCGGGCCGTCACCAGCTCCACCTGGAAGCCCACCTTGGGCATGATCTGCTCCAAGGCACCCGCGTAGCGCCCCTGGCCCCCGATGGGCGGGACATCGTCGTAGGAGAGGAGCGCGACGGTGGCGGTCAG
Organism: Candidatus Micrarchaeaceae archaeon; assembly: GCA_035531715.1. Lineage (GTDB taxonomy): Bacteria > Chloroflexota > Dormibacteria > Aeolococcales > Bog-877 > Bog-877. The sequence goes on from DATKSI010000011.1 coordinate 41,286, forward strand.
CGCTGGCATCGGTGGCAAAAAACCGTGGTCCTTCCCCCAATCCGCGTTTGTCGCAGCGTAGCGCCGCAGCGGACGCAAGGTAAGCCTCCCCGACCGTAGACGAAAAGTGCTTCGTAGGCTTCACCCCTGGCTCCGAAACCATCCCGAAAGTCGGAGAACGACGTCCCCCGCAAGCGCAGCGCCTGCCGCATCACCAAGGGCAGCGCCAGCACCACGCGGATCGCCTCCGCCCGGGTTAGGGTGTGGCCGCGTCGCTCGGGTCGGACGCGGGCGAGGAAGCAAGCCTCGTCAGCGTAGATGTTGCCGCAGCCGGCGACTGTCCCCTGGTCGAGTAAAAGCGCCTTGATCGGGCGCCCTGAGGCTCTCAAGGCTTGGGCGAACCCACTCCGGGCAAATTGTCGCGACAGCGGCTCCGGGCCGAGTTGGGGCAAAGCGCCGCTCCGCTGCATTTGCCGGGAGCGGCCGAGCAGGACCCGCCCGAATCGGCGCGGATCGCGAAAGCGCAGTTCCCAGTGGTCGTCCAACTCCAACACCAGATGGGTGTGGTCGGCCCGGGGCACTAGTCCGGAGACCAAGGTCAAGGTGCCGGTCATCCCCAGGTGAATCACCAATTGTTGGCCTCCACTGAGGCCCAGATGAATGAACTTGCCGCGGCGATGCACCGACCGCACCTGGCGGCCCGCCGTGCCGCCCGCGAAGGCGGCGGGGTCGCCGAAGCGCAACATCGACGCCCGCAGCAAGTCGGTCCGGGTCAGAGTCCGGCCAACCAGGCGGGGTCGGAGATCGCGGACGATCGTTTCGACCTCGGGAAGTTCTGGCAAGTAACCGTCAGCCTGCCACCCGGGAGAGCGGGCTGAGATCCCTCCAATTGGGTCCACTCTTGAGGTCCACCACGAGGGGCACGGAGAGCTCGATCGCGTGACTCATGCCCTCGGCGGCCAGCTCGGCGATCTCCGCTACCGCCTCCCGGGGCGCCTCGAAGAGCAGCTCGTCATGCACCTGGAGCAGGATCCGGGCGGAACTTCCGGAGGCACGCAGCGCCATGGCGGTGCGGATCATCCCTAGCTTCATGATGTCCGCCGCCGACCCCTGGATGGGCATGTTGATTGCCATCCGCTCGCTGGCTTCCCGAACTTGGCGGTTGGTCGCATTGATGTCGGCGAGGTAGCGGCGGCGGCCCAGGATGGTGGTCACGTACCCCTGGCGGCGAGCTTGCTCCCGGACTGTTTCGAGGTAGCCCTGGACGCCGGCATAGGTGGCAAAGTAGCGGCGGATGAAGTCGTCGGCGACATCGGTGGCGATTCCCAGATCGCGGGAGAGGCCGTAGCTGGAGAGGCCGTAGAGAATCCCGAAGTTGACCACCTTGGCCATCCGCCGTTGCTCGGCTGAGACCTGATCCTGGGGGACCCCAAAAACCTGGGCAGCCGTGTCCGCGTGCACGTCGTCGCCCCGGGCGAAAGCCGCGGCCAGCCGGGGATCCCCACTGAGGTGAGCTAGGACGCGAAGCTCGATCTGAGAATAGTCAGCGGAGACGAGCGACCAGTCCTCCCGGCCCGGGACAAAGGCCGCCCGGATCCGCCGGCCCACCTCGGTCCGCACCGGAATGTTCTGCAAGTTGGGGTCGGTGGAAGATAGCCGGCCAGTTGCCGCGACCGCCTGATTGAAGGTCGTATGGACCCGACCATCGTCGGGGTCGACCAGCGCGGGCAGCGCGTCCACATAGGTGCTCTTCAGCTTGGTCAGCTGGCGCCATTCCAGCAGCAGCCCCACCAAGGGGTGCTCCCCCCGCAGGGCCTCCAGTGCCTGAGCGTCCGTGGAGCGCCCGGTCTTGGTGCGCCGGGAACTCTTCAATCCCAGCTCGTCGTAGAGCAACCCGGCCAGCTGGGAGGTGGATCCCGGGCTGAACTGGCGACCGGCCAAGCGGTACATCTCTCCTTCCAGCTCGGCGATCTGAACCGCCAGCGCGACCGAGATAGCCCGCAACTGGCCGCCGTCCAGTCGGACCCCCAGTGCCTCCATCTCGGCCAGGATCTGGAGCACCGGCAGCTCCAGGTCGCGGAGCAGCTCTGCGGCTCCCAGCTCCTCGACCCGGGATCGCAGCTGGGGGGCGATCGCCGCTACACAGGCCGCCTCCCCACCGAACAGCTGAGCGGCTTCGGTCACGCTGAGCTCGGAGGGGCGCTTGATCCCGGCCCCCTTCCCCAAGAAGAGCTCGCGCTCCGGCGCCGGGGGACCGTTCCACTCGCGGCACAACGATGCCAAGGTTGGGGTGCGGCTGCGGGAGTCCGCCAGGTAGGCCGCGAGGACGCAGTCGAACTCCGGGCCGGCGATCTCGGCGCCGGTCCCCCTCAGCGCCAGGATCACCTCTTTCAGCTGGTAGCTGGACTTGCCCACCTCCGGCGCCGCCAACAGAGTCAGCAGCGGTCGGATCTCCTCCCAACTAAGCCCTTGCAGGCTTGCCCCTGCGACCGGGCAGTACCAGCTCCGATCCGGTCCCGCGGCGAACGCCAGTCCCACCAGCGCTCCCTTGCGGGGCGGACCGTCCACGGCCGCCTCAATGGTGAATCCGCCAGCCTCATGCAGGGCCGCCACCATCGTCAGCAGTTGAATTCCACTTTCGACCACTTCGGGCGGCGCCACCGACGGCCGTTGGGGGTCGGCGCGGGGACGACCTCCCTCGGGGTTCGCCAGACGACGGACCAGGCTGGGCATCCCCAACTCTTCGAGCAGGGCCGCCGCCCCCTCCCGGTCGTACTCCCGGAGCTGGCAACTGGCCAGGTCCAGCTCGACTCCGGGCACCTCCTGAACGATGGTCACCAGCTCCCGCCCGAAGCGAGCCAGATCGACATTCCCGGTGAGGGCGCTGCGCACCCGGCCGAGAGGCATCGAGTCGATGGCGGCCAGCACGCCATCCAGGCTGCCGTACTCCTGAATCAGCGCCGTCGCACTCTTCTCCCCGATGCCCGGGACCCCGGGGATGTTGTCGCTGGCATCTCCCCGGAGCGCCTTATAGTCGATGATCCGCACCGGGTCAAAGCCGAAACGCTGGCGCACCGCGGCCACGTCATAGATCATTGGCTCGCTGCTGCCTCGTCGGCTGCTCTGGACCACCGTGGACTCGTCGACCAACTGCAGTAGATCCATGTCCCCGGACAGAATGACGGTGGCGCAGCCAGCTGCCTTGGCCTGCCGGGCCAAGGTCCCCAAGACGTCGTCGGCCTCGAAGCCCGGAACCGTCAGCACCGGGATGTTCAACCGCTCGGTGATCTTTTGGCAGACCGGGATCTGCGCCACTAGCTCCTCGGGCGTGGGCTGGCGAGTCGCCTTGTAGGTCGCCAGTTTGGCGTCCCGAAAGGTGGGACCGGGAGGATCAAAGGCCGCCACCGCGCAGTCAAATCCCCGCTCCAGGGCCAGCAGCAGCATGGAGGTGTAGCCGTACGCCACCCGGATCGGCTCGCCCCGGCGGTTGGTCATCTCGGGCAGGGCGTGATAGGCCCGAAAGGCCAGGCCGTGGGCGTCGATGAGCAGCAGGCGAGGCCGCGCCACCGGCTCAGCCGACATGGAGACAATTATCCGTATCCCTGCCGCCCCGCACGGCTCGGGACCCGCGGTCAGCGGTCGTAGACTGAACCAAAGTAAGAGAAGCAAGGGTGGCGCGGCGGGGGGCTCCGCTAAGTCTTCTGGCGCTCGCGCTCGCCCGGGCGCAATCCCAGCGGAGGCCGGACTCGTGCCCAATCGTCGGGTGACCCTGCGCGACGTGGCCCGCTCAGCCGGGGTACACCCCGGTACCGCCTCCCGGGCGCTGAATGCGGAGCGCCGCCACTTGGTCAAGGTGGAGACCGCCGAGCGGGTGCTCCAGGCGGCCCACGAGCTCCAATTTCGTCCCGATCCGGCGGCCCGCAGCCTCAAGACCAGGCGGTCCTACACCGTCGGCGTGCTGATTCCCGACTTGAACAATCCGCTCTTTCCGCCGATTGTCCGGGGCATCGAGGACACGCTCAATCCCAAGGGATTCGTGGCCCTGGTGGGGAACACCGACAACGACGAGGAACGGGAGCGAAAAGTCTTCGAAGGGATGCGCTCGCGCCATGTGGACGGCTTCATCGTGGCCACCGCCCGGCAGCGGCACCCGCTGCTCGACCAGGCGGCCGAAGAAGAATTGCCGGTGGTACTGGTAAACCGAATCCGCGATGACAATTCCCTTCCCTCCGCCTCGGTCGACGACCGCATCGGCGCCCAGCTGGCCGTTGCCCACCTGGCCGGTCTCGGCCACCGCCGGATTGCCCACATCGCCGGCCCCCAGGATGTCTCGACCGGGAGAGGGCGGCTCGCTGGATACCAGGCGGGCATGGCAGCTGTAGGACAGCCGGTCGACCCAACCATGGTCGCCTTCGCCACTGGTTTCACCCGCTCCGAGGGGAAGCGCTGCCTGACCGAGCTGATCTCCGGTGGTGCGGAGTTCACAGCTGTGGTCGCCGGCAATGACCTGCTGGCGCTGGGCTGCTACGCAGCCCTGGAACGGGCCGGGCTCCGCTGCCCGGAAGACATCTCGGTGGTGGGCTTCAACGACATGCCCTTCCTGGACCAGTTGCGGCCACCCCTGACCTCCATCCGCATCCCCCACTACCAGATGGGAGCCGCGGCGGCGGTGCTGATGCTGGAGAGGATCGCCAATCCAAGAGGAGAGGTAGACGCCAGACTCTTGCTACCCCAACTGGTGGTGCGCGGCTCGACGGCTGCCGCGCCCCGGAAGGCTGGCCCGAGCGGACCGGCTGATCCGAAGCCGCGCGGTTAGCGGAGCTGTTCGCCCATCCAGTCAGCGCTTCGGTAGCGGTGGCGGTAGGGAATGTTGGTGCAGACGTGGTTGCCGTCGTCGAACATCAGCATCTCCACCGGCCCCTGGACCTCCCGCGCGAGACGCTCCGCGTGGGGCCAGGGGATCAGGCGATCCCGCTTGCCGAAGACGATCTGCACCGGCACCGTGATCTGCTCCGCGTAGCCCTCGAGGGAAAAGCTGAGCGCCAGCTGACGGGCCTCTGCTTCAGATCCCGACCTGGAGCGGACTCGAAAGGCCTCCCGACTCAAGCTGGGAAGGATGTCCCAGCACTCGCCATAGTTGTACGGCCCAGCCTGCGTCACCAAGGCGCGAACCCGCTTATCCACGGCCACTACCCGCGCTCCGTAGTAGCCTCCCAAACTGACCCCCCACACCCCCACCCGCAACGGGTCCAACTCGGGGATTTTGGCCAGAGCATCCAGGATCGCGGCCCCGGGAATCTCCCAGTCCGGCCGGGCAGGCAGGTCGTACTCCGCCTCACCTTGACCGGGACCGTCCACGGCGAAGGTGGCCATCCCGCGCTCGAGAAAGAGCTGTTCGGTGGTCCGGAACTCCTCCTTGGTGGAGTCGAGGCCGGGGATCATGAGCACCATTGGGTGTGGGCCCGGTCCAGGGGGCGTCCGCAGGACTCCGACCAGCTGGTGGTGGTCGAAGGGGATCTCGATCCGCCGACCGGGCGGATCCAGGTACGGGAGCGCCAGGTTGAGGCATTCCACCGCATGGAGATGGGCCACCCGCATTTGCTCAAGGTCTTCGACGAAAACGAACTTGGCGAAGTGGTAGTAGACCGAGGCCTGGGTGTAGTGAACCCCCGCGGTCCGGGTTCGTCCCGCGGCCACCGCAGCGGCGCCGAGAGCCTCGTGTTCCTCGGCAGCTCGGCTCCAGGCCCGGCACCAGTCGCTCCAGCTCTCCAATTCCCCGGTGACCTTGCGGAAGTCGGACGGATCAACCCCGTTGACGGTGAACCGAGGGGCCCAGTGCTCCAGGGCGCTGCGGACCCGCTCGTCTGGCATCGGCAGAGTTTTGCACGCGGTTGCATCCCCCGGCAACTGCCATGTCGGACGCCCGGGCGCTGAACTACCACACCCTTCCTGCCGGGTCTTGACGTCCGTCATCGAGGCGGCAATAATTTACCAACAGAGTTTTCTGCAATCGATTGTGGCAGTAGCCAGGAGGTGGGAGCGTAGTGAGCACAGGGGCCGGCGAGTCGCCTTCGCTGGGCTGGATCGGCACTGGGCGAATGGGTGCTCAGATGGTTCGTCGGCTCCTCGGCGCCGGGTATCGGGTCCTCGTCTTCAATCGCACACGGGCCAAGGCAGAACCGCTGGTCGAGCTGGGGGCGGCGGTCGCGGATCACCTTTGGGACTTGGCAGAATGCGAAGTGGTCTTCGTGTCGGTGAGCTCTTCCGACGACCTGCACGAGGTGCTCCTCGGAGCCCAAGGATTGCTGGCTCGTGACGCCCAGCCCAAAATCGTGGTCGACTTTTCCACGGTCAGCTCCGAGGAGTCTGCGGTCGTGCGAAGGGAACTGGCAAAGCGCGGAGTCGACTTCCTGGCGGCGCCGGTGAGTGGCAATCCCCGGGTCGCCCGGGCAGGACAGCTGACCATGGCCGTCTCGGGATCGCGCGCCAGCTACGACGCGGTCTCCGAGCTGCTGGGGCGGCTCGGCTCGGGGGCTATCTATGTGGGAGACGCGGAGTTGGCTCGCCTGGTCAAGATCTGCCACAACCTCTTCTTGGGGGTGGTGTCCCAATCCCTGGTGGAGGTGACCGTGCTGGCCGAGAAGGGCGGAGTCTCCCGTGAGACCTTCCTCCGCTACCTGAACTCCAGCGTGATGGGGTCCACCTTCACCCGTTACAAGGCGCCCCAGCTGGTGAACACCGACTACGAGGCAACCTTCACCACCAACCTACTGCTCAAGGACTTCGACCTGGGGTTGGCCGTCGCCCGGGAGATGGGAGTACCGCTCCCGCTGGCCAGTCTGGTGCAGCAGATGATCGTCACCCTGATCAGCCTGGGTTTTGGCGAGGAGGACTTCGCCACCTTCATGGAGCTTCAGGGGCGGAACTCTGGTCTGAAGGTGGTCAGCGAGCAGGTCGAGGTTGCCGACGGGTTGGACACGCCAGATTGAGATTTAGGTTGGAGCTCCACGGTGGACGCACGGCCCACGGTTTCGGGCGTGCCAAGTTCAGGGCCATTCAGGGCCGAAGCGTTTTTGGAGGGACAGGGAAGAGATGAAGGGACATTTGAGGCGGTTCCTCGCCGCCGGCGCGATGGCGGCCCTAACCGGGCTGACGCTGGCCGCCTGCGGCAGCTCCGGCGGAGGCAAGCCGATCACCATCGGGATCTCCCTCTCACTGTCGGGGGACTTCTCGGCGGACGGCCAAGCCTTCCAGCGCGGCTACCAGCTCTGGGAGAGCTACGTGAATTCTCACGGGGGCATCCTCGGGCGCAAGGTGAAGCTGGAGATCCTCTCGGACGCCAGCAGCCCGACCCAAGTCGACACTAACTACACCAAGCTGATCACCCTGAACAAGGTGGACTTGGTTTTCGGTCCCTTCTCAACCCTACTCACCGTGCCCGCCTCCAAGGTGGTCAATCGGTACGGCTACGCCTTTGTGGAAGGGGCTGGCGGAGCGCCCGCCGCGTTCGCGAACGGCCTGCACAACATTTTTGACGTCAGTCTTCCGGTCGCCGACTACATGGTCCCCTTCGTCAACTGGATCAAGTCGCTGCCCGCGAGTCAGCGGCCCAAGACCGCGGCCTATCCGACCAGCAATGATCCGTTCACCGAGCCGGTGATCGAGAAGGCTCGGTCGCTCCTCCAGGCGGCGGGCATCAAGACTGTCTACGACCAGGTCTTCCCCGCCGAGGACACCGACTACGCCCCGATCGCCCAGAACGTGGCCTCCACCCACGCCGACATCGTGGTCCTAGGCTCCGTCGACGTGCCCACCGTGTCCGCCTTCATGCAGGCGTTCGAGCAGGATCACTTCAACCCGAAGGCGATCGTCGCCGCCGCCGGTCCCGACCAGGGGGCAGCGTTCGTCAGCGCCGTGGGAGCAGCCAACACCGACGGAATGATGGTTCCCGGTGGCTGGTCCGGAACCTACGACAATGCCGAGAGCAAGGCCATGGTCAAGATGTACATCGCCAAGTACGGCGGAACTCCTGCCGGCGTCAATGCTGACGTGGCCGAAGCCTACTCGGTGGGCCAGGTGGTCCAGCAGGCGATCGACCACAACCAGAGCCTGAGTAACGCCAAGATCATCAAATACCTGCACAGCGGAGTGATCCTGAACACGGTCCAGGGTCAGGTCCAGTTCAATTCGCAGGGTGAGAACGGCAAGGCGGTCGGCTTCATCTTCCAGTGGCAGGGCACGACCGGAACCAAGTTCAGCCAGGTACTTCCGAAGAGTGACCCCAGCTCGGTGAGCATCGTTTACCCCAAGCCCAATTGGGGCAGTTGATGGCTTGACCAGCCTCTATCAGGGTCTGATCGACGGGGTCTTGACCGGGGCCGTCTACGCGCTGATGGCCGCCGGTCTGACCCTGATCTTCGGGGTGATGGACATCATCAACATTGCCCAGGGGGTCTTCGTCGTGCTGGCCGCCTACCTGAGTTACGTCCTGGCTGCCCATTTCGGCATCGATCTCTTCGTGGGGATCCTGATCACCATGCCGGCGTTGTTCCTCCTGGGCATCGCGGTGGAATGGACCTTCATCAGGAGACTGCCGGTGCAGAACCGCACCACCATGTCCATCCTGGTCACCTATGCAGTGGCGATCATCGTTGAGGGGGTGCTATCGGTGGTGTTCGGGGTCAACTACATCCAACTGCACGGCTGGTACATCACCCGCTCGATCCACCTTCTCGGCTTCTACCTACCCTACATCTACGTTTTCGGTTGCGCGATGGCCGTGTTCCTCATGGGAGCCATCTATTTGTTGCTCTACCAGACCCGGTTCGGCCGCAGTATCCGCGCCTCGCTCCAGAACCGAACGGCCGCCCGTTTGGTCGGAATCAATGTCGACCGGGTGGCCACCTTGACCTTTGGCATCGGCGTGGCGGTGACGGCCGCCGGCGGCATGGTGTTTGGGGCCACCACCGCCTTCAACCCCAACAGCGGCTACGACCTCATCTCCCGGCTACTGGCCATCGTCATCCTGGGAGGCCTGGGGAGCATGGCCGGGGCGATGGCGGCCGCGATCTCGATGCTGGTGATCGAGGACGTCGTGGCCGCGATGTGGTCGCCCCTGTGGTCCGAGGTCGTCTTCTTCGCGGCCCTGGTGCTGGTGCTGACCCTGCGCCCGCAGGGACTTTTCGGGCGCAGCTTCACCCGCGCCCAGTGAGCTTGCCTAGCGGAAGACTCGAGTCCCGGGACGAGCCCCGCGGGGGCTCTGGAACGAAGGGCGGCCGCCGGTGAGCCGCAGTCGCCTGATCAGGCGGGGCCTGATCAGCTTGCTGCTGCTCGTGTTCGTGCTCTTCCCCTTCGTCTTTTCCAACCCGACCTATACCACGATCGCGGTGTTCACCCTGATCTACATGACCGCGACCACCGCCTGGAATGGCTTCGCGGGCTACTCCGGCTACATCCCGTTAGGTCACGCCGCCTTCTTCGGGACCGGCGCCTACACCTTCGCGGTGATCGCCCAGAGCAACCACCTCGGCGCGGGATACGGTATGTTCGGCCTGATCCCGATCTCGGGTCTGGTCGCGGGGCTGGTGGCCATTCCGTTCGGGCTGGTCGCCCTCAGGACCCGCCGGCACACCTTCGTGGTGATCACCATCGCCATCTTCTTCCTGTTTCAACTGGTGGCCACCAACCTGGGGATTACCGGCGGATCGTCGGGGCTTCAGGTGGTCTCCCCCAACTGGCCGGGATCCACCTACAACGACCCCTTCTACTTCGTCGCCCTGGGGCTGCTGGTCTTGGCGGTTGCGGCCTCTTGGACCATCCGGCGCTCGCGTTTCGGACTCCAGCTGCTCGCCATCCGCGACGATGAGGCCCGGGCCCGAGGACTCGGGGTGCGGGTGGGCCGGGTCAAGCTCACGGCCTTCGTGATCTCCGCCATCCCGGTCGGAATGGTCGGCGCGGTATATGCCTACTTCGTGGGCCAGGTGTTCCCCCAGTTCGTCTTCGACCCCCTGTTTGATCTCTCGATCGCGCTGATGGCCTTTTTTGGCGGTCTCGGGACCATCTGGGGACCCCTGCTTGGTGGGCTGCTCCTGGAGCCCCTCCAGCAGTACCTGACCTTCTCCTACTCGGTGGGGGACCTTTACCTGATCATCTACGGGGTCATCTTCCTGGCCGTCATCCTGCTCCTGCCGATGGGCATCGTGCCCTCCGTCTCAGCCTGGCTCGATCGGCGCCTCGCCGGCCGGGATCGTGCCTCACCCCCCAGGCCGGCGGCGGGAGGCGACGGAGACCAGCGGCCCGGGCTGGTTCCCCGTCCCGGCTCCAGCACATGAGCGCGCTCTTAGAGGTGGAGGGCGTCTCCAAGTCCTTCGGGGGCCTGCAGGCGCTCAACCTCTGCACCTTGTCGGTGGAGAGCGGCAAGGTGACCGGCCTGATCGGACCCAACGGATCCGGCAAAACCACCCTCTTCAATGTGATGACCGGATATGAGCCGGTCCGCCAGGGGACCGTCCGGTTCAAGGGCGACCCGATCACCAACCTCGCTCCGGATCGGGTATTCAAGCTGGGCATCGGCCGCACCTTCCAGCTGACTCGCATCTTTCCCCGGCTGACCACCATGGAAAACATGCTGATCGCCACCCAGCACCGAGAGGGGTGGCTCGGGAGTGTTTTCCGAACCAGTGCCAGCCTCGGCCCGGAGCGGGACCGAGCCATGGAGCTGCTCCAGTTCGTGGGCATCGAGGGGCTCGCCAACCAGCCCGCCGGCAACCTGTCCTACGGTCAACGCAAGCTACTGGAGTTCGCCTACGTCCTGGTGGCCGACCCCGATGTCCTCCTGCTGGATGAGCCGGCCGGCGGGGTGAACCCCTCCTTGATCAACCACCTGGCCGAGAAGATCCGCGAGTTGAATGACCAGGGGAAGACCTTCCTGGTGGTCGAGCACAACATGGAATTCGTGATGGGGATCTGTGATTCCCTGACGGTGATGCACCAGGGGGCGGCGATCATGACCGGCACCCCGGCCGAGGTGCGCGCCCATCCCAAGGTGTTGGACGCCTATCTGGGCGGTGAGGACGGGGAGGACGATGCCTGAGGCGGGGTTGCCGGGGGAGCCTCTCCTGGTGATCGAGGATGTCTATGCCGGCTATGGCGGGGGTGATGTTCTGCGGGGGGTCTCGTTCCCCGTCCTCCAGGGAGGCGTGACCTGCGTGGTCGGGCCCAACGGCGCGGGCAAGTCCACCCTGCTGGCCGCGATCAGTGGCGTGCTGGCCATCAGGACCGGTGAGATCCGATTCCGAGGCCGGTCGATCGTGGGCCGGTCACCGGGTCAGATTCTCCGAGAGGGAGTCGTGCAGGTCCCGCAGAGTCACTCCCTCTTTCCAGAGATGTCGGTGCGCGCCAATGTTGAGATGGGCGGTTTCATCCTCCGGGATCGAGCCCTGGTCCAGCGCCGCCTGGTGCAGCTCCAAGACACCTTCCCGCTCATTCGCGACCGCGCCACCGCCAAGGCGGGCACCCTCTCAGGGGGCCAGCAACGTCTGGTCGAGTTCGCCCGCTGTCTGATGCTGGACCCGGCCCTGGTGATCCTCGACGAACCCTCCATGGGCCTCGATCCCAAGACCAGGCGGACGGTTTTCGACTCGATCCGCTTGATGCACCAGCAGGGTAGAACCATCCTCTTGGTGGAGCAGAACGCCCGAGCCGGACTTCGGTTGAGCACCCACGGGGTCGTGCTGGAGACCGGCCGGGTCCGGCTCAGCGGCACAGGCGAGGAGGTGCTCAATCACCCCGAGATCGGAGAGCTTTACCTCGGCGGTGCCCGGCAACCGACTCCCTACCCGACCGGCTCCTGAAGCGAGTCGCCTAGGTTCGACTTTCGGTGTCGAGCAGGAGCGCCGGTTCCTCCAGGTAGTCGACCAGCGCAGCGAGAAATGGGGCTGCCTCGGCTCCATCGAGAACCCGGTGGTCACAGCTCAAGGTAAGGGACAGCACCGGCTCGATGGCCGGCCGCCCATCCACCGGCACCACCTCGTCGCGAATTCGCCCTACCGCCAAGAGGGAGCTCTGTCCCTCGGCCAGCACCGCCTCAAAGCGATCCACCCCGAACATCCCCAGGTTGCTGATGGTGATGCTGGCCGGCTGCAGATCTGCCCCGGACAACTTGCCGGAGGTGGCCCGCGCCACCACGCCGCGCCGGGCAGCCACCAGCGCCGCCAGTCCCAGGCGGTCCGCGTCGGTGAGCGTCGCCAACTGCAGCCCCTGGGCGCCGGCAATCGCCAAGCCCACCCCGACCTCCTCCCGATGCCGAATCTCGCCCGCCGCCCAGTAGTCCCTCATCTGCGGTGCCTGGCGGAGCGCAACGGCGACGGTTCGCAGCAGCAGGTCGGTGTAGGTGACCGGTTCCCCCGAGCGCTGCCGGAGGGCGGTCAGCCAGCTCCGCAACCGCCCAGCCCGAACATCCCCACCGAGGTAAAAGTGAGGAGTCGTCGTCCAGACCTGAGTCGTGTGGGTGGCCATCCGACGGCGCGCCGACGACATACCGCTCTGAGGTTGAGGGGCCCCAGCCAGATCGGCCGCCACGTACGCGCCCGCGGGTCCACTGCCTCCACCCGGGGCGAGCTCGATCTGGAGCTCGGCGGCGAGCCGGCGCGCCAGCGGCGACGCGGTGACTCGGTCGCCAGCTGGCGCCGCGACCACCGGCGAGGGGTCGGGAGGCGGTGCGGCGGTGGTGATCGAGTCGACCTCCGCCACTTCTGGTGCTTCGGTGGGGCTCACCGACATTGCAGGCCGCTCCGGGAGCTGCTCGTCGGGGGCGAGGATCCAGGCCATCACCGTACCCACCTCGACCTCCTGGCCGGGCTGCACCCGGATCCCGCGCAGAAGGCCATCGGCCTGAGCCTCGATCTCGACCGCGGACTTGTCCGTCTCAATCTCCATCAGAAGGTCACCCACCGAGACCGCCTCCCCTTCCTGCTTGATCCAGCGCAGCAGGCGACCGGTTTCCTGGGCCATCCCGAGCGCGGGCATGATTACCTCAACCGGCACAGTGCCCTACCCTCATGGGAGCTGGAATCCCCCGTCCATCGCCCCCCGAGCGGTGCTCGCCAGACGGTCCAAGTTGTTGCGGTGGGACTCGGTCTCCCGGGTGGTCGGCAGGGGACCATCGACGGTGAAGTAGCGTTGTCCGGCCACCATCAGCCGCTCGGCGGGAAAGCGGGTGATCACCTCGCAGCCGGTCGCGGTGACTACCACCTCCTCCTCGATCCGGGCCGCCGTCCAGCCATCCTTGGACGGCCAGTACGTCTCCAGGGCGAAGACCATGCCCTCGCGCAGCTCTTCCGGATGTTCGTCGGAGACCAGGTGGCTGAAGATGGGCTTCTCCCAGATGGAGAGACCGACCCCATGGCCGAACTGCAGCCCGAAGGCCGCCTCCTCGTTGGCAAACCCGAACTCCTCGGCGCGCGGCCAAACGGAGACCACGTCGGCAGTGGTCGCTCCCGGCTTGACCTTGGCAATCGCCAGGTCGACCAATTCACGGCAGTGCTGGTAGGCGTCGCTCAAAGCCGGGCTGGCGGAACCGACCGCAAAGGTCCGGTAGTAGCAGGTTCGGTAGCCGTTGACGGCGTGGAGAATGTCGAAGTAGGCGGGGTCCCCGGGACGTAGCATCCGGTCGGAGTAGACGTGCGGGTGGGGGTTGGCCCGCTCGCCCGAGATCGCGTTTACCCCCTCCACGTGCTCCGAGCCCAGGTCGTAGAGCACCTTGGCCACCAGCCCCACGCACTCGTTCTCGCGAATCCCCGGCCGGAGCGCCTGATAGAGCTGGTCGTAGGCCGCGTCGACCATGGCGCAGGCGGTGCTCAGCAGGGTGATCTCGTCCGCACTCTTGATCATGCGCGCCTGCTGCATTAGCTGCTGCCCATCGACGACCTTGAGCCCCTCCTTCTGCAGCGCCACCAGGATCGGCATCTCCACGATGTCCACCCCGAGCGGTTCACCGGCCAGTCCTCGCTCTTCCAGCTCGACCCGAATCTTGCGGGCCACCTCCTCCGCTCTCCCCGCGGCGGGATCGAAGCCACCTCGCATGGTCGCGATGCCGGCGCGAGAGCGCTCCTCACCCAGCCATGGGCAGAACAGCTGGTGGTGGCGGGCCGCCGAGCCGAAGTCCCACATGATCGGCTCGTCATTCTGGGGAAGCAAGCAAAAGCGGGTCAGTTTGTCGATCGCCCAGGTGCCGATGTGGGTGGCGGTGATATAGCGGCTGTTGTTCATGTCGAAGCAAAGCAGCGCTCCCAGTTCGGATGCCTGGAGCAGCTGCCTGATCCGACCGAGGCGGGTCGTGCGCAGTCGGTCGTAGTCGACCCGGGCTTCCCAGTCGACCGCCCCCAGGCCGTAAGTGCGCGTCAGCTGGCTCATCTCCTCACCCTCCTTCCGGACTCACTTTCGCCTGCACAGTTCGCGCACCGTCGCGGCCAGACCCTCTGCGGTGGGTACCGTCAGATCCTCCAGCACCGGGGAGAAGGGAATCGGCACGTCCATCGCCCCCAGGCGACGCACCGGAGCGTCCAGGTAATAGAAGGCCCCCTCGGCGACCACCGCGGCCAGTTCGGCACCCACGCCGTAGCTGCGATGCCCCTCATCTATCACCACCGCCCGGGTGGTGCGACGGACCGACTCGATCAGGGCGTCGCGGTCCAGGGGAACCGTGGTGCGCGGGTCGACGACTTCGCACTCGATGCCTTCCTGCGCGAGCACCTCGGCCGCCTCCAGGGCGACCAGAACCATGCTGCTGGTGGCGATCAGGGTCACGTCCTTGCCCGGGCGTTTGATGTCGGCCAAGCCCAGGGGAATGGTGTATTCAGCCACGGGCACGCGGCCCCGCTGCTGGTAGTTCATCTTGTCCTCGAAGAAGACCACCGGGCTGTTGTCGCGGATGGCGCTCTTCATCAGTCCCTTGGCGTCGTAAGGAGTGCTGGGGAGGACAACCTTGAGTCCGGGTATGTGGCTCACCCAGGCATGCAGGCTTTGACTGTGCTGCGCCGCTGAGCGCCGGGTCGCACCCATCGTGGTGCGAATCGTCAAGGGCACACTGAGTTTGCCGCCCGACATGTAGTGCACCTTGGCCGCCTGGTTGGCCACCTGGTCCATCACCAGCCCCAGAAAGTCTCCGAACATGATGTCCACCACGGGTCGTCGCCCGGTCATGGCGGCGCCGACTCCCATCCCGGTGAACCCTGGCTCGGATATCGGGGTATCGAGCACGCGATCCGTGCCGAATTCCTCCACCAGACCGCTCAGTACCTTGAAGGGAGTTCCAGCTTCGGCGACGTCCTCACCGATGACGAAAACGCTCTCGTCACGGCGCATCTCCTCGGCGATGGCTTCGCGGATGGCCTGAGCCATGGTGAGCTCGCGCCACTCATCCGTCGCCATCGAATCAGGCGAAGACATCGGTCGCCACCTGATCCGGATCCGGGAAGGGCGCGGCCAGCGCGAATTCGACCGCGGCATCGAGCTCACGGGTCAGCTCCTCAGCCAGCCCCTCCAGAGAAGCCCGATCAGCCATGCCCTCGGCCTCCAACCACTCCCGCGCGAGGGTGATCGGATCGCGGTGTTCGCGCCAGAACTGCTCCTCCTCACGGCTACGGTAGTAGCCACGGTCCACGTCGCCCACGTGGTGTCCGAAGTATCGGTAGGTGGAGCAGAGCAGAAATGCCGGCCCCCCACCGCCTCGGGAGTGCGCCACCGCCGTCGCCATCGCCTGGTAGACGGCCCGAACGTCCTGACCATCGACCTCGGTCGCCGGGATCCCAAAGGCCAGGGCTCGGTCCAATGGCTTCCCGGCGACGGTCTCCGCCCCCGGGGTGTACTCACCGTAAAGGTTGTTTTCGCAGACGTAGATCACCGGCAACTTCCACAGGGAGGCCATGTTCATGACCTCGTAGAGAACTCCCTGGCCGAGGGCGCCGTCTCCGATGAAACTGACGGCCACCTGATCGGTCCCGCGCTGTTTGATCGACAGCCCGGCTCCGGTCGCGATCCCGAGTGACCCTCCGACGATCGCGTTGGCCCCGAGGTTGCCTCGGGCCTGGTCGGCAATGTGCATCGAGCCACCCTTGCCACCACAGTATCCGGCGGCTTTCCCGAGCAACTCGGCGAACATGAGGTCCGGCGACGCCCCCTTGGCCAGGCAATGGCCGTGTCCCCGGTGGGTGCTGGTGATGTAGTCATCGTCCCGCAGAGCGGTACAGACTCCGACCGCGACGCCCTCCTCACCGCTGGAGAGGTGTGCCAGGCCGGGCATCAACTTGCGCTGATACAGGTCGTTGACCCGATCCTCGAAAAGTCGGATGGTCAACATCAGTCGATAGGCGCGAAGCCAGTTGGGCCCCGGCCCAGAAGCTGCGTCCGGCGGCGCCAGGCTCTCATCCATTACCTCTCCTCGCGGGCCATGGCCAGGGTCTCGGACTGGACCCGCACCAGGTGGCCCCGCATCCGATCGCGGGCCTGGCCAGAATCACACGAGGTGATTGCGGCGGCGATCGCCCGATGCTCCTCCAGCGAGAGCCGGGCGTTCCCCGGCAGCCTGATGGCGACCTCGAACGCCCGCGACATGGAGTCGCGAATCGCCTCCATCAGTCTCACCGTGAGCCGGTTGCCGGTAGCCTTGGCAAGATCGGTGTGGAATCCGATGTCGGCTTCGTTGTACCGATGGGGGTCGGTCAGGCTCGCTTCCATCTCCCCAATCCGAACGGTGATCGCATCGAGATCGGATGCCGACCTTCGCCCGGCAGCCAGTCCCGCCGTCTCGATCTCCAGAATTTGGCGAACCTCGAAGAGGTCGGCGATGTCGACCCGTTCCAAACTGACGAGCAATCCCATCGCCTGTCGCAGCAAGTTGCCCGAGTCCATCACCAGGTACCCACCCCGGCCGTCGGTTCGCACCAGCCCCTGCGACTCCAGCACCCGGATCGCCTCCCGCGTCGACGATCTGCCCACCGCGTAGGTTTCCCCTAGATCTCGCTCCGAGGGGAGGCGATCACCGGCGATTAGCCGACCTTCGGAGATGGCCTTGGCGATCGCCTCAGCCACCAGTTGATAGGTGTTCCGGCGGGCTACTGGATCAAAGGCTAGCCCGGACACGGGTCCAGCCTTCCATCGGGTTCCCAGCCTTTGGCGACTGTCGCTGACTGAAGGTCTGATGATCAGACAACTTACGCCCGCCGGGCCTCATTGTCAACCTGAGGTCGGACGACCGCTTTTCTCAGTCCGCGGCCGACCGCTCCTTCCCTGATCCGGTCTCAGAGGCTCCGCCGGTATTCCTGGTCACGGTCCTGGTGGCCTTCGGTTTCCCCTCGAGCGCCTGGCCAGGAGCGGGCGCTCGGGTACCGGCCGGGGACTCCTACTCGATGCAAGTGACGAATTCTTGCCTCGGTCCGGTGCGATCCTCAGGGGTGACCGAGCCGCTTTCGACGAGGTCTATCATGGAAGCGGCATCACGAACTCCCGGCGACTCGGTCAGCGGCCGGCTCTCCCGGGACCGCTCCCCGGGCCGTCGGGAAAAGCCAACGGTGAGGAGTCATGGACGTGATCGAGATGTCGGTCGACAGCATCCGCGTCCACATGCCCAGTGGGCAGCACGTGGTTGTGCTGAAGCAGAAGGACGCCGAGCGCTTCCTGCCGATCTGGGTGGGGGTGGCAGAAGCCAACGCCATCGCCCTGAAGATCACGGGGATCAACCCGGATCGTCCCCAGCCCCATGATCTGATGGTGAATATGCTTACCCTGCTGGAGGTCACGGTGCATCGGGTGGTGGTCTCCGAACTCCGCGATGACACGTTTCACGCCCGGATCATCGGTACGCACGACGGGCATGAGATCATTTTCGATGCCCGTCCGAGCGATGCCATCGCCTTGGCCGTTAGAGTCGAATCCCCGATCTACGTCGTCGAAGAGGTCATGGATCAGGCGGGAGTGCTGCCCGACAGCCAATCCGATGATGGCAGTCGGCTGGCTGTCTTCCAGCAGATGGTCAACGACATGAACCTCCCTGATCTGGACACCCCCGACGCCTGACCAGCCTCGGAGGCCAGCATGGCGGAATGGCAGACGCGGCGGTCTCAAAAACCGTTGAGCGCAAGCTCGTGTGGGTTCGACTCCCACTGCTGGCACCACTTTTTGATCTCGAATCGACCACACACAGGCGTTCGGGTCGCCGCGCCCGGGGCGGTTTGACCCCCAAGTTGACCCCCAAAGGAGAACAGACACATGGACGTGGAGCAGTCCGAGGAGCCGTCCGGAGCCTTCCCCAACAGGGCAGGGACCATTCGGTGGCACATGTGGCCGCCGGACGGTGCGCCCCGCTACTGGGTGGGATATGGCAGTCTTGACACCTCGCCGCCCACCTGGGGATTGGTCATCATGCAGGGCACCGAGGTCGAGGAAGCTGTGAAGTGGGTGCCGCGGCCAAGGGACGTGACCACCGCGGCGCTGCGCGCGTGGCTGGAGACGCGGATCGGCGCAGACGCAGCTAACGGGATCGTGGACGCATGCCAGCGCAAGCACCCCGAACTGTTCGTCGCCGGTTCGTGAGCACCGCCGCACCCCGATCACATTCGGCCGAGCAGATCCGCCTTCTTGGCCTCGAACTCCGCCTCGGTCACGATGCCGGAGTCGCGCAACTCGGCCAGCTTGCGGATCTCGTCGGCCACCGAGACAGTTGGCGGGGAAGTCGGCAGTACCTCTGCGGTGTGGAGCTTGCGAAGCTGGCTGGTGATCGGACCCAGCCTGGCCCGGAGGTCGTAGGCCAGCCAAGTATGAGACTGGAAGACCGCCTCATCGCCTGACTTGAGCAGGACCGTGATCGCCGCCGACTTATGCGACTTCAGCAGTGAGAGCGCCCCCAAGCCGAGCGACATGTGTCGCTCCGCCTTTTCTGGCCCCTCCACCTCGATCCCCAGCACCTCATCCCACGGGATGGTGAAGAGCGTCCCGAAGCGCTTGTAGACCAGGCCCACTGAGGACAGATGGAGCGAGTTGCCGTTCTTGCCCTTGACGCTGCCATGGGCCTTGGGGTGGGCTGGATAGCCGCCCAGATAAGCGCACTCGGCGAGGGTCAGCTTCCTGGTGATTCCGAAGGCTGCGAAGGCGTCCGGGCGCAGCCACCAAGCGCCGCCCTCGATCGCCTCGGTCCTGGTGCGTTCCGCTTCCGCAAAGGCTTCCAGTCCGCCAGCCTTCGCAATCTGCTTCTGGCGCTGTTTCTCGGCCTGCTCGGCCCTCACCTGTCCCAATGACTTGAACGCCATCTCAACCCTCCCGCCGGGTAGCCTGCAGGCCGGGAGTGTACCCCGACCCCGACCCCTCGCTACCCCAGCCGGTCACCCAGCTTGGGCCCGTAGAGCCCCGGGTACTGGGCCACGCGGCGCTCGTACTCCATCCATCCGTCACCGGCACTCTGGCGCTCGCCCCACCAAACCGCAAGACAGAGCGCCATCACCAGGTCGTCGTGGTGGCCCCGACTGCCCTCGTAGCGGTCGTGCCCGGAGGCGCTTATGGCGAAGTCGAAGGCCGCCAGCTCGGCCTGCAGGTCCGCCTGCAGCGGGCAATCCGGCACGGCCTCCAGCCGACGCGCCTGCAGCACCACCTCAAGGCTCTGCACCAGGTCGCGTTTGGGCACCCGCAGGACGCTGTATTCGGGCGAGGTCTCATGCTCACCGGCGGTGAAGATGACGGCCCGCAGGCTGGCGGAACTGCACCGTTTCAGCATGTCCACGATGGGGCGCCCGACCCCGGTCGCGTCGAGCACGATCATCGGGGAGCCGATCCTGGCCGCCTGATCCGCCACCAGGGCGATTCGATCCACCACCCGCTGGTAGTCGGTGCCCAAGGGCAGCCGCTCGACCCACCTGATCCGGTGCCGCAGCGGGGGCCAGTCCCGAGGCCCGATCGCCTCCGGCCGGTAGGTCTCCACCACGGTCAGCGCCGTCGGGTCCTGCTGCTGGCCGATGTCGACGCCGATGCTCAAGGTCACTGCGCGACTCCCAGTGGCTCTCCCACGACCACGCCGCAGGCGAGACAGCGGCCATCCCGCCAGGCGTGGTGGTGGTCGAAGGTCGGGTCGGGGCACTGACCCACCTCGGGGTGGAGTGGCATCGGCGCGTCGATCACCTCCAGGCGGGCCGGCTCGGTGAGCCCCGTAAACAGCGCCCCCGGCGGCACGGCTCCCAGCCGGCCGGCCTCGAAGATGGCCTCCAGGTCAGCGGAGGCGAACATGCGCCCGGCCAGGTCAGTGAACTCACAGAGGTATTCCTGCCGGTAGCGCCAGTCTCCGAGCGCCGCTCGCTCGGCCTCCAGAAACGCCTTGGAGATCCGCGGGCAGTTGTCGGCCGTGACGGTGGTGCGCCGCCACTCCCGGGACTCGGAAGCCTCCCAGAACCAGCCCCGCCGGCCAAACGGGGTGCTCATGGCCAGCATCCGACCGTTGGACACGGCCAACATCGGCCGGACGGCGGCGATGGTGTCATCTGGGACGAACGCCGCCTCATCGACGATCAGCAGGCGGCAGGCCGAGTAGCCCCGGATGGTGGTCGCGTCCGCCGGCAGGGCGACGACCCGGGAGCCATTTTCGAGGATGACCGACAGCGCGTTCTCCGCCTCCGGCGGCACCGGCCGTCCCAGTGAGCGGTACAGGGCCAGCATGACCCGGAACAGCTCGACGGACTGGCGCTGGGATGGGCTCACGACCAGCACCAGGGCGCCGGGATCGTAGAGCGCGCAGTGGACCGCGGCCACGGCCGCCACCGTGGACTTGCCGCCCTGGCGATGGACCACCAACAGCTCGCGCTTGTGCGGGTCGCGCAGCACCTTCGCCTGCCAGGGGTCGCACTCCATGCCGATGTTGCGGGCCAAGATCACCGGATCAAGTCCGCCCGCGAGGTGGCGCAGCAGCCGGCTCATCCCAGCGCCTCCACCCGGATCTCCCAGCGGGGCGACGAGCCCACCGCGAACCGCTTGCGGATGCACAGGTCGGTCACTTGGGCATCGTCGAGCCAGAGCACCGAGAGCCCATCGAGGGCGGTCTTGGCGTAGTTGTCGGTGTCGGGGCGTCGGGTCGGCAGGGCGGTCAGCCGGTCCCTCTTGGGAATACCAGAGGGCTGACGCACGTAGGCGACCACCGTGAGCTGAACCGCGCCCTCGAACCGGGGCCGGTCTCCCAACGCTTCGACGGCGGCCTGCCTGATCCGCCACATGGCCGCCTGCGCCCCGGTCGGCGTGTAGCCGTGGGGCTTGCCACCGCGCACGGTCACCCGCGGTCTGGGCATCGCCACCGGCTGATCCGGGACCGTGAAGGTCAACAGCGCGACCCCCGGTCGCTGGACGGGCGGCGGCCCGGGAGACCCCCCGGACGCACCGCCTGCCCAACGTGGGCACCTAGTGCCACAGTCACGACCCGGCCCCCGCGTCGATCGTCGAGAGCGCCCCGGCCGCCGCGATGCGGGCCTCCGGGAATGGCGCGAGCGCGCTCAGCAGCAGCCCGACCAAGCCCTGAACCTCGGAGCTGCTGAGCAGGTTCACCGTCACCTTCGTGGATTCGTCTATCGCCCCGGTGAGCCGAGCCACGGTCTCAACCTGGCCCCGGAACTCCCGCATGGCGGCCAGCTGCATCCCCGTAGCGCCTTCCCGCTCCAGCCGATCGATCAGGCCCTCGGCCTTGTCCAGCATCGCGGCCGCCCGGTCGGCGAGCGAGCCATGCCGGGCTTCCTCACGCCGAGCCGTAACCGCTGCCAGAGCAGGGCTCAGGTGATTCTCCCGATGCCGTCCGACCGCCCGTGCGCCCAGTTGGAACTTGAGCGCCGTGGCCCGGTCCGACTCACCCTTCACCAGGGCCGCGTCAACCGCCTGCTGCCGCGGGTGACGGCAAACCGTACACGGCTGGGGCATCAGCGAACCGTCCCACCGAGGCGCGCCGCTTGCGGACGGTTCCCGATCTCGCGCGGGCCGCCGTCATCGAGCATCGCGGCCACCTTCAAGCGGCCCGGATTCCGCCATGATGCAACTGAAGACCACCGCGGCCCGGACGTGCTGCCGGTAGCCGTCGGCAACCGCCTGCAGCCGCTCCGCGATGTCCTCGGGTAGCAGCCAGGCCGGGGTGACCAGATGTGGCTCGACCTCGGCCACCGGACGGCCCGCGGCGTCAAAAACCCGCACCACTCAGCCTCGCCGGCCCCGGATCATCGCGCGCGTCTTGGCGAGCCTCTGCTCCCCCGCGGCGAGCGACTCGGGCGTCAGAATGACGGTCTTCCGCACCCGCCGCTTGGCCGAGCGTGCCCGTGCCGCCTGCGCCAGTTGGTCGAACCGAGCGCGCTCGATCGCGCTCATCTTCAGGTATTCGCCCGAGCCCCAGAGCGTCAACCTGCGGCGCTCCGTAAGTGTGTTCGCGGACTTCTTGACCGAGGCCCCCTTCATGGCTCGGAGCTTCTGGAAGAGCTGCTGCGCCGTCATGGTCGAGGCGGCGACCTTGCGAACCCGGACCTGCCGGGCCTTGGCGACCGGCGCCTTGGCCGTGCCGACCCGCAGCGTCGAGCCGTCCGCCTGCTGCACGCCTACGAGCGCGCCGGCCGCGTTATAGAGCGCGTCCCGGGCGGCAACCGGGTTGATTTTCTCGGGCGGCGCGGTGCCGATCAGCTTGCCAGTCGAGTCATAGACGGCCACCGCCTGCGCACCGCTCGCCTTGCGCACCAGGTCGAGCTTGGGAACGGACAGGCTGCGGCGGAGGATGTCCTGAGCCTGCTCCATGCGAGCCTGGTCCTGGGTCACGTATGCCCGACCCTTGCGGTCCGGGGGTTCGAAGATGTCCACGATTTAGGTGCTCCTAGTTGGGGTGAATTGGGGGTGTAAGCGTCGGCGCGGGCCGAGTCAGTAACCGCCGATCGGGCGATTGGCTCATACGGGCACCGCCTCGGGTGTCTGAGCGGCCCGCAGCGCCTCCAGCCGGCGGATCGGCTCGGACGTGTGCCCAGCCGGCACCTGCCAGGCGATCCCAGCGAGCCCCCGGGCCTCGTTGGCGGCCCGAACTTGCTCCGCCACGGCCAGGAGCGGCCCTCGCAGCTCCGCCACGGCCTCCAGCAGCCCGCCCGCCGCCTGAAGGTGACCAAGGATCTCGGCCCCGCGCTCGGCCGCGCTCTCCCATTCGCCGTGGGCTCGCTGTAGGTTTGACCGAGCCGCCTCCAGCTCGGCACGGGCTCGCTCGGCTTCGAGATCGCTCGGCAGGGCGACCGGAGCAGGCAAGGCGGGAAGCATCTGCACCGGCAACGCGTGCCAGGCCGCGCGTTCCAGGCTATAGGCGAGTTCCGGCACCGGCTGGAGCTGCCCGATCGCCTGTCTGATTATGTTGGAGGCCGAAGACAGCGCCTCAGCGACCGCGCTGGGGTCAACTTCGACTCCGGTCAACATCGGGATGAGGCGTTCGGCCGCGACCAGCACCTTGGCCACGTCCCGCGCTGCTGCCACGTCAGAGCGCCGCAGCGACGCCTTCACGGCCGCGAGGCAGTCCTCTACCGATTCCCGGGCTTCGCGCACCACGGCGGCCCGCGCGGCGGCGTCCAGGACGGCAAGGCGAAGGGTTTGCGGCACCAGGTGGGCGGGAATCGCCGCCATGCGGGTGACCGCGGCCTCGGTTTCGGGCGAGTCGGCCATCATGAGCCGCTCCCCGGGCTGTACCACTTGGGCAGGTTGCGGGGCCGCGGCAGCGGTGTCGGGTCCGGGGATTTTGGCAGCGGTGGCGCTGGCTTCGGCGGCGGGAACGGCCAGTTGGGCGCCGCACCCGGCGTCCGGGCCGGAGGCTGCGGCTGCTTGGGGAAGCTCGGCAAGTCCTGCGGGTAGCGATCTGTCATCGGTGTTCCTCCAGGGGTGGCGAATGTTCACGGGCGGGCTCCAAGCGGCGGGCGGACGGTTCTATCGGCGGCATAGCGGGTTGAGATCAGCCGGGCCGCTGAAGCGGGGCCGTTGGGGGTCAAGGCCGGGGTCAGCCCACTTCGGACCGACTCTCGGCTGATCTCAGCCGCGGCGGTTTGATAGACCGCTGCTCCACCACCACCGAGCGGGCTCGCCCCGGCCGCGGCAACGGTTCGCGCCGGCCAGGATCGGTTAGAGCGTCGGTCACACCCCAGGGCAGCGGCGAGGCGGGCGGCGATCATGCATCCCTCCCCATGCTTTCCAGCAGGCGATGAGGCGTCCCATCCGGCCATGTAGTGGCCCCAGGTGGGGGGTCTCGGGGGGTCTCACCCGGTAACTTTTCTAGTTGAGACTCACGGGAAGGTGTACGGAGGAGACCCC
>DATKSI010000012.1:0-19755 GCA_035531715.1 Candidatus Micrarchaeaceae archaeon
GCCTCGCGCTGGTCGCGATGCTCACGTTCCTGGAGATCAACGGGTTCGGGGCTGAGGCGTCCGATCCCGAGCTCGCCGAATGGATCCTTGGCCTCAGTGCCGGCACAACGCCCGCGGCGCTGGCCATGCTGATCCGCGCGCGAGGTCGCCCGCTCGGTCACCGAGGGCTTCGCGAGCTGAGGAGCGCTACTCAAACGAGGCGGGAGTGGCCGCGGCCTCTGTCACCGTTGCCATGACCGTGGTCCACTGAATGGGGTCAAGGCCAAATGGCGGAGGGAGAGGTGTCTGGTTGCAGGACATAGTGGCCGGTGTTGAGAGGGGATGTCGCAAGAGATAGTGGCCACCTCAGGACAAGGGGGGTGGCTGGGTGGGTGTGGAACGCTACGTGGTGGAGGCGGTCGTTCTCGAAGGGCGTAGCCGCCGCGAGGTTGCAAGAAGTGCCGGCGTCTCCAAAGGATGGGTCGATAAACTCGTCGACCGGTATCGAGCGGGCGGATACGAGGCGCTCCAACCGCGGTCCCGGCGGCCTAAATCCTGTCCGCAAGCAGTTACACCAGACGTCGAGGCCGCGGTCCTCAGGCTGCGCCAGGAGTTGGCCAGCGCCGGCTACGACCACGGTCCCCGCAGCATCGCCCATCACCTCAGGGAACACTTCACCAGGGTGCCCTCAGTAGCCACGATCTGGCGCATCCTCAAGCGTCATGGACTGATCACCCCACAGCCCCAGAAGCGGCCTCGTTCCTCGTTCATCCGCTTCGAGGCCGACCTGCCCAACCAGATGTGGCAGAGCGACACCACCCACTGGCACCTGGCCGATGGCCGCGATGTCGAGATCCTCAACTACCTCGACGACCACTCCCGGCTGCTCCTTGCCTGCAACGCCTTCACCACGGTGAAGGGGGCGGACGTGGTGGAGACCTTCCACCTGGCTGGCGCCACCCATGGCTACCCCGCCGCGCTTCTCACCGACAACGGTGCCGTCTACAGCGGCAAGTCCCGTGGCGTCAAGGTCCTGCTCGAGACCGAGCTGGAACGGCTGGGGATCGTCTTCAAGCGCCCCACCCCATACCATCCACAAACCTGCGGCAAGGTGGAGCGCTTCCACCAAACCCTGAAGCGCTTTCTGGCCAAACAGCCACCAGCGCTGACTCGGGCCGTGCTGCAGCTTCAGCTGGACACATTCCGCGGCTATTACAACCACCACCGACCTCACCGCGCGCTGGCCGGCAGAACTCCCCTCACCGCGTTCCACGGCCGCCTGAAGGCCCGGCCCGAGGGACTAGACGCAGCTGTCCACTACCGCGTCCGGCACGACCGGGTGGACCAGCAGGGCCGGGTCACCCTGCGCTACCTCAGTCGCCTCCGCCACATCTGCCTGGGACGGGCCCACGCCGGTGTGCCCGTCCGCCTGCTGGTGGCCAACAAGCAGGTCCGGGTGATCCGCGAGGACCGGTCGCTGCTCCGCGAGCTGGTCCTCGACCCTGCTCGCGATTACCAACCCCTGGGAACCCCCTCCGGGCGCCCTAGAGTTGTCCACGATGACGTGAGAGATGTGTCCACGATGTCCTGAGACACGACACGGGCTGGGGCGGGAGGATTCGAACCTCCGATTACCTGATCCAGAGTCAGGCGCCTTACCACTTGGCAACGCCCCAATGTCGCTCCAACCGGCAGTGGAGCCGAGGCTTCCGCGCCAGCTAGGGGACGATAGTATCGGCCGCTACCGTCACTTCGTCAGCCCGTATGAGATCCCGACCGGGGATTCAGCCTGCCTCGGACAGGACCCGAACAGCTCGCTGGATGCGCCGGACCGCCGCCTCCTTGCCGATCAAGGCGATCGATTCAGGAAGTGGGGGCGTCACCTCGGCCCCGGTGGTGGCGACCCGGAGCACCCGCATGACAGACTGGAGGACCTTCTTCTCGGTGGTGGGGTCGCCGACCCCAAGCTCCTGAGCCAAGCTTCGCAGCCGGTCCATCAGCTGGTCGGGGTCGCCGTCCAATAGCGCGGGCACCTGCTCCAGAAAGGCCCGGGCTACCTCCCGGCTCAGCTTGCCCCTTAGAAAGTCGGCATCAGGAGTCGGCTCCGAGAAAGCGAATGTCAAGAGCCCAGGGACTTGGTCTAGCCGACGGATCCGCTCCTGCACCATGGCCGTGATCGGCACCAACTGTTCCGGCGTGGCCTGGGGAAGGAAGGGCTTGATGCGCTGGGCCAATTGCTCAACGGTTAGCTTGCGGATCCAGACGCCGTTTAGATAGTCGAGCCGCTGCTGGTCGAGGATCGCGGGACTGGACTGCAACCGCTCGAAAGTCATCCGCTGGCGCAGCTCGGCGAGGGTGAAGATCTCCTCCTCGGTACCCGGGGACCAGCCCAGAAAGGCCAGGAAGTTCACCAGGGCCTCAGGGAGGTACCCCAGCTCCCGGAACTCGGTGACCGTCTGGGCGCCGTGGCGCTTGGAGAGCTTGCTGTGGTCGGGGCCGAGCACCAGCGCGACGTGGGCGAACCGCGGCGGTCGCCATCCCAGCGCGGCATAGGTGATCAGGTGCTTGGGAGTCGAGGGCAGCCATTCCACCGCCCGGACAACCTCGGTGATTCCCATCAGGTGGTCGTCGACCACTTGGGCCAGATGGTAGGTGGGGAACCCATCGGACTTGAGCAGGACCTGGTCGTCGACCGATAGGTTGTCGACCAGTTGGGGGCCCAGCACCAGATCATCCCACCGGGTTTCCCCCGGCGGTACTAGCAAGCGCACCACTGAAGGCTCGCCGCGCTCTCGGCGCCCCACCGCCTCGGCCGGGGGTAGGTTCCGGCAATGCCCGTCGTACCTGGTGGGGAGGCCCGCGGTTCTCTGGGCGGCCCGGAGTTCGTCCAGCCGTTCTTTGGTGCAGAAGCAGAAGTAGGCGGCGCCCGCGGCCACCAGCCGTTCCGCCGCTGCCTGGAAGTAGGGGAGCCGCTCCGACTCCACGTAGGGCTCGCAGGGGCCGCCGATGTCCGGTCCCTCGTCCCAGCGTAACCCCAGCCAGGCCAGGGTCTCCAGGTACCGGGGGACCGCCTCCGGCTGATAGCGCTCCCGGTCGGTGTCCTCGATACGGACCAGAAACCGCCCGTCCTCACCGGCCAGGCAGTAGCTGAGCAGCGCGGTCCTAACGTTGCCGATGTGCAGGTCGCCGGTGGGGCTGGGGGCGAAGCGGAGCCGCCTCGTCCCGGGGAGCTCGACTGACTCCGGCAGGAGGTCGGAGGGGGCCGAACTCAATGGTGCAGAACGACCAGGTAGATTCCCATCGAGATGCATCCCGCCACCAGTAGGGCGGTGGCCACTACCCAGCCTTCGGTCCGGGAGGCACGGACAGGGATGTCGGCGGCCGCGGAACTGCTCACCGAGACGCCCTGGGTGCCGAGGTTGGGGTAACGCTGGGCTTCGGTGGGCGCAGGGTTGGAGAGGTCAGACTCCCCTGCTGGATCGGTGTTCAACTCTCGCCCGTTTCCTGCTCACACTGGACCCCCGCCACTTCCTGCGAGTATAGGGGCGCCTATCACCGGGCCCGCATCGTCTAGCGGTTAGGACACCACTCTTTCAAGGTGGTAACCGGGGTTCGACTCCCCGTGCGGGTAGGGGGGGTGCTTGCAAGGCGAGTTGCAAGGTTGCGGCCTGGTTGTCTCTGGAAGCCCCTTTTGAGCCCTCTAGAAGGCTCCGGTCAGCTGGTAGAGCGTCCCGGAACCTGGGTTAGCCGCCCCAGCTAGGCCACCGGAGCTCCCCCACCCAGCCCCTGGGCGTGCTGGAGCGGCCTGGGAGGTTTAGCCCGATCCGAGAGCCGGCTACGGCTGCTGCGCGGCTTGGGGCGGGCCTTTGGCGAAGCTGGGGTCTGTGGCTTCGCGGTGGCCTCGGGGCGCCCGGCTGGCGTAGTGCGCCATCCGGGCGCCGGAGCTCAGCCGTGCCGCAGGCCGGTCTTGCCCCGGCCGAACAAGGTGTACAGCGGCACCAGGTCGCCGAGCCTCGTACACGGTGGCCTGTCCCCCGAAAGCCGTGCCGCCCAGACAAGGATCCGCATGGTGCTCAATAGGAGGCGAGTAGTACGGTCGGACCTCGCCCGGTGTGCCTGATTGAGGTCCTGCTCCTGTCTGGCGGTGCTAAAGCAGGCTAGCCCGCACAGTGCAGGGGATGTGGAAACAGTTGGGGCTCATCGTGGACGCATCCTTCAACTAGCGCCATAGACCAGGTCGGCGGCGTAACGCGCTACGTCAGCCCGCGGCGCGCAGTAACCAATCGTGAACCTCGCCAACCCTGTTGACGAGGAGTGTCAAGTGCCCGTCCTCTTCGCTGAGTTCCGCCTCGGCGCCGTGCACGTGCTTCGCCAGCCACTCACCGTGCTGGAACGGAACGAAGCGATCGTGGCGACCATGCCAAATCTTGACCGGAACTCGGATCGAGTCCAGATCAAATCCCCAGGGCTCCATGTGGGCGACTCCATCGTCCCACCAGCCGTCCAGTCCCGGAGCCAGCCCATCGTGACTGCACTCGGACATGAAGACCGCAAAGCTGCCTGTCAGTACCGCCGCGTCAACTGGAGTTAGGAGCGTCTTCAAGACCTCGGCCACCTGCTCGGGGGTCGACTGCAGCATCTCCTCCCGTTCCTTCGCGCCCCGCTTGCGAGACGCCTCCGGGTCATCGAGGTAGAGCTTTATCCCGTCCACGTTGTCGTCACCCATCCCGGCGAAGTAGTCGAGATCCTCCGGCCCGTAAGGCGCGACCGATCCCAGAGTGGCCGCAGCAACGACTGTCTCGGGCAGGAGGGCGGCGCACCCCAACGTGAAGGGACCGCCACCGGAATACCCCCACATCGCTAGGCGTTCAATCCCAAGGGCCTTAGTGATTGCCAGGACGTCCACCGCGCCATCGGCGACGCTGCGGCCAGCAGTCGCTGACGAGCCCCCGTAGCCAGGCCGGTCGTAGCTGATCAGCCGTATCCCCCGGCGACTGGCGTCCGCAAGCCAAGGCTCGTACATGTGGCGGGAGTTGGGAGTACCGCCGTTGACGAAGACGGGAAACCCGTCCTCGTCACCACCCAGTTCGAGGCAGAGGTCGCGGCCGTCTGGGGTCTGGATGGTTCTTGTCTCGACGCCTATTGCCACCGTCGCCCCCTATGCATGGAACCCGACGACATCGGCTACGGGGGAGAGAACTCGCCGTGGTGCCGCTGCGGAGTTCCAATTCGGACGCCCGCCCGGCAATCATCTTACGGACCCTTGACCGGCCCTGCTCGAGGTCCTCGGTCTGCGGTCGGAGGTTGCTATGGCTCGGGCCGCGAGACCTCACCTCGACGGCTGGGGAAGAGCCTTAGACGGGGTCAGAGCAAAACTGGCGCAACTTCTCGCGCCCTGATCGGCGGGCGAGCCGCCTGTCCCGATGAAGATCCTCAACCCCGTCGTCGACCTGGACAAACTCAGCGTGGGCGTGCAGTTCGAGCCGCTCTGCAGCATAGCCTTCGGTGATCTGAAGCCCAGATTGGAATCCGAGACAGGCGTCCCAGAGCTACCCGCGACCATCTGGGGGATCCTCGAGGCCATTGAGCGGTCCTGGCACGACGGACCCCAGCCAGAATCGCGGCCCTCAGCCGATCGACCCGTTGGGGGTGAGATGATGTTGGCGTGGGGGGCGGGGCTCGCTTTAGCGCGGTCAAGGCGGTGATCGACGCTCTTGACCCCGAGGGATTGCTGCGCATGGGCGCACCGTCCGACGAATACGCGCCCGAGGCGAATATCCTGGCCGACCTGATCGGAGGCGGCGAACCGATCACGCCGGATCTCGTTGAGAAGGTCTGGGTGGAGTGCTTTTACCCGAACTGTGGGCTTCTCAGCAAAGAGCTTGTGCAGCCCCTAACGGACGCGCTTGTCGAAATCGAGGCGACTGGGGAGTAGGTCGCTTTTGCCTCAGCGAGCCGGGACCTGCTGGGGATCCCTGAGCACCACAGACAAACCCATCCCTGGGCAGCCGACCCACCGCTCAATCCGACGACGGGATAGCCCCCGTGCCTGGAGACGAAACGCCATCCGCTTCTGGTCGGCGGTCAAGTGTGTGGGCACCGGTCACTCCTCCGGTGAGCTGATGGATGGTCATCGACTCACCGATCCTCTTGCACTGACCCCTTGAACTCACCCAGCTAGACCCTGCCCGGTCGTGGGCCCCAGGGGAGTTGGCTATATTGAGGAGGACGCCACCCTGGGCGGGGAGCCACCCTCCGCCAAAATGGACTTTGGTTCGTGGCGTCAATCGTTGGGCAGCTGCGGAATCCTTGCGCGCTAACGAATCAAACCCCCGGTCTGGTCAGCCTGGCTGCGGGGTGGGCATCGGAGGTAGCTAATTGAGCATCCCAGGCGCGCGGGCCGGGCGGTGGCAGCCGCGGCGGCAGGAGACCCCGCCGGGCGCCGGCTACAAGTGGTTGGCCCTCTCCAACACCACCCTCGGGGTGATGGTGGTGACGATCGACGCCACCATCATGATCATCGCCATGCCGGACATCTTCCGGGGCATCCGGCTCGACCCGCTGCTGCCCGGCAACAGCTTCTACCTGCTCTGGATGATCCTCTCGTACCTCATCGTCTCCAGCGTCCTGGTGGTCAGCTTCGGTCGCCTGGGCGACATCTTCGGGCGGGTGCGGATCTACAACCTGGGCTTCGTGATCTACACCCTAGGCTCGATCCTGCTGTCGATCACCTGGATGACTGGCCAATCCGGAGCCCTCTGGCTGGTGCTGATGCGA
The DNA here is from genome assembly GCA_035531715.1 of Candidatus Micrarchaeaceae archaeon. GTDB lineage: Bacteria > Chloroflexota > Dormibacteria > Aeolococcales > Bog-877 > Bog-877. The sequence continues at coordinate 6,757 of DATKSI010000012.1, forward strand.
GTCGTCCAGGGAGTGGGTGGTGCCTTCCTTATCGCCAACTCGGCGGCCATCCTGACCGACGCCTTCCCGGAGCACCAGCGCGGCCTGGCCCTGGGGATCAACAACGTGGCCGGCATCAGCGGGTCCTTCATCGGGCTGGTCCTTGGGGGCATCCTCGGGGCTATCGACTGGCGGCTGGTATTCCTGGTCTCGGTCCCGGTCGGGGTGGCTGGCACCATCTGGTCCTATCTCAAGTTGCGGGATCTGGGGCTCCGGCGCCGGACCCAGATTGACTGGTGGGGCAACCTCACTTTCGCTGTCGGGCTGATCCTGGTGATGATCGGGGTCACCTACGGGATCGAGCCCTATGGCCACCAGTCCATGGCCTGGACTAGCCCGACGGTCCTGCTGGAGTTGGGTCTGGGGCTGCTGTTGCTGGGCGTCTTTTGCCTCATCGAGCTGCGGGTCCCAGCGCCCATGTTCCGGCTCAGTCTCTTTCGGATCCGAGCCTTCGTCTTCGGCACCATCTCCAGTTTTCTGGCAGCGCTGGGCCGAGGCGGACTGATGTTCATGATGGTGATCTGGCTGCAGGGCATCTGGCTCCCGCTGCACGGGTTCAGCTTCGCTAGAACTCCGCTCTGGGCGGGGATCTACATGATGCCGCTGACGGTTGGCTTTCTCCTGGCCGGGCCAGCGTCAGGGGCTCTCTCCGACCGCTTCGGGGCCCGACCCTTCGCGACTGGAGGGATGCTGGCGGCCGCGCTCAGCTTTTTGCTCTTGGAGCTCTTGCCGATTAACTTCTCCTACGAGTTGTTCGCCCCACTTCTGCTGCTGAACGGGCTGGGGATGGGCGCCTTCGCCTCGCCCAACCGGGCTGCCGTCATGAACAGCCTGCCCCCGGCCCACCGCGGGGCCGGCGGGGGGATGAACGCCACCTTCCAGAGCTCGGCCCAGGTGCTCTCCATCGGCATCTTCTTCACCCTGGTGATCGTGGGCTTGTCGGGCACGCTCTCGACGAGCCTGGAGCACGGCCTGATCCTCCACGGAGTTCCTCCAGCGGCAGCCGCCCGGGCGGCGTCGCTGCCTCCCGTCTCGACCCTGTTCGCGGCCTTCCTGGGCTACAACCCGATGCAGCACCTGCTGGGCGCCCACACTCTGAGCCTGCTGCCCCGCAGTACGGCAACCCTATTGAGCGGACGCAGCTTCTTCCCCAACCTGATCTCGGCTCCTTTTGGGGCCGGACTCCACGCGGCGTTCGACTTCTCCATCGGCTGTTGTCTGATCGCCGCGGCCGCTTCGTGGTCCCGGGGCAAGCGGTATGTGTACCGGACCAAGCCGGCCCCTGCCGGGAGCCGCGGCGAAGTGGCCTCGGCGCAGGACCATCTGTAGCAGGGGTCGGGGTTGGTCGGCAGTTGTTCCAGCTCTCGTATGATCGTGGCGAAGTCGCCAGCCGCCGGGCTCCGGCGTCGCTCGACGGTGGTTCGACGACGGGCGAGCAGGGGGCGGAGACTACTAAGTCCGGGAGTAGCTGATCGCTGGCTCGCGGCCCCAAGGAGGAACTGACCGTGTCGAACGACCCTTCGCTTTGGGTTGCCGCCCTCCGAGGCTCGCAAGACCGCTTGGCGGCCCGAGCCGCCAATCTCGACGGTGCGGAGATCCGTAGTCCCTCGTACTGTCCCGGGTGGAACATCGCCCAGGTCTACTCGCATCTCGGCAGTCAGTCGGTGATGTTCAATCGCCTGGTCGAAGCCGGGGTCAGCGGCGGCGATCCGCCCGGTCAGGACGCCTGGACGCCAATTTGGGACGCCTGGAACAGTCGTACCCCAGAAGCCCAGGTCGAGGACTGTGTCACTTTGAACGAGGAGCTGGTCCGCCGGCTCGAAGCCCTCGACGCTGATCAGATGCGAGCGTTCCGCGTGGCCGCTTTCGGCATGGACCTGGACCTAGCGGGGCTCTTGCGGCTGCGGCTGTCCGAGCAGGCCGTCCACAGCTGGGACATTGCTGTCTCCTTCGACCCGACTGCCCTGGTATCCGCCGACGCCGTTACCCTGCTCGTCGATGGCTTGGCCCCGATGGTGGCCCGCGTCGGCAAGCTCCGCCGACCGCCCCTGACCCTTCGGGTTTCGACCCGTGACCCGGAGCGGCAGTTTGCGCTGGTAGCCGATGGTGTCCGACTCGAGCCCTGGGCTGATCAGTCGGCAGCCGGAACGCTGCGACTGTCTGCTGAGGCGCTTCTGCGGCTTGTCTACGGTCGACTCGACTCCGAACACACCCCTCAGGTGGAGCTCGCCGCTGCGGACATCGATCTCGACGATCTGCGCGCGATGTTCCCCGGCGTCTGAGCGGAACTCCTCGCGCTAGATGGCCGGGAGCCGGGGCAGCTAGCGGCGCCCCTGCGCGGTAAGGCGTGCCAGCGGCTTGGGCATCTCCAATGGCGCCAAGGCGTCCAGCAGCCGCGAGCCCCGCAGCGCCAGTTCCAGCCGGAGCCGGTCCTCGGCGTCGGCCCAGGTTCCCACCAGGTCCTCGATCCGCTCCATCCGATAGAGAAGGGTGTGGCGATGGACCCCCAGCGACCGGGCGGCCGCGCTGAGGCCCTCGTGGCTGAGCACCGCCTCGAGGGTCTGCCGCAGGGGCAAGCTGCGGCTGCGCTCTCGCTCCAAGAGAGGCCCGAGCGCACTCTCTACGAATTCCCGTAGTCCCTCGAGGTCGTGGAGCCAGGCCAGGTAGGGATGGAGTTTGGCGGCGTCGTACACCTGCTGCTCCGGCATTAGGATCTGGCCCACGGTCAAGGCGTCTCGGGCCGCGCGCACCGCCGCCGGGACCTCGCCCAGCGCAGCTGCCGTCGGCCCCAGCGCCATCTGCCAGGGAGCCCGATCAGAACCCACTGCCACCTGGAGCAGCCGCTCCAGAGTCCCGATCCGCGCCTGGCTCGGCACCAGCGCCACCACGCTGGATTGGTAGAGGGCGACGTGAGCGCCCACCACCAGCCAGGCCGTCGCGATGGTCGCCTCGGCCGACGTGTCATCGGCACCCACCACCACCAGCCGGTAGGGGAACTCCAACACCGTCCCGCCCTCGGCCGCCTTGGCCACCATGTCCAAGTCGGCGGTGCCGCCCAGAACATCGCTGAAGAACTGGTCGTACTGACGATCTTGTTCGCGGCGCACCCTCTCCCTGGTCTCCAGATAGCTGGTGCTGACGGCGACGCTGATAGCGTCGAGGTAGTCGAAAAGCGGTCCCACCGCGGTCAGGACGGACTGGGCCTCGATCTCGGGATGAATCCGGACGGCGTCGATCACGTGCTGCCAGATCACCAGCGCGGCGACTCGATAGGCGCGCAGGATGGCGTCCAAAGGTACGCCGGTGCTGGCCAACCGCCCGCCCATCCTCGAGAGCTGTTGCAGCTCGGCGTGCGAGGGTGGGCGCGACTCCGCCCAGAGCGAGAGCATGGTTCCCACCCCCTCCCGGCAGGCCGCCAGCACCTCGCTGCCGAAGGCGGAGCCGCCCCCAAACCCTTCGGCGAGGGGAATCGTCCGAGCCATCTCGATCGCCATCCTCCGGGCGACCCGGTCGACCCGGCGGCGCAAAGACTGGATGATGATCGGGCTCACCGAAGGCGTAGCCGAGTAACCGCGGCGGTCGCGCTTGCTTACGCGTCGGCTCTCGACCTCGGAGGACATCGCGCCTCCAGAATAGATCAGCTCATCCGGGACGGCGGGCAATGGTCGGCTCAGCTTCGCTTCGGACTGGGGGAACTGACACGATGGAGCGGTCGGCGGTGGCAGTCCCAAGGGGGAGTCGCGCAGCTCTCGCGCTCCCGTTCGCTGGGCTGATCCTGGCGGTGGCGCTGACGCTCAGCGCCACCGGCTGCGGGTCCAGCCCCACCCCCAACGCCGGATTGCTGCCGCAGGCTAGTGCCGGCACCAGCTGCCGGCTGACCGTGAGCATCACCAGCAGCTTGGGGAGGACCTGGGGGACGGTCACCGCCACCTCGGGCGGCACCAGCTTCACCTTCGGCCGCGCCACCCGGTCAGTCAGCATTCCCTGCGGTGCCACCGTTGAGCTTGCTGAACGCCCCACCGACTCCAACAGCTGGTCCTTCCTGGACTGGAGGGTCGGCGACAGGACCGCCAAAGGAACCACCGCCTCAACAGTCGTCAATGGCTCCATCCAGGTCAGCGCCGTCTACGTTCTCGCCGCTCCCAGCACGGGGCCTCCGACGCCTTCAGCGTCCGGCAACTAAAGTCGCATTCAGCTTCCGACCCGGCAGGAGATGACAGGAGGACTGGCCCCATGCTCGCCGCGTTCGCGACCGCCGCCGGTGGTGCTCAGCCCCTCGACAACCTGACCGTTGGCGAGCGGGAGATGCCCGTCCCTGGGCCGGGGGCCGTGCGCTTACGCACGCGCGCTGCCTCCCTCAACCGTCACGACCTCTGGACCCTCGCCGGGGTAGGCCCGCCCTCTTCCTTTCCTTGGACCCTGGGCTGTGACGTGGCCGGCATCGTGGACGCCTACGGCTCCGATACTCCCGAGCGCCTGCCGCTGGGCGCCCCAGTGGTGGCTCATGCCGTCATCACTTGTGGGGTCTGCGATGCCTGCCTCGGACCGGACGAGACCTCCTGCCGCAAGTTTGCCATGCTCAGTGAAGGCAGTTGGGAGGGCACCTTCGGCGAGTACTGCTTAGTGCCGGCGATGAACCTATTCCCTCTGCCTGCCGATCTCAATTTCGAGCAGGCCGCCTGCCTACCCACCGCCTATCTGACTGCCTACCGGATGCTCTTCACCAAAGCTGCGCTCCGGCCCGGCAACACGGTCCTCATCCAGGGAGCCGGAGGTGGCCTGTCGACCGCTGCCGAGGCCCTCGGGCTGGCCGGCGGTCTGCGGGTGATCGTCACCAGCCGAGATCCGGCGAAGCGCGCCGCGGCGATAGCCCGCGGCGCCCACCACGCCGTGGCGACTGGGCGAGAGGCGGTCGGCGAGGTGCTGGGCCTAACCGCCGGGGAGGGGGTGGACGCGGTGGTGGAGTCCGTCGGGGAGGCCACCTGGGCTACCAGCCTGCGGGTGCTCCGGCGGGGGGGCACGTTGGTGGTGGCCGGGGCCACCACCGGCGCCGACCCGCCCGCCGACCTGCGCCGGGTCTTCTGGCGCCAGCTCCGGATCCTCGGCTCGACGATGGGCACTTGGGCTGAGTTCTCGGCCCTGCTCGGCACCGTCCAGTCCACCGGGATGCGCCCGCTGATCGAGCAGACCTACCCCCTGGCCGATGCCCACTCCGCCTTCCGGCGGCTGGAGGCGGGAGACGTCACCGGCAAGCTGGTATTGATCTCCGGCTGAGCCAGACACTGGCCCCTCTGGGGAAGCGATCCGCCCCACCCCAACCTCGGGGCGGGTTACCTGCTGGGTGGGGCGGGAGTGCGCTGGGAGACGTAGCCTCCGACCGGCGCCCGCAGTCCCACCGCCAGGCGGTTCCAACCATTGATCGCCACCACGGCCAGGGTGAGCGCCACCACCTCCGGCTCGGTGAAATTCGCAGCCAGCTCCTGATAGGCGGAGTCGGGGGCGCCCAGCTCGGGCAGCCGGGTCAGGCACTCGCGCCACTGGAGAGCGGCCCGCTCCGGCAGCGTGTAGCAGGGGGCTTCCGGCCAGGCGGAGATGAGTGCCAGCCGCTGAGGCATCTCCCCGAGGGCCGCCGCATCCTTGGTGTGCAGGTCGAGGCAGTACGAGCAGCCGTTGATCTGAGAGGCCCGGATCTTGACCAGCTCCAGGAGAAGCGGGTCCAAATCGGCAGTCTCCACCACCGACATCAGCTGGCGCATGGACTCCAGCAACCCCGGGAGCTCATGAACATAGTCAGCGCGCATCGACTCTCCCGGCGTTCCTGTGGATGCTCCGTGGTCGCGGGCGGGTCGTCAGCTCCGAGGACTCGACTCTGGCCCAGTGACTAGCATCGCTAGAGCATGACCCGGCTGCTGAGCGTACTGGCGGCCACGGCGGCCGTGGTGGTCGCGAGCTTGGGTCTGGCAGCGTGCTCGAAGAGCCCCGGTACGCATCCGCGACCCAGTCCGCGCCCCCGCCCGTCCGCATCGGCCAGTTCCACCGGCTCCCCCAGTTCCACCGCCTCCCCCAGCCCCAACATCACCACCGTGGTCCTGGCGGTAGCCACCTTGCCGACCACCTTCGGCGTGCCCGGTGCCGCCACTTCCTACCCAGCCTCCCTCCGAGTCTCCCTGCCAGCGTCTTTGTCGGAGCAGGTCGCGGCCTATGGAGTCGCTGGCACCGTGGTGCTGGCGCCGGCCGGCTGGACTGGGAGCGGTGCGGTAGGGGCGGATGGAAGTGCAGCGTTCACCCTCTATCCGACCGGCTCGGCGCCCGGGGTGGGGGCCGAGATCGTCTACCAATTTGACGGGGCCTGTGCGGGCTGCACCTGGGGCGATGCCAGTGCCTATTTCCCGGCGGTCGCCCAGGCCCTGCCGTCCACGGGGACGGGAACGGCGGCTTCGCCCCCGGCCGGGCTGCAGACCGAGTCCCTGGCATCGGGCCTGATCGGGTACAGCCTCCCTGACTCGGCCGCCGGGTTGCAATTGAATGGTGTCGCCTATACCAACCTGCCTGCTTCGACGGCCATGCCGGTTTTCGAAAACCTGCTAGTTACCCTGCCAACCTCAGAGCACCCTCTGGCGACACTGATCCTCAATGCTTTCGTGGCCAACGAGGACCGCTATGTGTGCCATAGCGCAGCTTCGTCCCCGACCATCTCCCTGACCCTGGCCAACGGCACCTGCTGAGAGTGGCCAGAAATGAAGGCGGGCTCCCCCGGCACGTCAAATGCTCGGCGTATGGCCGGCTCTGGTGCGCCACTCAGCGTCAACCGAGCCAGCTGGGACCTCGCTTCCACCGCCTCACGGCCCGACCGGCCGAAGCAAGGTACCCCGTCGGGGTCCGTGGGCCCGCTCCCCACTTCCCCGAGTTTTCAGGTCGCAGGGTGCGGCCCCGCCATCAAGGTTGGACGGTCGCCTTGGGCTTACGGGCCCGAAGGTAAGCACTGCCGATCCTCCCGTCCTGCTCCGGCAGACTTTGGGTGGCGTGAATCTCGATCTGCAGATCCTCGAAGCCGGCCTCCTGCAGCAGATCCCGGTACTTCTCGACGGGGATGGTGCCGGCGACGCACCCCGCCCAGGCGTCGAGGGCGACCTTGACTGCCGGTGCCAGGGTCTCGAGCTCGACCATGTCCGCAACCGCCAGCCGACCGCCTGGCTTCAGTACCCGGAAGGCTTCCCTGAGCACCGCGCCCTTGTCTTCGGCCAGGTTGATGACGCAGTTGGAGATGACCACGTCGACCGTCCCCTCGGGGAGCGGGACGCTCTCGATCGTCCCCTTTAAGAAGGTGGCATTGTCGATGCCCGCCAGCACCCGGCTGCGGTTAGCGACCTGCAGCATCTCATCTGTCATGTCGACTCCGTAGGCGTGACCACCCGGGGCAACCCGGCGGGCCGAGAGCAGCACGTCCAAACCGCCCCCGCTGCCCAGGTCGAGCACCAGTTCGCCGGGCTCCAGCTGGGCGAGCATGGTCGGGTTGCCGCAACCGAGGCTGTAGGCCTCGGTCAGGCCAACCCCCTCGAGGTCCGAGGGCAAGTACTCACCAGGGCAGCAGTTGCCCGACGAGCCGCAGCAGCCCTCCGGGGCGCCCAGCTCCTGGGCCAACTCCGCATACCGGCTCCGGACCGCCTCTTTGATTTCGCCCATGGCGGCCCTCCAATCCCATCGATATCCGTCGATCGCACAGCAGGGTAACCCCTCCCATAGACACTTGTCAATGGATGCGGTAGAGTGGGCACGTGGCCACCGAGGAGACGCCCCCCGGGCGGCGGCGGGGCAGCTGCTGCGACCTGGACATCGCTCTGGCGCCGGGGCGCGCCGCGGACACCGCCGCGCTCTTCAAAGGGCTGGCCGACCCAACCCGGCTTAGCAGCCTCGCCACCCTAGGCCAGGCTCCCGGACCGCTCTGCCGCTGCAACTTCACCGCGGCCTATGACCTGAGCCAGCTGACCAACTCGGGGTGAGCATCAAGTACCCTGACCTGCCGCCGGCCAAAGCCCGGGAGTGGGTTGCCGAGTCCGTGGGCCCGAACGCGCAGGTGATCAGAGTCCAGTGGCTGCCCGGGGGCCGCTGGCACGCCAATCACGTGGTGACCGTGCGCCGGGACGGGGCGGCGGATCAGGATCTGGTGCTGCGGCGCTGGGTCCGGCCGCAGTGGAAGGTAGAAGATCCCGACTTCACCCCTCAGCGCGAGGCCCAGGTTCTGCAGTTGGTCGGACGCGCCGCTGTCGCGACGCCGCGGTTGATCAGCGTCGATGTCGACGGGACCGGGTGCGACGTTCCGGCGATCTTGACCGACCGGCTTCCCGGCCATCCCCCCCGGCTAGCGAGCGATGCCGACTCTTTTGTCAGACAGTTGGCAGAAGCGCTGGCGGTAATCCACACGCTCGACGGTGAGGCGCGAGAGCAACTGCCGGCCTACCGTCGCTACCACGATGACCTCGTTTCGATGGTTCCTCCAGCCTGGTCGTCGAAGCCAGACCTGTGGACTCGAGCCGCCGGTCTCGCCGCCGACCCCCCACCACCGGGAGCGGAATCCCTGATCCACCGCGACTACCACCCGGGCAACACTTTGTGGCTCGGTGCTCGCCTCACCGGCGTCGTGGACTGGACCCAGGGCAGCTGGGGACCCAGCGCCGTCGACGCAGCCCACATGCGCTGGAACCTGGCTGTTCGGTACGGGCTCGGGGCGGCCAATCGCTTCCTCGACTGGTACCGGCGATCGACGCCGACCAGCGCGCCCGAGCAGCGTTACTGGAACGTGATCACCGTACTTGATTTGCTGCCCGACCTCGAGCCGGAGGAATGGTCGCCGGTGGGGCTCGACCGCCTCGAGAGGTACCTCGAGGCGACGCTCGATGCGGCTGACTGACTGGCTCGGCTCGGGAGTTGTATTTAGTCGTGTCTGTCGGCGTCAAGTTGACGAGGCGACGCCTCAAGTGGCTCTCCCGGGTCCTCCAGCGGATCCTTGTCTTCGCTACATGTCCTCATGTTTACCCCATTCGTTTCGTTCGCGGCGCCCGGCTCCAAGCACAGCCGAGCAGCCACCTACTTCTTCTGGAATAAATCCTGACGTGCGGACCAAGTCTCCGCGGCGCTGCATTGCTCGATTCGCCTCCTGCGGCCCTGGCCGGTATACCAAAAGTCGCGGTGATTCCCCTTGCTGCTTATGACCAAGTGCGAGACTGCATCCGACCGCGATGCGACTGGCGTGCAGCTTCCCCAGCGGCGTCACGGTCTTAATTGAGGGGCGCGCGTTTTTGACACGCACCAGGAAGATCGGCAGTGCCCGCTGCAGCGAGGGGTGGTGCCGGTGGTGATTTCGTTTTGGGCGCTCTCGGGCTGCGGTCCGGTGGCGGCAAGATCCGGCTGAAGCACACCCGCCCAGGCGCCGGTCAGTGCTTCGGACGCCCGACCCGGTCGTTACCATGGCCCCGACAGCGGACGGCCGCCGCGGTGGGAAGCAAGCAACCGCAGAATTACGCGGTCGACCAGCCACCGCCAGCTGTTCGTCTGACCAAGGCGCAACTGGCGGGGCGGCCCGAGGTGCCCGCAGGGGGATGCAGATGGCGACAGGCGCGGGCCCCGCCCGCTCCGCCGCGTACGACTCAATAGTTGTCGGCGGCGGCCACAACGGTCTGATCTGCGCCGCTTATCTGGCGCGGGCTGGGCAAAGAGTCGCCGTGCTGGAATCCCGGCCGCGGGTCGGAGGGGCGGCGGTTACCGAGGAGGTCTGGCCCGGCTACCGGGTCTCGGTCCTCTCCTACGTGGTGAGCCTGCTCCGGCCGGCGATTGTCCGGGAGCTGGGGTTGGCCCGCTTTGGCTATGAGGTCTATCCCCTTGACCCCGCCTACTTCATGCCCTTCCCGGACGGAAGGTCTCTTTTCTACTGGGAGGACGTGAACCGAGCGGCCACCGAAGTGGCCAAGTTCTCAGCCCATGACGCCAGGGCGCTGTTGGAGTACGACCAGGCGATCGGCCGGCTGGTTCGCCTGGTACGCCCGCTACTCGACCAAGCGCCGGTCCGCCTCGATCGCCAGCGCCCACGCGAGCTCGGAGCGCTACTGGGACTCGGCCGCCATCTGCTTCGATACCGTGGCGAGCTGAGCCAACTGGTCGACATCATGACCATGTCGGTCGCGGATTTCCTGGACCAGTGGTTCGATGACCCGGCGATAACGGGAGCCCTCTCGCCGGGAGGAGTGATCGGAGCCTGGGCTGGTCCCCACTCGCCAGGGACGGCCTACGTCCTGCTGCACCACCGCATTGGCGAGGCCGGGGGTCAGCGCGGTGGTTGGGGCTTCGTCAAGGGGGGCATGGGAGCGCTCTCCGAGATCCTGGCCAGTGTGGCCCGAGCGAACGGGGCAGAAGTCCACACCAGCGCCCGGGTAGACCGGATCCTGGTAGCAGGCGGCCGAACCAGGGGAGTCGTCCTACAAGACGGTACGGAGTTGGCCAGCGAGAGGGTGATCTCGGCCATCCATCCCAAGACAACCCTTCTGGACCTGGTGGGGAGCCGACACCTGCCGCCGACCCTGGTCGGAGACATGGAGCGCTTCCGGAGCCGCAGCGGCTCCGCGAAAGTCAACTTGGCGCTGGCCGAACTGCCGGACTTTGAGGCTCTGCCGGGATCCGAGCTCGGCCCGCAGCACCCCGAGTTCATCATCAATCCCTCCATCGACTACCTCCATCGGGCCTGGGACGACGCGCTTTCCGGTCGCTGGAGCCGCGAGCCGATGATGGACTGTGTCATCCCGACCACCAAAGACTCGACCCTGGCGCCGCCCGGCCGCCATATCCTCACCTGCTTCGTCCAATACGCTCCCTTTGAGCTCCAAGGTGCCAGCTGGGAGCAGGAGCGGGACAAGTTTGCCGACCGAGTGGTGGAGGTGCTGGGGAGATACGCGCCCAACCTGCCCGGGGCGGTGCTACACCGTCAGGTGGTCACCCCCCTGGACATGGAGCGCGACTACGGGCTCCTAGGAGGAAACATCTTTCACGGAGAGATGTCTTTGGACCAACTCTACTTCCTGCGTCCAGCCGCCCAGGCCGGCGCCTACCGCACGCCGGTGGGGGGGCTCTACTTGGGAGGATCGGGCACCCACCCGGGGGGCGGCGTCATGGGAGCGCCGGGCCGCAATGCGGCCCGGGCAGTGCTGGGGGATATGCGCGTCCAGAAGTGGATATCCCGGTTAGCGCCCCCCCGTAGCCGGTAAGGCTGAGGCACCGACCTCCAGCCTCGGGGAGGCCGGGGAACCGTGGTCGGTGTTCTGCGAGAGCGTCTTTGCGCTGGAGAGCGGCTCGAACCGGGGCTGCCTCCGATGGTCCAGGCAGAATCCGTGCCGGGGCCGGACTCTCGGGGCGGAACCCGACCTCGGGCTGTAGTGGCTCAGGGACTGTGTCCGCGTAACAGCTCAGGGAATCTGTCATCCGGTCTGTTTCCAGGTTGCTTTCCAGGGGTGGCTGGGGGCGGGCTTCCAGGGAGTGGAGCGGAGCGGCCGTTGCGGGCGAGCCGGCTTTGGTGTCGGCAGTGGGCGTGGTGGCGCGGTGAAGCTGTGTAGACGGAGTGGTCCGGTGTGGGAGTCGGCCGCAGTGGCCAGACAGCGGCCCTGGTGGAAGACCCGCAAGGTGCCGTCGAAGCGCTGCTGGACCTCAACGCGGGCCCGGGCTAGGCTGCGGGGTAGGGGCCGGGGGATGGCAATCACCTGGGCCTGGAATCGCACGGTGTGGTCCAGGGCCACCACCCGGTGGAACTTGAAGCAGAAGAGCTGGTCCAGCTGCCGAGGCCGCTCGCGCCAGGCCGGCTGGGGGTCCTGGGCAGCCACGGTGAACTGGCGGTTGTGGCGGGGCAGGTGCTTGGCGAGGATCTGGTTGGCCATCTCCATGGTGGACGCGCCCTGCAGCCGGAGCTCGCTCCCCAGTCGGTCCTGGAAAGTGCCCCAGAGGCGCTCAATCCGGCCCTTGGCCTGGGGTGAGCGGGCCAAGATCAGCTCCACCTGAAGCTCCCCCAAGAGCCTCCCCATCTGGGTCAGCCGGGGCCGGCCAGAGAGCTGCTCCTCGAGGCGCGGCTCCTGCTTGCTGGTTTTCACAAAAATCCCATGTCTGTCTGAATAAAGCGCCAGCGGTACTCCTTTGCTCAGCAGCACCTGGCGCAGCACCTGGAAGTACCCCTGGGCGTCCTCCTGCTCTCGGAAGGTGGCCCCCACCACCAGCCCGGTGGCGTCGTCAATCGCCCCCACCAGGGTCAGGTAGGGACCCCTGCCCTCGAGCCAGTCGTGCCGGCTGCCGTCCACCTGGAGCAGGCAGCCCTCCTGGGCCATCCGGTCCCGCCGGTGGTGGGCTTTGGCCGGCCGCCGCTTCCGAGGCGCCGAGATCCCCGCCGTTCTCAGCCAGCGGTCCACCGTGGCTCGGGAGAGGTGGATCTCCTCTCGCTCCGCCAGCATCTCGGTCAGATGGTGCCGGTTGAAGCCCTGGTAGGTCGTCTGGGCCAGCTCCAGCACCCGCTGGGTCACCTCCGGATCCACTGCGTTCACTGGCCGCCGGCCCCGGTTCCCGTGCGCCAGGGCTGCCGCCCCCTCCTGCCGGTACCGCGCCCTGAGCCTCCTCAGTTGGCGTTCCGCCAGCCCCAAAAGTTGCCCCGCCTGGGTTGGGCTCAGCACCCCTGCCTCCAACTGGTTCAGCACCAGGACCCGCCTCTGCTCAGCTGAGTTCAAAACGATCTTGTCCTTCATAGCCGGACAGAATCGCTGAGCTGTTAGGACCGGTCAGAATCGCTGAGCTACGACACACGCCGACCAGATTGTTGACAAGTGGACAACTCGGCCCTATACTCCCAAAACTGTAAGTACCCGGGTCACGGCGTCGGCGGGTTCGATCAGACGTATGTGGCGCGGCTACCCGGGCAACTTCAGAGTGGTCCGACAA
>DATKSI010000013.1:0-77233 GCA_035531715.1 Candidatus Micrarchaeaceae archaeon
CGCCGGGTAGCCATGTCCGGAAGGGATAAGCGCTGAAAGCATCTAAGTGCGAAGCCCACTCCAAGATTAGATCTCCCACCGGGTTAACCGGGTAAGACCCCAGGTAGACCACCTGGTTGATAGGCCGCGGGTGTAAGGGCAGTAATGCTTTCAGCTGAGCGGTACTAATCGGTCGAGGGCTTGACCACTCTCTACCACACTGTTCAGGAGTGTGCCGTTGAGGCAGAGTCCGTAGCAGTCAGATCTCATACCACGCTCTGGGCAATCGGGAAGCTGGCGCCGCGCTCCGACAGGAAGTCGCGCCGGCTTTCAATTTTGTCTACTAGAGATCCGGTGACGATAGCGACGGGGAAACACCTGTACCCATTCCGAACACAGCAGTTAAGCCCGTCTGCGCCGATGGTACTGCCCTGGAGACGGGGTGGAAGAGTAGGTCATCGCCGGGTCTCTTTTTTTTGCCTCCGGCAGCGACCGCTATCGAGATTTCATGGTCGTGATGGCGTCGCGTTGGTCCTCGGCTTCGTCCGCGGGGAAAAGCCGCCAGAAGTAGTACGCCGCCACCCCGACCATCAGCAGGTTGTCGAAGGCGAACATCAGGAGTCCGCCGAGGTGCTGGTCGCCCACGGCTGATACCCCGAGCGCGGCGCTGCGATGGAGATAGGTGGTGTAGATCGCCTGGGGCAGCAGCGCCAGGGTGAGGCCCACCACCACTGAGGGGAGAGCACCGCAGGTCAGGTAGGCCACCTCGCCGAGGGGGCTCAGGTTCCAGCGTTCACCCTCGCGATGTACCACCACGGCCCACCAGAAGATCAGCCCGACCGCAAGGAAGCTCAGGTGCTGAAGCAGATACCAGCCCGCATGGGAGAGGGAATAGTTCATTAGGGCAGGAACGTGCCAGAGCGCCAAGATCAAGAAATAGGCGGTGGCGGCGAGCACCGGCTGGACCAGCACCCGCAGGACCGGGGCGAAGACGCTGCCGAGGAGCCGATCCACCGTCTGCTCGGGGATGCCGCGGATCAGCAATGGGGGCGCCACCATGGCCAGGAGGAGGTGCTGCGCCATGTGGATGCTGAAGAGGTAACGCTGGCCGGTGACATCCAGGGGTGACTGCAGGGAAATCAGCGTCACCAGGATGCCGACCCACCAGGCGACTGCCCGGAGGTCCCGTCGCGCTCCGGGGAATCTCGAGTAGATCACCAGCGCCAGTCCGCAGCCCACCCAGATAGCAGGATTGAATTCCCACAGTCCGAGCCAGTGCCACCAGGAGGTCATCCAGTCACGTCCGAGCTCACCAGTTCTTGGCGAGTGCGGGATCCTGCAGAAACGCTTGATCGCGCCGGTAGAGCTCGACCCCGGCGTCCGCCCCGTGCTCGAGGAGGGCCACCACGAACACCGGGATCCGGGCCCCCGGTGGGAGCGAGTACCCCTCGAGGTGGGTCCAGGGAGCCCAGAAGCTCATCGGGTTCTCCTCAACTCCGGACCGGCCCAGACGTGCTGGCAGGGCTTCCCGTCGGGGTGCGGCCCTCTCCGAAGACGGACCTCACCCGGCCGGCACCATCACCGACCGCCATCTGGATGGGACTCCTTCACCAGGCTGCACCGATCAGCCGCCTTGAACTCTCCGAGGAGGTTCGAGTGTACTCATGGCGGGGCTCCGCTTCATTCGTCCGTGGGGGCGGCCTTCTCGTCGCCAACGGTAAGTGCGATGTGCGCGGCCGCGGCCAGGGCGCTACGGCGGGGCAAAGATGCCATCGAGGCACGAAGCTGTCCGCAGGCGGCGGTCGCGCGCTCTCCTCGAGAGAATCGGATGCTGGCGCGCGACCCCACCAGCTCGGCGAATTGGCGACAGGCTTGCTGGGGGGGAGCCACCAATTCACTGTTGGGAATTGGGTTCATCGGAATCAGGTTGACATGGGCCTGCAGGCGGGTGGCGAGCTTGCGGAGTTCGAGGGCATCCTCAGGTCGATCATTCACCTTGGCCATCAGCACGTACTCCAGGGTCACGCGCCGCCCCGTGGCGGCGGAGTAGCGGAGAGCGGCGGCGCCGAGTTCCGCCAGCGGATAGCGTCGGTTTATCGGTACCAGCCGGTCGCGGAGTGGGTCGTTGGCGGCGTGTAGGGAGATCGCCAATCGAACCGGGAGCTTCTCCTCGGCCAGACGGTCGATCTCCGGGACCAGGCCGCTGGTCGAGATCACCACATGGCGGGCTGATAAGCCCCAGTCTTGCAAAAGCCGGATGGCCGCCACCACCGGTAGGTAGTTGTGCAGCGGCTCACCCATCCCCATGAAGACCACATTGGTGGGTGGCCCGCTGCCGGCCGACCTCCAGATGCGGCCGGCGATCCGTACCTGGTCCACGATTTCGCTGGCAGACAGATTCCGGCGAAGTCCCAGCTGCCCGGTCGCGCAAAACAGACACCCGATGGCGCAGCCGATCTGCGAGCTGACGCACACGGTGTTGCGGGGCCGCTTCCCCGGACTTCCGGGATGGCGAATCAGGACCGCTTCGACCTCTTCCTGGTCATGACCCCGGAGCAGTAGCTTGATGGTCAGTCCCCGATCGGCGGACACTTGTCTGACCACCTCTAGGCTCTGGTAGCAGATTTCCGACGCGAGATCGGCACGGAGCGTCGCCGGCAGGCTGACCATCTCCTCGAACCCGCCGACACCTCTCTTCCAGGCGTGCTCGCGAACCTGGGTCGCCCGGTACCGCGGCTGACCCAGCCTGACGACCACCGCCTCCAGCTCGGCCAAGGTGAGTCCGCCCAGTTCGCTCTGGGGGCTGGTCATCCGCCCCGGATTAGGCCCATGAACTCGGCCCGAGTTCGGGGATCCCGGCGGAAGATACCGGTCATTGAGCTGGTGATCGTCCGGTTTCCCGGCTTTTCGACGCCCCGCATCATGGTGCAGAGGTGGTCCGCCTCGAGCACCACCGCGACCCCGCGCGGCTGGAGGTGATGCTGCAGCGTTTGGGCGATCTCGCTGGTCATCCGCTCCTGAACTTGGAGCCGCCGGGCGAAGGCATCCACGAGCCGGGGGATCTTGCTCAATCCGATGATCCGGCCGCTGGGCAGGTAGCCCACATGGGCTGAGCCGAAGAACGGAAGCAGGTGGTGCTCGCAGAGGCTGAAGAAGGTGATGTTCCGGACCAGCACCAGCTCGTCATAGGGCTCTTCGAACACGGCCTGACCGAGGAGTTGATCCAGATCGACCTGATACCCGGCCGTCAGGAACGCCAGGCTCTCCGCCACCCGGCGGGGGGTGGCCTTCAGCCCTTGCCGTCCGGGGTCTTCACCGATCTGGACCAGGAGCTGCGAGATCAGAGTCTCGGCGCCGGTGCCCAGGCTGGCCGTAGCGGCACGGGTCGTTGGTTCGCGGGCCGGCGGCCGGTCATTGGCCGAGGGTGAGCTCACAGTTGGGCGATTGTCTCAGCAACCGGCGCAGACGATTCCCCACCCATCGAATCAGCTCGAGCTCAGCTGGTGCCAGAGAGCCCGCGCCGCCTGGGCTCCCTCCTGGAGGCAGGCGGCTATTCCGATCCCCCCATAGGCCGCTCCGGCGAGTTCGAGGCGTATGGGGAGTTGAGACGCTGTCGCGCTGACCCGGCCCCGCCAGTTCAGGTGACCCGCTCGGTACTGGGGCAAGGCGCCGTGCCAGCGCTCGACGCGAGCCTCGACCGGAAGGGCAGTCAGTTCCAGAATGGTCCGGAGTTCTCGGTGGACGGTGGTGACCAAGGTGGTGTCGTCCAGAGCGAGCGCCCACTCGTCGCCGAAACTACCCACCGACGCCCGCAGCAGGGCGAGTCCGGGCTGGCGCAGGTGGGGCCACTTCCGGTCGAGGAAGGTGCAGGCGGTCACGGTGCGGCGGGGGCGCCGGCGGACCAGGAATCCACTGCCTGTCAGTGGTCGGTCGAATCCGGTATCGGGGTAGGCCAGGGTGATGGTCGCCACCGAGGCGTACTCCAGCTGGCGCAGCAAGCTGACAAGTTCGCTGCTGATCTGGTCGAGCAGGCTGGCGGCGGCGGGGGCGGGGAGCGCCAGAATCAGCCCGTCAATTTCAGTTGCCGGCCCCCCCTGGGGATGGATTCGCATTCGACCTCGCTCCAAGGGCTCGAGCCTGGTCACTGGCTGGGCGAGCTGAAGCGAGCCCTTGGGCAGGGTGCCCACCAGGCCGTCCACCAGCTGCGCAAGCCCACTCTCGAAACTAGCGAAGGGAGTCATGCCCGAAGATCGAGGCTCGGAATCGGCGATCCGCCGCAAGCCTCGAAGCAGGCTGCCTCCGCCCCTGACCGCGGTGATCAGCTGCGGGGCCACTGCGCCGCTGCTGAGCTGTCGGGCGGGCCCGGCGTACACCCCGCCCACCAGGGGATCGACCAGTCGGCCGAAGGCGGTGCTGCCAATTCGCCTGCCAACGAAGTCACCGAGCGCCCCGTCGGGGTCCGGTTCGCCGCGACCCAGCCAAGGCTCCAGCGAAGCTCTGGCCGCTCCTCCGATTCCGGCCGCCCTGACCACGTCCCGTCGCCAGGGGTAGAGCGGAACCCCCAGGACAGAATCCCTGGGCAGCGGGATCAGCTTGCGTCCGTTCCAGATCGCGGCCGAGGTGGTCGCAGGCCGGACCAGGCGGGGCCCAAGCCCCAGGTCCGCGATCAGCGCCTCGGTCTCCGGTCCGCGCAGCAAGAGGCTCTCGGCGCCGAGGTCGACCTGAGCGCCGGCGAAAGTTGCGGTGTTGAGCTTGCCACCCGCTCTGCCGCTTGCCTCGTACAGGGAGAGCGAAAGGGGGAGGGAATGCTCCTCGGCAAGCCTGGTCAGCTCGGTGGCGGCTCCCAGCCCGGATACCCCCGCTCCGATCACTGCCAGGCGGCGGGGGGGGGAGCTCAAGGGGTGGGATCTGACCCCGCGGCGACCAATTCTGCCAGGACCGCCACGAAGTCCGGGCGCGCATTCGGCATCGGGGTCCGGCGGAGCCGAATCCCAAGCCTAGCCGCTTCGGCCTGAGCCTCCAGGTCCAGGTCGTAGAGGATCTCCAGGTGGTCCGCGGTGAAGCCGCAGGCACAGACCACGAAGTCTGAGGTTCCGCGCCCCGCTGCCTGCCGCACCACATCCAGCAGCTCTGGGCCGAGCCAAGGCTCGCCGGTCTTGGCGACGCTCTGCCAGGCGATGGTCCAGTTGGTGAGGCGGGCCAGGCGAGCGACTGCGGCGGCAGTCTCCAAGAGCTGACCGGGATATGGGTCTCCCATCTCCTTGAGCCGGGCCGGGAGGCTGTGGGCGGTGAAGATCACCAGCGGCTGACCCGACGGCGGCTGCCCGATCTCCTCCAGCTGCTCCCGCACCCGATCCGCCAACCAGCCCAGATATCCCGGATCGAGATGCCAGTCGGTAACGAAGCTCAGTTCCATTCGGTTGGGCCGTCCGGCCAGGGTGCTCTCGGCCCGGGTGACGTACTCGCCGACGCTCATCCGGGAGAAGTGGGGCGCGAGTACCAGCCCGACCGCCGAGGTGACCCCTTCCTCGATCAGTTGGTTGACCGCGTCCTCCAGGAATGGCGGCGAGTGTTTCATGCCCACCACCACCCGCCAGCGCTCCCCGGGACGGCGGCTCAGCTCTCGCTCCAGGGCATCGGCCTGGGCGCGGGTGATCTCCTGCAGTGGAGAGCTACCTCCGATGGCGTCGTAGCGGCGCTCCAGCTCGGCCAGAGCTTCGTCACTCGGGGGCCGACCTCCGCGCATGTGGGTGTAGTAGGCGAGGATCTCGCCGCGGTTGCGAGGACTGCCATAAGCCATCAGGAGGACGGCTGGGGAGGGAGGAGCTGCGGAGTCCCCCGGCGGGACAGTGGCGCGCTCGCGCTGGGATGCTCCGGAAGCGGTCAAATAGGTTCCTTCACTAGCTTCAATGGGGCCGTTGAGACGGTAGCTTCGGGCCCACTCTAACGACGGGGGAGCCGACAACCTCGTTGCTACAGTTAGCCCACCGTGGGGACCCCGCCCAAGCTGACCGGCGCGCCGCCATCTTCGGCGCGGGGTCCAGCGGCGGGCGCGCCCGGAGCCGAGCTGCTGGAAGGTGCCATCACCGTTCTCGGCCTCCCCGAGCCGGAGATGGTGGCGGCCCTCAGCAGTTGGCCCCGCGAGCGGGCTCTCGACCTGTTCACGGCGATAGCCCAGCTGCGGGCCTTCGACGAGCGCGCGGTCATCCTCCAGCGCCAGGGTCGCATCGGAACCTACCCCACCTTCTACGGCGAAG
This sequence comes from Candidatus Micrarchaeaceae archaeon, assembly GCA_035531715.1. Taxonomy (GTDB): domain Bacteria; phylum Chloroflexota; class Dormibacteria; order Aeolococcales; family Bog-877; genus Bog-877. The sequence goes on from DATKSI010000013.1 coordinate 6,237, forward strand.
AAGCTGTCCAGGTCGCGAGTGTCCGAGCCTTGCAGAACCAGGACTGGCTGTTCCCGACCTACCGACAGACGGCAGTGGCAACCCTTCGCGGCTGCCCGCCGCTAGTCCCCCTGCTGATGTGGCGCGGCCACCCGGGCGGATGGCACGACGTGATGAAGTACCGGGTGGCTCCGATCTGCGTGCCGGTGGCGACCAACTTTCCCCATGCGGTGGGCGCCGCCTGGGGGGCGAAGCTGCGCCATCAGGAGCTGGTGGCACTGGCCTACGGTGGTGATGGGTCTACCTCGGCGGGGGACTTCCACGAGGCCTGCAATCTGGCCGCCGTGATGGGCGCACCGGTGATCTTCTTGATCACCAACAACCAGTGGGCGATCAGCACCCCAGTCAGTCGGCAGACCAAGGTGCGTCGGGTGGCCGAAAAGGCCGCAGGCTACGGCATGCCCGGCGTTCGGGTCGATGCCTTTGACGTCTTCGCCTGCTACCAGGTGGTCCAAGAGGCGGCGGAGCGGGCCAGGCGGGGAGAGGGGCCAACCCTGATCGAAGCCATTGGATATCGGCTGGGTCCCCACGGCACAGCTGACGAGCCCTCCCTCTATCGCGACCAGATCGCAGATCGGTTGTGGGAGCCGATGGAGCCCGTGCGCCGGACCCGGCTCGCGCTGGTGGCGGCCGGCCTCGCCTCCGAGGAGGAGCTCAACCAGATCCTCGCGGAGGCGGCAGCGGAACTCCGCGACATCGGCGACGCTGTCGAGTCGTGCTCTCCGGCCTCGATCCAAGAGATCGCCGGATCGGTCCACCGTGAAACCCCCTGGGAGCTGCTGCCGGAGGGCTTGTGGGAACCCACCTGGACCGGATGTGGTGATGCGGGCGGAGCGCCGTGACCTTGGAGCTGAACATGGTCGAGGCGATCACTCGCGGGTTGAGCCAGCTGCTCGAGGAGGATCCCGCCGCCTTGCTGTTGGGGGAGGACATCGGGGCCAACGGCGGAGTGTTTCGAGCAACGGCCGGACTGCAGGATCGCTTCGGACCAGAGCGCGTGATCGACACGCCGCTGTGCGAGGCGGGATTCGTCGGAGCCGCCATCGGGATGTGTCTGGTCGGGCTCCACCCGGTGGTGGAGATCCAATTCGACGCCTTTGTCTACCCGGCCTTCGAACAGCTGGTATCGCAGGCTGGGCGATTCCGATGGCGTACCGGAGGCGCGTACGGCCTGCCCCTGGTGGTGCGCCTTCCCTACGGCGGTGGTACCCGGGCCCCCGAGTTGCATTCGGACTCGCCGGAAACCCTCTTCAGCCATGTGCCCGGACTCCGGGTGGTGGTTCCCTCCGATCCCCGCTCCGCGGGCGAACTGCTCTTGGCTGCGAGCCGCTGCGGGGATCCCGTCATCTTCCTCGAGCCCAAGCGGATGTATCGACGGGGGCGTCAGGCGGTCCCCCCGACCTTCGTCGAGGGGGACCTGGACCATGCGGTGGTGGTTCGCCCGGGTGACGATCTGACGGTGATCGCCTACGGGGCCATGCTCGAGGTAGCCGAAGGGGCAGCCGAGCGGCTCGCGCAGGAGGGCGTCTCAACCCGGGTACTCGATCTGCGATCGATCTACCCACTCGACCGCGAGAGTCTCCTGCAGGCCGCCGAGGAGACCGGACGGGTGCTGGTGGTCCATGAGGCGCCGCGTCACTGCGGGATCGGAGCGGAAGTGGCGGCCCTGCTGCAGGAGGAGGTGGCGGATGCTTTGCTCTCCCCGACCCTTCGGGTCACCGGGATGGACCTGCCCTTCCCGCTCTCCCAGAATGAGGACGACGCTCTGCCCTCGGTGGAGCGGGTGCTCGCCGCGGCGCACGCGATGTTGGAGTACTGAGCGCTATGGCCGAGTTCCGCCTGCCCGACCTGGGTGAGGGGGTAACCGAGGGTGAGGTGCTCGAGTGGCGGGTCCGCGAAGGTGACGCCATTGAGCTCGACCAGATTCTGGGGGTGATCGGCACCGACAAGGCCACGGTCGAGATCCCCTCGCCGTTCGCGGGCCGGGTGGAGTCGATTCTCGTTGCCGAGGGGGCCCGGATCCCGGTGGGTGAGATTCTCCTCCGGGTGGCTGGGGGTGAAGAAGGAGTTGGGGAGGCCGCTTCTCGCAGGGCTACGGCCGGGGCCTCTCGCCCTCGATTCGCCCCGGCCGCCCCGGCGACCGAAGCGCAGAGAGTTCCGGCACTCCCCTCGGTGCGGCGCGCGGCTCGGTCTCGGGGAATTGCCCTGCCGGCGATTGCCGGCTCCGGGCCGGGGGGCCGGGTGAGGCTGGAGGACCTGCTCGATCAGGGTCGACGGGTGCCGCTGCGCGGGCCGGCGCGAGTGATGGCCGAGCAGATGGCGCGAACCCATCGCCACGTGCCCCAGGTCACCGTCGTTCTCGAGCTGGATGTGACGGCTCTGGAGTCCCGGCTGGCGAAGGGTGAAACGGAGGGGCCGACACCGCCGACGCTGCTGGGCCTGATCTGCTTGGCGATCCTGAGGGAGCTCGCCGAGGCTCCAGTTTTCAACTCCAGCCTTGATGAGGAGAACCTGGAGCTCATCCTCCATGACCACGTTCAGCTGGGGATCGCAGTTCAGACCGACCAGGGCCTCCGCGTCGCCACCATCCGCGATGCCGAGCTGCTCACCCCGGCGGCATTTCACGGGGAGCTGGCGCGGGTGGTGTCGGCAGCGCGGGCCGGCACGCTGACCGCCGGCGAGTTGAGCGGGTCGACCTTCACCGTGTCCAGCGGCGGCCGGCAGGGCGGTCTGCTGGCGACGCCGCTGGTGAATTGGCCAAATGTTGCAATCCTGGGAATTCACGCCGTCCAGGACCGGGCGGTGGTCGTCGACGGTCAGGTGGTGGTCGGTCGACGGGCGAACCTCTCGCTCTCCTTTGACCATCGCGTGATCGACGGCATGGCTGCCTCGCGGCTGCTGTACCAGCTGGAGGCACGGCTCACTTCCGAGGGAGACTGACTGGCCAGCTGGCCCAACCGGGAGAACCTGGTTCACGCGGATGACCAGCCCCTCGCCCAGCCCAGCCCGGAACCGACGGCGAATTCCGCTCTCGGAGCCCCGGGGACGGACCAGATCACCGGGCGCGGATCCCCGCCCCGCGTGCCAGTCGGAGGGTGGTGCCGAGACCGGGAGTTGAACCCGGACGAGCTTGCGCTCACTGCCCCCTCAAAGCAGCGTGTCTACCATTTCACCACCTCGGCACGCTGGTCTGATCTTACCCGGATAGGGTCCGGCGGCCCGCGACTGTGGCTACCTCGGGCCGTTCGAACACGCCGGAGAAGGGGGGATCGAGATCGTCACCAGCCGATCGCTGCCAGCACCTTGACCAGGGCGCTCCGAAGCTGTGCTAGGCTGAGTTGGTCTTCGGGGCAGGGTGTGAATCCCGACCGGCGGTCATAGCCCGCGAGCGCGGCGAGGTCCGACCTCCAAGCGCAGGACCCAGTGAAATTCCGGGGCCGACAGTCAGAGGCGCGAACCGAGCGTTCGACCTCGAGTCTGGATGGGAGAAGACAGGTCTGGGCGCCCATTTGCCCGGTCCCTGCTCCCTGTTCCGAAGCAGGGAGCAGAGGTGACTGAAGCGGTGGTGGACCAGCCCGGCGGAATCGACGATCCGATGGCGCGCGCCCTGGCGCTGGCCAAATTGGGACGGGGCCGGACCTCTCCCAATCCGATGGTCGGCGCCGTTCTGATCCAGCAAGGCCGGGTGGTCGGAGAGGGCCATCATGCCCAGGCCGGCGGGCCCCACGCAGAGGTCGAGGCGCTGGAGCGGGCCGGGGAGCTGGCCCGGGGCGCGACGCTCTGGGTGACCCTCGAGCCGTGCTGCCACACCGGTCGCACCGGGCCTTGTACGGACAGGCTGCTGGCGGCGGGGGTGAGCGAGGTGCACGCGGCGACCGTCGATCCCAACCCTCAGGTTCAGGGCCAGGGGATCGCCCAGCTGCGGGCGGCCGGGGTGTCGGTCGTGGTCGGGGAGCACGAGGACGAGGCCAAGCAGCTGATCCGTGAATTTGCCGTATGGATCACCCAGGGACGTCCGTCAGTGACGCTGAAATTCGCCATGAGCCTTGATGGCAAGGTGGCCACGTCGAAGGGCGAGTCCCAATGGATCAGTTCGGAGCTGGCGCGGGCACGGGCCCACCAGCTGCGGGCCGAGCACGACGCGGTCATGGTGGGGGTGGGGACGGTGCTCGCCGACGACCCGCGCCTGACCGCCCGCGAGGTGCCCGGCGAACTCTCTCAGCCACTGCGGGTGATTGTGGACAGCCAACTGCGAACCCCCCCCACCGCCCGGGTGCTGTCGACTCCCGGGGGCTCCGTCCTGGTGGCGACGACCGAGGGAGCTGACGGCAATCGCCAGCGGGAGCTCGCTCAGGCCGGAGCCGAGGTGCTTTCACTACCTGCCCGGTCGGGTCGAGTGCCGCTGCCCGAGCTTTTGCAACGGTTGGGCGAGCGCCGGGTGGCGAGCCTGCTGGTCGAGGGGGGGCCGACCCTCCTGGGTTCACTCTGGGAGGAGCGACTGGGAGATCGAATCGCCGCCTTTGTGGCCCCGATGCTGGTGGCTGGAACCGGGGCGCCGGGACCGTTCGGAGGTACGGGCGCTCCGAGCCTGGAGCGGAGCTGGCGGATCGTCGGACTCCAGTCGGAGCCGGTCGGTCCGGACCTCCTGGTTACCGGGGAGCTGTAGCAGATGTTCTCGGGCATCGTGTCCGCTGTGGGCGAGGTCCAGGCGGTCCCAACCGACTTTCGGGGGGAGTTGGTGATCACTCACCCAGCTGGCTGGGGCAACCTCGCGGTCGGCGACAGCGTCGCCGTGAACGGCTGCTGCCTCACCGTGGTGCGGAGGGAAGAGGTCCGGTTCGCCGTCGAAGTGATGCCCGAGACGGTGCGCCGAACCAATTTGGCTCTCCTCGGTCCGGGCGCGAGGGCAAACCTGGAGCCGGCACTGGCGCTGGGTGCACCGGTCGGTGGTCATCTGGTCAGCGGCCACATCGATGCCACCGGGGAGGTCACCGGCTTGGCCCGGGAGCACAACGCGGTCTGGGTGACCATCAATGTCCCCGAGGAGGTGGGCCGGTACTGCGTCTCTCAGGGGTCGATCGCGGTCGACGGCTGCTCGCTGACCGTGGTCGCGGTCGCGGATCTTCACGACGGCAGCTCCCAGGTGTCGGTTTCACTGATCCCCCACACGATGCAGACCACGGTCGCTGCCGTCTATCTGCCCGGGGTGATCGTGAACCTGGAGGCGGACGCCGTGGCCAAGCTCCTGGAACGGCTCCTGGCGCCCCACCTCATCTCGCTGGTGGATCGGCCCGGCGGCCAGGCTCTGAATTCACCGGGGGCCGGCTGAGGTGGGGATCGGCAAGCTGGAGCCGGCGCTGGCCGCCTTCGCCAACGGTGACTTCGTGATCGTGGTCGACGACGAAGACCGCGAGAACGAGGGAGACCTCTGCCTGGCGGCCGAGGCGGCCACCCCGGAAAAGGTCAATTTCATGATGAGGGAGGCCAGGGGGCTGATCTGCGTCGCCATGGAACCCGGCCGACTCGATGAGCTCGAGCTGCCTCCGATGATGGAGCACAACACCTCGCGGTACCGGACGGCCTTCGCGGTCTCGGTCGACGCCGCCGACGCGGAGGTCACCACCGGGATCAGCGCCCAGGATCGGGCGATTACCATTCGTTCACTCGCCGACCCCGAATTCAAGGCGGCCGACTTCGTCCGACCGGGACACGTATTCCCGCTTCGCTCCCGCCCCGGAGGGGTGCTCGAGCGGGCCGGGCACACGGAGGCGGTCATCGACCTCTGCCACCTGACCGGGCGGAGCCCGGCCGGGGTCCTCTGCGAGATCGCCAACCAAGATGGAACGATGGCTCGCCGCCCGCAGCTGGAGGAGTTCGGGGCGCGCCACCAGATCCCGATCATCAGCATCAATGGCTTGATCTCCTACCGTCGCCAGCGCGAGCAGCTGGTGGAGCGGGGGGCCGAGACGGTGATCCCCACCGCCGAGGGGAGCTGGCGGGCGATTGGCTACTCGGACCGGATCACCGGAGCCGTCCACCTGGCGCTGGTCTTCGGCGACCCCCAACCCGACCGCCCCGTCCTGGTCAGGGTCCACAGTGAGTGCCTCACCGGCGATGTCTTCGGCTCCCAGCGCTGTGATTGCCAGGCCCAGCTGCACCAGGCGTTGCGCCAGATCACCGAGGCCGGGGAGGGGGTCGTGGTCTACCTGCGGCAGGAGGGTCGGGGGATCGGCCTGATGGACAAGCTGCGGGCCTATGCCCTGCAGGACCAGGGGCTGGACACGGTCGAGGCCAACCTCGAGCTGGGCTACCCGGCCGACAGCCGGGACTACCAGATCGGCAGCCAGATTCTCTCGGACCTGGGTCTCCGTCGGCTCCGGGTGATGAGCAACAACCCCCGCAAGTACTACGGGCTGCAGGGGCACGGCCTGGAGATGGTCGAGCGGGTCCCGATCGAGATCGAGGCGAACCAGCACAACCAGCGCTACCTGGCCACCAAGCGGGACAAGCTCGGCCATCTGCTGGACCAGGTCGACCAGCCGTAAGGAGTAAGGGTGTGAAGTCAATTGAGGGTGGCTTGGAGGGCCGTGGGCTGAAGGTGAGCCTGGTGGCGTCCCGGTTCAATCAGACGGTGGTCGAGCGGCTGGTGGAGGGGGCCCGCCGGGCGCTCCGGCAGCACGGAGTCGAGGAGAACGACATCCAGCTGGTCTGGGTTCCCGGCAGTTTGGAGATTCCGGTCGCCATCGCGGAGCTGATCGAGCAGGGTCAGCCCGACGCGGTGGTGGCCCTAGGCGCGGTGATCCGCGGCGAAACCCCCCATTTCGAGTACGTCTCAGACACCTTGAGCCGGGGGATCGCCGCCCTCGTGACCCGCCGGGTCCCGATCGGCTTCGGAGTGCTGACGGTCAACTCCGTCGCCCAGGCCGACGAGCGCTCGGGAGGCAAGCTGGGGAACAAGGGCTACGAGGCGGCTCAGACTGCCCTCGAGATGATCTCGGTGCTGAGGCAGCTCCGGCAGGGCCGGGAGTGAGCCCGGGGTATCGCCGGCAGCCGGGGAGGCGGTCAGCCCAGCGGTAGCGCGGCTTGGCGGCTCAGGCGGACTTGGTCGAGGTGCGCAGGCAGCGCGTGCACACCCGCATCCGCTGGGGCACGCCCCCGCCCCGCGGGGCGATCCGGGCCGAGACCAGGTTGGGCATGAAGCGTCGGCGCGTGTGTACCTTGGAGTGACTCACATTGCTGCCTGCCACCGGTCCCTTACCGCAGATCTCGCACCGCTTCGCCATGGCGACCTCGAACAAAGCTGACGTTGGGGGTCCCTCCCGAGGGACTCAACCCCGAGTATGATTCCGGCCGCAGTTTACCAGCCGCGCCGCAGGAAGCCAGCCGGCGCTCCGGATGGCGGCCCCGAGCGCTGTTAGAGGAAAGCCAAGTTGCCAGGCAATCGGCCGTTGGTGCAGACCTATGCGTTGGGCTCGGTGGAGGTCTCTCCTCGAGTCGTCGCCATGTTGGCCGCGAAGGCGGCCGGCGATTGTTACGGCATCGTCGGGATGTCGGCGCGGGGCCTCCGCGACGGCTTGGCGGAACTGCTCAACCGGGATAACGCCGAGCGGGGAATCGAGCTCCGGGTCGAGGAGGGCGGCCTGGGGATCGATCTCTACGTCATCGTCGACCACGGAGTGCGGATTCTCGAGGTCGCCCACAACCTGATGAGCGCGGTGGCCTACAGCCTGGAGCAGCACCTGGCTCTGCGGGTGCTGGAGGTCAACGTCAACGTCCAGGGGATCGGGCCCCCTTTGGAACAGGATGGCAGCGGCTGACCCTGCCGCCCCGGGAGCTCCCCTGGTCGTGACCGGCAGGGCTCTGAGCCAGGGGTTGGAACGGGCCCTCACCCGGCTGGGGGAGCAGAAGGGCCATATCAATGAGCTGAACGTGTTCCCGGTGCCGGACGGTGACACCGGCACCAACATGCACCTCACCCTGGAGGCAGCCTGGAGGGAGGTGAGCCAGCTGCCCCCGGATGCTCCGGTCTCGGCGGTCACCAAGGCCGCCGCCCACGGCTCTCTGATGGGTGCCCGGGGCAACTCCGGGGTCATCCTCTCCCAGGTCCTCCGGGGCTGGTCGGTGTCCCTCCGGGAGCAGGATTCGCTGGACCCGGAGGGGCTGGCGGAGGCGCTGGCCGAGGGCTCCCGGGTCGCCTACCTGGCCGTGAAAAGACCGGTGGAAGGCACCATGCTCTCGGTGGCCCGGGACGCCGCCCGGGCGGCCCGGCAGGCGCTCGAAAAAGGCGCGGACCTGCCTCAGCTGGTGGAGGCGGTGATCGCGGAAAGTTGGGCGGCGGTGGAGCGGAGCCGAGACCAGATGGAGGTGCTCCGCGATGCCGGGGTCGTGGATGCCGGCGGATTCGGGCTGGCAGTCATCCTGACCGCGATCGGGGAGCGGGTCACCGGGCAGGCTCCGGAACGCTCGGGCCGGGCTCGGGACGAGGGAGCCGAGATCTCGCCGGGGAGGTCCGGGGTGCGAGTTTTGGGGGCTGCGGCCGCAGTCGCCCCCGAGGGTGGCTTTGGGTACTGCACGGAGTTCGCGCTCATCGGAGCCGAGCTGGACCCGATCGAGATCCGCTCCCGCCTCGGCGACGACGCCGAGGACGACTCGGCCCTGGTGGTGGGCGAGCCCGGTCTGCTGCACGTGCACCTGCACACCAAAGAGCCTTGGGATCTGCTGGTGCGAGCGGCCCAGCTGGGCAAGATCGAGCGGCTGAAGGTCGAGGACATGACCAGCCAGCACCAGGATGCCCAGGCTCGCGGACGGTCACCGGACCAGACCCTGGCCACCCGACCGCTCGGGGTGGTGGCGGTGGCTCAGGGCGAGGGGTTCCGCGAGCTGCTGCTGGGATTGGGGGCGGCCTGGGTGGTCGAGGGCGGCCAGGGCAACAACCCCTCCACCGAGCAGCTCCTCCAGGGGGTCGAGGACGCCGGGGCCGAAGCGGTGCTGTTGCTGCCCAACAACGACAACCTCGTCCTCGGCGCGGAGCAGGCGGCCGAGCTCTGCGTCCGCGAAGCGATGGTGGTGCCGTCGCACAATCTGCCCCAGGGGATCGCGGCTCTTCTCGCGTTCGATCCCGGGGCGCCCTTGCAGGTCAATCGCCACCGCATGGAGCGGGCCATGGAAGGCGTCCACGCGATCGAGGTCACTCGAGCGGTCAGGGACAGCCAGCTAGGCGACCAGAAGGTGGTCGAGGGAGCCCTGATCGGCCTCCTGGACGGTCGCCTGGTCAGCTCCGGCAGCGAGGTCGAGCCGGTGGTTCTCTCGGCCCTCGGGGAACTCCCCCGGGGCTCGGTCGAGGTGGTCACCCTGTACCGTGGGGCCGACGTGGAAACCGAGGCCAGTGAGCGACTCGAGCAGGCCATCCGAGAGCGCTTTACGGAGCTCGAGGTCGAACGCCACGACGGGGGCCAGCCGCTCTACCAGTTCATCATCTCCGCCGAGTAGCGGGAGGCTCGGGTGACCGTTCGGATCGTCACCGACAGCACCTGCGACCTCCCCGAGAGCCGGCGCCAAGCCGCTGGGGTGGTGACGGTCCCGCTCCGGCTGCACTTCGGAGACCGGGAGTTCCAGGACCGGGTCGATATGGACGATCGGCAGTTTCTGGAACGGCTCAGCTCGGCCAAGCAACCCCCCCGCACCTCGCAGCCGCCACCCGGTGACTTCGAGCGTGCCTACCGCCGCCTGCTGGCGGACCCCGCCGACGAGGTGGTGTCCATCCATATCGCCGCCGCCCTCAGTGGCACCGTCGGCTCGGCGACGGTCGCCGCCCAAGCGGTCGATCCCCATCGGATCCACGTCGTCGACAGCCGCACGGTCAGCTTGGGAACCGGGTTTCAGGTACTGGCGGCGGTCGAGCTCGCCGACCAGGGGCGATCAGCCCAGGAGATCGTGGAGGCGTTGAGCTCGATGTCCCACCGGACCGGGATCATCTGCCTGCTCGACACGCTCCGCTTCCTGCAGCTGGGGGGGAGGATCGGTCGAGTTCAGGCGATTCTCGGCAGCGCCCTCTCGATCAAGCCGCTGATCAGCCTCGGGGAGGATGGCGCGGTGATCCCCATCGGCCGGGTCCGCAGCCGCAAGGTGGGCATGCTTCGGCTCAGTGAACTGCTGGTGGAACATCGTCCGCTGACCCGCTGCGGCGTGCTCTACGTGGGGGACCCGGTCGATGCGGAGCACCTCCTCCGGGACGCCCGCGGGACGTTTCCGGGGATGGACATCCTCCTGCAGCACGCCAGCCCGGTCATCGGCGCCCATTGCGGTCCGGGAACCGTCGCCTACTGCTACCTTGAATCCAGGTCGTAGCCGAGGCTCCCTCGCCGCCAAGGGCGCTCCCCTGAGAACTCCGCCGGACGGTCCAGTGGTCACCCTCGAGACCCCGCTGTCCCAGCTCCCGCGGATCTCGGCGGCGCGGGTCGACGGGCTGCGGCGGCTGGGCTGCCGCACCGCCCGCGACCTCCTCTGGTATCTCCCGCGCAGCCACGACGACCAGCGTGAGCGGGTCACCGTCGCGCAGCTGCGCAGTGGCCAGGCGGCGACCGTCGAGGTCGAGGTGGTCACCGTCCGCGCCCGCCGGGCTCGCTATCGCCAAATGGAACTGATCGAGGGGGAGGTGGGAGACGGCACCGGCGTGGTGGGGGTGGTGTGGTTCAACCAGCCCCACCTGCGCCACCTGCTCAAGCCGGGCGACCGGGTGACCCTGCACGGCAAGGCGGTTCGGGGGCGCCGGGGAGGGCTGCAGCTGCGCAACCCGGACGTGGAGCGCGAGCACAAGTTGGTCAGCCAGTCCAGCGTCGGCGTGCTGGTGCCGACCTATCCCGAGACCTACGGGGTCACCTCCCGCTGGCTGCGCGCCCAGGTGGCCCGACTGCTGCCGCTCGCGGCCCGCGTGGAAGACCCCCTGCCGGACGAGATTCGCCAGCGCGAGCAGCTGATTCCGCTCTCGGTCGCCTTGCGGGACATTCACTTCCCGGCCGACCAGGACGCCCTGGAACGGGCCCAGGAGCGCTTCGGGTTCGACGAGCTCTTCTACCCGCAGTTGGCGGCGTTGATGGCCCGCCGGCAGAGGTTGCGGCGGGCGGGAGTGCGCAGCCCGTACAGCGTCGGAATCGCCCGCGAGTTTGTCGCCGGCCTGGCCTTCAGGCTGACCGACGACCAGCGGTTGTCAGCTCACGAGATCCTCACCGACATGGACCGGCCCTCGCCGATGAACCGGCTGCTCCAGGGCGATGTCGGCTCGGGGAAGACGGTGGTCGCGGCCATGGCCGCCCGGATGGCCATTGCCGCTCGCCATCAGGTGGTGTTGATGGCTCCGACCGAGATTCTGGCCCGGCAGCACTTCGAGACCCTGACGGGCCTCCTGGCCGCTTCGGGGATCACGCCTCGACTGCTGGTGGGCAGCACCACGGCGGCCGTGCGCCGAGAGATCCTGGGTGGGCTGGCCGCCGGGTCAGATCAGTTGGTGGTCGGGACCCATGCCCTGATCGAAGACGACGTGACGCTGCCCGACCTCGGGCTCTGCATCGTCGACGAGCAACACCGGTTCGGGGTCGCCCAGCGGCTGCGCCTGCTGGAGAAGGCCAGGGTCAACCCCGATTTCCTCTCCATGACCGCGACCCCGATCCCCCGGTCGCTGGCGCGCACGCTCTACGGCGATCTCGACGTGAGCCAGATCCGGCATCTGCCCCCCAACCGCATTCCGATCGAGACCAAGCTGGTGGAACCGGCGGGGCGCGAGGCCGCCTACCAGTTCATCCGCGAGCAGGTCAAGGCCGGCCGCCAGGGGTTCATCATCTGTCCCTTGGTCGAGGACTCTCCCCTCCGCCAGTCCCGATCGGCCACGACGGAATTCGAGCGGCTGCAATCGGAGGTCTTACCCGATCTCCGCCTGACCCTGCTCCACGGGAGGATGCCCGCCCGCGAAAAGGTCGAGCGCATGGAGGCGTTCGTCCGGGGCGATTTCGACATCCTGGTGGCCACCAGCATCATCGAGGTGGGGGTCGACATCCCCAATGCCACGGTGATGGGGATCGAGGATGCCGACCGGTTTGGACTGGCCCAGCTCCACCAGTTCCGGGGCCGGATCGGCCGGGGCCCGCACCCGTCGCACTGCCTGCTTTTCGCCGAGAGCTCCGACTCCACCGCGCGAGGTCGGCTGCAGGCGCTGGTGGACCACGCGGACGGCTTCGAGTTGGCCGAGATCGACCTCCGCCTCAGGGGCGCCGGTGAGCCCTACGGACTGCGTCAGCACGGCCTTCCGGAAATGCGGGTCGGCGACCTGCTGGATGAGGAGCTTCGGCGACGAGCTCGCTCCGCGGCCGAATCATTGCTGGATCGCGACCCGGAGCTGCGCGATCCGGGTCTCCGACGGCAGATGCGCCACTACCAGGTGGTTTTCGAGTTTGACTGACCGGGCTGGCCGCCGCCCCGGTTCGGCGGGGAGGAGCAGCATCCCGGCCGCGGGCTTAACGCCGCCCGGGAAGTGACTTCCAAGGCGCCCGAGGGAGAGGAGGAGGTGGCCGCAGAGCTGCGATGCGATCCTATCCAGATTGACAAATCCCCACCGTCGGCCCGCGACCAAGCGCGCCCTCCCCGGTGCCCGTCTGACCGGAGGCGAGGCGGCCGGTCGTCGGCTCCTGACCGAGGCGGCGCCCGATCTACGGGCCACGACCGGTCTGGCCCGGGCGGCCTGCTTCAACATTCTGGGTGAGGTGGTCGTGGGTGCGCGGGTCTTGGACCTTTGCGCCGGCGCCGGCAGCCTCGGCCTGGAGGCACTTTCAAGAGGAGCCAGCTTTGCCACCTTCGTGGAGGTGGGTCGGCAGCGCTCGCAGCTGATTGACGCCAACCTGGCCCGGCTGGGCTGGGCTGGGCGGGCGGAGGTGGTCGTCGCGGATGCCATCTCCTGGCTTAGGCATCGCCAGGAAGAGCTCATCACCTGCCGGCTGGTGTTGCTGGACCCCCCTTATCGAGAATCGGGGCCTCAACTTACTCTGCAGGCGCTGGGGCTGTTGGGGGCGGCGGCCGAGGCGCCGGGTGGGTGGGATCCCTGGGTGGTGGCCGAACATCACCGCGATTTATCGGTGCCACCTGCGGCCGGCGCGCTAAATTGCGTGCGTACCGCGCGGTACGGCACCACAGTGCTCTCCTTCTACCGGAGGCTCCCATGACCACGGCGGTCTATCCCGGCAGCTTCGACCCCATCCATAGCGGCCATCTGGACGTGATCGGTCGGGCTCGCGAGATCTTCGACCGGGTGGTCGTGGGGGTGCTGGACAACGAGCAAAAGCACTACCTGTTCTCGGTGGACGAGCGCACCGAGCTCGTCCGCCAGAGCCTTCCCCCCGACCCCAACTTGGTGGTGCGGCATTTCTCGGGCCTGGCGGTCAGCTTCGCCGTCGCCGAGTCGGCCAGCGTGATCGTCCGAGGGTTGAGAGCGGTCTCGGACCTGGACAGCGAGTTCCAGATGGCGCTGATGAACCGGAGGCTGGAACCCAGAGTGCACACGGTCTTTCTGACCACCGGCTTCTCGAATGTGTATCTCAGCTCCTCTTTGCTGAAGGATGTCTGCGCCCATGGCGGTAGCATCGAGGGGCTGGTTTCGCCGGCCGTCGAGCGAGCTCTCCAGCAGAAGTTGGCTCCCGCTGGCACCGCCCCAGTCCGGGCCGTTTAGAGGAGGGACCATGGCCGAGGACAACGAGGAGCTGGAGTTGGAGCCCGAAGGGATCTCCATCTTTGACGTGCTCGACCGGCTGGAGGCCCTGGTGAACCAGAGCCGTCGGCTGCCCCTGACCTCCAGCATCGTGGTCAGCGAAGAGGAGATTCTCGAGGCCCTCGACCAGATCCGGGTATCCCTGCCCGATGAGATCCGGGAAGCTCGCATGGTGCTGGAGACCCGGGAGGCTCGCTTGCGCGAGGCGGCCGACCAGGCGGAGCAGACGGTGCTGGCCGCCCAGGAGCGGAGTGATCGGCTCACCGATGACCATGAAGTCACCCGGCGGGCAACGGCCGAGGCTGATCGACTCCTGACCGAGGCCCGCGAACGCAGCCGCAAGTTGCGCCGCGACACCGATGACTACGTCCGCGACCGAATGGAGGAGCTGGAGACCGAGCTGGCCTCAGCCCTGGCCCAGGTGCGGCGGGGGCTGGAGACGCTCTCCCCGGGCCAGGAAGATGAGGAAAAGCCCAAAGGGAAGGGGCGGCGCCGCTAGGGCGATCCCAGCGCCTGATAGACTCCGAACCCGTCATGGCCCTACCCAAAGAACGCATCCCCAAGGCTCGTCGCGACCGGCGCCGTTCCCACCTGGCTCTCGCGGGGCCCGCCCTCTCGCCCTGTCCCCGGTGCCGCCAGCCGCGGCGGCCGCACACGATCTGCCCCAACTGCGGGCAGTACAAGGGACGCGAGGTCATCGCGACTGAGTAGCCGGGGCTCCGGCGGCGCCGCCTCGCCAGAGCGCTGGCGATGACCGCCCTGGGGTCCGCACTGCTGTTCCCCGGACAGGGAGCGCAGACCCCGGGAATGGGCCGGACACTGATCGAAGGCGGGTACCAGCTGAAGCTGCTGGATCTGGCCGAAGCCGCGGGAATCCCCCTGAAGCGACTGCTGGTGACCGGCACTGCGGAGGAGCTCAGGCCGACCGAGGTCGCCCAGCCCGCCCTCTTCTATACCGGGGTAGCGCTGGCCCAGCTCCTGCTCGAAGGCGGGCTGCGGCCGGTGGCCGCAGCGGGGCACAGCCTGGGCGAGTACTGCGCCGTGGTGGCCGCCGGATCGATTACCGCTCAGGACGGGATGCGGCTGGTCATCGAGCGGGGTCGGTTGATGGCCAGCGCTCCGGCAGGGACGATGGCCGCCGTGCTGGGGTTGGAGCTGGCGCAGTTGGAGGGGCTCTGCCATCAGGCTGCGGCGGGCGGCGAACAGTGCGTGGTGGCCAACGACAACGCCCCGGGCCAGGTGGTGGTCTCCGGCACTCGGGCGGGCGTGGAGCGGCTCGCCGAGCTGGCCAAGGCGGCCGGAGCCAAGCGGGTGTTACCCCTCAATGTCGGCGGAGCCTTTCACTCTCCGCTGATGGGTCCGGCGGCGGTGGCCTTTGCCCGACTGCTGGATCAGGTCGAGTTCCAGGAGCCTCGCTTTCCGGTTGCCTCCGGGGTCGCTGGGAGCATCTCCCACACCGCGGCCGAGGTCCGCCGGGGACTGGAGTCCCAGCTGACCGGCCCGGTGCGCTGGGTCGACTCGGTCCGAGCGCTGACCGAGGCGGGGGCAGGGACCTTCTGGGAGTGCGGTCCGGGGGTCACCCTGGCGGGTCTGGTCCGGCGGATTCTGCCGGCGGCCGAGACCGTCTCGGTGGATTCCCCAGCGAGCGCTGAGCGAGCCCTCGCGGCAACCCTCGCGGCCGCCGACCGCTCGGGGCTAGGGGGCAGCGGCTAGCCTTCTCGGCCCCGGCTTACAATGGCCCCCAGCTTGCCCCGGCAAATCAACCCTGCAGCGGCCCCGCCGCCCTTCTCGGCAGTCGGGCTGTGAAATCGTTTGTCCGCCGCCTGACCGGCGCTAAGGCCGCCGCCAGCCCCACCGGCCCCATCTCCGAGAAGCCGGCTCCGGTGCCCGATAGCGGTGGCGGCTCTGCAAGCTTTACCGTATTGCCCGGTGAGCGCCTCAGTGGCGCGGGCGCCGGTGGCGGGAGCGCACCGGTTCCGGGTACGCCGGATCGACCCGGGTTCGGTACTCCACCGGCGACGACACAGGTAGCGACGGGGTCGGTTCCGGAACATCAGCAAGCGCAGACGACCGCAGGTCGTTCACCTAGGGGAAGAGATGGCAGACACGAGCTGGGAAGGGTTCAAGGCGATAGTGGTGGAACAGCTGGGCGTCGAGGTGGAGCAGGTGACGCCGGAAGCCAACTTCGTGGAGGATCTGAACGCCGACTCGCTGGATCTGGTGGAGCTGATCATGGCCTTCGAGGAGGCCTACGGGATGGAGATCCCGGACGAGGACGCGGAGAAGATCCAGACGGTGGGCCAGGCCTGGGACTACATCAAGGATCATCTGGACCTGAGCAGCTAGCCGACAGTCCGGCAGCCCGACCGGCGGCCCGGCGCCGCCGCTCCCAGCCTGATCCGGCGGAGCAAGCCGAGCAGGATCGGGAGGCCGAGCGCCGACTCGAGGAGCTGGAGGCGCGCCTGGACATCAAATTCAAGCGTCGCGAATGGCTGCTCGAGGCCATGACCCACACCTCGTGGATCAACGAGCGGGGGGCCCTGGGCCGCGACAACGAGCGGCTGGAGTACCTCGGCGACGCGGTGCTGGAGCTGGTGGCCGCGGAGTACCTCTTCAATCGCTTCCCGAATTACGACGAGGGCCAGCTGACCCAGATGCGATCGTCGCTGGTGAGCACGGTCGCCCTGGCCGGGATCGGCGAGCAGCTGCGGCTCGGGGAGGCGCTCCGGTTGGGTCGCGGGGCGACCAAGTCCGGGGCTCGCCGCCTGACCTCGTTGCACGCCAACGCCTTTGAGGCGATCATCGGCGCGACCTTTCTGGACCAGGGCTACCGGAAGGCCGGCAAGATCTTCCTCTCCCGGATCGGGGACCTCAGCTCCTGGACCGACCCCAACTTCAAAGGGAGGCTGCAGGCGCTGGCCCAGGAGCGGTACGGGCTGCCACCGATCTACCGGACCCTGCCTGACGGCAACGCCCGACCCCGGCAGTACCTCTCCCAAGTCTCAGTCGAGGGTGGGCCGACCCTGGGCGAGGGCCGGGGAAGTACCAAGCAGGCGGCGGAGCAGGGGGCGGCGCGGGCGGCGATCGACGGGCTGGTGGCGCCCATCTCGAAGAAGCGCCGACGTGGCTCCCGTGCGGCAGCCCCGCTGGCGGCCCCACTCCTGGAGCCGGTGGGGGCCGAGCTCCGCCCGGTGATCGTCGCCGAGAGTCCGGCGCAAGCAGTCGTCCTGAGCGGAGGGGTCGAGCCGCCAACCAGCGCCGTGACCTCCGCTCCGGCTCGTCGGCGCCGCCGCCGCTCGGGGGGCCGGAGTACGCCGGACGCAGCCTCCGCGCCGGCGCTCGGCGCCGGTGCGGGCGCGACCCTCGAGCCGGTACGGGAGGAGGCCGCTCCGCCGCCGCCCTCGAACCTCCATGAGCCGGGCGCGGCCGACCCCGACCAGGCCCCGGTTCGCCGCCGCCGCCGCCGCTCCCGAAGTGGCAGCGCGACCGCGGCGGCCGAGCCGCCAGCTGCCACCGTCACCGGCGCCGACGCGTCCTCCTCCGGTGCGGCAGCTCCGCCCCCGGACACCGAACTCACCGGCCCGGTCGCCAGCAATGCCAATCCCGCGCCCGCCCGCCGCCGCCGCCGCTCCCGCGCCGGGTCGGCTGAGTCCGGAGATCCTCCCTCGAGGACGGCTGAGGCCGAGCTGGGGCGGGTGCTGGAGGTCGCGCCCGAGCCGGACCGGGTGGCCCCGGAAGAGAGGCCCAATTCCAACCCTGACGAGCCGGCGGAGTCGGGTCCGCGCAAGCGCACCCACCGGGGCCACCGGGGCGGCCGACGGCGGTCAGGGAGACCGGCGACCCCCACCGCATGAGGGTCAGCCGCCTGCAGCTCCAGGGCTTCAAGAGCTTCTCGGGTCGGGCCGAGCTGGAGCTAGGCCCCGGGATCACCGCCATCGTGGGGCCCAACGGGAGTGGCAAGTCCAATCTGGTCGATGCGATCCGGCTGGTGCTCGGGGAAACCAGCGCCCGCGAGCTGCGGGGGCAGCGGCTGGACCAGGTGATCTTCGCCGGCGGAGCCACCCGTGCCCCGGTGGGGATGGCCGAGGTGACCTTGGTTTTCGACAACGAGGATGGCCGTCTGCCGGTCGAGGACGTCGAGGTGGCCATCAGTCGACGCGTCTTTCGGGATGGCACGAGTGAGTTCCGTCGCAACGGCCACCGGGTTCGCTTGCGTGACCTCGGTCGCCTGCTCGACGCCACCGGGCTCGCCCAAGCCGGCTACGCGGTGATCGCGCAAAACGATATCGAATCGATCATTCGGGCCTCGCCGGCCCAACGGCGGCACCTGGTCGAAGAGGCGGCGGGGGTGCGCGGCGCCCAGGCGCTGATCGAGGACTCGGCCGGCCGGCTGCGCTCCCTGACTGAGTGGCTGGAGGGCTCGGTGGGCCGACTCGCCGAGCTCCTGCCGCGCATCGAATCGCTGCGGGAGGAGGCAGCCACGGCGGCAGAGGCCGCCAAGATCAGGGCCCGACTAAGCGAGCTCCGGGGCAGCCTGGAACGGGGCGCCTGGTTGGCGGCTCTGGCAGAGCTGCACAAGCTGGAACGCCAGCACCAGGCGGGTGAGCGGCGGGTGGCCCAGCTGCGCGAACGAGCCCAGCAGTTCCAGGTCACCTACCTGGCGGAGCGGGAGCGGCTGCAGGCGATCGAGGCGGGCCGGCTGGAGTCCGAGCGCCGCGCCGGGGCGCTGGCGCTAGCCGCCCAGCAGGCGGAGGCGCAAGTCGAACGGTGGCGGGAGCGGGCGGTGCAGGCGGCGGAGTCTCGCTCCGCGGCGGCCCAGGCTCTGGGCGAGGCGCGAGAGGATCTAGGTTCACTGCCGACTCCCACCCTGGACCAGCCGGGCGGCCCGGCCGAGCTGAGGCGGCTGCGGGAGCCGATCACGGCCCTTGAGGCGGAGCTCGCCGACCTCCGCCAGATGAGGGCCCAGCGGCAGGCCGAATTGGTCACGGCCCAAAAGCGTGCCGAGGAAGCTCAACGCAGAGTGGCCGTCGCCCTCCGCCGGCGGGCCGAGCTGGAGGCCAGCCTGGCCGGGGCGGAGTCGTGGCGCCAGCAGGCCCGCGCGGCCATCACCGAGGCGGAGGCGGGGCGAGCTGCCACCGCAACCGAGCTCCAAGCAGTCATGGATGAGGCGCGCGAGCTTCGCGAAACCGCCGTCCAGGAGACCTCCAGCCTGGATCGAGCTCAGAAGGCGGAGGCGGTGCGGGTGGAGCTGGTCCAGCGCGCTGAAGAAGCGCTGTCCCGGACGACCGTCTCGCTGCGGGAGGCGGAGGTCCGGCTCGGAGCCCAGGTGGCGGCGCTGGAGGCCACCACCAAGGACGCCCCGATCGCGGCTGCGGCGGCCACCCGGGGCGTGCGGCTCCGCCGGCTTGCCGACGGGGTCCGGTCCGCCCAGGCGGCCGATGCCTCGGCCGTTGAGGCCGGCCTGGGCATCCTTCTCCGAGCGCTCGTCGGGGACGAGGCGGCGGCTCGCCAGGGACTGGGGCTGGCCGGGGCGGTGGCGGAGGTCGTCTGCTGGCCGGTTGGGGAAGAACCGCTCTTGGCCCCTCCTCTGGAGGGTTGCCGACCGCTGGCGAGCGCCCTGGTGGGCGACCCGGCCACCCTCGGGGTGGTGGCTAGGTTGTCCCGACAGGTGTGCCTGGCCGAGAGCCGGGAGGCGGCCGAGAGATGGCTCGCTCGTCTCCCCGACGGCCGGGCGGTGCTCGCCGACGGCACCGTGCTCGGAACCGGGCTGGAGATCACCCCGGCCGGCGGCCAGGGTGATCTCCGGCTGGTGGAGCAGCTGGGGGAGGCCGAGCGCACGGTGCAGCGCCAACGGGGCGAGCTGACCCGGGCCAAGGACGCTCTGGAGCGGGCTCGGGAGTCGCACCGCCAGCAGCGGGAGCTGGTCGATCGAATTCGCCAGCAGGCCACCAGCGCCCGGGCCGCGGCCGGCGCCCGGCAGACGGAGGTGGAGCGCCTGCACGCCCAGGCGGCGCGCGCGGAGCTGACGAGCACCGGCCTGGAGCGGGAGTTGGCCAGCCGCGACCGGCAAAGCGCCGCGGACCGGGCCGCCCTGACCGCGCTCGAGGCGGAGCTGGCCATCGAGGACCGCGAACGGACCACGGCGAACTCGGAGCTGGAGGGCTGTCGGGTGGCCGTGGCCGGCGTTGAGGTGCAGATCCAGGAGTCCGGGCGACGGCTGGAGGAGCTGCAGCTGGCGGTCGGCGGGGCGGAGGCGGAAGCGCGTAGCTGGGCCCGGCGCCAGGAGGAGCTGACCAGACGGCGAGACCAACTGCTGGCCCGAGCCGGCAGCGCCCAGGAGCGCATCCAGCTCGCCGAACGTAATGCCCTCCAAGCCCTGCAACAGCTTCAGCTGGCCCGCCAGCAAGCGCTGGCGGCCCAGGCCCAATTCGAGCTCTCCGTCCAGGAGCGAGCGGCAGCTCTGGCGAACGCCCCCGATCCGTTGGCAGGGTTGGGCGAGCTCGAGCGCCAGCGGGCGGAGCTGGAGGCGGCCGTCCATTCGGCCGCAGCTCAGGCGGAGGCGTGGCGGCGCGATCTCGCCGCGCAGCACCATCAGGTCGAAAGGCTGCGGGCGGAGGTCGCGGAATACCTGGAGGTCAGGCCGGGCTCCGAAGCCACGGCGAGCCCGGAGGATCCTGCCAAGACGGCGGCCGAGATCACTCGGAACGAACGCCGGCTGAGCGCCCTCGGGCCGGTCAACGAGCTGGCGCCCCGCCAGTTGACCGAGATCTTGGAGCGCACCGAGGGGCTCCGAGCCGCCCACGAAGACTGCCTGCAGGCGCGGTCGGACCTGGATCAGGTGCTCTCCGAGCTGCAGTTGGCAAGCGGGGTGCGCTTCCGGCGGACGCTGCTCGAGGTGACTCGCGAGTTCGAATCGGTTTGGGTGGAGCTCTTCGGGGGAGGGAAGGCGACCCTCATCTCGATCCCTGGTGAGCCCGGCGCCCCGGGCGGAGTGGAGATGAAGGTTCAACCCCCGGGCAAGCGGGTGCTCTCCATGCCTCTGCTCTCGGGTGGGGAGCGAGCCCTGACGGCGCTGGCTTTGGTGCTGGCGATGCAGAAGGTCTCGCCAAGCCCGTTCTATGTCTTTGACGAAGTCGACGCCGCCCTGGATGAGGCCAACATCACCCACTTCGCTGAGCTGCTGCAGCGGCGCGCTGAGAGCAGCCAGTTCCTGGTGGTGACCCACAGCCTGACCACCATGTCCCGCGCCTCCATGCTCTACGGAGTAACCCAGGACGGTGGTGGATCAAGCCGCATCCTCTCGGTCCGCCTGACCTCCGACGGGCAAACTGTGGAAGCCGAGGAAGAGCCGGCGTGGGAGCCGGTGGCCTCCAGTGGCTGAGGTGGAAACACCCCGCCGGGGACGCTGGTGGAGAAGAATCCCCGGCCGGCTGGACAAGGTCGGAAGTGGGCTGGGCCAGCAGCTGCGCAGCCGGATCAGTCTGGGACGCGGCGCCGGGGAGGAGCTCTACGAGGAGATATTCGAGCTCCTGCTGGCCGCTGACTGCGGAGTTCGGATCGCCGAGGAGTTGGTCTCTGGGCTCCGCGAACGCGCCTCCCGCCAGAAGCTGCGCGAAGGGGAAGAGCTGCTCGCCGCTCTGCGGGAGGAGATGGCGGCGCGGCTGGCAGGACCGGATCGGGAACTTTCGCTGGCGGGCGAGCCAGCGATCTGGCTGGTCGCCGGGGTGAATGGCTCCGGCAAGACGACCACGGTAGCCAAGCTGGCGGCCCGTCTCCAGGGGCAGGGACTGACCCCCCTGATCGCCGCCGGCGACACGTTTCGGGCCGCCGCCATCGAGCAGCTGCGCACCCTGGCGGCGAGATCGGGCACCGAGTTGGTGGCCCACCAGCTGGGGTCGGACCCGGCGGCGGTCGTCTTCGACGCCCTGGTGGCGGCCCAGGCCCGGGGTCGGGACGTGGTCCTGGTGGACACTGCCGGGAGACTGCACACTCAGCACAACTTGATGCAGGAGCTGAGCAAGATTCGCCGGGTGATCGGCGCCCAGCAGCCGGGTCAGCCCGTCGAGACGCTGCTGGTCCTGGACGCCCATGTGGGGGCCAACGCGCTGGCCCAGGCCCGAGCCTTCGTCTCGGCGGTCGGGGCCACCGGACTGGTGCTGACCAAGCTCGACGGCAGCGCCCGCGGAGGGTACGTATTCCAGGTGGAGAGCGAACTCTCGGTTCCGGTCAAGCTGGTCGGGGTGGGCGAGGGTCTGGACGACCTCGCCGACTTCTCTCCCTCCGCCTTCCTCGATGCGCTGCTGGAGGAGGGAGGAGCTTCGGGGCGGGAAGGGGAGGGGTGATCCGGCTCGATCCCATTTGAGACCAGGCCTCCCGGCGGTGTAGGGTGTCAAGGCTTTGTCCTTGACACTTACCGCCCTTGATCGACTGGCCCGGGTTCGGCTCCTGGATGTGTACCGAGCGGTGCTGACCCAGCGCCAGCAGGAGGCGCTCCGGCTCCATCTGGAGGAGGACTGGTCGCTGAGTGAACTGGCACGGGCTCTGGGAACCTCCCGAGCCGCCGCCCATGACCTGGTACGCCGAGGGCTCCAACGGATGGAATCGATGGAGGCGCAGGTGGGCGCCTGCCGGCGGCTGGAGGCCGCCGACCTCGAGGTAGCCCGCCTGCGGCAGCGGGTGAGCCGGTTGGAGCGGCAGGCGCGAGCCGGAGCGGCGGTGCGGGTCTCCGGCTAGATGTTCGACACCCTCACCGACAAGCTGGGAGTCGCCTTCAAGCGCTTCACCGACAAGGGCAAGCTGACGGCTGCCGACGTCGACGCCGGCCTGCGCGAGGTGCGGCTGGCCCTGCTGGAGGCGGATGTCAATTACAAGGTCGCCCGGGAGTTCGTCGACCGGATCAGGGAGCGGGCGGTGGGCCGTGAGGTGCTGGAGAGCCTCACCCCGGGGCAGCAGGTGATCAAGGTCGTCTTCGAGGAGATGGTGGCGCTGCTGGGCGGCGAGGATGCCCGGATCACCTACCAGCCCGAGCCCCCCACCACCGTGCTCTTGATGGGGCTGCAGGGATCGGGCAAGACCACTACGGCGGCCAAGCTGGCGCGGCTGATCCGCCAGGACGGACATCGACCGACGCTGGTGGCCGCTGACCTCCAGCGCGCGGCCGCGGTCGAGCAGCTGCAGCAGCTGGCCCGGGAGCAGCAGCTCGACGTGCTGGTGGCGAGCCCGGACCACGGACTGGCCCAGGGCGTCAACCGGGCGGTCGCGGAGGCCCGGCGGCGGGGAGCCGATGTGGTCATCGTCGACACGGCGGGCCGGCTCCAGCTCGACCAGCCGCTGATGGAGGAGCTGAGGGCGGTTCGCCAGGCCACCACTTTTCATCACGGCCTGCTGGTGGTGGATGCCATGACCGGCCAGGAGGCGGTCCGGGTGGCGGGGGCCTTCAAGGAGGGGGTGGGCGTCGACGGGGTGGTCCTGACCAAGCTCGACGGCGACGCTCGCGGCGGCGCCGCCCTCTCCATGCGCGCCGCGATCGGGCTCCAGGTCTGGTACTGCGGAGTCGGCGAACGGGCCCGGGACTTGGAGCCGTTTCACCCGGAGCGGATGGCGCGTCGGATTCTGGGCATGGGTGACGTCCTCACCCTGGTCGAGCGAGCCAGCCAGGAGATGACCACCGAGGAGGCTCAGCGAGTCGAGGAGAAGATCCGGGAGGGCCGGCTCAGCCTGGATGACTTCATCGTCCAGATGCGCCAACTCCGACGGCTAGGCCCGCTGGACTCGATCCTGGGGATGATGCCCGGCGGCCGCGAACTGATGAAGCAACAGGGGGGCAACCTCCCGGACGAGGCCCAGTTGGGGCGCATCGAGGCGATCGTGCTCTCGATGACCCCCCGGGAGCGCCATCGACCCTCGACCATCGATGCCTCCCGCCGCCGCCGGATTGCGGCCGGCAGCGGGACGACCCCGGCGGAGGTATCTCGACTGATCAAGAGCTTCGAACAGATGCAGGAGATGATGCGCGGCTTTTCCGGATTGGGGGGTAAGCGTCGGCTGACCGCCGAGCTCCTCAAAGGGACGTCGGGAGCGCTCGCGCGGCGACGCCGGTGAAGAAGGCGGGAGCCGGCCCGAAAGTTGACGGTTTCACCATATATCAAGGGGATTATCAGTGGCAGTGAAGATTCGACTCAAGCGCATGGGCGCCAAGAAGCGGCCCTTTTACCGGGTGGTGGTGGCCGATGCGCGATCGCCGCGCGACGGTCGCTTCATCGAGTCCGTGGGGTACTACGATCCCCTCAAAAATCCCAAGGTTTTTCAGGTGGACAAGGAGCGGATCCGCCACTGGATGGCTACCGGCGCCCGCCCCTCGGATGCCGTGCGCGAGCTCCTCGAGCGGGAGGGAACCCTGCCGGCGACGGCCCATCCGGTGCGCACCAAGACCGGTCCGAAACGAGCGGTCGCTCCGGGTCGGGGGCCGGCGGCCCCAGCGCCGGTCGCGGCGCGGGTTGAGCCGGCGGTGGAGCTTGCGGCGGACGAATCTCCGGCGGTTGCGGAGAGCTCAGAGGCAGTGGAGGCGGAGTCGTCCGACTCGGGGGAGAGCTCAGACGCGGATGGTGGGGCCGATCAGGTGGGCCCAGCCGGGGAGGCCGACGCGGAAGCTGAGTCGGACCAAGGGGGCGCTGAAGCTGGGGCCGAGGCCGAGCCTTCGGCCGAAGAAGCGGAGCCGGCCGCCACCGACAGCGCCAGCGAGGGATGAGGCGATGCCGGATTACGGCGAGCTGGTGCGCTTCATGGTCCAGCAGATGGTCAGCCAGCCCGATGCGGTAGAGGTGGCCGTGGAGCAGGAGGCCCAGCGGGTGACGGTGCGGATCAGGACGGCACCGGATGACCTGGGCAAGCTGATCGGGCGCGGAGGTCGCCACATCGAAGCGGTGCGGATGGTGGTCCGAGCTGCCTCACTGCGCTCGCGCGACCGGGTATACATCGAGGTGCTTGATTGAGCGACCAACCGGACTGGGTTCGGGTGGCCCGGGTGCTGCGGCCCCATGGCGTGTCCGGGGAGCTGTCGGCAGAGCTGCTGGGCGGTGATCGGGACCGGCTGGCGCCGGGAATGGCGCTGCGCACTCCGAAGGGCGAACTGGTGCTCCAGTCGGTCCGGGGCGATGGCAGCCATCTGATCTGCCGCTTCGCCGGGATCGCCGATCGAGACGCCGCCGCGCGGCTGAGCGGCGCCTACCTGGAGGTGGCGGCGGCGGGGCTGCGGCCACTGCCGGAGGGGGAGTTCTTTCACTTCCAGTTGGTCGGCTTGAGAGTCGCGGACCAGGCCGGCCGCGACCACGGGGAGCTGGCGGATGTTGAGGCCTATCCGGCTCATGACGTCTACGTGGTCCGGACCACCACCCAGGAGCTCCGGGTGCCCGCGGTGAAAGAGGCCGTCCTCGAAATCGATCTTGAGCTGGGCCGGATGACCGTCGCCGATCGCTATCTGGAGGACTGGGTCGATGCGGTTTGACGTGATCACCCTCTTCCCCGACCTCTTCCCCGGGCCGCTGGCGGCTGGGGTAGTTGGTCGCGCCCTGGAGCAGCGCCTGATCGAGATCGACGCGCATGACCTGCGCCGGTGGGGGCTGGGGGTGCACCGACAGGTGGACGACACCCCCTACGGTGGGGGTCCCGGGATGGTGCTCCGCCCGGAGCCGCTTTTCCAGGCCATCCGGCTGATTCGGGAGGCGGCCGGGGTGCCTCCGCCGAGAGGGGTTCTCCTCTCCGCGCATGGGCGCCGGCTGACCGCGAATCTGGTCGAGGAGCTGGCGCGGGAACCCCGGCTGATCCTGGTCTGTGGTCGCTACGAGGGGGTGGACGAGCGGGTCCGCTCGGGGCTTCAGCTGGACGAGATCTCGGTCGGCGACTTCGTGGTCAGCGGGGGCGAACTGCCGGCCATGATGTTGATCGACGCGGTCGCGCGGCGGGTGCCCGGCACCCTGGGCGACCCGGAGTCGGCGCTGGACGAGAGCTTCAGCGAGGGTCTGCCCGAGTACCCCCACTACACTCGGCCGGCGGTGTTTGAAGGGATGGCGGTGCCGGAGGTGCTGCGCAGCGGTGATCACGCGAAGATCGCCAGTTGGCGCGCCGACGCGGCGCGGGAGCGGGCTCAGCGGCTGCGCCCGGACCTGTTGGAGATCGCCGAGCGCACGCGCTCGGAGGTCGAAATACCAGAAAAAGTTAAACGGGGTCCGGGTCCGGCGGTGGCCGGCGTCCCCTTGGGAGGTGCTGAATGAACATCATTGACCTGCTGGAAGAGGAGCAGCTCCGGGATGACGTCCCGCAGCTGAGCCCCGGCGACACGGTTCGGGTCCACGTCAAGGTCGTGGAGGGGACGCGAGAGCGAATCCAGATCTTCGAGGGACTGATCATCGCGCTGAACAATGGTGGGTCCCAGCGGTCGGTCACGGTAAGACGAACCGCCCACGGAGTAGGGGTGGAGCGAACCTTTCCCGTTCACTCACCGCGGCTGGCTCAGATCGAGGTGGTCCGGCACGGCCGGGTTCGGCGGGCCAAGCTTTATTACCTGCGCGACAAGGTGGGCAAGCGGGCCAAGATCCGGGAGCGGCGGGAGCCGGTAGGCAAAGGCGCAGTCGCCCCGGAGCCGGCCTCGGCGCCGGCCTCGGCGCCGGCTGAGGCGGAGGTTGCGGAGACGGCCAAGAAGGCTCCCCGCCGGCGCCTGTCAAGGAGCCGGGCGAAGGCTGACTGAACTGGCGGAGTTGCCCACTACCCGCAACGCCTAAACTGAACTGCGTGACAGATCAACTAAAACGGGTGCTGGTGGTCTCGCGACAGGCCCAGCGCTCCGACTCGATCGCCAAGGCGCTGGACAAGCGCGGACTGACGATGGTCGCCTTCGAGTCTACCGGGGCGGCGGCGGCGGCTCTCGCCGAGTCGCCCGCGCAGGCTGCCCTGATCGACGTCACGGGCGACGATGCCGACCTGGTCCCCTTGCTCCAGCAGATCCGCTCGAGTACGGGCCACGCCTCGATCCCGGTGGTGCTGGTGGTGGCCGACCAGTCGGCACCGATCGTGACTGCGGCGACGGAGGCAGGCGCGACGGTGGTGCTGAGCCGCGGCAGCTCGACCCAGACGGTGGCCGAAACGCTGCGCGCACTTTTGGAGGCCGAGCTGGCGACCCCGGAGGCGGTCGAGGCCGATCACCCGAACTCCCGCAAAGGTGCGGGCGAGCTCTGGGTCGTCTGCGGCCCCCGGGGCGGCGTCGGCCGCACCACCATCTCCGCCAACCTGGCGGTGATCGCGGCCGAGACCCTGCGGGTGGCCTTGGTCGACAACGTCCCCCGTTTCGGCAGCGCCCTGATGGCTTTCAACCTGCCGCCCCAGACTCCGACCTGGGTCGAGTTCGCGGAACTGCCCGTGGAGGAGGACATCCTCGATCGCTTGACCCGCCACCCCAGCGGTGTGGCGGTCCTCCCGGCGCCGGGCCGACCGGAGCTATCCGACTCCGTCGCTCCGGCGGCGGTGGGAGCGCTGATCTTCCGGTTGACCCGACTCGCCGATCTGGTGGTGGTAGACCAGGGCGGGAGGCTGGACAACGGGGGGATCGATCTGCTGGAGTCCGCCGATCACATGATCCTGGTGGGAACCCCGGATAACCCGGGCGTGGTGGGGCTGCGGGGCTGGCTGCGCATCTGCGACCAGCTGGAGATCCCTCGCGACCGGATCTCGGTGATCCTCAACTGTGTTCTGCCCTACCACCAGGTGGACGTGGACCGGGCGACCAGGGTTCTGCAGCAGCCGGTGTTGACCCTGTCCCACGGTGGCATCGACGGGATCAGGTCGATGAGCGGGGGCGAGCCGCTGGCCTGGAAGCATCCCACCAACCGCTGGGTGAAGTCGATGCGCAATCTGGCGATGCAGATCTCGCCGACCATTGGAGCCAAGCTCAAGCACTGATTGCGGCCGCTACAGGCGAATCAGCGATCGGGTTGAGGCGGAGCGGGGATCGGTCGGGGACGGCTGCTGACGGCCTTGTAGGCAGCACAGCTGGAGAACGTGGCCTGGCCGACTCGGTCTCGAGGCCGGCGCCCACGGGCAGAGGTCGGAACTTCGCCGCCCTCGTTCCCATAGCGTTCCCAGACCGACTGCCGCGACATGCCCAGCCGGTCCGCGATCTCGGCCCAGCTGAAGCCCTCGGCCCGGGCGGCGACCACGGTGGCTGCCCTCTTCGACCCCAGCAGCACCGCCACCGAGCGGAGTGCGAGGAGTCGGTCCGGGGTGGGCAGGCGATCGATCGCCTGCATTACCACCGCCGCCGCGGCGGCGGCCGCCGAGGTAGCCGGGCGGTAGCTCATTAGTCAAGGATACCTGACAAAAGAGGTACAATTCGGGAGGCGGTACTTTCGGGGTAGACGACCGGACCCAGTCCGGCAAGGAGGTTCTTCATGGCCACGCCACTGGCGGTCACGGACAGCAGCTTCCAGCAAGAGGTGCTGGAGGCGGAGCTTCCGGTGCTGGTTGATTTCTGGGCCGAGTGGTGTCCGCCGTGCCGGATGGTCGCCCCGATCGTCGCGGAGTTGGCCGCGGAGTACCAAGGGAGGCTCAAGGTCACCAAGGTAGACACCGACGCCTGCCCAACCGTCTCCGGCAGCTACCAGGTGATGAGCATTCCCACCCTGATGGTCTTCCGGGGAGGCCAGCCGGTCGGGACCTTGGTCGGCTACCAGCCCAAAGCGGTTCTCCGGGCCAAGCTGGACGCCCTGCTCCTCCAGACCGCCAGCTGAGCTGCCCCGGAAACTACTCCGAGGCTGAGGTTGGGGCCTTTCCCTCCGGCCAGTACTGCTCTTCCAGGATCTCCACCTCGCGTAGCCCCGCCCGGAGCATCACCGCTCGCCCGGTCGAGATCATCCCGGGATGGCCGCAGAGGTAGACCATCCCCTTACCCGGTCGGATACCGGTGCGATCGGCATGCTTGCGCAGCACATCCTCAGCCCGACCGATCTCTCCCTCCCAGCCGGGGTCGCCCCACGGTCGGCTGACCGTGGGGACGTATTCGAAGTCGGGAAACTCAGCCTCGATCTGAGCCATCTCCTGGGCATAGCCGAATTCGTGCGAGAAGCTCGCCCCCTGCACCAGAATGATCTTGGGCGGCACGGCCTCGCCCCGCTGGAGCTGGCCGCGCAACAGCCGCAGGATGCTGGCGAAGGGGGCGATGCCGGTGACCGTGGCCAGAAAAAGGTGGGTTCGCTCCGGGTCCAGACCGCCCTTCAGGAACAGACCCTTGGGGCGCTTGCGCATGAGCATCCGGTCGCCGACCTGGAGCGGGTGCAGGTAAGGGGTGAGAGCCCCGTCGGGGATCAGTTCGATGAAGAACTCCAGCTCTCTCTCCTCCGGCGAGGAGACAATCGAGTAGGGACGCTCGAGCGGCCTGCCGGCCACCTCGACTCCCAGGGTGGCGTACTGGCCCGCCCGAAAGTCGAAGACGAGATCGTGGCGGACGCGGATGGACCAAAGGTCGGGTCCGTAGTCGCGGCGTTCGACAATCTCGACCGATTCGTATTTGTCGGAGAGCTCGGTGGCCACGACTGGTGGCTTCCCCCTTCGGATGGCTGGCTCGGGTCAGTTTAGCCACCCGCCGAAAGCGGTCCGAGGTGTGGAAGTGGGGTGGTCCGGGGAACCTGTTGTTAGAATCCCGACTCGCCCCACTCGCCCAATTGAGGGAATGCCCCAGCTGATGCCCGCTTCGAACCTGATCATCGTCGAGTCCCCGAGCAAGGCGCGCACTCTGAGCAAGTTCCTCGGCAGCGACTACGACGTCAGGGCCTCCATGGGTCACGTGGTCGACCTGCCCCGCTCCAAATTGGGGATCGACGTCGAGCACGGGTTCGAGCCCGACTACATCGTGATCAAGGGGAAGGAAGGTCAGCTGAAGGAGCTGAAGGCCGCAGCCCGCAAGTCCAAGCGGGTGCTGCTGGCGGCCGACCCGGATCGCGAGGGCGAGGCCATCGCCTGGCATATCGCCCATCAGCTCGGGCTGGTGGAACCGGAGCGGATCGTCTTCCACGAGATCACCAAGCAGGCGGTGGAGGCCGCGCTGGAGCGGCCGCAGCCGATCAATCAACAGTTGGTGGACGCGCAGCAGGCGCGGCGGGTGATCGACCGTCTGCTGGGATACAAGCTGAGCCCCTTGCTCTGGCGGAAGATCCGCAAGGGGCTCTCCGCCGGCCGCGTCCAGTCGGTGGCGCTGCGGCTGGTGTGCGACCGAGAGAATGAGATCGAGGCGTTCCGGGCGGTCGAGAGCTGGACCCTCGAGGCCGTGCTGCTCCCCGCGTCCGGTGACCCGTTCCGAGCCCGCTACCAAGGGGTGGGACTGGAGCCCAAGGGAAAGCGCCGGAAGTCCCAGAGTGAGGAGGGCGAGCCCTCCGGGCTAGCCAACGAGGCCAGCGCCCGCCGGGTCATGGCCGAGGTCGGGGAGGCGGAATTTCAGGTGGCTTCGGTGGAGCGTCGCCGGGTCAAGCGGAATCCCCCCCAGCCCTACATCACCAGCACCCTCCAGCAAGACGCCTCATCGCAGCTGCGCTTCAGCCCCACCAAGACCATGCGGATCGCTCAGCAGCTCTATGAGGGGGTCGAACTGGGGAGTGCCGGACCGGCCGGGCTGATCACCTATATGAGGACCGACTCGGTCCGGGTGAGCGAGTCGGCGGTCGCCGGGGCCCAGACCTACTTGGAGAACACCTTCGGCGCCCAGTACCTCGGCCGGGCTGGGGCGCAGCGGCGGGGTCCCAAGGCGGCGGTGGCCAGCCAGGATGCCCACGAGGCAGTCCGTCCCACCTCGGTAGAGCGAGATCCTGAGCAGATCCAGAAATACCTCTCGGCCGACCAGGCCAAGCTGTACCAGCTGGTCTGGCGGCGATTCCTGGCGAGCCAGATGAGTCCAGCCGAGTTCGACTCCACCCGGGCCGAGATCATGGCCGGGGAGCATCGCTTCCGAGCGACCGGTAGCCAGCTGGTGTTCGATGGCTATCTGCGGGTAGCCGGGTCCGAGAGCCGCGAGGACGAGCTGCTGCCCGAGCTCCACCCCGAACAGGTGGTCCGGCTCCAGGAGCTAATCCCCGAGCAGCACTTCAGCCAGCCGCCGCCCCGCTACAGCGAGGCCACCTTGGTCAAGGAGCTGGAGGAGCGGGGCATCGGCCGGCCCAGCACCTACGCCAGCATGACCGAGCTGATCCAGACCCGCCGCTACGTGGTCCAGCAGGAGCGCCGCCTCCATCCGACCCCGCTGGGGCTGGCCGTGAACGAGGCCCTGACCACCCAGTTCCCTTCGGTGGTCGACCTGGGGTTCACCGCTGCCCTGGAGCTGAAGCTGGACTCCATCGAGGCCGGCGAGAGCCCCTGGGTGCCGGTGGTCAGCGGCTGGTACGAACCCTTCTCCAAGGTGCTCGAGGATGCCCAGGAGAGCATGCCTCGGGTCAAGATCAAAGCCGAGCCCACGGGCAGCGCCTGTCCCAAGTGCGGGGCGGACCTGGTCATGCGCAGCGGCCGATTCGGGGACTTCGTCGGATGCAGTCGTTACCCGGAGTGCGACTTCATCGAGGGTAAGGAGGAGCGCACTCCGGCGGAAGAGATCGGGGAGCTCTGTCCGCTTTGCGCCAAGCCCCTGGTCAAACGCACTGGGCGCCGGGGACCGTTCATCGGCTGCTCCGGGTATCCCGGTTGCCGTTTCATTCGCACGGAGGCTGGGGCGGCGGGCGGGAGCCGGCCCGCGGCGGTGGCCGAGCCGACCGGCGAGATGTGTCCTCTTTGCGGTAAGCCGCTGGTGCAGCGCAAGGGTCGATTCGGACCCTTCGTCTCCTGCTCCGGATATCCCGGGTGCAAGTACCGCCCGCCCAAGGATGGTTCTGGTTCGGCTCCGGCGGGCCGCGGCCGCCGGGGTCCGGCGTCGGCCAAGGTCCGGACCAAACAGCCGGTCGGGAGCTAGGTCAGGCCCGGCGGAGGAAGCTGCTCCTCAGGCGGGGGAAAGTCTCCGGTCTTGCCGTCGATCCGCTCGCGCAGCAGGTCGGCGTGGCCGTTGTGGCGCGAATACTCCTCGATCATGTGGTTGACCATGCACCGGGCGGACATCTCCTCGTGGCGCCGGGTGATGAAGGTGACTTCGAGCGAGTCCAGTCGCCGCAGGATGGTGCGCGCCTCCCGGCACTCGGCTTCCCAAGCGGCGAAGGAGGCGGCCACGTCGGCCCCGGCCACATCGTCGAAGTCAGCGTCGGGGTTCAACTCGGTGCACCAGATCCCTGGGAGCGGCTGGTTGGACAAGCGGCGACGGAACCAGTTCCGTTCCACCTCCGCCATGTGCCGGACCAGCCCCAGCAGAGTCAGTTTGGAGGGCGGTACTGACGGCTCCTTGAGTTGGGCGTCGCTGAGCCCCTGGCACTTCCAGGCCAGGGTGGACCGCTGATCCTCCAGGAAGCCGGTCAGGGTGGTTCGTTCATCCCCGTTCCAGGACGGGTCGACGACCTGATCAGGCACCGTCGAATCATAGCTTTGGCCGCCGGACCGGGGCCTTCCACCGGGGGGTGATTGCTCCTCGATGGGTAGAATCGAATTCAAGTGACCTCTCATTACGATGCCGGACCGCGCGCCACGACCATCCTCGCCGTGCGACGGGGGAGCGAAATAGCGGTCGCCGGGGATGGCCAGGTCACCGTCGGCGACGTGGTCATGAAGCACAAGGCGATGAAGGTTCGACGCATTCATCACGACCAGGTGGTGGTCGGGTTCGCGGGCTCGGTGGCCGATGCCTTCACCCTGTTCGACAAGTTCGAGCGCCATCTCGACCAGCACCAGGGGAATCTGCTCCGGGCGGCCGTCGCCCTGGGCAAGGAGTGGCGGACCGACCGCTACCTGCGTCATTTGGACGCGATGCTGGTGGTGGCCGGTAACAACCAGATGCTGCTGCTGAGCGGGGACGGCGATGTGATCGAGCCCGACGATGGAATCGGCGCCATCGGCAGCGGTGGACCCTATGCTCACGCTGCGGCTCGCGCGCTCATCGAGCACACCGACCTGCCCGCCGCCGAGGTGGCCCGCAAAGCCCTGGAGATCGCCGCCTCGATCTGCATCTACACCAACAGTGAGATCTCGGTCGAGACCATCTCCGACACGCCACAGGGGGATCCAGTTGGACCCGGAGCTTAGACCGGCGGAGATCGTGTCCTCCCTGGACCGCTACATAGTGGGCCAAGCGGACGCCAAGCGGGCGATGGCGATCGCCCTGCGCAATCGCTATCGGAGGATGCAGGTTCCCCCCGAGCGGCGCCAGGACATCATGCCCAGCAACATCTTGCTGATCGGTCCGACCGGGGTGGGCAAGACCGAGATCGCCAGGCGGCTGGCTCAGCTCACTCACTCCCCGTTCATCAAGGTCGAGGCCACCAAGTTCACCGAGGTCGGCTACGTCGGCCGCGATGTCGAGTCGATCGTCCGGGACCTGTTGGAGCAGACGATCACCCAGGTGCAGAGCCAGCGGGTGGCCGATGTCGAGACCGAGGCCAAGCAGCGGGCGGAGGCCCGGATCGTGGAACGGCTGATCGAGGCGGACCGGCCCCAGACGGCCCCCGCCGCGGCGGAGGTGGAGGCGGGCCAGCCAGGCGGGGCGGCGGGGTCAGCCGAGGCAGCTGCTCAAGGCGCCGGTGCCGACCAGCTCGCCGCCGCGCGGAGAGAGCGATCCCGGCGCCGCCAGCTGCTGCGCAAGCTGACCGCGCGCAAGCTCGACGACCACCAGATCGAGATCGAGGTGGAGGAGTCCTACTCGGCTCCGGTGGAGGTCTTCTCTGGAAGTGGCTACGAGGAGATTGGCTGGTCGCTGTCCGACTTCTTCAGTCAGTTGGCTCCCCCCCGCAAGCGCACCAAGCGGATGAGTGTCGCCGACGCCCGTCACGTGCTGACCCAGGAAGAGACGGAGCGGTTGGTGGACGTCGACCGGGTCTACGACGACTCCATCCATCTGGTCGAGGAGAACGGAATCGTCTTCATCGACGAGGTTGACAAGATCGCCGGCCCCTACGTCGAGGCCCATGGCCCCGACGTCAGCGGGGCGGGGGTGCAACGCGACCTGCTGCCGATCATCGAAGGGTCGACGGTGAGCACCCGTTATGGCCAGGTTCGCACCGATCACATCCTGTTTGTGGCCGCCGGCGCCTTCACCTCGGCCAGGCCCTCGGACCTCATCCCCGAGTTCCAGGGTCGATTCCCCATCCGCGTCGAGCTGCAGCCGCTCGCCGAGGCGGACCTGTGCCAGATCCTGGTCGAGCC
Source organism: Candidatus Micrarchaeaceae archaeon (assembly GCA_035531715.1). Taxonomy (GTDB): domain Bacteria; phylum Chloroflexota; class Dormibacteria; order Aeolococcales; family Bog-877; genus Bog-877. The sequence continues at coordinate 40,330 of DATKSI010000013.1, forward strand.
CAAGAATGCCCTGACCCACCAGTACAGTGCCCTGTTGGCGACCGAGCAGGTCGAGGTGGAGTTCTCCCAGGACGGGGTCGAGGAGTTGGCCCACCACGCCTACCTGGTGAACGAGCGGGATGAGAACATCGGGGCCCGCCGGTTGTTCACGGTCATGGAGCGGGTGCTGCAGGATGTCTCCTTTGCTGCCGAGGAATACCAGGGCCAGACGGTGGTCATCGACCGGGAGTTCGTCAGAGCCAAGTTGGGCGACCTGGTTCGGGACGAGGATCTGCGCCGCTACGTGCTCTGAGCCTCGCTGACCGGCGCCTCGGCGCCCCTCCGCGCCGGCGCCACCCGGGAAGGCGTCCAGCAGTACGGGGTGGTGCTGCCCACGGTCTGGAAGCCGAGTCGCTCCAAGATGGGCCGGCTGGACTCGGTCGCGTCCACCTGGAGGTACCGGTAGCCCCGGGCGGCCGCCCGCTGAGCCCGCCAGGCGACCAGGGCCCGGTAGATCCCCTGGCCCCTCCACTCGGGCAGGACTGATCCACTCCAAAGTGAGCCGAACTCGGATCCCGGCTCCAGGTTGAGGCGGGCACTGGCGACCACCTTACCCGCCGACTCCGCCACCAGCAGCACCACGTGATCGGGGTTGGCCAGATGCTCTTCGAAGAAGAGGCGGCCGAGATAGCCTCGGTCGGCTCCGGCCACGGTGGACAGCAGCTCGGCCAGCTGGTCGGCGTCGGCTCTCGAATGAGCCTCGCGAAGGCCCACCCGCTCGGGCAACTGCGGCTCCTGAGTCAGCTCGGAGATCCTACCGATAACCAGGCTCTCCGGCTCCTCGGGAATGAGCCCGTGGGAGGTCAGGCGGCGGGGGAGGTCGGCGCGGCCGTCGTGGGCATAGGTCTTCCACTCGAAGGCCAGGTTGAGCTGCTCGAAAAACGCGATCTGCTTTTCGATCAAGGCGTCGAGCTGACGATCCTCGAGCTGGGCCAGCGAGGGGCCGGTCACCAATCCCCGAGCCCCTCCGCCCCAGCGACGGTGGACCGGGCCATCCGCCTCTTGGTGGACACCGGCCGGCAGCTGCATTCGATCCCCGCCCCGCATCTGGGCGTCGAAGATGGAAAGGAGCCGCACCCGCTCCCGGGCCTGCGCCACCTCATCCCTGGCGGGACCCTCCATCGCAGTTCAGTCTAGGTGTCGATCGGCGCACGGCTTCGGTGGGCTGCCGGGGGAGATTCACCGATGGAGGGCGATCGAGCGGCGATTCCACCAGGCGGCAGCGGCCGACCGCCGACCAAGGTGGGATAGACTGACCAAGGCGATCAAATTCACATGCCCGGCGGACGCCTCCCGGGGTCCCTTCAGAGGGCCGGCAGGCGGTTGATCCCAGGCAGAGGCGGTAACGAAATAGGAGGTCGAGCATGCCTGTAGCCACGCTCACCGAGCTGCTCCAGAACGGGGTCCACTTCGGGCACCAGACCAGCCGGTGGAATCCGAAGATGCGCCATTACATCTTCGCCAGCAAGGGCGGAATCCACATCATCGACGTGTCCCAGACCGTCGATCTGCTGGACCAAGCCTGCCAATTCGCCCACGACACGGTGGCCCAGGGAGGCCAGATCCTCTTCGTAGGCACCAAGAAGCAGGCCCAAGACACGATCCAGGAGCAGTGCGCAAGGAGCCACCAGCCGTACGTGGTCAACCGCTGGATGGGCGGCATGCTGACCAACTTCGAGGTGGTCAAGCGCCAGCTGAAGCGCATGGCGGAGCTGGTCGAGATGCGCGAGAAGGGCGTGCTGGCGACCCTGAGCAAGAAGGAGCAGCGCCGTCGCGAGGACGAGCTCGATCGGTTGGAGCGGAACTTCGGTGGGATCACCAACATGAAGCGGCTGCCGGCCGCGGTCTTCGTGGTCGACCCGCACAAGGAGCGCTTGGCGGTGACCGAGGCCCGCAAGCTGGAGATCCCGATCATCGCGATCACTGACACCAACTGCGACCCGGAGGAGATCAGCCAGGTCATCCCCGGTAACGACGATGCCATCCGCAGCGTTCGGCTGATCGTGAGCAGACTGGTCGACGCGGTGATCACCGGGCTAGAGGAGCATCACCAGATCGAACTGGTTCAGGCGGAGAGGGCCGAGGTGGAGCGTCAGGCCCAGGCGGAGGTGGCCCGGATTGCCTCCGCCAAGGCAGAGGCGGAGGCTGCCCAGATCGCCGCGGCGGCCGCCGCAGCGGCGAGCGAGGCCGAGGCCACCCCCAGCGAGGACGAGTCGGTGCCCCCCGAGGTGGCCTCGGAGTGAGCCAGCCGATCAGCGCGGATCTGGTGCGCCGGCTGCGGGAACAGACTGGGGCCGGCATCATGGATTGCAAGACGGCGCTCACCGAGGCGAGCGGAGACTTCGAGCGGGCGCGCGACATCTTGCGCGCCAAGGGACTCGCCTCCGCGCAAAAGCGAGCTGGTCGCCAGACCAGGGAAGGGCTGGTGGATTCCTACATCCACCCGGGCGGGGGGCTGGGGGTGCTGGTGGAGGTCAACTGCGAGACCGACTTCGTCGCCCGGACGGACACTTTCAAGGCCCTGGTGCACGACATCGCCCTCCAGATCGCGGGACGCTCTCCCCGCTGGGTCAGGCGCGAGGACATCCCGGCTGCCGAGTTGGAGCGGGAGCGTGCGGTCTATCGGGAACAGGCAGAGCGCGAGGGCAAGTCGGCCGAACGGCTCGAGCAGATCGTCGACGGGCGGCTGCGCAAGTTTTACGAGGAGACCTGCCTCTACGATCAGGCCTGGCTCCGCGACGAGGGCTCCAAGGGGCGCCAGGTGAGTCAGGTGATCCAGGAGGTGGTCTCAGCCACCGGAGAGAACATCACGGTTTCCCGGTTCGTCCGGTTTGAACTGGGAAAGGGATTGGCCGACGAGGGCCAGCCCGATGACGCTTGAGCCGATCGCCGAGCTGACCGGGACAGCGGTGAGCTCCGAACCATTGCCGCGGCCCCACTACCGGAGGGTGGTGATCAAGATCAGCGGCGAGGCGCTGGTGGGAGATGGTGAGTTCGGAATCGACCCCGACGTGCTCGATGTGGTCGCCAAAGAGCTCAAGGGTGCCCATGCTCTCGGGACCGAGATCGCGGTGATGGTGGGCGGGGGCAACATCTTTCGCGGATTGGCGGGCGCCCAACGGGGGATGAACCGGGTCACGGCGGATCTGATGGGAATGCTGGGGACGGTCATCAACGCCCTCGCCCTCAGAGATGCGCTCGAGGCCCACGGGATGCCGACCCGGGTGCTGACCGCGATCGAGATGCATCAGGTGGCGGAGCCCTACATCCGCGGCCGGGCGATCCGGCACCTGGAGAAGGGAAGAGTTGTCGTGTTCTGCGCCGGATCGGGCAATCCGTTCTTCACCACCGACACTCCGGCGGCCCTGCGAGCCGCCGAAATCGGGGCGGATCTCTTGATCAAGGCGACCCGGGTCGATGGCATCTACAGCGCCGATCCCGAGATCGATCCCAGCGCAGCTCGCCTCCCCAGGCTCACCTACATGCAGGTGCTGAACATGCGCCTGCAGGTGATGGACAACACCGCCATCACCTTGTGCATGGACAACCGTCTGCCCTTGCTGGTGCTGGATCTCTTTGCCCCCGGCAACATCGCGCGCGCGGTGCGGGGGGAGGAGGTGGGCTCGCTGGTGACCGACCAGACGGCGCCGCCATGAGCGATGACCTGCTGCGGGAAACCCAACAGCGGATGAGCAAAAGTGTGGACGCCCTGCAGCGGGAGCTGAGCTCCATCCGCACCGGCCGGGCCAGTCCGGCCCTGATCGAGCACCTCCAGGTCGAGGTCTACGACAGCCACATGCCGCTCAATCAGGTGGCCAGTATCTCCGCTCCGGAGCCCCACCTGCTGCTGATCCAGCCCTGGGACCGGAGCAACGTCGCGGCCATCGAGAAGGTGCTGCGGCGCAGCGAGCTGGGGCTAAATCCGGCCAACGATGGCCAGCTGATCCGGCTCCCCGTGCCACCCCTCAATGAGGAGCGGCGCAAGGAGTTCGTGCAGATGGTCAAGCATCGGGCCGAGGAGGCTCGGGTCGCCGTCCGCAACATTCGCCGGGATGACCTGGAGCAACTCCGAAAGCTGGAGCACGACAAGGAGATCTCGATCGATCAGGCGCAGCGAGCCCAGGTGCAGCTGCAGAAGGTCACCGACGGGTACATCGAGGAGATTGAGGAGGTGGCGCGGCGAAAGGAAGCCGAACTGCTGGAGGTCTGATCTCCGGCCGAGAGGCCGCGGGTGGCTGAACCCACCCCCGCCCTGCCTCGGCATATCGGGATCATCATGGACGGCAACGGGCGCTGGGCCCGCCAGCGGGGTCTCCGCCGGAGCGCCGGTCATCGGGCGGGGATCCAGTCCATCCGGAGGGTGATGGCGGCGGCCGACGCCGCCGGGGTCCACTGCCTGACTCTCTATGCCTTCTCGACCGAGAACTGGTCGCGACCGCGCCAGGAGGTGGCGACGCTGATGCGGCTCTTCGAGCAGACGCTGCAGGCGGAGGTGGATGAGCTTCATCAGAACGGAGTCCGGATCCGGGTCATCGGCCGGCGGGAGCAGCTCTCCGCCCGGCTGCAGAGGCTGGTGGAGGAGGCCGAGCGCCGGACTGCGGGCAACCAGACGGGACTGCTCAACGTGGCCATCAACTACGGCGGGCGAGCGGAGATCGTCGACGGGGTACGCCAACTGGCGGCTGCCGGAGCGGATCTCCGCCAGCTGGAGGAGGCCGACCTGGCGGGGGCGCTCTACACGGCCGGCTTGCCCGACCCCGACCTCATCATCCGGACCGCCGGCGAGATGCGGACCAGCAACTTCCTGATCTGGCAGGCGGCCTATGCGGAGCTCTACGTCACCGAAACCTACTGGCCTGACTTCGATGCCACCGACCTGCAGGCAGCGCTGGCCGACTACTCCTCCCGGGACCGCCGCTTTGGTGGGGTGCTGGAGCACCGGTGAAGCTCGCGGTCCGGACTGCCAGCGGGGTGGCCTTGCTCGGCCTCTTCCTGCTCGCCCTCTGGTTGGGGGACCTGTTCGTCGACGGCTTCGTTGCGGTGTTCGTGGCCCTGGGCCTCTGGGAGTACTGGCAGCTCTGGCGCGGGGCTGGAATTGGCGTCGATCCGATCGTGCTCTTCGGGCTGGCCGCGGTGTGGCTGTTCCGCTACGCCTACCCCAATCTTTCGCAGGCCGCGGTGGTTATGGTGATCGCGGTCCTTGGCGGGTTGGCCCTGTCGCTCCGGTTTCATCCCACCGACCAGCCCTTTCGGCGCTGGGCCTTGGCGCTGGGCGGGGCGGTCTGGCTCGGCTTCTGCCCCGGATTCCTGCTTCTGCTCTATCACGGGATCGCCAGCCGACCCCGAGCGCTGGAGGTGATGCTGCTCACGGTGGGGATCTCCGTGGTGGGCGACACCCTCGCCTATCTGGTGGGCTCGCGCTTCGGCCGCCACCCTTTCTTCGCCCGGATCAGCCCCCGCAAAACCTGGGAAGGAGCCATCGCGGCGGTGATTGCCCCGACGCTCGTGGTGGGTCTGCTGCTGCCAGTGGTGCTACCTCGGGTCGGAGTTCTCGAGGCGTTCGGGATCGGCTTATTGGCCTCCCTGGCCGCCATCGTGGGGGATCTGGTGGAGTCCCAGCTGAAGCGCGAGGTGGGAGTCAAGGACTCGGGGAGAATTGTCCCCGGCCATGGCGGGGTACTCGACCGCATGGACAGTCTCATCTTCGTGGGGGCGGTCGTATACTCGCTCTTGGGGGCGGCGCACGCGTTCTGACCACCCCCTGCACCGGCCACCCTTCGCGAGCTGGCGGAGCCGGGACCACATCGGAGGCTCGATCAATGCCGACGCGGGTAGTGGTGATCGGGGCCACCGGGTCGATTGGCAGTCAGGCGCTGGATATTATCGGTCGCTTTCCCGAGCGATTCGAGCTGGTCGGCGCGGTGGCTGGCCGTCGGGTCGCCGCCCTCCAGGCGGCGCTGGCCCCCTTCTCGGAGGCTCAGGCGGTCCTGATCGACCCCGATGGTCCGGTCCCTCCGGGCGTCTTGGTGGGGAGCGATGCCGCCTGCCAGCTGGCCTCCTCCGGGGAGGTCGACGTGGTGCTCGTCGGGGGCGGCGGGGCGGGAGCGCTGCTGCCCACGCTGGCTGCCTGTCGAGCCGGTCGCTTGGTGGCGCTGGCGACCAAGGAAGTGCTGGTGATGGCCGGTGAACTGGTCACCACGACCGCCCGGGAACACGGGGCTCGAATCGTCCCGGTGGACAGCGAACACAGTGCGATCTGGCAGTGCCTGAGGGGCGAACGGCGGGATAGCGTCAGGCGGCTGATCCTCACCGCCAGCGGCGGTGCGCTCCGGTCGTTGCCGCTGGCCCAGCTGCTCCAGGCGAGCCCCGAGCAGGCGCTGGCCCATCCCAACTGGCGGATGGGACCCAAGGTGACGGTCGACACCGCGACCATGGTCAACAAGGGGCTCGAGGTGATCGAGGCCCACTTCCTCTTCGACATCCCGTACGAGCAGATCGAGGTTGTGATCCACCCCCAGAGCACGGTCCATTCGGCGGTCGAATTTTGCGACGGTACGATGATCGCCCAACTGGGAGTTGCCGACATGCGAGCGCCGATCGCGCTGGCCCTCACCGACGGCGTCCGCCTGCCCGGGGTGGTGGCTCCACTGGAGCTGGCCCAGGTCGGTCGGCTCGACTTCGAGGCGGTGGATCTGGAGCGCTATCCGGCCCTGCAGGTGGTGCGCGACGCGGGGATCCGAGGCGGAGCTTTCCCGGCCGTGATGAACGCCGCCAACGAGGCGGCGGTCGCGGCCTTCTTGGAGGGGCGACTCCAATTCATGGAGATCGCCAGGCTGGTGGAGCAGATCACACGCTCGTATGAGCCGTCGGCGAGCCCCGGCCTGCAGGAGCTGGTGGAGGCCGATGGTTGGGCGCGGCAGCAGGCCGGCCAGTTGGTCGCCCGGCTGGCGACGCCGGCCCGTGGGGCGGTACCCGTCTAGATGGGCGGCTTCGCCTTCACCTGGCAGACGGTCGGCGGCATCATCCTGATGCTCCTGGTGGTGGTCGCCATCCACGAACTGGGCCATTTCGTGGTCGCCAAGCGGGCCGGAATCATGGTCCAGGAGTTTTCGATCGGCTTCGGCCCGCGGCTGGTCAGCCGAATGCGCGGGGAGACCCGCTATTCGCTGCGGCTCCTGCCTCTGGGAGGCTTCGTACGACTGGCCGGGATGACCGGGTTGGAGAAGCCTCCCGACGACGGTGGCGACCGCGGCTTCATCCGGGCCAGCAACCTGCGCAAGGCGGCCACCTTGGCCGCCGGCGGGCTGATGAACATGCTGCTGGCGGCGCTCCTGTTCACCGGGGTGGCCGTGGTGGGCGGTCCCTCGCCGCAGATCCAATCCGGCGGTGCCCTCGCCGGCGCCGGAGTGAAGGGCGATTGGCGGGTGGTCTCGATCGCCGGAAATGACACGACCGGGCTGCTCGGCATCCGTAAGGAGATCCAGGCGGACCGTGGGCTTCCGCTTCGGGTGGGCCTCCAACCCTGGAATGGGGGCGCCACCCGGCAAGTCACCGTCCAGCCCCAGCTGCACTGGGTCGGGCTCCGCAAGACTCCCAGGATCCCGGTCGAGGCGGCGATCACCGCGATCAACGGGCGTCCCACTCCCCATGCCACGCCGGCCAGGATGGCCAACTCGGTCCCCGGTACCGGGCCGCTGCTGGTCTCGTATCGGACCGCTGCCGGGGTGAAGGGCACGGTCTCGGTTGCCCGAGACCAGCTTCAGGTGGAGTGGATGGTCGGCTACATCGCCTCCGAAGGGAATCTCTTGATCTCCGGTTTGGGGGGACCGCCCATGCCGATCTATTCCGCCCTGGCCACGGGCTTCTACACCGTGCCCAGCCAGATCGGGGCGACCTTCGTCAACCTCTGGCTGCTGATCAGTCCGCACCACCCGGCCAACCTCCGGCTCTCGGGTCCGGTGGGGATCGCCGAGGCGACCTCGGTGGCCACCCAGATCGGGCCGACGACCTATCTCACCCTGATGGCGTTGATCTCGGTCAACCTGGGGCTCTTCAACCTCCTGCCCATCCCCTTCCTGGACGGCGGGAGGCTGTTCTTCGTCCTCTTGGAGATGGGCCGCCGGCGGCGCATCAACCCCCGCGTCGAGGCCGTCGTCCACGCGGTTGGGTTAGCCTTGATAGCGATGCTCTTCATCTATGTGACCTACGGCGACATCACCAACCTGTCCCGATGATTGAGCGCCGCAAGACCAGGCCCATCAAGGTCGGCTCGGTAGTCGTCGGGGGCGCTGCCCCGATCAGTGTTCAGACGATGACCAAGACGCCGACCGAAGATGTCAAGGGAACCCTGGAGCAGATCGCCCGCGCCGCGGACGCGGGGGCGGACATCATCCGGGTCACCTGTGACACCAAGGAGGCCGGCGAGACCCTCAGGGAGATCGTCAAAGGGAGCCGGCTACCGATCGTGGCAGATATCCACTACGACGCGCCGCTGGCCCTGATGGCCCTCGAGGCCGGGATCCAGTGCTTGCGGCTCAACCCGGGCAACATCCGTCAACCGGAGAAGGTCGCCGAGATCGCCCGCCGCTGCCAGGCGCTGGGGGTACCGATCCGGGTGGGGGTCAATGCCGGCAGCCTTCCCGACCGCAAGAAGCTGGCGGGTGGGCGGGGGGAAGGGGGTATTCCAGACGTCGCCCAGCGGATGGTCGACGCGGCCCTGGGCCACATCAGGATGTTGGAGGAGGTTGGCTTCGAAGACATCAAGGTAAGTCTCAAAGCGAGTGATGTGCTCACCAACGTCGCCGCCAACCGGCTCTTCGCCGGACTCGACAACCGCTACCCGCTCCACCTCGGCCTGACCGAGTCCGGCCCCACCAAGACCGGTTCGATCAAGAGCGCCATGGGGATCGGTATCCTGCTCGGCGAGGGCATCGGGGACACGATCCGGGTCTCGCTGGTCGACGAGCCGGAGGAGGAGGTGCGGGTGGCTCGGCAGATCCTCGCCAACCTCCAGGAGAAGCCGACCGGACCGAACCTGATCGCCTGCCCCACCTGCGGCCGGTTGGAGATCAAGATGGTCCCGATGGTGGCCCAGGTGGAGGAGGCGCTGAAGCGGGTCAAGCGGCCGATCAACGTCTCGGTCATGGGCTGCGTGGTCAACGGTCCGGGAGAGGGGATGCACGCCGACATTGGCATCGCCGGCGGTCAGCAGAAGGGGATCCTCTATCGCAAGGGCAAGGTGGTGGCGACCATGCCGGAGGCGGAATTGGTGGGGGCGTTGGTCGCCGAGTTGGACAAGATCGCCACCGAGGATGCCCGCCTGATCGCGGCCGGGCTGCCCCTGCCCGAAGGCATTCCTGAGCTGGATGCGGTGCCGGTGTTGGCCGGCTGAGCGTCCCGGCTAGGCGGAGGTGACCAGCTCCTCCTTGCGGCTTGGTGCGTCCGGGACGATCTGACGGCAGGCCTGCGCGAAGGCCTCAAAGATGGCCTGGGCCGACTGGTCCTCAGGCGCCAGCTCCTCGGGGTGGTACTGCACGCCGAGCACGAATCTCCGACCCTCCATCTCGACTGCCTCGATCAGCCCATCGGGCGACCAGCCGATCGCGGAGAGTCCCGCAGCAAGTTGGTCGATCCCCTGGTGATGCATGCTGTTGACCTGGAGGGTGTCGCGCCACACGATCCGCCCCAGCCGGGACGCGGGATCGATGGTGAGGGCGTGCGCGGTCTGGTTGCGCGGTCGCGGCGCTTCGGGATTTCCCTGGGGCAGGTGTCGGGGTAGGTCCTGCACCAGGCTCCCGCCCAGGCCGACGTTGAGCACCTGCAGGCCGCGGCAGATGGCGAGGATTGGTATTTCCTGACCCAGGGCCCAGTCCAGCAGCCCGAACTCCAGTTGATCACTCTCCGGGTCGGCTTCGGTGCTGGGGTCCAGGTCCTGTCCGTAGCGCAGAGGATCTACATCCGGGCCCCCGGGGAGCAGCAGCCCGCTGGCCCAGGAAAGGTCTACCGGAAGAACCCCTCTAGTGGGCAGCAGGACCGGGTTCAGGCCGACCGATTGCAGCGCCGCCACGTAGGCGCGATTCAGCGACTGGACCAGTTGCACGCTTCCCGCCGAGCTCGACCGGAGGCTGGACTGGGCCGGCACCAGCACAATCGGCCGGCGGTTCCCCAGGGCTCCAGTCACGGCGCTAGCGCGACCCGACGGCGGTGCGGGCCGCGGTTTTGATGAAGGCGGAGATTCGTTCCACCGCCTGACCGATCTGCTCCTCTGACACGGTGTAGGCAAAGCGGAGATAACCGCGGCCGTTCTCGCCGAAGGCCTCGCCGGCCAGCGCGGCAACGCCGGCCTCCTCGAGGAGTCGGTGGGCCAGCTCGCGGCTCGAGATCCCGGTGTCGGTGATGTTGGGGAAGGCGTAGAAGGCGGCCGCGGGCAGATGGCAGCGAAATCCGGGGATCTGATTGAGCCCTGCCACCAGGATGTTGCGCCGTCGCTCAAACGCGGCCACCATCCGCTCCACCGCAGCTTGGGAGCTGGGCGACTGCAAGGCCTCGATCGCGGCCAGCTGCGAGAAGGCGGCGGCGCAGGCGCTGGTGTTGATCAGGAGGGTGGACATCCGCTCGGCCAGAGACTCCGGCATCACTCCATAGCCCAGGCGCCAGCCACACATCGCATAGGTCTTGGAGAGCCCGTCCATGACGATCGTCCGTTGCTTCAGCCCCGGCCGTGACCAGATCGGCTGGGGCAGTTCCTGGAAGCAGATCTTGGAGTAGATCTCGTCGCTGACCACCCATAGGTCGTGCCGCTCGGCCAACTCCGCCACCCGGTCCAGGTCGCTCTCGGTGAGCACTCCGCCGGTGGGATTCTGGGGGGAATTGATGATGATCATTCGGGTTCGATCGGTGATGGCGCCGGCCAGCTCGTCGAGATCCAACCGGAAGTGGCTCTGCTCTCGGATCGCCACCGGTTTGGCGACCGCCCCCACGAAATCGGTGAGGGAGCGATATACGGGATACCCCGGGTCGGGGAGGATGACCTCGTCCCCGGGCTCGATCAGAGCCAGCAGGGCGAAGTAGAGGATGTTCTTCGAGCCCGGGACCACCACCACCTGGGCCGGGCTGACCTCGCACCCGCCGCGACGGGTCATCTCGGCCGCAATCGCTTCACGGACCTGAGGCAGGCCCGCCGCCGGGGTGTAGTGGGTGGCGCCGGACTGCATCGCCCGGTGCGCCGCCTCGATGATGTTGGTGGGAGTGGCGAAGTCAGGCTCGCCGATCTCGAGGTGGATCACCGACCGCCCTTCGGCCTCCAGGCGCTGGGCTCGGGCGAGCACCTCGAAAGCGCTCTCCGTACCCAGCCGCTCCATCCGCTTGGCAGTGCGCATCTTCACTCCCGGCCAGGGCCCGATCGGGTCCCCGGCCTGACTTCAGCTGACGACGGTGAGCGACCCGATCATCCCCAGGGTCTCGTGGGGAATGCAGAAGTACTCATAGGTGCCCACCACGGTCAGCTTGAGCGACCAGCTGGCGCCGGCTGGGAGCGGGTGATTCCAGGCGGCAGCTCCCGCAGGGAGGACGGAGTCGGCGGCCTTGGCGGCAAGTGAGGGTGTGTCGGTGCTGGTGTGGGCGATCGTGCCGCTATTCTTCCAGGTCACCGTGCCGCCCGCCTTCAGGCAGGCCGTACTTGGGCTGAACTTCAAGCTGTCGGTCGCGTCGATGGTGATCGAGCTCTGCGCGGTCGCGGCCGTACAACCGCTCGAGCTGCCTGAGCCCGAACTGCTGGACACCGGCTGCGACCCAGCCACTCCCGGTATCGGGCCGGTGCCACAGGCCGCCAGCAACAGGCTGATCCCGCCGAGAGCAAGTCCTAAATAGAGGGGGTTCCTCCGGTGGCGGGGTCGGGGCTGGGTCATCGAGTCCTCCTGGCGGGAATTTCACTCAGATGCTACCGCGACGCTCCCCTCCCGCGAGTTCAACCTCCGGCGGCGTGGTCCGGGCGGCGCCCACGGAGGCGGCCAGCCAGCGCAGCCGGGTGAAGAACCCACTCGTATGCGGCGACCGACCCAGGCGCAGGCCGCTGAAGTCGAAGTGGTGGGTCCACTCGTGGAGCACCGTGTTGACGAAGGCTCCCGGGGCCAGCACCTGCTGGCGGATGGCCGTGCGGTGATAGACCCGGATGGCGCAGCGCTCGGGAATAGCTCCCGGGCGGGGAATCCGGCAGCGATAGTAGCCATAGGTCTTCTGAGCCAGCCGCCCCCGCTCGTCGATGGCGTGGGTCTGGGCCTGATCCGCCAACACCAGCTTTACGGGCGGCAGTCCGAAGCTGTCGTTGAGAACTTCCAGCAGCGCCATGCCCAGCTTTTCCCGCTCGGGCAGCCGCTCGCTGTCCCAAAGTGCGGCCACCAGGGCGGCCGCGGCGGGTGGGGGGCGGTGGGGCAGCTCCAGCACGGCCTGGCTCTTGGCATAGTCGGCCGAAGAGGTGAGGAACCGAGGCATCAGGCATAGCAGTCTAGGCGCGGCTGGCGGCGGTGGGTGCAACCGGCAGGACTTCACCGATGGCGGTGAGTGATGTCTGCGAACGAGCCGGTTCAGCCGACGCGGCACCGGTCACGATCAGCAGGTGGTACTGACCGACTCACCCACGCGGCGAGGCTTTCACTGCACCCCCAACCGCGGGCCAGGCTGCGCCTTGGCTACCAGACCCCGACCAAGAGCCTTTGGCGAGCGTCTTCGCGCTGTGAGGGGTACAACTCGAGGGCCGGCCGGGTGTGTTTCGACTCCTCGAGAGTCAGTTCTTCGGCTGGCTTCGGTCGGCCGCACCAGTAACCTTGGAGGTAATCGACCCCGAGCTTCTCGACCGTCTCAGCTTCTTCGGCGGTCTCGATCCCCTCGGCGATCACTTTCGATCCGGTAACCCGGGCGAAGTGACACATGGCTACCACCATCGCCTGGCGCCCGAGGTCCGTATCAACTCCGTGGATCAGGCTGAGGTCGAGCTTAACGAAATCTGGCTGCAGCTCCACGATGTGGCCGAAGTTGGCCCGCCCGGCGCCGGCATCGTCGACTGCGGTCTGCACTCCGCCAAGGAGAGCCAATGCCGCGCGAAGTTCGCCGTACTCGGTGACCTCCTCATGCTCGGTGATCTCAATCACTACCGGTCTACCCGCGCCGGCAATCACCCGGCGGAGTCGAGCCGGGTCCCGCAGCAGGCTGGGCGAGACGTTTAGGTTGAGCCACCGCCCGGCTGGCAGCTGTCGACTCTGGCGGATCGCTGCCGCCAGCGTTGCCAGCTCCAACTCCGCGCCGAGGCCAACCGTCCACGCAGTAGCGAAGTAGATGTCGGGTTGCTCGCCATTGTCGAACCGGGTAAGAGCCTCATAGCCCACAACCTCTCCGCTGTGACTCCCCACCAGCACCTGGAATACCGGACGGTACGCTCGCTTCGCCATGACCCCTCTGATCTCGGCGCGGAGCTCAGCTGCGGAGCGACCGACCGTCAGCTCGACGCTGAGCAGGGCGCTGGCCGCGCTGCCAAAATCGGAGATGTCAACCATGGGCAGCTTGACCGCTGCCGGTCCGCCGTGATCCAGTGCGGCGGCGGCGAGGAGTCCCAAAATGGAATCGCCCTGGCGGATCGGTGCGTAGGTGGCGCTGCAGATTTTGGCGGCGGCCGCCGCCTCCCCCCAGGATCCACCGCCGTGGGTGCGCCCCCATGCTTCAGACCACGCGCCGTCGCGGGCGCGCTCCATCAGGTAGTGGCCCCGGGCTGCAGGCAGTCGGGTCCCGGCTGGCCAAGGGTTGAGGCCCGATTCTTCAGTAGCCAGAATTGTGGCGCCTCCCTGGGCGTCGAACGTCAGCACCGACGCGACATCGATGCCGGGTAGCCCGCTCAGCTCGCGACAAAGGGCCTGGCCTGTCTCCTCGCCGGTGCCTCCTGGTTGCAGCCTGGCGATCGCAGCGGTGATCTCGGCCCGACTTCTCAGCTCGCTATCTAGGGCCTCCCTTGACGCGGACTCGACGCTGAGATCTCTGCCCATCAGGGCAATTCCGTGTCGGACACCGCCCCCGCCTCGCAAGGGGCTGGCGATCAGCGAGGTCGCGATCAACTCGCCGGTGCGCGACTTCAGCGAGGTCACAATCCTTCGACTGCCATTTCGATGGGGAATATGGCGGAGCAAATCGGCGCACGTCCGGCCCCCCAGCTCGTCCGGAAGCAGATCGAACAAGGAGCGGCCGACCAACTCTTCGAGCGGCCATCCCGTCCGGTGCACCACGGCGGGATTCACGAAGGTGATGCGAGCGTCGCGGTCGATCAGGACCACGAAAAGTTCGATGGTGGACACCATCTGCCCCAGGTACTTCGCCGCGATGGATTCCTGATCGATCTTGCGGACCATCCCCACGATGCGCCCATCCCGGAGACGGGTTTGGTGGATCTCGACGGCGATCACGGCCCCAGCCTTGGTCTGCACTCGCGTATCCGACAGCTGGGTGACCCGCTCGTCGGTGTTGCGGGCGAACTCCATCCAGCCATCGACCTCGGATCGAGGGATGAGCTGGCGCAGGTCCATCCCCACCAGTTCTGACATCGAATAACCGCTCATCTCGGCCGCTGCCAGGTTCGCCTCTAGGAGCCTGTACGAGGTTCTGTCGATCATGAATACCGCCACTGAGCTCGGGGCGGCGGCTGTCGATCCCTCAGTGTCGGTCCCATCCGTTCCGGCCGAGTCGATCCCGGACGGTCGCCGAACTGATCGGCGGCCCGGGTGGCTACGGTCGAGGGGGGGTTGCGAGGCCGGCTGATCGGCGTGCAACTTTGCCATGTCACGATCGGTCAGCGCGTGCTTTGACCCCACGCCGTCACAGTAGGCTGCCCCCGATCACGAACTGGGTCCTATTCCGGTTACAGACTTGGTTGCGGAAGGTGACCTGAATGACTTCGATCGGGTGGGTATCCGCCGGGGTGGTCGGGGGCACGACCCACCCTTGCTGTCGCCGTGGCTGTGGTCCCAGCCCTGTACCCTCTGCGCACCGAGATTGCCCGAGGAAAGCGAGCGCAAAGGAGCGAACCATGACTGATAACCCAGCAGCGGCCGCCATCGAAGGGACGTTGCACTCGATTGATGGCAGCGGGGTTGTCCGCATGAAGGTCAGCTACGAGACCGACGTCGATGACCTGTGGTCGGCGCTCACCGATCCAATGCGCTTGAACCGGTGGTATGGGACGGTGGAGGGCGACCTCCACCTCGGAGGGGAGTACACGGACTTCGCCTCCGGCAGTGAATCGGAGGGACAAGGCCGAATCGAAGTGTGTGAGCCTCCGCGGCGGTTGCGCCTGAGATCCCTCCGCGAGGAGGTAGGTCCGGAGGTGGTGGTGACAGCGGAGCTGGTCCCCGCTGGCGACCACACGATGCTCATGATCGAGGTGCGCGGACTCCCTCTGGACAAGCTCTACGCATACGGAGCGGGATGGCAGGTGCACGTGGAGGACCTTGCGGCGCATCTCGCGGGGCAGGAACGCCCGGACTGGCCCACCAGGTGGGGCTCCAGATGGGACGAGCTCGCTCCCTCCTACCGCGAGCTGACAGTCGTACCGCTTGAGCGCTGAGGCGGGAAGGCGCGGACCCTGCCACTCGGACGGGCAGCACTGGAGTCGGTCGATGGTGTTTTTACCGTGGGAATCGAGGAGCCTGGAGTAGTCTCGTGCGGTCCAACTAGGGTGCCGTGGCCTTCGAACGAAGACGCCTCCAGGGTTGGGGGAGCTGTCTTCGGTGCCGGGCAGCGAGTCGCTGGACGCCCGGGGCGAGCATCCGGACTCACCGGATGAGAGGGGCGATCCGTTCAGGGGCGTCTCGGACTGCGTGAGCCAATTCCCGGAGCTGCCTCTCGTCCCGGTCGTGCCGGGATCGGTAGCGATACGACCGGGGCCCTCTCCCGTCCTTGCCACGCCATAACTTGGGCGGATGGATGACGGAGCGGAGGCGTCGTAGGTTCGTGGCCTCGATGGCGAAGCCGCAGTCGAGACCCTTGAGGTAGTTGCGAGGCTTCGGTACCGTCATCGCCCCCGCCGACGAGACGCTTCCGAAGGGATCCCGTTCGTCAGTCCAGAGCGGGTGCGAAAACCGCGGGTGGTTGAAGGCCCAACGAACGGTTGGGAACGGTCGAGATTGTCGGCGTGGCGCCAGTCCTGGTAGAGCACCCCGGTCCCGAGGACAGAGTCGAAGTTCCCCCGGGCGAAGAGCTCGTCCCGGACCGTGGCGATGGCTGCTCCGTCAAGGCGCCGCCGGGCGCCGGGCAATTTGCGCGGGTCGTGGAACCTCAGAGGGGAAGTCGGCCACGCGGAGCTTTCTCTGGAAGGCCCGGGACGGCGTCGCCGTCTAGGTGCTCCTCCCGCCGGCGACGGCGCCAAGTCTGGTTCACCAACTGCTCCCCGGCTGAGGGTTTCCGCAGTGTCTGCTATCGCATTAGCTGACGTGGATTGTTAGCGCGCCGGACGGCCTCACAGCCGTATCGCCAATCTGATCTCAAAAATAGCCGTGCCGGGGGTGGGAGTCGAACCCACACGTCCGTTAGGACTGCGGTTTTTAAGACCGCTGCGGCTACCATTACGCCACCCCGGCCGACGCTTGCCTGCCTTTGTCTGGTCCGGAGATTAATTCACGTCGCGAGCCTTGAGCTGGGGTTCATCATTTTTGGTCAACCAGCACCTGCGGATGAGGTCGGCCTCTCTCGCCCCTGACTCCCGGGGTTAGCGTACGCTCGGGGTGGCCACGGCGAACAGCTTGGCAGGAGGTCACCTTTGAGATTTCTCTTCTTGCTCACCGCCGGACCGCGCAGCGAGGCTGCCCACACCGTGGCCGCACTGGCCGCCGCTGCCGGGGCCGGTGGTCATCACGTCCAGGTTTTCCTGGCTGGGGATGGGGTGGCCCATGCCGGCAGCCTGGCGGGAAAGGTAGCCGTGACGCTGTGCGATTCGGACCTTCGCTGGCGCCAGACCGAGCCGAACGAGATTTCGGGAGTGACGCGAGGAAGCCTGCGCGACCTCGCGCGTCAATGCCGAGAGTCGGACCGAGTCCTGGTCTTTAGGTGATCCACCAGGTAATTCGCGACGTGCTGGTCATCTCCCGGGGTGAGCTCTCGACCGAAGCTCCCGCTTTGGCGGTTCGCGTTGCTCTCGCGCTTCCCTTGGGTGGACTGAACACGCGCCTGGTCCTGGTCGACGCTACGGTGACCTTGGGGCTGGCCGACGCCGCCGACCTCAGCCCCTGGAGCGGGCGGATGACCCGAGAGCTGGACGCGCTCATCAAGGAGCAGGAGACGCCGGTTCTGGTCGAGCTGGAGTCACTCCGAACCTTGGGGCTTGAGGAGCGAACGCTGAGGCGCGGCGTGGATGTGGCCACCCGGGCCGAGGTGACGGCGCTTTGTGCGGCGGCAGACCTGTGCTTGGTCCTCTGAGCGGGCAGTGGAACTCCACATGGTCAGCCGGCTCAACGACCATCGGGCCTGGGACCACATCCGCGCCCAGGCCCTCGCCGGGGCGGAAGTTCAGGTCCTCCTGCTCCACGATGCGGTGCTCGAAACCGAGGCGAGCGTGGCGCGAGCCCTGGGCGAGCCGGAGTCGAATAAGGTAGTGGTCATGGCCTGTGTCGAGGACGCGACCAGGCGGCAGGTGCCCGAGCGATGGGCCTTGGTCGACTACGCCGGGATCATCCAGCGCTGCGTCGCCGCCGACAAGGTCACCACCTGGTGATTGACCGGCCATGATCCCCGCTCCGGCGACCTTGGACGAGGCGGCGGTGGAGCGCTACAGCCGCCAGCTCCTGCTGAGCGAGTTCGGTGAGTCGGGGCAGCTGAAGTTGGCTCAGGCCACCGCCACCGTGGTGGGCTGCGGCGGACTCGGGGTGCCGGCGGCACTCTATCTGGGGGCGGCAGGAGTGGGCCGGCTGATCCTGGTCGACCCCGACCAGGTCTCGCTGGACAATCTCAACCGGCAGGTCGCTTATGGGACGGCCGATATCGGCCGGCCCAAGGCTGAATGCCTCGGCAGTCGGATCACGCAGCTCAATCCCACAATCGAGGTCGAGGCCCGCGTAGAGGCGGTCACCGAGGCCACCGCGAAGTGCAGCCTGGCGCCAGCCGACTTGGTTCTGGAATGCTCCGACGACCCGGTGACCAAGTTCTGGGTCAACGATTACTGCACCGCTCGAGGCATCTCCCTGGTGCTCGGCGGTGCGGTCGGCCTGGCCGGGCAGGTGGTCGCGGTGCCCCCCGGGGGGGCCTGTTATCGGTGTCTCTTTGGCGGTCCACCCGCGGAGCGAGGACCCTCCTGTCGAGATGCCGGCGTGCTCGGCCCGCTGGTGGGGGTGATCGGCGCGCTGCAGGCGCTGGAGGCGATCAAGCTCATCTGCGGCTTCGGTCAGGCCCCGGGAGGCCGGTTGCTGGACTTTGACGCGTTCACCCTACGGTGGCGTGAAGTCCGGTTCCCGACCGATCCCAGCTGCCCGGTCCACGGCGGGAGCTCCCGGGGCAACGGCCATAATTGAGCCATGGCAGTTGCAACCGAAGAATTGCTGGTGGAGGAGATCCGCGAGCTCCGGCGTGACCGCAACGCCCTGATCCTGGCCCACAACTACCAGCGCGACGAGGTCCAGGACATCGCCGACTTTGTCGGCGACTCGCTCGGGCTGTCGCGGCGGGCGGCCCAGACCGACGCCGAGGTGATCGTCTTCTGCGGGGTTCACTTCATGGCCGAGACGGCGGCGGTCCTGGCCGAGGGGCGGACCGTACTTCTACCCGACCTGGAAGCGGGCTGCTCGCTGGCCGCCAGCATCACCGCTGACGAGCTCCGGGCCTGGAAGGCGGAGCATCCGGGGGCCGTCGTGGTCAGTTATGTCAACACCAGTGCTGCGGTGAAGGCGGAGTCCGATTACTGCTGCACCTCCAGCAACGCGGTCGAGATCGTCCGGCGGATCCCGGAGGACCGCGAGATCCTCTTCTGCCCGGACCTATTCTTGGGTTCGCACGTGGAGCGGGTCACCGGTCGCAAGATGCACGTCTGGCTCGGCGAGTGTCATGTCCATGCTGGCATTCACGGCGCCCAGCTGACCGCCCAGCGGCTTGCCCACCCGGGAGCCGAGGTGCTGGTCCACCCCGAGTGCGGCTGCACCACCCAGGCTCTCTATGAGGCCGGTAGTGACCGATTCTCGGGGGCCACCGTGGTGACCAGCACCGAGGGGATGGTCCGTCACGCGGAGAGTTCGGCGGCCGACACCTTCATCGTCGCCACCGAGGTTGGGGTGATGCACCGGATGCGCCAGCTGGCCCCGGGGAAGAACTTTCTGGCCGCCAACCCGGACGCCATCTGCCCCTACATGAAGACGATCACCCTGGAGAAGGTGCGCAACTCGCTGCAGAAGTTGGAGCATCAGATCACCGTCCCCTCCGAGATCGCCGCCCGGGCCCGACTGGCGATCAACCGCATGGTGGAGGTGACCGGCTGATGGCGGAGGGGGAGGCGATCGGGATCTTCGGTGGGTCCGGGCTCTACCAGCTGCTGGAGGGGGCCCGCGAAGTCAGAATCGAGACCCCGTTCGGCCCCCCCAGCGACAGCCTCTGGCTGGGAGAGATCGGCGGCCGTCCGGTTGCCTTCATGCCCAGGCACGGACGAGACCACTCGATCCCGCCTCACCGGATCAACTTCCGGGCCAACCTGTTCGCGATGCAGCAGGCTCGGGTGCGGCGCCTACTCGCCCCCTGCGCGGTGGGCTCACTCCGAGCGGAGATTGCCCCGGGACATGTGGTGATCCCCGATCAGTTCATCGACCGGACCTGGGGTCGAAGTGACACATTCTGGGAGGGCCCGACCGTCCAGCACGTCAGCGCGGCCGATCCCTATTGCCAGGAGCTGGGCGCGCTGGCGGCGGCTGCCGCCGCGAACCAGGGAGCGGTCGTGCACCAGGGAGAGACGCTGGTGGTGATCCAGGGCCCGCGCTTTAGCACCAGGGCCGAGTCACGCTGGTTTTCCGGCCAGGGCTGGGGGGTGATCGGTATGACCGGCTATCCCGAGGCGATCCTGGCCCGCGAGCTCGGCATCTGCTACTCGGCGATCGCCCTGGTGACCGACTACGATGCCGGCCTGGAGGGCTCACCCGATGTCGCGCCGGTAACCCACGAGGAGGTGCTCAAGGTGTTCGCGGCGAACATCGGTCGAGTTCGACAGATCCTCTTCGACCTGGTCGAGCAGCTGCCCAGCCGGGCCGGTTGCCGCTGCGCCGAAACTCAGCCTCTACCCGAGCTGGCCTCTCCTTGAGTGGCGGGACCGTGGTCTCGGCCATCGCCCAGCCCCAGCCTCGCCACCAACTGCTCACCTTCGCCTCCGCTTGGCGGCGCACCCAGACCATGCTGTTCTATGGGGCGGCGGTGATGCTGATCGCGACGGTGGTCGGCTACCTCGGCGATCATCAATACAATCCCTCCACCGTCGCCATGGGCGTCCTCTTGCTGCTGGTCGGATTCGCCGTCCACTTCGGCTCCGGCCTGCACTATGTCCAGGTGACCGACGCGGGGCTGCGCCTCAATCGGTGGCGGACCCACGATCTGATTCCATTCACTGCGATCCGTCAGGTCCGCAGCCAGCCGCTGGAGGTGCTCTTCGCCGCCCCCAGTCGCCGCAAGCTGCTGCTTCGCTCCTTGCGTCAGTTCGAGCGCACCCCGGTCTGCGTCATTCGGCTCCAGGCGGACGCGGCGGAGGTCCAGCGCTGGGGCCGGGGAGCCGGTCGGGGCTGTGCCATCGACCAGGACCTGATCCTGGTGGTGAGGGATGCCAAGGAGCTCGAGCGCGCCCTCCTCCCCCGGGTTCCCAGGCGCCCGCCCGCTCCTTCATCCCGCCGGCGGTGAGCTCAAGGGCCCTGGCCGCCTGGAAGTGGGAGGGCGTTTGGGCGGCAGCGGCGGCGGCGATCTTCGCGGCGGTGTGCGTTTGGTTCCACTGGCCAGTTCACCCCTTGGTGGCGGTGGTGATGGTGGCGGCGGTCTGGGGGCTCTCCCTCCTGCTTCGCCGGCATCGGGGACTGACCGGGATCGATGGTCTCGACTGCCTGCTGGTGGGGATCCTGGTCGCGGTGGCGCTGGTGATTCGGCTGGCCAGCCCGATCTACCTGGACTTTCTGCAGGGCAACCTGAACCTAGCGGGATCGATACCGGCTCCGGCCGGAGTCCACCGGTCCGCCACCCATGAGGTAGCCGGCATCGGCGCCTGGGGTCTGGGATACCCCTTCAATGCCGCCGGATGTACCCAGGTACCCAACGGTCCCCACAATGCCGAGGTCAAGCGCTGTGGCTTCGTCTTCGACGAGGTCTACTTTCCGGTCGACGCCCTGAAGGATCTCAAGGGAATCGACTTCTTCGACCCTGAGCCACCGGTCTCCAAGCTGATCATCGCCGGGGGGATCAGCTGGCTGGGCTTCAATCCCTGGGGTTGGCGGATCATGTCAGCGATCTTCGGCAGCCTGCTCATCGGGCTGCTTTACCTGCTCGCCCGACGGCTCTGGCACCGGCATCGAGTGTTCCCGGTCCTGGCCGCCCTGTTTCTCAGCCTGGACGGACTGGAACTGGTGGAGTCTCGGACCGGGGTGATCGACATCTTCGCCGCCTTCTTTGTGGTGTTGAGTCTCTGGCTCTTCTCCCTCCACTGGCACGCCCGCACGCGGCGGCAATGGCGCTGGACTCTCTATCTGACCGCGGCCGCCTCCGGCTTGGGGGTGGCCACCAAGGCGGACATGGTGCCCGCGGTGATGCTGATGGTGCTGCTGCTGGCCGCCCGCTGGGCCAGGCCCCACCTGCGGATGCGCGGTCTCGGCCGGAACGACTCCCGCTGGCTGCTGCCCCCGGCTCCGGACGATCCGGTCGAGGCCGGTCGCCGGACGATGGTGACCTCGCTTCGCTGGGGCCGGCACTACCTGGGCGCCGCGGCGCTGATCGTCCTCATCTTCTTCCTCTCCTTCTTCAACTACTGGACCATCTCCCACAGCATCTACGTCAACTTCGCCACCCCCAGCGGGCCGACGGCCACCTGCACCGGGTTCACCACCCGCGCCTCGGTCTGCCATCTGCCGGTGGCGATGCCGGTCAAACGGGATCATCTGGGGCCGGTCACGCTGTGGCTGCCCACCTCCTTCAACCTCGGCCAGGCGCTGGTCGACGTGGAGATGAACAGCGTGGCCAGCCTGAGCTACCAGGCGACCCTGAAGGCGACCCACCCGTTCGCCTCGGCGTACTACTCGTGGCCCCTGGATGCCCATCCCGTGCTGTTCTACGCGCTGTACACCGGCAACGGCGTCGCCACCAGCGCCGGGCAGACGGTTTCCAACTACGCCTGGATCTCTGACATGGGCAATCCGGCGATCTTCTGGTTGGGCCTGCTGGCGCTGGCCGCCTGCCTCTACTGGACCCTGCGGCGGCGAGATCGGATCGCCCTCTTCATCCTGCTCGGCTTCTTGTTCAACTGGCTGATCCTCTGGTCCTGGCCTTCCCGGATCCTCTTCTTCTACGAGATCATCGAAGCGCTGCCCTTCACCTGCCTGGCGCTGGCGTACGGCTGCACCCGGCTGGCCCATGCCCGCAGCGTGGTGCAACTGGGCACCGTCCGGCTGGGCCCCTACAGCCTGCGTCCCCTGGCAGCCGCGGTGGTGCTGGCGGTGGTGCTCAGCTTTGCCTACTTCTATCCCCTCTGGACGGGACAGCCGATTCCTTCCAACGACTTCTTCCAGCACATCTGGGTCCCCGGCTGGTACTGAGGCGGTGCAGACCCCGCGGTGATTTGGGAACTCGCGGCCTATTGGATCTTGGTGCTGGCCGCTGGGGTGGCGCTGGTCGACCTGGTGTCCCTCGACTGGCGGCTCACCGAGCGGCTCGCCGCCGCCTTGCTGGTTGGGGTGGTGGGGTCGAGTCTCCTCAGCCTGGCACTGGCTATCTGGTGGGGAGTCGGGCCGGCTGCGGCGCTGGCGGCGCCCGGTCTGCTAACCGCCGTCGCGGTGGCCGCCCGCGGTCCTCGCTGGGCCGCGAGGCTCGGGCTCGGACCTGGCGCCTGGGGCAGCTGGATCGTCAGGGAGTGGGACCGGAAAGGGGCCCGGGCAGGGCTGATCGTCACCGTGCTGGTGGGCGGCGCCTTCTACTTCATCTTCACCAAAGCGCTGGTCGAGTCAGCTGGGGCGATCACCGCCAGCTATCCCACCGTCTGGTCGGACTGGTCGGTGCACGCCAGCTACGCCCAGAGCTTCTTTCTCGGCCACAACCTGCCTCCTCAGGACACCCTGGAGTCGGCCAGCGGGCTCCGCTATCCGTTGCTGCCGGACTTCCAGTCGGCACTGCTTCGGGGTCTCGGCCAGAACATCTGGGGGGCGCTGGATGTCCCCTCGTGGCTGATCTCCTGGTCGGCGGCAGTGCTCCTCTGGCAGCTGGCGCTGCGGGTCACCAGGAGGCATTCGGCGGCCTCGCTGGCCCTGCTGCTGGCCCTGTTCGGCGGCGGACTGGGCTTCGTGGGCCTCTACGGAGACGGGTGTCAGCAGCTGGCTCACACGGGGGCGGGGTTCCGGGCCAGCTCCTGCACCAGCCTCACCCTGAAAACTCCCGGAGCCGCGGCCGCCTTCGTGGCCCACCTCCCGGTGGAGCTGACCCATCTGCCCCGGTCCTATGACGGCCAGAACCAGTCCAACCCGCCGGTGGCCGAACTCCAGTGGTACGAGCCCCTGCTGGCCTTCTGGTTGCCCCAGCGCGACTTCGATTACGGCGTGGGGCTGGTGGCCCTGCTCAGCTTGGTGCTCTGGGAGGCCTACCGGGGTCGACGCCAAGAGCTGTTGGTGGCGGCTGGAGTGGGGGCGGCGGCGCTGCCCTGGTTCAATCCTTTCGGGTTCTTGGTCATGGGGCTGGTCGGACTGTGGTGGCTCGCCTGGAGCGGTTGGTGGCGCGGCCTGCTCCTCTACCTGGGTCCCTTCCTGCTCCTGGGCGGCCCGCGGATGCTCTATGTGATCTCCGGGCCGCACGGGGAGCTGGTCAACCCGGTGGGCATCAATCTTTATCCCGCGCTCGACGTGGGCTGGCTGGCCCACGCCGCCGCCAGCTGCACGGCGGCTCAGTTCATTCAGGGGTCGGTCTGTGACGCGCTCTACCTGAGTGGCGCCTCTCCCCAAGTGGCGGCCAGTTTCCTGGCTCGTAGTCTGGTGCAGCCCATGGTCTGGGCCGAAACCACGGGCTTCTGGCTGGCCAACACCGGGATCTTCACCCTCTTGGCGCTGGCGCTCGTCATCTTGGGCCGGGTACCCACCCGGGTGCGGGGTGAGCTCCGAGAGCTGGAGCTAATCCGTTTTTGGGCTCCCTTCTGGATCCTGTTCGTGATCGGGAACCTGGTGATCACCCAGCCCTGGAATTGGGACAACACCAAGCTGCTCGAGTACTGGTATCTGGGCGCGGCAATCCCGGTGGCCTGGTTGGTCTGCGCCTTCGCTGGCCGCGGCTGGTGGCGGGCGCCAGCCAGCCTGGCGATTATCTCGCTCGTTCTGAGCGGGGTGCTGAGTCTGGATATGGCTCAGACCGGCCAGAGCTCGCTGGCCCAGGCCGCGCCGACCCCGCCCCGCTATGGGTTCGCCGGGTCCCAGGAACAGGTGGTCGCCCGAGCCGTGCTCCGCCACACCGCCCCGTCGGCGATCTTTCTGACCGAAGGCCAGCCGAATGAGCCGGTCTCCGTCCTGGCTGGGAGGACGACGATGCTCGCCTATGACGGGTGGCTCTGGAGCTACGGGCAGCCGCTGCGCCAACGGCTGCGGGCGGTCGACGCCATCTACGCGGGATGTCCCGCTCCGGGCAGCTGCCGGGTGGGGCGGCTGTTGCGCGCCTACGATGTGTCCTACATCGAGTTCGAACCCGGAGATTACAACAACATCACCACCAATGAGAGTTGGTACGAGGCTCAGCATTTGCCGGTCGTAGTGCGCACCCGGAGCTACCTGATCCTCGACGTTCGCCGGCTGTGGTCCAGCTAGCTTCGGGCCGGGGCGCCGCCTCGGCGGAACGCATCCGGGGAGCGGATTGGCCCTGATGCAGCAGTCACCAACCACCGACGTCCACTGCCACCTGCTCCCCCCTGAGCTGCGCCAACCCCCGGCTGCCAGCTGGCAGGACACCTGGTTCGCCGCCTGCCACGCCGACGCGAACGACTTCGCGTCCGGCGCGGAGGTGGTGCAGGCCCTCGACGCGGCTCAGCTGGAGCGGGCGGTGGTCTTTGGCTGGCCCTTTGCCGACCCCGGGCTGCTCACCGAGGTCAATGAGTATGTGGCCCGGGAGACCGCTGCCTCGGACGGGCGCCTGGTGGGGTTGGCGATGATCAATCCGGGCCGGCCCGGATGGGAGGCGGAGCTGTCCCGGTGCCGCAGTCTGGGGCTCCGGGGCGTGGGTGAGCTGAACGCCGACGCCCAGGGCTTTTCTCTTCGCTTCGAGCAGGGGGTTCGTAAGGCGCTGCTCACGCTGGCCGAGATGGGATGGCCCGTGATGCTGCACACCAGTGACCCGGTCGGGCACCAGTACCCCGGCAAGGGCACCGCCTTTCCCGGCCGGATCTGGGATCTGCTGGTGCCCGCCCTGCAAGGTGCGCCCGGGCTGCGCGTCTGCCTGGCCCACCTGGGTGGAGGGTTGCCCTTCTACGCGCACATGCCCGAGGTGCACACGCTCTGCAGCCAGCTCTGGTTTGATACCGCGGCGATTCCGTATCTGTACCAGGCGGGAGTGCTGGAGGCGGTGGACCAGCTCCTGGGGTCGGGTCGGGTGTGCTTCGGCAGCGATTTCCCGCTCTTGCTTCCGAACCGCTACCGGGATCAGCTCGCCCGGCTGTCGGAGGCGGCCAGCCAGTCACTCCTGCGGGAAGCTCCTCAGAGCTGGCTCGGTCGATAGCCGGCAGCCCGTAGGCCGGCCCGCGCCCGGCCCGGTCAGCCCACCTGGGTCCCGCGATACCGGCACAATCTCGGCGATGGACGCCAGCGACACCCGGCTCGCCTTCGCTCTCATCTCGATGGAGGGTCCCGACCAGTACAGCCAGGCGGGGGGATTGGGAGTTCGGGTCAATCAGCTCGGCCGGGCGCTGGCGGCCACCGGCTTCCCCACCCGGCTCTACTTCGTCGGCGATCCGGAGCTACCGGCGGAGGAGGTGAGAGACCGACTCGAGCTGCGGCGAATCGGCAGGGAGATCTCCCGGGAATTCCCCGGGGGGGTGTACCAGGGGGAGCGACTCAAGGTCGGATACCTCGGGGCGCGGCTGCCGCCCGAGCTGGTCGAGGGGTGGATCGTGCCCCAGATCCAGGCCGGGCGGCTCCCCGTCCTGATCTTCGAGGAGTGGCAGACCGCAGGCTGGACCCAGCGCACCTTCGAGCTCCTCCGCGCGCGCGACCTGGGCGACCGCTGCCTCGTGCTCTGGAACGCCAACAACCAATTTGGGTTCGAGCAGATGGACTGGGTGGGACTAGACCAGGCGGCCGGCATCACCACCATCAGCCGGCACATGAGGTTGCTGGTCGGCGGCTTCGGGGTCGACCCCATCGTGATTCCCAACGGCATCCCTGAGGAGTACCTCGCCCCGGTGGACGAGGCGGCGGTCCGATCGCTCCGAAGGGCAGCTGCGCCCCGTCAGCTGCTGCTCAAGGTCGGGCGGTTTCACCGGGACAAGCGCTGGATCCAGGCTGTCCGCGCCTTGGCCGAGCTGCGGGCGGCCGAGGTGCCGGTGCGGATGCTCGTGCGCGGCGGAGAGGAGCACTACCGCCGCGAGGTGATGGGAGCGGCCCGGGAGGGGGGACTGCGGGTCGAGCCGTGGGACGAGGAGGTCAGCTCGGTCTCCGACCTGGCTCGGGCGCTGGCGGCTACTCCCGATGTTGACCTTCTCGAGCTGACCCGCTTCCTACCGGAGGAACTGCTCCCGGTGCTGTACGCCTCGTCCTTAGCCGTGCTGGCCAATTCCGGTTTCGAGCCGTTTGGACTGGTCGGGCTGGAGACCATGGCCGCCGGTGGGGTGGCCGTGGTTGGGGGAACGGGCGAGGACTATGCCCGCCACCTCCACAACAGCCTGGTGATCGAGACCGACAGCCCCCGCGAGCTGGCTCAGGTGATCCGGCGGGTGGTCGCCCACCCAGCCACCGGTCGGGAGATTCGGCGCGCGGCGCGGCAGATGGCGGCCACCTACAGCTGGCCGCTGGTGGTGGAGGGCGACCTGTTGCCGAGGCTGCCACTCCTGGCCCAGCGTCGGGGGATCGTCTGGCCCGAGTCCGGGCCCGCCGCTTGAGGGTCGGCACCGAGCCGTCCTCGGGGCCCCGGGCCCCCCGCCTGGACCGGCGCCAGAGGGGACTCCTATTGGTGGCTTTCTGGCTGGGCTTCAACCTGCGCGCCTCGCTGTTGGGGGTTCCCCCGATCCTGGCGCTGCTGCGGGCCGACTACCGCCTCAGCTACGCGGTTGCGGGGCTGGTCACCGCGCTGCCGATTCTGGCCCTCGGGGTGATGGCCTTCCCGGGCGCGGCTCTGGTGAGGCGGCTGGGAGGATTCCGGGTGGTTGGCGTCGGCCTCTTGCTGGCGGCGGCGGGGGAGCTGGGACGGGCCCTCCCGGGGGTCTTCGCCCTCTTCTTGGGTACGCTGATCATGGGGACCGGTATCGCCATCGCCCAGCCCGGCCTGCCCGCGTTGTGGCAGCGCTGGTTTGTCGGCCACGTCCAGCGCGCCTCAGTCACGATGACGCTGGGGATAACCGTGGGCGAGGTGGTGGGCGCCGGCGTCACTCAGCCGATCCTTCTCCCGCTGATGCAAAGCTGGCAGGGAACGATGGCCTTCTGGGGACTGATTGGGGCCAGCTGCATCCCGATCTGGTTTCTCTGGGTGCCCAGAGACCGAGCCGGCATCACCAGCGACTCTGGGGGGGGAGTTGGTCAAATCCTCCGCAACCGCCAACTGTGGTCGGTCTACGTGCTCTTCGGTGGCCAGTCGCTGGTCTTCTTCTCGGCCAACACCTGGATTCCCACCTCGGTCGGCGGGGGAGTCCACTCGACCCTGGCCAGCATCTCGCTGGTGACCCTCAACGGGGTCATGGTGCCGGTGGACCTGCTCTTGATCGTGGTCGCCCGGCCCTTCGCGACCCACCGATCTTTCTATCTCCTCAGTTCACTGGTCACTCTGGTCGGAACTGGTGGGTGGTTGGTCTACGGGCAGCACGCACCCTTGCTCTTCGCCGCCCTGATCGGGGCGGGAGTGGCCCTGAACTTCGCGGGGTTGCTCGCCTTCCCGGCGATGGTGGCGGCTCCCGCCCGGGTAGCGTCGCTCAGCGCCGCGATTCTCACGGTCGGCTACGCGGGGGCCTTCTTCGGTCCCTTTTTGGGAGGTTTGGCGCTGGACCTGGGCGGCGGCCGCCAGTCTCCCTTCATCCCGATCACTGCCGCCGCGGCGCTGATGGTGATCGCGGCGCTGGTGGCGCCCGTCGGCCCGGAGCGTGGTCGACCACCGCAGAGCGAGGCGCCTATCTCGCTCAGTGCATGACCAAGCTCCCGACCGGCTCCGCGGCAGCGCCGCTACCCAACCCTCGCTAGGCTGATGGCAGCGCAGTCGGTCGACCGAAGTTAAGGAGCGAATACTCGTGCCGCCAAGCCAGCAGCCGATCGGATGGGATGTCGACGACGGGCTGCGGATCCGGGTTCGCCGGGTCGGGCCCATCGACAATGCGGCCTACATCGTCGCCTGCCCGGAGAGCGGCTGCGCCGTGCTCATCGACGCCGCCAACGAGGCCCCCAAGCTGATCGAGGCCGTGGCTGACCTGGAGTTGGTGGCGATCCTCGAAACCCACGGCCACCCGGATCACTGGCAGGCGCTGGCGGAGGTCCAGGCTCAGTTCCCCGGGGCCTGGACGGGAGCCCACCCGGCCGACCTGAGCATGTTCCCTGAGCCACCTCCCGGCCGCCCCTTGGAGCACGGCCAACTGGTGCGCTTTGGCCAGCGCCAGCTGCAGGTGCTGGCCACCCCCGGACACACCCCCGGGAGCATCTGTTTCTATCACCCGGGCTACGTCTTCACCGGAGATACCCTATTCCCCGGAGGTCCCGGGGCGACGAACTTCCCGCTCGGCGATTTCCCGACCATCGTGGCGAGCATTCGCACCAACCTGATGACGCTCCCCCTCGAAACCGTCGTCTACCCTGGACATGGGGGGCCGACTTCGATCGGCGCCGAGGCGCCGCAGTTCCCCGAGTGGGCAGCGCGCGGCTGGTGATCTAGGCCAGGCTCGGGCGAACCCCCTCGGTCGCACCCTGCGGCTCGAAGAGCCCGGGCTGACTGGAGTGGATGAAGCTGCGCCGGTGGTGGGCGCAGATTCCGTGGCTGGAGATGGCCCGCAGATGGCGTGGAGTCCCGTACCCCTTGTTGCGATCCCAGCCGTAGTGGGCGAACTGCAGGTGGAGTTCGCGCATGAGACGGTCTCGGTAGACCTTGGCCACGATTGAGGCCGCCGAGATCGCCGGCACCAAGCGGTCGCCGCCGATCACGCTGCGATATCGGCGGTTGGTGGTGATCGCCAGATTGCCGTCCCCGAGGTACTCGGGGGCTTCGACCCCTTCGATGAGCCGCTGGAACGCGGACCGATTCGCCCAGCCAATCCCCCGATCGTCGATCAGGGCGACCTCGATGACGCTCACCTGAAGCGCCACCGCCTCCCGGCGGATCACCGGCTCGATCTCCTCCCGCTGCCGCTCCGAGAGGAGCTTGCTGTCCCGAAGGAGCGGATGGGTAAATCGCCGGGGAAGCACCACGGCCGCCGCGACGAGCGGTCCGGCCAGGGCACCTCGGCCAACTTCGTCCAATCCGCAGGGGTCGTGAGGAAGCAACTGCCGGTCCGGGGAGGCTGCCTGCAGGGCCACTTCCGCAGTCTAAGTCGGTGGGTTCAAGGGGTCACGGCGAGGAGTGGCGGCCGCCTGGTGGCCACGGTCACTGACCCCGATGGCAACGTGCTTGGGCTCCTTCAGGACCGGTGAGGGCTGCCTGCTGCTTATTCCGCGCTCAGCGGGGTCGTGGCGCTGCGGCTCGGGTCGCCCACGACAGCCACCTCCAGCTGGTCCGTGCCGGGGCGGGTGCGGCGCCGGATCTGGTGCCGCCGTCCTGCGTCGGGGACGGCGGGCGCGTAGACGAGATCCCTCATCCGCGTCACCGCGTCCCCGGTGACGGCTGGAAACGACGCCAGGAGTCGAGACTCATGAACACCATGACCGGCCAACAGCTGGGGGGACCATGTGATTACCCACTCCCGGGAGACCCCGCTGACGAGGCGGTCAGAGCGCAAGACAGCCATGTGAAAGGAATGGTGGCAGGGGGTGATGAAACGCAGCAATATGCGCGGGAGGTGATCAAGGGGGAGGTGGAGAAATCCCTGATCAGCAAGGGCGTGTTATAGGAAAACCAAGCGTGATTTTGCGGCTCTCGCCGAGGCCGGACCGGGAGCCCGCGCGGAGCGTCGCCAGGCCCCGACTAAGATGTTTTAAGGTTCCGATCTCGGTCCAGTCAGGGATCCAAGCGCACTCGTTACCATTCGGCCATGAGAACGGCCGAGCAGCGCACGCGAGATGCTCGTGCCGAGCTCGAAGCTGACCTGCACGTATGGGCGGCCACCGCCGACGATCACAAGCACACCGATGGCGCGCCCCCGTCGCGCGGCTGGCGTACCCAGGAAGTCGTCGGGGCCAGCGCGGCGCGATGTGGGACCGGCCAGAATGCGGAGAAACGAGGTCAGGCGCAACCAGCGCTCGGCCCGAACCGGGATCTGGCGATTTTCCGCCGCTAGATGAGCATTCCGCCCGATCCCCAACGATCCTCGGGATCGACGGCCGACCTTCGCCGGGCCGAGCTTAGGCGGCGCACGTCGGCGGCTCTGGCGGGCGGCCCGGAGCGTTACCGAAGTCGACTTCCGGAGCAACGCAAGTTGCCGGTTCGGGAGCGGCTGCGACTCCTCTTCGACCCCGCGACCCCCTTCCTCGAGGACGGCCTGCTCGCCAACAGCGCCTCGGCCGAGGAGATGGGGGCGGATGGGGTGGTCACCGGCATCGGAACCGTTCAGGGCCGGCGGGTCTGCGTCATGGCCAACGACCCGACCGTCAAGGCCGGCTCGTGGGGACCCCGGACGGTGGAGAAGATCCTTCGGATTCAGGAGCAGGCGGAGCGGCTGCAGCTGCCGCTGTGCTACCTGGTGGACTCGGCCGGGGCTCGAATCACCGAGCAGCGCCAGATGTTCCCGGGACGTCGTCATGCGGGCCGAATCTTTCACAACCAGGTGCGTCTCAGTGGCCAGATTCCCCAACCCTGTTTGCTCTTCGGCCCCAGCGCCGCCGGTGGCGCCTACATTCCCGCCTTCTGTGACGTCACCTTCATGGTCGAGGGCAACGCCTCCATGTACCTGGGCTCTCCGCGGATGGCGGAGGAGGTGGTCGGCGAACACGTTTCCCTTGAGGAGATGGGCGGGGCCAAGATGCATTGCACCGTCAGTGGGTGCGGCGACCTGCTCTGCCCGGACGAGGCCTCGGCCATCGAGGCGCTCCGGCACTACCTCACCTACTTTCCCTCCAACTGGCGGGGAGAGCCTCCGGCGGCGTCGCCCCGCCAGCCCGCGAGCCAGGCCGACATCGGCGAACTGCTGCCGGCGGAGTCGACCAAGGGCTATGACATCCACCTGGTCCTGAATGCACTCTTGGACGGAGGCTCATTCTTCGAGATCAAGGCGCTCTACGCCCAGGAGTTGGTCTGCGGTCTGGGGCGCTTAGGGGGCCGGGCGGTGGGCATCGTCGCCTCGCAGCCCGAACATCAGGGTGGGGTGCTGTTCGTGGACTCCGCGGACAAGGCGGCTCGCTTCATCAGCCTCTGCGACGCCTTCAACTTGCCCCTGGTCTTCCTCGCCGATGTCCCTGGATTCATGATCGGGTCGGCGGTCGAGCGGGAGGGCATCATCCGCCACGGCGCCAAGATGATCGCGGCGCTCAGCTCCGCCACCGTCCCCCGGATTTGCGTGATTCTGCGCAAGGCCTACGGCGCCGGGCTCTACGCCATGAGCGGTCCGGCCTTCGAACCTGATGCCACCCTGGCCCTGCCCACGGCGGAGATCGCGGTGATGGGCCCGGAGGCCGCCATCAACGCGGTCTACGCCAATCGCATCGCCGCCCTGCCGGCGGCGGAACGGCAGGAATTCGTGGCCAAGCTGCGGCGAGAGTACGGGGAGGATGTTGACATCTTTCAACTGGCCTCTGACCTGAGTCTGGACGCGGTGGTGGACCCAGTCGACCTGCGCGACCAGCTGATCTGGCGGTTGGCGGCTGCGGCGGGCCGCATCCATCTGGGCCCAGAACGCCGCCACGGTGTCTTCCCAGTCTGAACCGTAGGTTCTCTGATCGCACCCACGTGAGATCCCGGCGGCTGAGCCTGGACCGGTGACGGGCCCGAGATTGGCGCCGGAGACGCTCGATCGGTCGACTCCGGCATCCACCGTTTCCACCTGGCCACCGACCTCAAGCAGCTCCAGCGCGGGGGTGAGGGGTTCCTTTCCGGGTTTCCCTCGGCTTGGCTGACGGCGGGTAGTGGAAGGACGGTGAGGGCGACGGCCCCGGTCAAGCAGGTGGTCCGGGGACCGACTGTTGGGGTGGTCAGCCGGTGCTGATTCGAAGCTCGACTCGGGAGAACTTTCGGGTGCAGGCGCGTGAGTCAACCCCCGGCGACCGCTGGGAAGGTGCAGGTTCCCACCTGGGAAGATGCTGAGTCGCAGCGACCGCGAGGTGCGGGAAGCGCTCCTTACTCGTCGTTACCGAAGCCCAGCGTGATCGTAGCAATGCCTTCGCCTGAGGTCGACGGGGCCCACCTAGAATCCCCATCCGAAGCATGTCAGATGAGAGCGGGGCTCCGCCGCCGATCGTAACCCGCCGGCAGGCCCCCGACGGGCCCACCGTTTTCATGCTGGCCGTGGCCATCCTGGGCTTCGCCGCCTTCACCCAGCCCCAATTCGATCCCGACTTCTGGTGGCACCTGCGGGTGGGGCTGGACATCCTGGCCACCGGGGTGCCCCAGCACAACGCCTACACCTTCACCGCCGCCACCCATCCCTTCATCACCCAGGAGTGGGCCGCCGAGGCGATCTACGCGCTGCTCTACCGGGCCTTCGGGATGACTCCGGTGATTCTGCTGATGGCGCAGGTCACCTGGGTGGGCTTTGCCTTCGGGGTGATGCGGGTCAATCGTCAAGGGCTCTCGCGCTGGATCTTGGCGTCGGGGGCGGTCTTGGTGATCATCACGGGGCTGCAGATCTGGGGTCCCAGCCCGCAGATGTTCACCTTCGGGTTGCTGGGGATTCTGCTGGTCTTGCTGGACGCCTACCGGCGCCGGCCCACCCGCTGGCTGCTCGCCTGGCTGATCCCCCTCTTCGTCGTCTGGGGCAATCTCCACGGGGGCTTCCTCGTCGGGCTGGGGGTGATTGGGGTCTTCCTCGTGGGCGAGGCGATCAGCGCCTGGCTGCACGATGAGAGATCACTCTCGTTCCAACAGCTCCTCGACCTCGCCGCCGGGCTGGTGCTCTCGGCGCTGGCGGTGATGGTCAACCCCAACGGCTGGGGTCTCTATCTCTACCCGCTGCATCTCTTGCTCAGCCCGGTGGCCCAGGCGAACCTCAACGAGTGGCAGCCGCCGGACTTCCACTCCCTCAGCTCGGCCCCGGTGCTTTTCCTTTTGCTGAGCACCATCCTGGTGGCCCGCTGGGCTAAGCACACGCGGCCCGCGGACCTGCTCATGGCCGCGGCGGGAACGGTGCTTCTGCTCTACGCGGTCCGGGATATCCCGCTGTTCGCGGTCATGGTCCTCCCGCTCTGGTCCGATGGCATGCAGGGACTGGTCGATCATGTCCGTACCGCCCGCAGGCTGGCGCCAGGGCGGCGGCGCCGACCCGCGCCTCGGTGGTTCGTGGGAGCGGTCCTGCTGCTGGTGGTGCTGGCCAGTGCGGTGCGGATTTCGGCCCAATTGAATAATCCCGACGACCACCTCGAGGGATCGTCTTATCCGGTGCAGGTGGGTCGGGTCATCTGCGACGGTCCCACCGCTCGCGTGTTTGCCCCCTATGGCAGCTCCGGCTGGCTGCTCTATCGATTGGACCATCGTGATCCGGCGGACCGCAGCTGCGCGCCGGACCGCCTCTTCATCTTCGGCGAGGTGAATCTCATGGGTCCGAAAGTTTTGACCCAGTTCCTCACGGTCAGCACCGCGGCGCCGGGAGCGATGGCGATCCTCCGCGATTACGGGGTCACGCTGGTCTGGCAGGGGAGGCACGATCCGCTGACCCGACTCCTGCAGGGCGAGTCCGGGTGGACCTGCGTCTTCGCTGATCGACAGAGCGTGCTCTACGCCAGCCCCGGACACGCGGCGGGGTGGACCGCCTCGCGCGCCGACTGTCCCGGTTGAGCCCAGCTAGCTCCGTTCGCCGCCCGGGCGCAACGGCCACCGGTCGAGGCCGTCGAAACCCGCACTCACTTCTGATCGACCGACTCACCGGGACGCGGTGCCGATTTCGGCTCAGCCCAAGTTGAGGCTCGCGTACTGCTGCCGGAGCTGCTTCTTGTCAAACTTGCCGACGCTGGTCTTGGGCACCTCCTCCAAGAAGACGATCTCATCGGGCAGCCAGAAGGAGGCGACCCGATGGCGGAGAAATTCCAACAGCTCCTCCTTGGTCAGGGTCGCTCGGTGTTCCGGCTTGGGCACCACGAAGCCCACCGGGCGCTCCACCCAGCGGGAGTGGGGGAACCCCACCACCGCGGCCTCCTTGACCTTGGGGTGGGCCATCAGCTCCCCTTCCAAGGTGACCGAGGAGATCCACTCCCCCCCCGACTTCACCAGGTCCTTGGTGCGGTCCACGATTTGCACGTAGCCCTCCGGGTCGATGGTCGCGACATCGCCCGTGCGGAACCAATGGTCCGAGGTGAAGCGCTGGTCGCGATCGTCGGGGTCATGAAAGTAGGCTCGAGCCACCCAGGGGCCGCGCACCTGGATCTCCCCGGGGGTCTGGCCGTCGGCAGGGCACTCCTCCCCGCTGTCCATATCGACGATGCGCAGATCGACGCCCAGCGGAGGAATTCCCTGCTTGGCCCGGAGGGCGAGCAGCGCCTCCTGGCTTTGGGCGCGAAGTCCGGGCTTGATGAAGTTGACCGTGCCTACCGGCGAGGTCTCGGTCATGCCCCAGGCGTGGACCATGTTGAGCCCGTGCCGATCAAACCCGGCGATGAGCGAAGGGGGAGCGGCCGAGCCGCCACAGATGATCATCCGCAGATCGGGGAGGGGAGTGGGTTGCTGGTCCAGTTGGCTCAGCAGGGCGGCCCAGATGGTGGGCACGCCGGCGGCGACTGAGACGGACTCTTGCTGCAGCTGCTCCAGCAGGTGAACCGGATCAAGAAAACGGCCGGGCAGCACCAGTTTGGTGCCGAAGCCGATGGCGGCATGCGCCAGTCCCCAGGCGTTGACGTGGAACATCGGCACCACCGGCAGCAAGGAGTCGTCGACGGTGAGTCCGATAGATCCCGCGATGCCCGCGGCCGCCGAGTGGAGGTAGGACGAGCGGTGGCTGTACACGACTCCCTTCGGCCGGTCGGTGGTTCCCGAGGTGTAGCTCATGGCCGCGGCCTGGCGCTCGTCGAGCGTGGGCCAGTCGCCGCCCGGCTCGCTGGCGGCGAGGAGCTCCTCGTAATCGACGGTCTCGGGTAGCCCAGAGATGTCGGCCTCACCCTCTCCCATGAGCACGATCAGCCGCACCGAGGGGATCCGATCGGCGACCTTCTGCAGCAGCGGCACCACGCTTCGCTCGCAGAAGATCAGCTGGTCTTCCGCATCGTTGATCACGAAGGCGAGGTCGTCGGGAAAGAGGCGGACATTCAGCGTGTGCAGCACGGCGCCCTTGCAGGGGATGGCGAAGTAGCACTCGAGATGCTGGTAGATGTTGAAGGCGAACGTGCCTATCCGGTCCCCTGGCTGCACTCCCAGCCGGTCCAGGGCGCGGGCCAGTCGCTCGGTGCGCTCGCCGAATTGGGCGAAGCTGTAGCGGTGGGGATCTCCTTCGCGGAGCTGGGTGACGATCTGCTGATCGGGGAAGTAGCGGATGCCGTGCCGGAAGAGATGGGTAAGGGTCAGCGGGTAGTCCATCATCAGGCCGTCCAAGGGATTGTCTCCTCTGAGATCAGTAGCAGCGGCTTATTGGGTAAACCGCTACTCAAGACGGACTGACACCAGTTCGTTGAAGCCGCGTTCATCCGTCAAGACTAGACCTTCAAGAGCAACAGAAAGGGCCGCGACATGGGGATGTCCGGCCCGGTGACCGCCGAAGGGGGATCCCGAAGCGGTGGGCTGAGTCTACTGTTGGACATGGGCGCTAGCAGCCCAGCCTTGATTTGATCTACCTTCAGGCCCGTAGCCGCGGCGGTCGGCGGTCCGTGCGTAGGATCGGTGTCCAGTCGTGGGTAGGCGCCGAAGGTTAGGGCGTGGGGATCTCCGATGAAATCCTCAACTTCAAGGTCCTATCCAGCCGACCACATCCACCACCAGGTCGGCCTGGCCGTTCGGGATGTAGAAGTCAATCGCCCCATCCGATCCCAGGGTCGCGGTTACCCCGCTCGCCACCGTCTCACCTGGTCCCCAGTTCAGGCTGGAGACAAACGGCTTGGTCGTCCCGTCCGGATAGACCGTCAGGAAGTCCGGCGCCGAGGTGTCGGTAACGGTCACGTTCAGCACCGCCGAGGTCGCCCCTGCGGGGATCCCTCCTGTTCCGTTCACTTGCAGCGCCAGCGCCACCCCCGCCTGCAGGGTC
>DATKSI010000014.1:0-49640 GCA_035531715.1 Candidatus Micrarchaeaceae archaeon
CCGCGATTGGTCCAGAACCAGGTGCAGTAGGCGAGTTCCACCACCAGCAGGATCGCGTCGATCAGCAGCCGGGGACCGGTGCTGACGGTGATCTGGATTCCACCCACGGTGGTTGTCGTGGTTGAGAGGAACAGAGCGGACAGGAGGAGGTTGACGATAGCGAACAGGATCCCGTCGACCAGTAGCCCGAAAAACCGGATCCAGAACCCCGCCAGGGGCAGGCTCGCCGCCTGGCCCCCTGTTCCGGGAGCGTCCACCACCCGGGTGGGCGACCCCGCGAATGGGGCGTCGGGCTGGGCGGTCCGGTCGGAGGCGGAGCCCAGCCGGAGTCGGCCGGTACGGTCTCATCTGGCGTTCCCATGCCCGTCAGTGGTAGATCGTCCGACACCTGCCCACCCTCACTCATTTGATCGACGCTATGAGGGCCAAGTCGGCCCTTGGGGCACGACAGTAGCCTCCGCGAGTGACGCTATCAACCGCTGTGAGTGCACCGCCCAGATCAGGCTCTGCATGCGTCAGGGTGGGTTGGGCGGGGTCCGCGGCGCTCTACTCACGGGTCGCCACGCGCACCCTGTTGCCCGTGCGAATGTAGACCCGCATCGGGCTGACCGCGGACTGGGGATCGATGTGACCGTAACCGGCCGGGTGTCCTCCGACGGCTATCTGAGCGGCGCTTCCTCTCGGTTGTGAATGCCCTCGCAGAGGCCACAAAGCGTCCGCAGGTAGCCCGCGGGGGTCATTCCGATCCCGTCTTTGGCTTTGCCGTCCCGCATCACCCTGAATCCGTAGCCGCAGCTCGTCTGGTTATGAAAGACCAGAAGCTCGCTCGGGTTGTAGTGCGGCGAGTTCACGTTCGAGTGGAACGGCTGTACCCTTGCCATCGAGCCCGTCTCATAGGATCGCGCCCCCCAGTCGAGGCTATGTGGAGCCCCAGGGCGTCAGGATAGACCTTCCGGGTCCAGCCGAACTTTTCGGGAACGAGCCAGGGGAATCTCCCCGCGTCGTAGCCTCGACCGGGTAGTCACGATCTTGGCCCAGCGCTCCTCGCGAAACGTGATCACCCACATCGTGCCTGTCTCGCTCCCCTATCCGAAAACCGGTCATGGCGGCGCCCCGGTCAGCCGCCGATCAACCGAGTCGGGTAGCCGCATTCAGTTACCCCGCGCAACCGGGCAAGCTACCGGGTTCCGGGCGAGCCGGTCCAGTCGGTGGTCGATGACCGCACCGAGGCGCCCGGGGCGGACAGGGTGGCGCCGCCACCAGTGTTCTCCAAAAACACGAAATCCGCGGCATGTGGAGCCACGCAGGGGTGAGGCAGAGAAGGGGCGAATCAACTCTCTGTGGACCAAACGGTAGGGGATATTCCCACCCGAGGTGGGGGTGTGGTACGAACGACCGCGCAGGAGGATGGGGCCCTTGTTCTCGAGGATTGTGGCGCGAGATCGCGAGGACTCTCCCCTCCAACCGCGAGCGGCTCGACCTCGGGGGCATCGGCTTCCTGAACCTGCCCCACTCCTTGCGTCAACATGGGAAGATGGCAGAGCTTCCGGAACCGATCGACCGAACCGAGCCGATCAGGGTCGCCGCAGCCGGTGACCTTGGTGCGGTCCAGCGCTTGCTCCGTGAATACGCCGAGAGCCTGGACATTGACCTTTCGTTCCAGGGCTTTGAGGCCGAGCTTTCCGATCCGCTCAGCGTCTACGAACTCGTTTTGCTAGCCAAGAACGGGTGCGTCGGCCTCCGTCGCATCGATGAACGCACCTGCGAGATGAAACGGCTCTACGTTAGGCCCACCGCCCGCGGCACGGGCCTTGGTCGACGGTTGGCGCTGGGCGTGATCGCGGAGGCCCGGGCGCGTGGCTACAGACGGATCCTCCTCGACACCCTGCCGACGATGTCCGAAGCACAGAAGCTGTATCTTGCGCTGGGATTCCGCGAAATCGCGCCGTACCGTTACAACCCGGTTCCGAACACCAAATTCCTCCAGCTGGCGCTATAAACCGTCCAGTTCGGTCGATTTGCGCGCCGCGATCAGTTGTGGTCGAATCTATTGCCAGGGAGCCATGCTTGAGCAAAAGGGCTCGCCAATTTCTGGGAGCGTCGAGCCGTCGAGGTCGCCGAATCATCGGCAGTGCGCGCGCCACCGATACCGCAGCGGGGAGACGTACCCGAAGTGCGTCGCTCGGGCAGACTTGGAGGGGCGCGATCGAGCTTGTGACCGCTCGAGGCAGCTCCAGCTTCCCAAAGTTTCCGATCTCTGCTAGGCTCGCCGATAGGCTAAATCGCAGCAAGCCCGGAGTGTGAACAGTGAATGCTCAGGCGGAATTTCACCGGGACCTCCAGGAGGCCCGTGAGGCCTTGGTGTGGAAGCTTGACGGGCTCTCGGAATACGACATCCGCCGCCCCCTGGTTCGGACCGGGACCAATCTGCTGGGGCTGATCAAGCATGTCGCCATCATGGAGGCGGGGTACTTCGGTGACACCTTCGACCGCCCTATTGCCGAGCTGTCTCACTGGTTCGGGGACGACGCCGAGGTGAATGCAGACCTGTGGGCCACCGCCGATGAGACACGCGAGCAGATCGTGGGGCTGTACCACCGCGTATGGGTGCACTCGGACGCCACGATTGACACGCTGGGTCCAGAGGCTGTGGGCCACGTGCCATGGTGGGGCGACTCGGGCGAGGTGACGTTGCAAAGGATTCTGGTGTACATGATCGCCGAGACCAATCGACACGCCGGGCACGCCGATATTATTCGCGAGCTCATCGACGGATCCGTCGGCTGGCGGAGGGGCGACGACAGCATGGCCCCGGGCGACCAGGCTTGGTGGGAGAGCTATCGAGGCCGCCTGGAGCGCGCCGCACTGGAGACTCGGCTCGCATAACACTCCCGAGCGCCGTATCGACAGGTTATTGCGGCTAGCGGACGGAGCGATGACCAACGCCGGCTTGGTGGCGACGGTCGGGTCGGCCCACCCGGCATCCTCCCCGACCCTCTTGCCGGAGGTCGGCGCGATCAGGGAATGATCGATCCCTGCTCGGGCCGGCGGGTGCGCGCCCAGGCGGAGCCCGGGTGCGCGTGGATCCAACTGCGAGCCCGACTTGGGGATTGATGGAGCTGCACTCGGCATGAACTCATGGAGCGCTGTAGGGCCTCCCGTCAACCAGTGCGAGCGCGCGTCCGGCAGCATTCGCCACGACCTGGTCGTGCGACGCGACGATGACGATGTTTCCCTTGCTGGCGTGGTTGCGCAATAGATTTAGAACCAGCGCCCGGCGTTCGGCATCCAGTTCTGAGGTGGGTTCATCGGCCAGCAGGACCTCGGGCTCTGCGACCAGAGCCCGAGCGACCCCCACGCGTTGCCTTTGGCCTCCGGACAGGTCACGGACGAGGCGATTCGCGCTGTCCGCGAGGCCGAGCCCGACCAGCAGTTGGTGGGTCCGCTCCGCGACCTCGGAGCGGTTCAGTCCGCGCGCTTGGAGCGCGATGGCGACGTTTTCGGCGGCCGTGAGCACCCAGACCAGTCCGTGATTTTGCAAGACCACCCCGAAGCGGCGCCGGGTGTCGTCCCGAGTGGAGATCGGGGCGCCGTCCAAAAGCACCTGGCCGCGGTCGGGATCCTGAAGGCCGGCCATCACCAGCAATAGGGTGGTCTTCCCCGACCCCGATGGGCCGGTGATCACGACCATCTCTCCGGACATGACCCGAAGATCGACGGCCTCGAGGATGGTGCGGGACCCCACCGAGACCCCCACCTGTTGGGCCCAGATCTCGCTAGCCATCCGACTCCAGTTCCGGGGTGAGCAGGTCGACTCCGGCCGCGTGACGGCGCACCCGCAGCAGGGTCCCCGGCGGGATCCACTCCATCACGTCGGGCGGCAGCTGCACGCTCCCGTCCCGACCGACCACCGCGTATTCAACTCCCTGCCGGCCCTCCGCGCCGACCCGGCCGTCGCGAATGGTCACGGTGCGGGGCATGGCATCGGCCACTCTCTTGTCGTGAGTCACCACCACCAGGGTGGTGCCGAGCTCTTGGTGCACCTTGAGCACCAGCTCCACGACCAGATCCCGGCTGGCACTGTCCAGCTCGCTGGTGGGTTCGTCGAGGAGCATCAAGGCCGGTCCGGTGGCGGCGGCGGCCGCGATGGCCACCCGCTGCTGTTCGCCTCCCGAAAGGGTGGCGACCGTCTGATGGGCGATTGGCCCCATGCCCAGGATCTCCAGCAGCTCCATCGGTGGGCGGAGGGCCAGGTCAGAGCGCGTGTGCCTAACTCCCCGCTGGGCAAAGCCCACATTCTGCTCGGCTGTCCCGAAGCCGAGTAGATTGCGCATCGGCTCCTGGAGCATCAGGCTGATCTCGCGAGAGCGGA
The DNA here is from genome assembly GCA_035531715.1 of Candidatus Micrarchaeaceae archaeon. GTDB lineage: Bacteria > Chloroflexota > Dormibacteria > Aeolococcales > Bog-877 > Bog-877. Next base: position 4,373 of record DATKSI010000014.1, read on the forward strand.
GCTCCAACAGGCGGCGATTGCTGAGCCGGCCCAGGTCGTGGCTGCCGACCACCACATGCCCTGATGAAGGACGGAGGAGCCCCGCCAGCAGCGCCAGCAGGGTGGACTTCCCGGATCCGGAGGGGCCCAGCAGGGCGATCGCACTTCCCGCCTCCACGTCGAGGTCGACTCCGCGCAGCGCCACCACGTCCCCGCCGGGGTTGGGATAAAGATGAACCACGGCGTCGCAGTGGATCGCCAACCCCGGGCGCATCTGGCTGGCCCGGGCTGAGGTCACGAGGTCTCACTCCTCAGCGTCTGGTAGCGAGCTCGCCGCAGGGCAACCAGAGAGCTCACCGAAGCGGTGGTCGCCAGGAAGACCACCATCACCACCGCGGTGCAGACGATCGGCAGCCAAGGCAGAGTGGTCGCCGGCGGCGGCGCGCCGACGTTGCTGCCGAATTGGGGCACCGAGGAGAGGGCAAGGGCTGCGGCCAGCACTCCCGCCAGCAGGCCCAGCACGATCCCCGGAATGACCACCAACAGCTGCTCGAAGATCAGGGAGAGCAGGAGGGTTCTTCGGCTCACCCCGGTGGCCCGCAGCACCGCCAGTTCGAATCCCCGCCCTCGGGCGCTCATCAGCACGGTGGCCACCCCCGAGCAGGCCGCCAGCAGCACGGCCGCCCCGGCGGCGAAGAGAAAGAAGACGTAGCCGAAGGCGAGGCCACCGTGATCGAAGCTGTACAGCAGTGGGGCCGGCGTCTGGGATGACTCGATGATGAGCCCTTCCTGGCGGAGCCGCTGGATCACGCGAGCCGGAGCGTGCGGCGCCAACCACACCTGGTCGGAAGTCGCGAAGGGGATGCTCGTTTCCGCCCGCAGAGCCAAGGGAAGGTCCAACAGGAAGCCATACTCCCCCAGCCTCGGCAGGGCCCGCGTCTCCCGGGAGAGGTTCAGGGTGAGCTCGGTACCGTCGAAGTCCTCGGCCGAGGCGTAAACCGGGTTGCTCTCTTGAGCGGCGCTGGTGGTGACCCCGGGGAGGGTGAGCGGCAGCGGGCCGGGGGTCAGCCCGGGCACCCACAGCTCAGTCCCCGAGGAGGTGAACTGGGTCGTCAGCTTGCCATCCGGACTCCCGGTCGCTGAGGCTCCGGGAAAGGCCGGCTGCCAGTATCCGGGCCGGGAGAACCCACCGAAGTCGGATCGCCAGGCGGAGTGGGGGCCGGACCTGGTCTGAAGTGAGGACAGGACCAGTGAATAGTTCACCTTCTGGGGACCGCCCGGGTTGGGCTGCCAGACCGGGACCATTTCGGAGACCCGGCACCCGCCGGCGCAGGCCGAGGGCAGCGAGGCGACGTAGGTGTGCGTTCCGGGCCTGATCAACCCGAAGTCGACCAGAGTGCTGTCCCCGCCCGAATCGAACAGGTTGAACTGGAGATCCGGTTCCGGGTCCAACGGCGCTGCGAGGGCGACGATCAGCCGCGCCTGGCGCCCCTGCATCACCATCTCCGGCGAGAGTTTGGGCCGGAGCCAATCAACCAACTGCGGGAGGCTGGCGCCGCTTACTGAGCGCTGCCAGTAGCCGACCCGACCCAGCCGCCTGGTGTCCAGCGCCAGCAGCGCCTCACTGGGAGTGATCGACTCCTCAGCCGCCATCGCGTACCTGCCCGAGGGGTCGGCCCGGTCGACGGCGCTGACCAGGTTCACCGACACCGGCACCTTGACCTGGAGCACCCGGGCCGCTCCGATCTCGAAGTCGGCTCGAGCCACCCGGTTCTGGGCCGCGACGGCCCACCCGACGACCGCGAACGAGGCGAGTCCGGTGGCCAGGGAGAGCACCAGAATCTGGCGCAGATTGGCGGGCCGTCGAGCCACCTGGCGCACTGCCAGGTGAGCCGCCAACCGGGTGGTGTCCCGGGTCCAGCGGATGCCGGCGCGGCAGATTACCGGGACCAGTCGAACCCCGAGAACCCCGATGGCTACCGCGATCAGGGCGGGGGCGAACAGGGCGAGCGGATTGGGCTCGCCGCCGCTCAAAACCCCCGAAACCCGAAGCTCCACCATGGCCCCGATCGCCAACATCACGACCATCGCTTCCAGCGCCGCCCGGGCGGCGGCCGATAGCTGCGCCTCCGAGCCGGTCAGCTCGTCGGAGAGAGGTCGGCGGAGGATCCGCCAGGCGCCAAAGAAGGTGGCCAGCAGGCCACCACCGAAGGCGGCCAGAGATGCATAAATGACCAGCGGTGAGAACAGGACCGGGGCATTGTTGAGGACGAGCGCCGAGGCGATCCGCATAGCGAACCAGGCCAGCACCACCCCGAGGGGAATGGCGGCCAGCAAGATCACCAGCGGTTCCAAAAGGCCCACCGCGAGCACTGAACGGCGCCGGAAACCGTGCAGCTTGGCGAGGGAAATCTCCCGCTGCCGACCTTCGACGGTCCGGGCCACGAGGCCGAAGAGGATGAACAGGGTGAGCAGCACGAGCTCCAGGGAGACCACCACCACCACGGCCAGCATCAGGTTGTCCTGGTTGGTGACCTGGGTCAGCTCCGAGTCGAGCTGAGTCGTGACCGGGTCGATGTACTTCGTGTTGGCGGTGTAGGCGAAGGCCCGGCTGGCCCGAATCAGCTGTTGGGCGTCATTTACCCCGACCGTATTAACCCGCAGTCGAAACTGGACCAGGGCGGAAAGGGGGAGCTTTTCCACCGTGGCCGGAACCGTGAAGAAGGCATCCAGCAAGGGCAGCTGCTCCACCACCGAGGGGGCCCGCCGGTTGAGGAACTGGGCAATCCCGGAGGCCGTCTTGGGCAGCCCGGCGTAGTCAAAAAAGTTGTCGCTCATCCAATACGGCGCGCGCCCGGTTCCCACCTTGACCAGCCCGACCACGGTCACCCGGGTGGGGGTCACCACATCGTGGGAGACCAGTACCACCTCGCTGCCGAGATGCGCCTGCAGGACCTCCGCGGAACGGACCGTGATCGCCACCTGATCGGCCGCGGTGGGACAGCTGCCACTCACGAAGTGCAGGTGAGCACAGACCCCGGTGCGCGACACCAGATCGGTGCCGTAGGAGCGTCCCTTTTCGTTGGCCGGCACGATCACCCCCGCATCGAAAGTCGTGATAGCCGGCGCGTACCACCGGCCCAGTCGATCGTGCTGGGCCAGCGGGATCAGTACCCGGGCGCGCGTCGGAATGCCGCCCAGGGCGGGGCTGGGGATGGCGGTTAGGCCGTCGGCAGTTGCCGTCGCAGCGGCCAAAGTGGAGTGCAAAACATTGCTCGCCACCGCGGTGTAGTAGAAGGGACCCGAGTTGGCGGCCACGACGGCCGCGGTGGCGACCACCAAAACCACAATCGTGGCGCTCGCCCTCCACCTGAGCGCTCGCAGGAGCAGATGGAGCTGGCGCACCGGTGGCCTAACTTCTCGCTAGCCGACCGTGGGGCGAACCAGCCAGGCGCGTGCCAACTGGCGGATAAATCACCCGCTCCCGGCTACCGACCGCCGGCCCGGCGGACTGCCGATCGTGTCGCGCGGACTGGGCACTCGCCCACCTCCAGCTCCCTTTGCGGGGCGATCCTCGGGAGCAGTGTAGTGATGCGCCCCCATCCGAATTAGGGCCAGCGCTGGACTCCAGGGCTGGTCTTGCCTGACGATCCGCGCCCTGGGCGACCTCCTCTGCTCGTGGTCGACGCAGCCGGCTTGAAACCGCCTCGGTCAGGCTATGTCAAAGTCGCGCAGTGGGCCGAGCCCGCCACTCTGGGCGCGCGGAGGTAGAGCTGCTGGTGGGCCCCCATTGGGGCGTCGCGGACCGGTCAGGATACCGGCGCTTCCTCCCGCTCCGGCTGGGCCGGGGAGCCGATGGGAACCGGCTCCGCACCCGGCCCGGAAACCAGCGCTGCCCAGTCGACCGCGACCTTGGGCCCCGGAGGGGGCGCCCCAGCGACCGCGGAGGCAACCGGCATCGGCACCGACACTGGCGCCAGATGCACCGGTGACCTGCGGAGCAGAATCGCCGCCACCAGGATGGCCCCGGCGATCCCTGCCGCGGAGACCAGGAAGCCCACGTGGTAGCCCGCGGTGAGGGCGGCCCCGGCGGGGCTCCCCCCCGCCAGCAAATGGTTGGTCGTCGAGCTGGAGATGCCGGCCACCAGGGCGATCCCCAGGGCTGCTCCCACCTGCAGGGTGACGTTGGCCAGCCCCGAGGCCAGGCCGGCGTCCTCGGGACGGGTTCCCGCCATCGCCAGCGTGATGCTGGGCATGAAGAAGAGCCCCGCGCCGACTCCCAAGAGCAACAGGGCGGGCAGGATCTGCGTGGGGTAGCTGGCGTGTTGGGGGGCATGAGACAGCAGCAGCAATGCCCCCGCCACCAGCAGCAATCCGGTGAGCACCGAGGCCCGAGCCCCAAATCGCGCCACCACCCGCCTGGTGATCACCAAGGAGAAGAGCGCCACCCCCAGGTTGGAGGGCAGGAATGCCAGGCCGGTCTCCACCGCCCCGTAGCCGAGGACCCGTTGGAAATACAGCGAGCCGAGAAAGTAGGTGCCGAAGAGACCCACCGGGAAGAGCAGGCGAGCCAGTTGGGCCCCGGTGCGGCCCCGGGACCGGAAGATCCGCAGTGGCACCAGCGGATTGCGCACCGTGGATTCGACCAACAGGAAGGCCGCCGCGGCCAAGAAGGCGAGCGCCCCCAATCCGATGGTTGCGAAAGCCCCCCATCCGTTCTGTCCGGCGCTCACCAGGGCCGCCACCGCCAGGGAGGGGGCGGCAGTTACCAAGATGGCACCCAGAACGTCGACGCCGTGGTGCAAACCGAGGCCGGGCCGACCCGGGATCAAGATCGATCCCAGCACCAGGACCGCCAGCCCAATGGGCAGGTTGATGAAGAAAATCCAGTGCCAGCTGACCGCCTGGGTGAGCACTCCACCCACCAGCAGCCCCACCGACCCGCCGGCCGAGGCGACGAAGGCGTAGACGCTCATGGCCGCCACCCGCTGGCGGGGTTCCGGGAAGATGGTTACCAGGATGCTCAGCACCATGGAGGCCATCACGGCGGCTCCGGCGCCCTGCAGGAAGCGGGCGGCAATCAGGGTTGCCTGGTCGCCGGCGAGGCCGCAGAGCACCGAGCTCAGGGTGAACAGGGCCACCCCAAAGATGAAGACGCGCTTGCGTCCCAGGAGATCGCCCAGCCTGCCTGCCAGCAGCAGGAGGCCACCAAAGGTGATCAGGTAGGCATCGATCACCCAGGCCACCGATGACTGGGAGAAGTTGAGGTCTCGCTGGAGTACCGGCAGGGCCACGTTGACCACGGTGGCGTCCAGGACGATCATCAGCTGCCCGACACAGAGGACCACCAGCGCAAGCCAGCGACGACGGCTCGACCAATCCCGCGCGAGCCCAAGGCCGCCGCTCCCCTCTGCCAGAGCACCGTCCGTGATCGACGCTGGCCGTCTGGTCTTCAGCACTCCCATCAAGCTCCTCTCGAGTGGTATTGTTTGATGCGTATCGTACCAGTATAGTTCGATGACTGTCAAACAATGACCATTACCGCGGCGCTCGACCACAGCGACGTCGATGGCGCCGCGCCTCCGGTCGCGGAGATCACCCACCTCCTGCAGGCGCTGGCCGACCCGGTTCGGCTGGAACTCCTGCGAGCCTTGGCCGGCTCCGACCACCCGATCTCGTGCGGCAACTTCCAGGTGCAGGTGACCAAATCCACCCTGAGCCACCACCTCCGGGTGCTCCGAGAGGCCGGAGTGATCGAGCAGCGCTGCGACGGCACGCGCAAGCTGACTTCATTGCGCCGTCGGGACCTCGACGAGCGCTATCCCGGGCTAATTCAGAGCCTGCTTCCGACCCCGGCCGAGGCGGTCGCCGCCAGCTGAGCGGACGGAGCAGCCGCAGTTCCCGAGGCCGAGCCGACCAGGCAGCCGCCGGTGAACCCAATTACCGCGGAAGCGCTCGAGACCCTCGCCCAGCTCCCGGCGCGGGGCGGGAAGCTGAAGGTGGGCACGCGGGTGCTCTCCCTGACTCATTTGGAGAAGCAGATCTGGCCAGCCGAGGGGATCACCAAGCGGGAGCTGATCGAATACCAGCTGCGCATCTCCGAATATCTCCTTCCCCACCTCCGGGATCGAGCCGTCGTCATCCGGCTGTTCCCGGACGGGGTCTTGGGCAAGAGCTTCTGGCGCCGGGCGGTGCCGGCTTCGGCCCCGCAGTGGATTCCCCGGTGGCGGGCCACCCCGGGAACGCCCACCATCTGCCCGGTGATCCAGGAGGCCGCCGCGCTGGTCTGGTTCACCAACCAGGGGGCGATCGAGTTCCATCCCTGGCACTCGCGCCGGGACCGACCCAGCCATCCGGACTGGGCGGTATTTGACTTGGACCCCGGTTCGGCGGGCGGGTTCGCCCAGGCGATCGAGGTGGTCCAGCTGATCAAGCTGCGACTCGATCAGCTGAAACTGCGGGCCTGGTTGAAGACCACCGGTCAGTCAGGACTCCACGTCTATGTTCCGCTGCGCCGACGCGCCGACCAGGAGGAGGTACGAGGGTGGGTGGGCGAGATCGCCCACCAGGTCGCTCGGACCGCCCCCCAGCTGGTCAGCGAAACCTGGGCGCTGCGAGCTCGAGCGGGTGGGCTGCGGATCGACTACACCCAGAACGCGGTCGGCAAGACGCTGGCCGCGGTGTACTCCCCCCGGCCCGCCCCGGGAGCTCCAATATCGACCCCGATTGGATGGGAGGAGGTGGATCACATCGACCCAGCTCAGTTCACCCTGCGGACCGTTTTGGAGCGCGTCCGACTACGCGGCGACCTTTTTCGCGAGGTGCTCCGAGGGGGCCAAAGTCTGCCCCGGCGGCCGGCGAGGCACCAGTCCGGCTCCCCATCCGGGATCCGCAGCCGAACTAAGTGAGCCCGCCGCCGCGGGGCTGCGGCTAGAAGTAGTGGCGTCGACCCCCGACGGCATGTCCGACGCTGCCCAGGATCCACAGCGCGAGCCCGATCAGCAACAGGATCACCCCGATCGTCCAGAGCAGGGGAATCGATAGCACGAAGCCGATGATCAGTAGCACCACCCCGAATACGATCATGGTGAGCCCTCCAGTGAGACCGATTGCCGAGCAGGCCACGGTCCTACTGCTGCGGACCGCGCCTCCGTTCAACAGCTTTAGCGGCCAATCCACCCCGCAGTTACACCATCCACCACAACTGACATTGAACGTTTGGGGTCGCTCCGCCGTATCCCCAGCATGTCGACCGCCCGCAACCGAGCAGAATCGGGTCCTGACCGTATCCCGGTGACCGGACCGTCCTTCCCCTCGGAGGCTGGATCGAGCGCAGGATCGTGGGGGCGACGATGACCGAGATCAAGGTCGCACTGGCCCCACCTAGCCAGACCGGGTGGGGGACCCCGAACGGAGGCGTCCTTTGCCGCTGTCAATCAAGCCCGCTGAAGCCCTAGGGAGGAGTGATCCGATGAGGTTATGCAGTTACCGCCGTGCTGGCTCGGACCACCGCTTCGTTGGGCTGGGAGTCGTAGCTTTGGCCATCCCTCTGTTGCTCGCCGCCTGCGGGAGCACCCCTTCGGCCTCGAGCTCGCCCACCCCCACCAAGTCGAGCTCCGTCTACGGTACGCCGTCCAGTTCAGGGGCAGCGGCGTCCGGGGTCACCATCAGGACCGCCACCGTGTCCGGCCTCGGCACCGTACTGGTCAACGCCAAGGGGCGCACCCTCTACACCCTGAGCTCAGAGAGCGGCGGCCAGCTGACCTGCACGGTCGCCAACGGCTGTACTCAGGCGTGGTTCGAGATGGACCTGCCCGCCGCCGCCACTGCCGCCACGGCCGGCACCGGGGCGCAGACATCGATGTTGGGGACGGAGACCGGAGCGACCGGAACCCTGGTCACCTACAACGGGTGGCCCCTGTACGGCTTCTCGGGAGACTCCACGACAAACCAGGCCAAGGGTGAGGGGCTGAAGAGCTTCGGCGGCACCTGGTACGTCCTGCGCTCGACCGGACAGCTGGTCAAGCAGGCGACATCGGCTAGTTCCCCCAGCTCCAGCTCGGGGGGGTACGGCTATTGAACGCAGCCCTCAAGGCACTCCGCCAGTGATCCCCGAACGAGGCGGCGCCGCAAAGCGATGGCGCACCCGCGGTGATGCATAGCGGTGCCTACAGTGGGCCCGTGAGCGGTGGAGTTGGGCTCAACCTGGAACCGGGGCAGGACCCGTCTCGGCACGTTGGCGAAAGCCCGGACCACGAGCGGCTGGGAGTCGCTTTTCTCACCCATCGGGCGGAGCTGCTGGGATTCGCCCGGAGGACCCTCGGCGATGAGTCGCTGGCCGAGGAAGCGGTCCAGGAGACCTTCGTGCGGGCGCTCCGGGCCAGCCCGGGTTTCGATCCCCAGCGGGGTGCCCTCCGCACCTGGCTGTTCTCGATAGAACGGCACATCATCGTCGACCTGGCCCGAGCTCGGACCGCGCATGGCGCCGCCACGCTCGACCCCAACCTGCCGGAGAAGGCTGATCAGTTGGAGGCGGCGGTCCGCGCCTGGAACGTCGAGGCGGCGTTGCGCCGACTGGGACGAGAACACCGTCTGGTGGTTTTCGAGGTCTACTACCGAGGCCGACCTTGTCGGGAAGTGGCCCAGGAGCTGGGGGTCCCCGAGGGCACGGTGCGCAGCCGCCTCTACTACGCCCTCCGGGCGCTCCGAGTTGCGCTCACCGAACTGGGGTGGGGGGGATGAGTTCTCCCAGCTGCGAGAACTGGCAGGGAGACCTGGCCCTGGCCGCGCTCGGCCGGCTGGAATCGGAAGAGCAGATGGCGCTCAGCGCCCACCTCTCCGGCTGCACCTCCTGTCGAACGGAGCTGGCCGAGCTGGAGTCGGTCATCCCCGCTCTGGCGCTGGCTGACCCCCGCGAGCTAGCTTCCGGCTTCGAGCGGCAGGCCAAACGCCCCTTGGGGCCGAGCCGGCTCCCAGCTCCGGGGCGAATTGCCCGACTGGGGCGTCCCCGACTCCAGTGGGCGCTGGGCGGCCTGGGAGCAGCCGTGGTCTTGGCCGTCGCCACCCTGCTCTCGCTGGGAACCTTCTCGTCGGCCGGGCGGGCGGTCACCCTGCACGGCATGAGCGGGGTGCAGGCGACCGCGGTGCTCACCGCGGAGCACTGGGGCACCGACCTCTCATTGCAGGTGACGGGGCAGCCCCCGGATCAGGTCTTTCGGGTCGCGATGCAGTCAACCTCCGGAACCTGGTGGCAGGCGGGCAGCTACCGGTCGGAAAACGGGTCGGTCCACGTGCAGCTGGCGTGCGGCGTGGACCCCACCAAGGTGAATCGGATCTGGATCGAGAACACTCAGGGGAAGGTGGTCCTGAGCGCCTACCTCAGCTGAATTCCCGCGGTAGTAACCTCAGAATCCTCAGCCGGCCCGCGACCTGCGCCGGGCGCGCCTCACCCGGTTGCCGCCGGCGCGTTTCGCCAGATACATGGCTCCGTCGGCGGTGGCCACCAACGCCGGGCCATCCAGGGCAGTCCTGGTCGATCCGGCGACCCCGATGGACACCGTGACCGAGATGAGACCCGGGATGGCCTCGATCCGTCGGCGCAGGTCGCGCGCCACCATCACCGCCGAGTCGACGTCGGTTTCCGGCAAGAGGACGACGAACTCGTCTCCCCCGTAGCGGACGGCCAGGTCACCTCGCCGGAGCCGTTGCCGGATGATGGCAGCCACCTGCTGCAGCAGCTGGTCGCCCTGGGCGTGATCCCACTTGTCGTTCACCCGCTTGAAGTTGTCGAGATCGCAGAAGAGAAGGGCGCAGGGACGACCGCTGCGCTCCCCGCGCCGCAGTTCCCGCACCAGGGAGTCCTCGAGCACGCGCCGGTTATGCAGTCCGGTCAGGGAATCGGTCATCGCCAGCTGCTCCAGCTGCTCGTGCTGATGGACTCGGGCCATGGCCGCGGCACACTGGTCGGCGAACAGCTCCAGCGCCTACACGGTGGCCAGGTCGGGGTACTGGCGGTCGAGCGGCTCGTCCAGGGAGAGAAGCCCAAGTCGATTCTGGCCGTCGTCGAGAGGGATGGTCAGAGAGTCCTGCGGATGCCAGAGCCCAGGGCGCCAATCGGGAGCGAGCTCGGGCACGCTCAGCGCCGTGTACAGGATCGAGTTGTCCGGCATCTGGTGTCGCCGGTGATCGAACAGGTAGGAGCGACTGATTCTCATCTCCGGCTGCATCAGAGGCAACATCCCCTCCATCGACTGCGGGTGGGCTCGCATTCGCTCCACGTCCTCGTCGCTGACTCCGACCGTGGCCCGAACGTGCAGCAGACCAGTGCTCTGGTCCAGGATGTAGACGGCGACACCGGCAAAGCCGCCGGCCACGGCGAGAATGCTGGCGATCTTGCCGAGCACCTCCTCCAGACCGAGCGCCTCATGCATTCGGGCGCTGGCCCCCAAGAGACCGCGGAGAAGTCGGCGCTCACGCTCCAGCGCCATCCGGTCGGGTGAGCCGGCGACCGGCACCGCGGTGGTCGCGATCCCTTCGGCCGCTCGCCGCATGCTCATCGTCGGCCGCCCTTTCCAAAAGTCGCTGACCAGCGACCGGGAGATGGCCGCCTCTCCCTAGTCGCCCCGGCAGGCGCCAACCGCTGCTTGAGGGCGCGCCTCGCCCAAGTGTCCATGAAGCGACCTTAGTGGCTGGGATCGGAGTCCCAGTTGGGACAACCGAGCTGGTGCCCGCCGGTTACCCACCCGTGACCGCCACCCACGAAGGGATTCTCCGGCTATCTCTGCTCCAGCGGACGGGTTCGCCACGCCAAACTGGCGTCGCGGCGGGGGAGCCCAGTCGATCAGTTATCGCTGTTCCGACGCTTTCCTGCAGAGATAGCCCCGATCATCGCTGCGCGCCAGCGCACGCCGATGGTCTCGACCGACCCGCTGAACCGATCGCACCTCTTTGGGGTTACCCCCTTCGGTATTCTCAACCGGTACCAGCAGCTCGATCGGGCCCAGCTGAAACTTGCCGGCGGACAGCGGTGGATGGGGACCCGGTCCTTGGTGAATTCGGCACCCGCTGCTACCATCGCCCCCGGCTGTCGCTGCCGGACCAGCACGGTTCGGGAGTCAGACTCGGCAGGATGCTGCCAGCGCTCGCAGCGGAAGCTCGAGGAGCTACAAATGACTACCCCGCCCGACTCTGAGGGAACCCCCGGTAATCCGGGCCAGCCGCGGCACCAGACCAGCTACGTTCGTTCCCTGGTGACGACGAGGGCGCCGAACCGCTGGAAGTCCGCCCTTACCACTACCCCCCTCCGCCGAGCGGGCGACGCGGTCCAGTACGGCGTGGCGGTGGTCCTGCTGCTGATCGCGATGGTGGTGCTGATTCGCACCACCATCGACTTCCTCACTTCCCAGTCCAGCTATCCGCAGAGTCTGGTCAGTGCCATCGACGGGGTGCTGATCGTGATCATCGTGGTCGATGTCCTGCGCACCGTGCTCACCCACTTCGAGGGGTCGGGATTTCCACTCCGGCCCTTCCTGATCATCGGGATCATCTCGGCGGTGCGGGACATCCTCTCCGTCTCGGCCCGGCTGGCCCTTCAGGGCCCGGTCAGTGGGGCCGGATTCGAGCGCCTGGCAATCGAGCTGGGGGTGAGCAGTGCCGTGGCGTTGGCCCTGACCGGAGCGCTGGTGCTCACCAGGGTCAGCGAGGCATCGGCGGCGGCCGAGAGCTAGGCCGGCACCCGGACGCTGGCGGGTGACCGGCCCTTGCTCACTCGAACGAGCCGCTCCGATCCGGGATCTCCCAGACCTGGTCCCGACCCTGTCACGCCGGGCGCGGAGCCCAGCGAGTGCGAAACGGCACAACCCGGCGAACCGTGCCCCCTGGCGAGGGTCCGGCGGGTACCCACCGCGCCATCCACTCGGCCTGGATCAGCCGACCCATTGAGCGTCTCCGGATCCCTGACCGCCCCCCAACGCGCTTCCCAGGGAAGTCGTCCGAGCGGACCAGCGAGCTCAACAGCCGCCGCGTCACTACGATCTCTCGATGTCTCGGTTCGCGGATTTCCAGTCGGAGATCTATCGGGCAGGGCTGGCCGGCCAGAGCCCTGAGTTCCCGCTGGCGGCCGACGACCTCGAGCGGGAGGCGGCCCGGGCGATGGCTCCCGAGGTCTACAGCTACGTAGCGGGCTCGGCTGGGTCGGAGTCCACGGCCCGAGCCAACCGGGCCGCCTTTCAACAATGGTCGATTGTGCCGCGACAGCTGAGAGGAGTGCCTGAGCGCGATCTTTCGATTGAGCTCTGGGGCCGAACCCTCCCCTCTCCGGTCCTGCTGGCGCCGATCGGGGCGCTGGGGGCGGTGGCGCCCGACGCCGAGCTCAAGGTGGCCCGGGTGGCCGCCCGCCTGGGAGTGCCGATGGTCCTCTCGACCCTGGCCAGCTCCCCGCTCGAGGCGGTCGCCGCCGAGCTCCGCCGCGGCGGCGCCGCCGACGTCCAGCCGGCATCCGAAGGAACTGGTTGGTTCCAGCTCTACTGGCCCACCGATCGGGAGATCGCCCTGAGCTTGGTGCGGCGGGCCGAGCTCGCCGGCTTCCAGGCGTTGGTGATCACGGTCGACACCTGGACCCTGGCCTGGCGCCCCCGGGACCTGGCCCAGGGCTACCTGCCGTTCCACCGCGGACACGGGCTGGCAAACTACTTCTCCGATCCGGTGTTCCGCTCCCGCCTGCCGAGATCCCCGGAGGAGGATCCCAGCGCTGCGGTTCAGCTCTGGTCCCAGCTCTTCACCAACCCCGGGCTGCGCTGGTCCGACCTGGCCTGGCTTCGGGACCAGACCAAATTGCCGATCCTGGTCAAGGGAATCTGTCACCCCGACGACGCCCGGGAAGCACGGGCGGCCGGTCTGGACGGGCTGATCGTCTCGAATCACGGCGGCCGCCAGGTCGACGGGGCACGGGCGGCGCTGGACTGCCTCCCGGAGGTGGTTCAGGCGAGCGCCGAGCTGCCCGTGCTCTTCGACTCTGGAATCAGGACGGGCGCGGACGTGGTCAAGGCTGTGGCGCTCGGGGCAAGGGCGGTGCTGCTCGGTCGACCGTACGTTTTCGGGCTGGCCCTGGGAGGGGGGCGAGGGGTGGAGCACGTACTCCGCTGCCTCCTGGCCGAAGTCGAACTGACGTTAGCCCTGAGCGGACACGCCACGCTGGCCACGCTCGAACCGGCAGTGCTCGCTCCTGGCGGGTATCGGGGATCAGGAGTCTGACCGGAAGCTGTGGAAAGCTAGAGCTGCTGCCTACCGGAGAAGGCCCGGGCCACGGTCCTCTCGTCGGCATAGGCCAGCTCACCACCGACCGGAAGTCCGTGGGCCAGGCGCGTCACCTTGACGCCGCTGGCCTCCAGCCGCCGATGCAGGTAGCTGGCCGTCGCCTCCCCCTCGACGTCCGAGTCGGTGGCCAGGATGACCTCGGCGATCACTCCCTCCTGGACCCGGGCGAGCAGCTCATCGGCGTGGATCTCACCCGGGCCCACCCCGTCCAGGGGAGAGAGGGCGGCTCCCAGGACGTGGTACAGCCCGCGGTACTCTCCGCTCCGCTCAATCGCCAGGACGTCACTGGGATCCTCGACGATGCAGAGCAGGGTCTGATCGCGACCGGGCTGGCTACAGATGGCGCACCGCTCGCCGCGCAGGGAGAGGAAGAAGCAGCGCGGGCAGGTGGCTACCTCCTGGACCACCGCGGCGACGGCCTCGGAGAGCGCCAGCCCGTGCGCCGATGCCATGCGCACGGCGTGGAAGGCCAGCCGCTGCGCGGTCTTGGAGCCGATCCCGGGAAAGCGCGCGAACTCTTCGGCCAGCCGCTCGACCGGTGGCGGCAGGAGTCCCACTAGCGGGTTACCGAAGGGGTCGCGGAGCTCAGCGTAGGCCGGGCGGGAGAAGCCCCGGAGGGAGCAGCGACCCCATCGACCGGGCGGCCAGCTCCCGCGACCGGTCCAAGGCGTCGTTGACCGCGGCCAAGACCAGATCGCTGAGCAGCTCGGCTCCCTCGGTGAGCACCTCGGGATCGATGGTCACGGCGGTGATCCGCTGCTGCCCGTTGGCGCGCACGGTCACCGCGCCGCCTCCGGCACTCCCGTCCACTTCCTGGCTGGCCAGGCTGCCCTGGGCCTCCTCCAACTGACGCAGCATGTTTTGCTGGAGCTGGCGTAACTGCTTGGGATTGGGCGGCGGCACTGATCAAGGCTCCTGTGATGGGTTCGGGCTCATTCTAGAGCGGGCTCACCGGCTGGCTACCGCTTATCAGCGGTGCCGAGTCGGGTCACCCGACTTCCCGGGAAGACCTTCATCGCCTGACTCAGTGCCGAGGTCGTCCCCCCGCCTCGCCCCGGAGGCTGGCCATCGGAATCTCCCGCCACCGGCTCCCCGGTCGAGGAGGTCACCACCACCGCCACCTCCTCTCCGAAAACCTCGAGACAGGCGCGCTGAAGCAGCGCCAGATTGGCGTCCGACTGCACCAGTTCCCGGTGAAACCGGTACTTTGGGGAGAACTCGATGGTCAGGACTCCATCGTGGTGGCTGACCGCGCGCCCTTCCTTCAGCAGCGCCTTCAGCGGCATGTTGTCCCGGCCGAGCCAGGCCAGGATCTCCGGCCACTGCCCGACCTCGCCCGGGCCGCCAGCGTTCACTTCGGCAGCGCTCGCGACAGCCGCAGCGAGCGCCGGTTCCGGGGCAGGGTCGGGCTCCCCGGCAACCGCCTCCGCCGAATCCGGCTGCCCCCCCGTCGGCCCGGGCCTAGGGTCCTCGGGCACTGCGTGCAGAGGGAGCTCGCCGTTTCTTGGCGCGCCGACCGTGGTTGGAGCCGCCCTCGTCGACAAGGGAATCGCCACCGAGGGCCCCTCGAGGCTGGGGTCCGCGGCCGGCGAGCGGTCGCGACAGAGCCGCAGCAAGCTCGCCTCGAGAGACATCCAGGGGTCGTCGGCGCGTCGAAGCTCAGCGCCGGCCGCCGCCGAGGTGGCCATCAGCTGGAGCCAAAACCCCGGGGGAGCGGTCAGCTCCGGCAGCAGCTCGGCGGCGCCCGGGTTCGGCCGCCCGCCCAGCTCGTTCCAGAGGCCCTGCTTGGCCAGTACTCCCAGGGACCGCATCATCTGCCGGGGTTCCACCCCCGCCGCCTGCAGCTGGTGCAACTCTTCCCAGGCAACCCCCATCTGCCCCTCGGCGAGGGCGTTCGCCAGCCGCACGAGCACCCGGGGGTTGGCCATCCCCAGGCCGGCCTCGACCGCCTCCCGGTCGAGCTGCCCCTCGACCAACCCCAGAAGCCGGTCCAGGAGGGAGAGGGCGTCGCGGAGCGATCCCGCCCCACCCTCCGCCACCAGCAAGAGGGCCTCCGGGGTGGCCCGGACACCCTCGCTCGCGCAGATCCGGGCCAGCTGGACCGCCATGGCGTCCAGCGGGATCCTCCGGAAATCGAATTGCTGGCAGCGCGAGCGAACCGTCTCGGTCAGCTTCTGCGGCTCGGTCGTGGCGAGGATGAAGCAGGCGTGCTCCGGAGGCTCCTCCAGGGTCTTGAGGAAGGCGTTGCTGGCGTCCGTGGTCAGCATGTGGGCCTCATCGATGATGTAGACCTTGGTCTTGAACTGGCTGGGCAGGAACTGGGCCCGCTCGCGCAGATCACGAATCTCGTCGATCCCCCGGTTGGTGGCAGCATCGATCTCGATCACATCCAGGCAGCGCTGCTCGGCGATCGACCGACAGGCGGGGCAGCTGCCACAGGGCTCGCCTTCCTGGAGTTGCTCACAGTTGATTGCCCTAGCCAGGATCCGGGCGGCACTGGTCTTGCCGGTCCCCCTGATCCCGGTGAATAGGTAGGCGTGGCTCAACCGACCCTCGCGGACCGAATTGCGCAGCGTCTGGGCCACCACCTCCTGGCCCACCAGCTCCGCGAATCGCTGGGGTCGGTACTTCAGGTAGAGGGTCTGCCGGACCGAGTTCACCGTGCTCACTTTGATGTAGATGATGGGGCCCCGCCGCTGGCCGGGCTACCCCGCCGGGCGCGGGGCACCGGGACGCTGCGTTCCCCCTCTTCCCCGGCCCGGGGGATGGCCCAGCCTGCCCTGATCCGGGGCGGCGCTGCCCCGGACCAGGATGATCGCGCACCCCTCTTCGATGAGGCATCCCCGGCGCTGGCCGACCACAGAGCTCGAGCCGGGGAGCCCGGCGGCACTCCAACTGTTCCGCGTACCGCTGCTTCCTTCCGGACCTGACGGGGTTGGCGGTAGCTGGTTGCGCCGGACCCGGCTGTCAACGCCCGGGTGGTCGGGGCTGACCCGATGACACCTCCCCTCGGAGGGGAGTTCGACCCCGCTGTAGCGGATTGCGGGTACAGGGCACCGCTAACTCCCCGTCTAGCGCGATCGAATCGATTCTATCCCTCCTAGTCCGGAAGTGGGCCTGCCGGGGGCTGGCTGATCTGGTCGCCCAGGCGGCGCTCCTCCCCCCGTCGCAGTCGCTCCAGGTTGTCGCGATGCCGGTAGAGCAGAAAGCCGACGGCAAACAGGCAGAAGGCGGGTGCCCTGGGTGGCCGGCCGCTGGCCCGCAGCCAGGTGGCCACCGTCGCCACCCCCAGCCCGGTGAGCGCCCCCACGGATACGTACCGGGTGGTGGCGGCCGTCGCCGCCCCGGCCACCGCCGCGGCGCCGGCCGCCTGAGGGTCCATGGCGATCAGAGAACCCCAGCAGGTGAGCACCGACCGTCCCCCCTGGAACTCGGCAAACACGGGCCAGCTGTGGCCAACCGCCCCGCCAATGGCCGCCGCCACCGAGCCCTCCTGACCGGCGATCCCCGCCCCCACCCGGGCCGCCAAGTACCCCTTCGCACTGTCCAGCCCGAAGGTGGCAGCCGCCGCGCCAGGGCCCGCGGTCCGGAGCACGTTGGTCGCGCCACTGACCCGGCTTCCGTACTTGCGGACATCGACCCCCGCGGCCAGCCGCCCGACGATCACCCCCATGGGAATCGATCCCAGCAGGTAGCCTGCCCCGGCGGCGACTGCGACCCGCGCCAATTTCACTCGCACCAGCGCCGAGTGTACGAAGCGGATGACCACCCCGGACCGCCGCTCAGGCGCTGGCCAGCCCGACGAACTGAGAGGTGGTGTTGTCGGTGAGGGTGGTCAGCTGGTCGTTGGCCGGATCGAACAGCACCACCTCGGACAGGGGCGGAGCGCTCGGCGGGGCGTAGTCAAGCTGCGAGTACTGGGTGGCCACGACCACCCCGTCTGCCAGCCAGGCATCGGCCAGCAGACCTGCCGACCCGACCGGCTGGATCGATCCGGTCGCCGAGTCGAGGAGCTCCATCTGGCTGGCCAGGAAGGCGGGGTTGGGGGCGGACCCGCATCCAGCGCATTGAGAGAACAGCAGCTGCGCGCCCGAGGGTTCGAAGAGGGCCCCTCCGTAGCCGGTGCCCGGCGGGAGGGACCAGGCGCCGGTGGTGATCCCCGCAACCCCGGTCACCAGCTCGGTGGCCTGGCCACCGCCCTGCTGGAAACAGGCGTACTCGCCGTTGCCGGCCACTGCACTGATCGGGCAGTTTTGGGAATTGGCGAGCAAGGTCAGAACCCCGGTCTGGGGGTTGACCAGTGAGACCTCGAGCGCGGTGCTGGCGAACGTGCTGGATCCGCTGGGGACCTGGGCCAGCACCAAAGAACCGTTGGACCAGCCCAGCAGCTGGTAGTTCCACCCATTAGGGAACTCCGAGGAGGGACTGGTCGGGCTCTCCTCGGAGCTCAGCAGCAACCTCGGAGCTCGGTTGGCCTCGCCAAGCCAGAGCTGCTTGGTCTGCGTCGGGCGGGCCGAGATCGTTTGCAGGTAGCCCCACTCGGTGGAACCCGGAGCCATCGCCAGCGAGCCCTGCTCCGGCGGGGAGCCGACCGACGCGCCGGGGGCGGACGGTGGCTGAGCCACCGTCCCGACCGGCTCAGTGGTGCCGTTGTCGCCCAGCCGCATCAGCTGGTCCCCCAGCACGTAGTAGATCCCGTTGGCCCCGCTGGCGATCGGAGGCAGCACCCCTCGGTCGAAGGTGACCGAGCCCACCTGGTCTCCTCCGAGGGAGATCAGATGCAGAGTGGCGCACCTGCAGTAGCCCTCGCTGAGGGTGGCCACCCCCACCACCGCGGGGGCGGTCGTGGGAGTCTGGGCGGCTGCCACCCCCGACGAGGCGGAGGGGCTCGCCTTGGACTTCGGGGCCGGGGAGGCCGTGCATCCGGCCAGCAGGGACAGCGCCAGCAGCGGCGCGGCCGTCCTCCACCTCCCCCTCAACCCGAGCTCCTCCCTCGCACTTTCTGGGCCACCGAGCGGATCCGACCCATGGAGATTAGCTGGAGTCGGCTGACCACCGTGACAAATAAGCGGAACCCCGGCTCGACCTTGGCCGGGCCGGTCGTCGGTCGCCGCCCAATCCCGGCGGGGGGAATGGCGGTCTCAGAGCTCGAGCCGGCGCAGGCGGGCGTATCCCAGCCGCAGGGTGATCGCCCCAGCCAGAGCAGCGCACAAAGCGCAGGCGAGGACGGCGGCAAGGTCAGAGCCCAGGGTGCCCAGCTGGGTGGTCACCAGCGGTACGGTCAGCGCGACCATGCAGATCCCGATGTAGACGGAACCGAACAGGAGGAAGAGGACGGAAAGCCAGATTCCGGTGGCGCGCCGGGGATCGGTCCAATCCAAACGGGGCCAGATCGCGCCCAGTCCGGTTGCCAGAGCGGCCAGACCGGAAACGGAGAGCGCCAGCAGGGCGGCCGAATAACCCATCTGGCCCAGCGGCACGTGGGCCCGGAGCTCGGACGACCACATCAGGATCAGGCTTGCCCCCACTGCCACCACCACGGGCAGGGCGAGCTTGCCCAGAAGCAGGTCACGGAGCCCGAGCGGAGCGGAGCGCAGGCACCAGAACTGCCGGCCCTCCGACCCAACCGCCCGAAGACCGAGTCCACTGACCACGAAGAGCGCGGCGAAGAGGGAGGTGGTCATCGGCCCATACCACGGGGGGAAGTCCAGGAACAGACTCTGCGAGCCACCCGAACGGGGTGCCAGCAGGTAGATGGCGAAGAGGGCCAGCGGCAAGAGCAGCTGGCTCAGCTGCACCGGGTCTCGGCGCAGGGTGCGTCCGTCCTTCCTGAGGAGAGCCAGTATCGGCGGAAGCCGAACCCAGCTGGCAGCGGCGCGCTGGCGGCGGCGGGGGGCGATCTGGGCCCGGGCCCAACCCTCGCGATGCAGTGGTCCGCCGATCCACAGGACCAGCGAGACGGCGGCCACCGCCAGGGCGAGCAGGGCGGCAATCCAGCCCAGCGACCCCAACCAGTCGCCGCGCCAGGCGAGGGTCACCGCTCGGGCCGCCCAGGATGGGGGCAGCCAAGCTGAATGCAGCCATCCCGAACCGAAGGGATTGACCGCGCCCGCCCCCGGCAGTCCGCCGCCGACCCGATGCGCGGTGATGCCGATCCCGGCCATCGAGAGACCTACCAAGCAGACCAGGGCCGCGGTGCCGTCTCGGACCCGGCTGGCCGGGATCACCCTGACCACGACCACCACCAAGAGCAGCCCCAAAGCGACCGGCGCCGCCAGCAGGGCGACGAGGGCAAGCGCCACCAGGGGCAGGAGCCGCAGGGTGCCGGTGTGGAGCGCGCCCGCCACCAAGAGCGGTCCCAGCAAGGCAACTCCGACGGCCGCCCCCAGGGAAAGCTGCGAGAAGAAGCGATGGGCCAGCAAACCCCGCGGGGACACCGGGACGGTGAGCAGCCACTCGATGTCCTTGGCGAAATAGGCAGAGGCGACGGCAAAGCTGACCGAGGTGACCAGGCTGAACCCCGTGAGCAGCACCAACGCCCCGGTCACGGTGACCAGCAGGTGGCCCGGGGCAGCTCCCAGCGCTCTCCCGAGGGGCAGCTCCAGCAGCGGGATCGTCGCCAGCCAGACCAGTAATCCCAAGGCCCCGCCGGTGACCGTTCCGAGTCGGCGGTGGCGACCGCGGCGCCAGGCCGCGTTCCAGAGAGACTGCCGACTGGCGTTGAGCAGGGACGCCACCTGGCGGGCTCCGGATGGAAGCCGGGCTCCGGTAGCGGTCGGCCGACGACTGACCCTCAACTGCGCAGGGCGGCGAGGAGGTCGGCGGAGGCCTGGTCCGGGGATCCGGTGACCGCCATGAAAGCGTCCTCGAGGCCGCCCGCGCTGGGCCCGTCCCGGCGCCCCTCCTCCACCAGCTCGGCAACCGTGCCGCAGGCGGCGAGTCGACCGTCGCTGAAGATCCCCACCCGGTCGCAGAGAGCGGCGGCAACCTCCAGGGCGTGGGTGCTCAGAAAGACGGTGTGACCGGTATCGCACAAGGTGCGCAGCATCACTTTCAGCTGACGCGCTCCCCGCGGGTCCAGGCCCACGGTTGGCTCATCCAGAAAGAGCACCTCCGGGTCATGCACCAAGGCCGCACAGAGCGCCAGTTTCTGGCGCATGCCTCGGGAGTAGCTCATGATCATCTGCCCTTGGGCTTCGGTCAGGTCGAACCCCTCCAGCAGCGCCGGAATTCGCCGCCGCCGCCGCTCGGGCGAGACCCCCTGGAGGTCCGCAGCCAGTTGGAGCATCTCCGACCCGGTCAGGCGGTCGTAGATCGCCGCGTTGTCGGGCACGTATCCCAGATGGCGCCGGGACTCCCGTCCATCGGCCACCACGTCGTGGCCGCAGATCAGGATCCGGCCGGTGGTGGGGCGCAGCAGCCCGACCGCCATCTTGATGGTGGTGGTCTTGCCGGCCCCGTTGGGCCCGATCAGCCCGAACAGTTCGCCGGGAGCCACCTCAAGGTTCAACTCTCGGACCGCCGCTTGCTCGCCGAAGCGCTTGGACACGCCTTCGAAGCTGACCTGGCGGATGCGCTGGGCGGACGGGGCCATCCGCCGGATTATCCGCAGGGAGCGCAGATCCCCCTAGCCCCGATGCGACGTTGTAACCTCGAGACATGACCATTAACGCCCAGATCGCCACCGCCGTCCCCAAGCGGGCGCATCTCGACGATCTCGACCTGCCCCAGGGCAAGCGAGCGCGGCTGCACACGCTGCTTTACGACCACGGGCCGGCCAACGGGACGCTCCTGATGTTGCCCCTGGACCAGGGGCTGGAACACGGACCGATCGACTTCTTCGTCAACCCCCCGGCGCTGGACCCGGACTTCGAGGTGCGGCTGGCGCTGGAGGGAAATTACTCGGGGATCGCCCTCCAGATCGGACTGGCCAAGCGCTATCTGACCAAGCAGGCGGGGCGGCTCCCACTGGTGCTCAAGGTGAACGGACGAACCACCCCGCCCGGCTTCGACGAGGCGTTCTCGCCACTGACCTCCTCGGTCGAGGACGCCGTTCGCCTGGGCGCGGTCGCGGTCGGCTACACCTGCTACGTCGGGTCTCCCGCCCAGGACCGAGACCTGCGCCAGATGAACGAGGTCCGCCAGGCCTGCGACCGCTACGGGATGCCCCTCATCTGTTGGGCCTATCCGCGCGGCTCGGCAATCGCCAAGAAAGGGGGCCAGGACAGTCTCTACGCCATCGACTACGCCGCCCGGGTGGCGGCCGAGATGGGCGCCGATGTGATCAAGCTGAACATCCCCCGCGAGCACGCGGAGGCCGACGCCGCCTCGCCTGCCCCTTACGACAGCCTGGTCGAGGATCGCCGGCAGATGCTCGCCCGGATCATCCGCTCTGCCGGCCGCTCCATGGTGATCTTCGCCGGTGGGAGCAAGCTGGCCGACGACGAACTGCTGGGGCGGATCGACGACTGCATGGCGGCCGGCGCCACCGGCTTCATATTCGGGCGCAACATGTGGCAGCGACCCTTGGACCAGGCCCTTTCGATGAGCGTCCGGGTGCACGAAGTGTTGGAGAGGTATAGCCGACAGGCGTAGGCCGCCCTCAGCGGCGACATTGATCCGCCGGACCGCTGCCGCGACAGCTCCGATGGCCACCTTTCGGGCCACTCTCAAGGTTGCCCGTCCGCCCGGTGCTCACTGCGGAAGTGCGCCCGAGCCACTGTATACGGTGAGAATCGTCCATTTCAGATTGGCCCCTTCTCACCAGCAGCCGACGAGACGGCGATTGTCAGAAGGTCCAGCACTCCCCTCGCTTGGCAGACCGTATAAGTAGCCCAGCAAGGCCGGCTTGACCAACACCACTGGATCCACCGAAGGCTGTCCCGTGTGCAAATAGAACGGCCCCGTCAGGGCGCGCACACAGGTGACAGCCACGACCGACTCTATCCGCCTCAGCAGATGGCCATCCGGCACCCGGCGAGCGACCGAGAACTCGTAGAACAGCTCCGATACCGGAGCCTTCCTGCCCATCGTGGCGGCAACCTTTTCTAGGACGATTGGCCAGCTGTGGCTCTCGAGCCTAACCTGCACCCCCGAGTCCGGCAACAGACCTCCCGTGGGCCGTTCACTCTAGGAGCTGAGCGCCAGACATTGAATGACCGGGTGGCGGCCGGCGACTGCGCTTAGCGCGGCCACCGGAGCCGGCCCGAGGCATTGCCAAGATCCGAGAATCCGTGAGGTCCCGGTACTCGAACAAACTGACTTCGCCGATCGCCCGCCAACTCGCTATGATCTGCCGATCAGGTGAAAGATGCCTACCCGACTTGGCCCGAGACCCCTCAGTGCGCGCCCAAGGATCCGACCTCGAAGTTCATCTCATACGCGCAGAATCTCGAGGACGTGATGCTTTGGCGCGCACTCCATCACGTGAGCCCCGGCTTCTACATCGACGTCGGTGCCGGTGAACCAGACGTCGAATCGGTGACTCGTGCGTTCTACGACCGCGGATGGACCGGCGTAAATATCGAGCCCGACCTCGAAACCTATCGCCGCCTGACCGCAAGTCGCCCCCGCGACACCAACATCAACGCAGCGCTCCTGGACCGAGCAGGTCAGGTCACCTTCTACCCCGTCGGGGGCGGGAACGGACTCTCAACCATCATCCCCGAGATCGCGGTCGAACGCCAGGTGCACGGGTGGACAATCGACCAAGGTATTCACGTGGTAGGCGATACCTTAGCCAACATCTGTCGTCGACATGCGGCGCAGCGTCCTATTCATTTTCTCAAGATTGATGTTGAAGGGGCGGAAAGGAAGGTGCTTCTCGGTGGAGACTTCTCGTCGTTCCGCCCTTGGGTTGTGATCGTCGAAACCCAGGGGCCCAAGGCCGGGACAACCCCCGACGAGGGCTTCGAAGACGTGTTCCTGGCAGCCGGCTATCGATTTGTCTACTTCGACGGACTGAATAACTACTATGTCGCCGGTGAACATGAAGACAGGCTGGGCGGCGCGTTTGCAACGCCCCCAAATGTCTACGACCAATTCATCCGCGCATCCGAGGTTGAGGCGCTTCAGCGCGCGGACTTACTTCAGCAGCAGCTGACATCAGCCCAAGTCGAGGTGCGCAACGCGGCGGCTGATCGTGACAAATACACGCAACAAATCCAGGTCCTCGAAGCCGACGCGCGGCGAGCAGCGGCCGAGCACGAAATATACGTGAAGCAGCTGGCGGCTGTCGAAGCGGATGTACGTAGAGCAGCGGCCGAGCGCGAAACCTTCGTGCAGCAGCTCTTTGAGAGCGCGCGCCATGAATCCTGGCTGGCGCAAGAACGCGCCCGCCTGCGCGAAGAACTGCATCGCGCGGAAGCGCGTTATGAAGAGATTGCTAGGAGCCGCTCCTGGAAGCTCACCGCACCATTGCGCGCCTTGGGCCGCTTCACCCGAAGGTTGCGATAGTCGGAATGCGTCTGCCTGCAGAATCTGCACCAGACGTCTGCGTGATTGGTCGCGCTGATTTCAGATCAGGAATTGCGCTAGTCGGGTTCGCCGCGGCCGAAATGTTCGCTCGAAGCTTCGCCACCTGTTACTTGCCGCTAGAACCTCGTCTCCGAGATGAAGAGTTCATTACTCTTCCCAACGGGCGGCGCCTGCCAGTCACCCACGACTCCAGCAATTGCAAGGTATTTTTTTTTACCGGAGTCGTGTGGAACGGAGTTGAAGATTTCAACTACCAGTTGGTCCCGGAGCATGGACTTCGACTAGCGCACGTAAACTTCGATTCCAATCGGCTGCCTTCACAATGGGTGCGAATCCTCAACGACCGCTTCGACATCGTAGCCGTCCCAAGTCGGCACTTGGTCGAAGTGCTCCGAACGAGCGGAGTAGAACCGCCGATCTCGATCTTGCCCATAGCGCTTGATCTCGACGGGTGGCTAGCCGCTCCGCCCACCTCTATTCGTGTCGGACCCACCGTGCGCTTCGTTTCGGTGGGCTCCTTCCATCCACGAAAGGGCGCTGATATCCTTGTCGAGGCATTCGCTAAAGCATTTGACGACTCTCCCAAAGTCTCCTTGAGATTGCACTCGAACCTGGCCTTCGGAAACAGCTTGGATCGGGTTCGCGACCGTGTCGCCAAACTGTGCTTGAGAAATGTAGAGGTAACCTTTGGGCAGTTGACGACTAGCGAAGTCGATCAACTGATTCAGGACAGCGATGTGTTCGTCAGCTGTTCTGGCGGCGAGGGCTACTCAATCCCTCCGCGTGTAGCGCTGGCGGCGGGCAAAGCTCTGGTGATTTCCGCAGAAGGTGGACACGCGGACTTGCTTGGTCCGCGCGGCATCTTCCCGATCTTTCCGTCGCTCCGAATCCCCGCCCGATATCCCGAGATCGACGACGGATTATTCGGAGAGCGGGGGCTGCTTCAGGTGGACGACGTGGCGGAGCGGCTTCGCGATGCCCTGGCGTACGCGCGCACGTCCGCTTACGAGGCGGACGCGCCACAGCGCCGGGAGCGGGCAAGTGCCTTCACTTTTAGTCGCCTCGCGCTTCCCTACTGCGAACAGATCGATCCCTGTATTCGAGCATTTCGCCGCGACGAACCCCCACACTCGCTCGTCGAACATCCAGCCCCCGCTAGAGAGGTGGTCCTCACCGCGCTGGGCCCCTACTCCGCGCGACTCAGGATGCCGCGCAAGCGCGTCGTCCTTGCGCACGACGGCGGGTTTTTCTCCGTCTTCAACACTTTTCTCAGCCATCTCGTCTGGGACCTGCGTGACCCCGAGTGCCGAATGGTTCTACCGGACTGGGACATCGACCGTATGATGCGCATCCGTGGTTTAGCCAAGTTCACCAGCTTCTGCTACGGGCAGCTTGGCGACGGCAATATCTGGTCTCGCCTTTTCTTCCCGCCGTACGAACTGCCCGAGCACCTTCTGGATGATGAGTCGTTCCTATGGGGCCGCTCGACTCGGCCCGCTGCTACGTTCAATGAGAGTCGAGAGCCCGATCTCACGTATATCCAAGCCCATAAACTCTACCGCGATCCTGACTTTCTGGCCATTCGCCGTCAGTACAATCGAGCCTACCAGCAGCACGTCCGAATTCGATCCCATCTTCTCGCCGAGGTCGATGACCTAACCAGCGCCTTTGGGGGGAAGTTCATGATCGGCGCTCATGTGCGGCACCCTGGTCACGGCGTGGAGCAGCCGGGCGGTGTCATCCCGAGCGTGGGCCGATATATCGCAGAAATCCGCGAACTCGTGAACTTCCGCGGAATCGGCATCGAAAGCGAGGACTGGGGCGTATTTCTGGCGACCGACCAGAATCGTGTCGTTGCACGCTTTCACGAGGAGTTCGGCGACCATCTATATGCGTTTCCCGAGGTTCGACGCACCACGGCAGTGGAAGACCGGCAATTCGAGATGCTGCCAGTCGCAGAGCAGTTGCAGGATGGGAATCAACTCCAGCATCTGGTAGCCGCCGATCCCACGTCCTGGTCGGTCGGGATGGCTGAACAGGTGCTTCGTGACGCCGTAGCCTTGTCGCGCTGCGAGCTGCTTCTTCACGTAGTCAGCAACGTCGCCACGGCGGTTGCATTTATGAACCCGGCGCTCGAGATGCGGTTGATGCTCCCGGAGTCGGAGGTCTGATCGATGGGGTGCAACGCGCAGTCGGTCACGTGATCGCGGATCGTGAAGTAGCTGCCGTAGCGTTCGACGGATCGTGGGGAGGTGGAAGTGAGCGATATCGAACGCGATGACCGCGTGCTCGTCACCGGGGCGACCGGCGTGCTGGGTGTGGCCCTCGTGTCCGAGCTCAAAACCCGCGGCTATGAGCATGTCATTGCCGTGTCAAGTCGAGATTGCGATCTGCGTCGGGAGAGACGGGTCGATAGTCTGTTTCGCTCGGTGCGACCCCAGGTTCTGTTCCACCTTGCGGCTCGTGTCTACGGGATTATGGGTAATCAACGCAATCGCGCAGAATCCTTTTTGGACAACATTAGGATCAACACCAACGTGGTTGACGCCTGCCGACGCACCGGGGTCAGGAAGGTGATCGCGATGGGCTCGACGGCTATGTACTCCGACGAAGTACCTTTGCCAATGACGGAAGAGAGCATTTGGTTCGGTCCGCCGCATGCGTCTGAAGCTCCGTACGCGCACGCTAAACGCGCGATGTTAGCGCAATTGGAGGCGTACCGCGAGGGCGGTGGCCCGGATTTTGCTCTGGCCATCTCCACGAATCTCTTCGGACCTCACGACCGCTTCGACGAGACGTGGGGCCACGTCGTTCCGTCTCTTATTTCCAAGATCCACCGTGCAGTCGTGGAGGGCGATGAGCTCTGCATCTGGGGCACAGGAACACCTGAGCGTGATTTCTTGTACAGCGCCGACGCAGCACATGCCCTCCTCCTGATCGCCGAGGGCCACAGCGGGGCGATCAACGTGGCTTCGGGGGTTTCGGTAACCATCCGCGAGCTCGTCGACATACTGGTGGAGGTGGCAGGGTACCCTGGTAGGGTCTCCTGGGATGAAACGATGCCCGACGGTCAACTCATGCGAAGGTATGACGTCAGTCGGCTCCGAGCGCTTGGGTTCGCTCCGCGATATCCACTGGGGTCCGCGCTCGCTACCACCTTCGGCTGGTATGCCGAGCACCACAATGAAGCACGTCGGTAATAAGTGGTGTGCAGCTGGCCATGAACATATTTTCGGGGCTTTACGCGAAGGTACAGATCAATAGGCAGTAGTTTCGCCCCGCGACAGAGTTCCGCACCCGCTGAAAGGGGTGAGCCCAGATCACGGACGAGCGCATGGCAATAGTGCTTGGTCTCGTACGGCTAAGCTGCTGCCTCGATGAGCTTCTGTGACGTAGGCGAGTGGCTCTCCGCGAGTCAGATACCTGCGAGAGAACCGGGTAGGGTGCTTGTCCACTCGGGCTCGACTCCGGTTCCGCCTTTTTCCAGCGAGATGCCACGAAGGCAGATGGTAACCTGCCGCTTGGCATTCGGCCCAGACCAACGGGCGGTGGGTGAGTCCGTCGGCGAAACGCGAGGTTCGGGAAATCGCTGCAAAGCTGGGCATCGCCGTCGACGCATCGGTAGCATGCACTCCGTTCGACCCTTGCAGCCGAGGTGACGCACGCCGCTCGGAGGAGGATGTGCTGGCCGGGCGCCCTCCCATGGGACTCTAGAAAGCTCACCCGCGCCTGCCCACTGCATACGGTGAGGACAGGCTTGCGAGGTTAGTCGTGCCGCCCGCAGATCCAGTCAGTACCTTCCATTGAAGAATCCCCAAATCGAGATATTGTGGTGCGAAGAAGGAAGATGAAATCTACCGCATCGTTAGCCAATGGAACCGCGAACGGGTGAGCCTTGGAATTAGGATCGGCCGCCCCCGTCACTCCGGCCACCACCACCCGGCGAGGCGTGTCACCGCCAGGACTGGGCTCGCCCACTAGACCGAAACTTGCGTCGACGGCACCGAACTGGTCTCCGGTACTGGGATGGGGCGGGATCCCGTCTTGGAGCGGCACCGATCGGTGCCCGATGGCGGGGCCCAGGCGGCTGCCTAGCTGCCCTAAGCGCTCCGCCCGATCACGGTCCGATGAGTGGCGGCAGCGCGCCTCGAGTCGCGATCGCAAAGAGCGGACCGACCAGAAGTCCAAAGCTGAGCACCGCCGCGGTGCAGAGCACTATGCCGATCACCGTGGCGCGTTCCGGCAAAACCAGGGCCGGGCCGTCGACGCGGGCATCGAAGATGATCAGCAGCCAGCGCAACACCACCAGCGCGCTCAGCCCGGCCGACAGCAGCTCCAACCAGGCGAGCCAGCCGAGGCCGGCCTGGAGGGCGGAGTCGGCGGACATCAGGCGGGCGAAGAACCCCGCCAAGGGGGGCGAGCCGGCCAGCCCCACCAGCAGCAGCGCGAGCCCCCCGGCCACCACCGGCGAGCGGGCCCAGAGACCGCGCAGCTGGACCACTCCTGTTCCCTCCCCCTGGGCGGTGATCGAACCGAGCAGTCCGAGCAACGCCGCAGTCAGCGGGACGATGCACAGCAGCGAATAGAGGATGGTGGCGGTGCCCGGCTGGGAGATCTCCGGCAGGGTAGCCGGGATCAGGGCCAGCTGGGCGCAGAGGAGGTAGACCACCGCCGGGGCCAGGCGGCGCTGGCGCCAGGCCACGATCGGGGCCAGCACCAAGGTGACTCCCGCCACCACGCTGACGGCCAGACTCCAGGACGAGGGAGCGGCGCCCAGGGCTCCGGGAAGGAGCCGCAGCAGAGCGGCGGTCGCCGCCAGGGCCCCGAGCAGGCTGGCGGCCAGGAAGGGCAGCTGGGGTAGTCGAGCGGTGAGGCCGGCCCGCCACCAGATGAAGGGAAACACTCCGAGCTGGGCGGCCGCGCCGAGGATCAGGGCGGTGGCGCCCACCACCAGCAGCGGGTCCACCTGCCGCAGTCCGGCGGGGATGGCGTGCAGGGAGGTGGTGCCGGCCACACCGGCAACGATCGCGGCGCCGGCGAAAAACACCACCAGGGCGAAACCACTCACCGAGAGTGCTCGGGCGGCGGTGCGCACCGAGCCCGCATCGGTCTTGTGCAAACCTTGGGCCAGCCCCATCGGCAGCACCGCCAGGGCCAGCCCGGATCCCAGCGAGGTCAGATCGCCAGCCGAGGCGGTGAACATGACGCCGGCAGCACTCATCAGCAAGAGCAGGTGAAATACGCCGCGATGAGGATCCAGTTCGCTCTCGGCGTCGGCGCCACAGAGCACCACCGCCCCGGCGGTCGCCAGGGTGATCGCGTAGAAGAAGAGGGTGAAGCGGTCGATGACCAGGCTGCCGTGCTCGATGTCCGGCGGGGTGGGACCGAATGAGGAATGCCAGAAGCCGATGCTGACCCCGAACGCCAAAAGGAGGGTCGCCAGCGTCACCCAGCGGGTGTGCTGCCGGCGGCTGCCCTGACGATCGAATGAGCGCAGGTCGAGGGCGGCGCACGCCACCGCGCCCAGCAGAAGAACACCGATCGGGGCGAAGTCCTGGAGAAAGTTGAGCTTCATCACTTCGCCTTGGCGGGGACGACCGGGGCTACCGCGGAGACCCGGGCCGCGACCAAGGAGGTGCCCTGCACCGTATAGGGGATGAAGAACCCGGCGAAGACGCCGAACATGATCGCCGCCGCCGCCAGCACCCAGCCCGCGTAGAGCTCCGAGCCATGGGAGTCGGGCACGGACACCGCCTCCGCGTGGTCAGGCTGGCTGATGAAGACCCGGTGACCGAGCCGCCACCAGGCCGCGGTCAGCACCAGCAGACCCAAAACCGCGAAGACGGTGACGAAGGGATGGATCGCCATCCCCGAGGCCAGGATCTCGAAGATGGCGGGAAAGCCGACCAGCAGGGGAATCCCGGTGAGGCTGGCGGCGGCGAGCATGAAGAAGAGGCGCAGACGGGGCGAGCCGGCCGCGGCTCCGGCGAGCGGTTGGATCGTGTGGAGCAGGCTCCGGTCGCAGATGGCTCCCACCGCCAGCAAGAGCAGCGGGGCCGAGAAGAGGTAGGCGAAGCTCAGGTAGATGGCTCCGCTCAGCGAGGTCTCCGAGAAGGTGGCGACCCCGAGGATGACCAGACCCCCCACCGCGACCAGGGAGTTGGCGGCGATCCGGCGCAGCTCCACCGCCGCCCGAGCGTGCAACCCCCCCCAGAAGAGGGAGAGGAGAGCCAGCACCAAGAGGGGCGTCGTCAACTGCAGCGCCCCGTTGGGCTCCATCGCCACGGCGACCCGCATCAGCCCGTAGCCGCCAACCGGCAGCGAGCTCACCGCCAGCAGCATCCCCACCGGGGTACTCGCCTCCGCCAGGCCGTCCACCAGCCAGCGGTGGCAGGGAAAGGCACCCATCCTGATCAGGAAGGCGGCCAGGAACAGGGTCTCCACGATCAGGCCGGTGGTGCCGCTGGCGGCCTTGACCGTGCTCAGGGTGGTGAAGTTGAGGGTGCTGTTGCCGGTCCGCAGCAGGAGCACCAGCGTCCCGGCCAGCAGTGCGGTCAGCGAGAGCACCTGGGTCACCAGCAGTCGGATCGCCGCGGCTCGGGCCCGGGGCGCGCCGCCGAGCCCGAGAAGCAGCGCCAAGGGGATGGTGGGCAGCCCGAAAAAGATGATGAACATCCCCAGATCCTGGGTGGCCAGCGCTCCGGTGACTCCCACCTCGGCCAGGAGCAGGAGGGCGAAGTAGGTCCGGTAGCGCTCCCGGTGCCGCCAGCTGGCCAGCACCAGGGCGGTGAAGATGACCGTGGCCGCGACCAGCAGCAGCAGATTCAAGCCGTCGGTGCCCAGGTGGTAGTCAAGTTGGAAGAAGAAGCCGCGCAGCCAGGGAGCGTCGATGGCCGGAGCCGGAATCGACCCCTGAGTCGCACTGGGCACCTCGGCCACCAGGTCGAAGATCGCGACCAGAAGCGACACCAGGGTGGCGAAGAGGGCAGCGGTCCGAATTCGGAAGCGATGCAGGTCGGTTCGCACCGGCATCGCCAGCACGATCAGGGCACCCACCAGGGGCGCGAATACGATCACGGTCAGGCTCAGATCGGTGGGCATCTAGGGCAGCCCCACTCCCTGGTGGCTGCCGGCCACCGCCCAGATCAGCACCGCAATCATCAGCGCCAGCCCAGCCACGGTCGCCAGGCTGCTCTTCAGCCCCCAACGGAACCAGCTCCGGTCGAGCGGCTGGTGCAGCTGCGCCAGCTCGCCGAGCACCGTCGCCGCGGCATCTCCCGCCGGCTCCAGCACCCGGGACTGGCTGAACTCGACCACCCGGGCCGGAGCGCCCAATCCGAAGGTGTCGGCGAAGATCGCCAGCCGGGTGCCGTCGACCCAGGTCAGCCAGACCGGGTCCTTGGCCCTCGAGCTGCTGAGCTGCCGCCGGCGGGCCGCCAGAGCCCCAACCGCCAAGAGCGGGACGATCAGGGTCAGCAGCAGCGCCAGTCCCTGGAACGGGATCGCCGTGACCCCTTTTCGAGGGCCCAGCCAGGCACCGAGCCCGAAGCCGATTCCGGGCAAGCTGACCAGGCCGCTGACCAGCGCCAGAGCCGTCGCCGCGACGCTCGGCCAGAGCGGCCGGAGACCCCGGCCCTGGGCCAGCTGCCGCCGGACCAGGCGAGCCTCCCGGGGATCGGAGGACTCCTGGCCCCGCATGGCGATCAGCGCCACCCGGGCAGCGGCGGCGGCCAGGACCAGCATCGCCACGATCTCGCCGGCCGCGGCCAGCTCCCGGAATGGGCCGGGCAGGGTCGGGAACCCCTTGGGGGCGGCTCCCAAGGCGGCCGTGAGCACCGCCAGGTGACCGAAGAAGGTACCCAGCCCGACCACGCCGGTGATCGCTGCCAGCGCGGCGAGGAGCAGGAGCACCGGCCGCCGCGCCTGACGCCAGGCGGCGCCCAGCTGATCTATGGAGTCCACCCGCTGGTCCCGGCCGAGTGAGCTCACCACCCCCAGCAGGGCCACCGTCGCCAACGACGAAGAGGCCAGCACCGCGAGCGCGGCGGCGGGCGAGCCCAGTCCGATTCCCACCAGAGAGCACGACGTCTGGCTGAGCGCGAACCAAACCGCCATGGGGCGCAGGCGGCGCTCCCGCAGGGCGAGCAGCGCGGCCGCCACCCCGGTCAGGGTGGCCAGGACCACCAGGGCGGGAAGCACCCCGGATGCCCATCGGAGGAGGGTGAAGGTCTGCAAGAGGAGAGCAACGCCGACCACCCCAACCGCCGCCACAACCAGGCCTGACGCGGCTCCCGGGGCGTTGGCCAGATTGCGGAAGAGTCCGTGTCCGGGCAGCTGCCCGCAGGCGAGCACCGCCGCCACCAGAATCAGGACGGCAGCCAGGGTCAGCGACCGTCCGCCCACCCCGTGGACCAGCCCTTTGGTCGCGGCCACCCAGACCTGATCCAGGGCGGGCAGGTTGAGCGAGTCCGGAGTCGGCGGCACCACCTTGTGCTTGGCGGCCGCCGCAACCGCGGTGGCGGCCGCCGTCGCCACCGCCTGGGAGAACTTGACGTAGATGAAGACCACTCCCAGCAGGAGCGAGAGCGCTCCCGCCCGCCAGCCCAGGAAGGCGCGGCGAGCAGCTCCCCCGGCCCGACCTCCCCTTGCCGCCGCGACCAGCAGGACCGCGGCCAGGCCGCAGATCTCAAAACCGATCAGGGTCTGGAACAGCTCGGGGGCCAGCACCACCAGCAGGGCACCGAAGCTCAGCAGGCTGGCGAGGCGGGCCAGGTGGTCCAGGCGGGGATCACGGCGGAACTGGATCAGCAGCTGCTGCTCGGCGAGCAGGGTGGCCAGCGTCACCACCACGGCGAGCACGGCGGTGGTGGGATCGGCCAGGTAGCCAACGCCCACCTTGAAGGTCTGCGCGAGGATGGTTTTGGCGACGGCATCAAAAGGGGTCTGGACTATCTGAAAGGACCAAAAGGTGATCGTCGTCGAGTGCACCGCCGGACCTCCCCCCACCACCGCGCCCAGCAGCACCAGCGCCGCCGCCAGGGCCAGCCAGGAGGTGAACACGACCGCCCCGGCGACCCCGCGCCGGGTCTCGGCGAGGAAGCTGGCTCCCAGTCCAGCGAGCGGTAGCAGCAGCAGGGCCAGCGCGACTGCGTACACCGTCAGCTCTCCTGGTCCAGGTCCGCGTCCGGGTCGGGGTCGATGTCGACGGCATCGGGCGTCTCGGTGGCCGGCGCAGCCGCGCTGGACTCCACCCGGATCGTTGGCTCCGGTTCCTCCTCCCGCTCGCTCCTGGGCGCCGACTGCGGGCCGGCCAGCGCCAGCTCGAGCAGGTCCGACCCTCCGGTCCGGCGTCGCAGCAGGGCCGCCAGCGATACGCCGGCGGCCGCGAAGAGAGCGCCGATGATCTCGACCAGGACCGCGAAGGACTGCAGCTGGGCTGCCTCGACCGGCCTCGGGGCAAGGCCGGCGAAACCGACCAGGGCGCAGGCCACCGCGTCGAACCCCAGGACCACCGCCAGCCCGGCGCCGAACGCGTCGCGACGATGGCTGAGCGCGAAAACACCGAGCCCGAAAAGGCAGGCGGAGGCCACCAGGAGGGTGGCCGGAGACCCGCTCACCGATTCCCCCCGCGGCGAGCCGCGCGGGCCGCGGCCCGCGCCTCCTCGCGCTGCGTCCGCCGTCGCCGCTGCGCCTCAAGGCGCCGCCGGCGGGCCTGTTCGAGCTGCTCCTCCACCAATTCCCGGGGGTCCCTCTGGAGGAGGGCGGCGCCCCCGACCACGGTGGTCGCGGCCAGGAGTCCGATCACCAAGACCGCGATCCCCGTGCCCATCACCAGCTGGTGACCCACCTCCGCCAGGGTCGGCGGAGTCGAGAGCAGGGCCGAGAATGCCGTCCGGCTGGCCACCCCGGCTCCGATCAGGACTCCCACCGCCGCCAGCGCCGCGATCGCGGGGATCGCGATCCAGATCCACTCCTTGGGCTCATTCGGCCGGGCCAGGTCATCGGTCACGGGGCGAGGTCTCGCCGCAGGGGCGAGCAGAACCACCTCGGCCAAAGCACCCATGAGCAAGGTTGCGAGCGCCGGCAGGGGGGCCTGGTCGAATAGGAAGGCGGCCGCCAGGGCCAGCGAGAGCAGGCCCAGGGCCAGCAGCTGAAAGGAGCGATCCCGGCGGAGCAGCAGACCCAGCCCGGCGCCGACCGCGATCCCAGAACAGGCGACGACGGCGATCATGAACTCCCCGGCGGTCGGCGCGGGGCAGCGCGATTTTTCCAGGTGCGGGCAGGCGAGAGCTGGGACGGGGGAGCCACGGCCGGTCATTTTATGGGAGCGCGATCAAGCTTCCCCCGGGTTGACGAATTCAGCTATCCCGAAGGGTGAGCCGCTCGGCGAACCGCTCCAGCCTGGCCCGGGGCTGAGCCCCCAGCGGTGCCAGGCAGGCGACGGCCTCCAGGCTCCAGCGATCGGCCAGGCTGCGGGCGGTGGCCAGCGCCCCGCTCTCCCGGACCAGCGCCACCACCTCATCCCGCACCGTCAGAGTGGTGGGGCGGTCGGCGGCGCTCATCCGCTCGAGCAGCTCGCGCGCCTGCTTGCGCTGTGGGCCACGGAGCGCGCAGAGGACCGGAAGCCCGCAGATTCCCTGCAGCAGGTCGGTCCCCATGGGCTTGCCGGTGCGCTCGGGATCGCTGAAGTCAAGGCAGTCGTCGATCCCCTGGAAGGCCAGGCCGAGCTTGCGAGCGAAGCGAACTACCGCCTCCCGCTGCTCTCGGGGCGCAGCGCTGATTCGGGCCCCGGTCGCGGCGCAGGCGGCCAGCAGGGCGCCGGTCTTGCCCTGGGCCACCTGGACGTAGGGGGCCAGCTCCCCCGACCAGACCGAGCGCCGGTCAAGCTCGCGCAGCTGTCCGTCGGCAATCTCGACCAGGGCATTGGAGACGGTGCGCGCGATCTTGGGGTCCCCCAATCGCGCCACGATCCCCGCCGCCCTGCCCAGGTAGTGATCCCCCACCCCCAGCGCCGCCAGCGGCCCGGCCAGGGTGGCGATCGTGGGGGCGCCCCGGCGCGAGGCGGCTCCGTCGACCACGTCGTCGTGGCAGAGGGTTGCGGCGTGGAGCAGCTCCATGGCGGCGGCCGCGCGCACGGCGGCGTGCGGCCGGTACTGGGGGCCGAGCTCGGCGGCCAGGAGCACCAGCCGGGCGCGGATCCGCTTACCACCTGCTCTCTGCATGCTCGCCATCGGGGTCGCCACCAGGACGGGGTCGGCCGCCAGCAGCTCGCCCAGCTGGCGCTCCACCGGGTCGTCAGCCCGGAGCAGCTGGGCGAGCGCCGCGTCCCGGTTCAGCGTCGCTTCCGGGGGCGCACCCGCCAGCCGACGCCCCAGCCGCCACCACCGCGACTGGCGGCCCGCCGGGAGCCGCGCGGCGCTGGCTCCAGCCAGCCCGCAGGCGGGCAGGAGCTGGCGGGCCGCCCGGTCCGCATTGCCGGTTCGGGCCAGCTCGAATCCGGCGGCGGCCAGGCCGTCGGCGAAGGCCGCCTCCACCTCGAGGTTGGAGTACCGCGAGAGCGCCTCCGAAGCCTGGGCCAGGCAGTAGTCACCGGCCAGGATGGCCAGCCCCAGTGGCTCCTCCCCAAAGGCCGCCGACCGGTGCCACTGCAGGGCCCGCTCGGTGAGCTCGGCGGCGGCCGCCACGTGGACTGCCCGCGCCCCGTCCCGACCCGCCGGCCCCGCAGCGCGCAGGGTGAAGCGGGCCGGCAGCCCCAGGTGGGAGCGTGATCCCACCAGGGCCTTGTCCCAGGCCAGGTTGGCGATCACCTCCGCGGTCCGGGACTGGCCCTGGGTGAGCCGGGCCGGCGACCCCGACGGCGGAGGTTCGGAGTCGCGGCTCTCGACCACCGCCCCAGAAAGGAACGGGTCGGTCACGGGAAGCTCCGAGCCCGGCTCCAGGACCAGGCGCAGGCCAGCAGCGAGGGCACCCCGACCCCCAGGACCAGCAGCAACATGAAGGGGTGCGAGGCCGAAGTGGAGAGGCTGGCGGCGATTCCGACCAGGAGCGTCACCATGACCGTCAGGGCGAGCACCCACCAGCGCCGGCCACCCCGCCCGACCCGGGCCACCAAGGGGAGATAGTCCCCGAGCGGGGGGGCCAGGGAGAAGCCAGCAGCGACAGCGATCCCCAGGACTACCCCGAGGGCGATCCCCGCAATGGTCATCACGCCTCGCTGTCGGGATTGGCGGCGGGCCCCGTGATTCGATGGGGCCGGACCGGCTCCAGCTCGGTCGGGGGAGGAGTGAGCAGGTAGAAGGCGAAGGCCGCCAGGGCGATCCCCCCGGTCAGCAGCGAGACCACCCCAAAGCCGCTGATGCTGCCCCCCAAAGCGGACCCGTTGAGGGCCGCCACCTCCGCGAGCAGGCTCGCCAAGACCGCCAGCGCCAGCACCGCCAGTGGTCGGCTGCGCTGGATCCAGGCGACCTGGGCGGCAGCACAGGCGATCCAACAGCCCGCGAAGGCGGCCAGGATCAGGATCAGGATTATCGGCCAGGCCATCAGACGAACTCCGGCTCCTCAGCGGCGGCGATCTCCCCGCCCGCAATAACTCGGTCTCCATCGTAGAGAACCAACGACTGACCGGGCGCAACCCCGACTTGGGGCTGAGCGAACCGGACGTTGGCGCGGTTGCCTTCCTGCGGCTGCCAGCCGGCCTCCACCGGCAGGCCGTGCGCGCGGAGCTGGGCCACGGCGGCCATCTCTCCCGCGGGCCGCGCCCGCTCCAGATAGACCGCCTGGCCAACCTCACACCCGCGCTGGAGCAACGTGCGCCAGGGGCCCACCACCAGAGTGTTGTGCGCCTGATCCACCCGCACCACGTAATGCGGCTCGGTGGCTGCCTGGTGCACGGCCAGCCCCAGTCCCTGCCGCTGCCCCACGGTGTAGAAGGGAAGTCCCTGATGGCGACCCAGCACCGATCCCTCCAGATCGGTGATCGGCCCGGGACCGAACTGCCCGGCCAGCTCCCGCTCCAGGACGGCGCGGTGGTCGCCGCCGCCCACGAAGCAGAGTTCCTGGGAGTCGGGCTTATGGGCCACCGCCAGCCCCAGCGCATCGGCCAGCTGACGCACCAGCGGCTTCTGGAGCCCACCTAGGGGCAGCACCAGCTGGGCGAGCACCGCCTGCCCGCTGCGATAGAGCGTGTAGGACTGGTCCTTGCGCCGGTCGGCGCCCCGATGGAGGGTGCACCACCCCGAGGAACCTTCGCGGATCTCGGCGTAGTGGCCGCTGGCGATGTGGGTGGCACCCACCGCGCCGACCCTCCGCCAGAGCTCCGCGAACTTGACCTTCTCGTTGCAGCGGATGCAAGGGTTGGGCGTTCGCCCGCTGGCGTATTGGCTGAGAAAGTCGCCCACCACCGACTCCCGAAAGTGCTCGGCCAGGTTGAGCACGTAGTGGGGAATTCCCAGTCGGCTGCAGACCCTCCGGGCGTCCTCGACCGCGTCGATGGAACAGCAGCCGCCCTCTCCCCGCTCCATCTCCTCGCTGCCCCAGAGCCGCATGGTGACCCCGACCGTGTCCACTCCCGAGGCCGCGGCCAGGGCCGCCGCCACCGAGCTGTCCACCCCGCCGCTCATCGCGACCGCCACCACGCTGCCCGGCGGCAGCCGCCTCCCCCCGAGGACCCAGGGCTGAATCGCGACGATGGAGCCGACCCGCCGGGCCAGTTCCGCGACCCGACTGGAGCCGGAGCTAGGCACCCCCGGCGACCGCGGGCACGATGCTGAGCTGGTCGTTCGCGGCGAGGGTGGCATCCAGCCCTCCCGAGGTGCGAATGTCGTCGTCATTGCGGTAGACGTTGACGAAGTGACGCAGCCCCCCGGCCGGTTCGAAGATCCGCGGCTGAAAGCCGGGATAGCGGCGCTCCAGGTCCTGGAGCGCCTCGGCCACGGTGGATCCCTCGACCTCCACCTCGGAGGCCCCCCCGGTCAGCTGGCGCAGCGGGCTGGGCACCCTGACCTTGACACTCATCGGTAACCGCTCCTCATCCACTTCAGTATAGGCAAACGCACCGCGCTCCCCAGGGCGGTTCGAGGTAGCTCGGGGCGCGGCGCGCATGGCCCCGTCGGCCGCGGGCGAGGAGGCCATCGCCCGGGCGAACCTCTCCCGCCTGGCGCTGACTTGCGGCGACCTTCGCCGATTGCCGACGCGGGACCGGTCAGGCGCTCGGGAGGGGAGGTTCGGCCGGCGCCGCGTCCTGGTTGTCGGGGACGATGACCACGGCCGTGCCGTAGGCGATGATTTCGCTGACCCCAGCCGCCAGCTCGTTGGAGTCGTAGCGCATGGCGATCACCGCATTGCCCCCGACCGCAGCGGCGTGCTGGATCATCAGCTCGTAAGCCTCTTGGCGCGCATGGTCGCTCATCTTCATGAACACCGTCTGCCGTCCGCCCACCAGCTGCTGCAGGCCGGCTCCAACGTTGCCCACCACCGAGCGCGACCGGATCATCAAACCGCGCACCACGCCTAGCTGACGAACCACTTTGTAGCCATCAAAGTTGGTCCCGGTGGTGACCCAGAGGGGCGGCGTCTCGCGGCCGGTATCGGGCGGCGGTTGGTAGCTCATCGCTGCGAGTTTAGCAGTCGGCGGTGGGAATTTCTGACGACGCAGGCAGGGTCAGCGGCAGGCCCGCGAGTGCTCCGTCGAGACTCCCGCGGAGCAGCGCGTCGTACACGAATTGCGACCACGTTTCCATCTCCAGGTAGTAGACCCCGAGCTCGTCCACCGGGGCCATCCGGCCTTCCAATTTGTCGCGCTCGCGGACCTGCACCCGGGCGTCCGCCGCGTCCACCAGAATGAGCACCCCGAGGTGGACCTGACCCACCGCACCGGCGTCGTCCTTGAGCAACCCGACCGCCCGGCCTGTAAGCGGGCGGTCGCAGATCACCTCCTCACGCCACTCCCGGGCGCAGCCCGCCAGCCAGGCGCTCGGGGGCTCCCCGTCGCCAGCGTTGATGTGTCCACCAACCCCCAGGGTCACCTGGCCCCGCAGCCGGGGCTCGCTGCCCGCCCGGAGCCGGCGCATGGTGAGCACCCGGCTCCCGTCCCGGACGACCAGGTGGGGGATCGCCTGCTGCCAGTCGGGCTTAGCCTCAACCTCGGAGCGGGGTCGAAACTCGCCCCACCTCTCGATCACCTGCAGCAGCTCGGGCACCCCGCCGAGCTTGAGCCCGTGCCAGGAGCCCTGGGGTAGAGCGCGCTCGCGGGGCACGACCAAGACCAGCTCGCGGCCGGCCCCCCGGGCCACCGCCGACGCCGAGGCTCCGGTGGCGGGCATCTAGGAAGGATAGGTCCGCCCGGCTACGCTGGGCGAGATGCCCAGCCCGATCTACTGCGTCATCGGAGCCGGAACGGCTGGCGGTCGGGCGGCCATCTCCTTGCGCCAGCGGGGATTCGACGGCCGATTGGTCCTCATCAGCGACGAACCCGAGGCCCCCTACGAGCGCCCGCCACTCTCCAAGGCGTACCTGAACGGGAAGGTGACCCGCGGCAAACTGCTGCTCCAGGCGCCCGAGGCGTATTTGGATCAGGCGATCGAGCTGCGCCCGGCGACGGCCGTCTCCTCGATCGACCTGAGGCAGCGGAAAGTCCAGCTGACCGATGGGGAGCAGATCCTGTTCGACCAGCTGCTGCTGGCCACCGGATCGCGCCCGCGCCAGCTGGACATCCCGGGAGCCAGTCTGGAGGGAGTGGTCACCTATCGAACCCTGGCCGATGCCGATCGGCTGCGCGCGGTGCTGGAGTCCCAGCCTGACGTGGTGGTGGTTGGGGGCGGGTTCCTCGGTTCGGAGCTGGCCGCGGCGGCCCGACTCCAGGGCTGCCGGGTGACCATCCTGGAATCCCAGGGGTCGCTGCTGGCGCCGCTGGGAGAGCTGGTGGGTGGTTACTGTGCGGAGCTTCACCGCGAGGCGGGAGTGGAGCTTCTGCTCCAGGAGACCGCGGCCAGATTCCGAGGCAAGGCCCGGGTCGAGCAGGTGCTGCTGCGCAGTGGCCGAGCGCTGCCCTGCGACCTCGCTCTCATCTGCGTCGGCGTTCAGCCCAACTCGGAGCTGGCCCGCGCGGCGGGGCTGGACACGGATCCCGGAGTGGTGGTGGGAGACCACTGCCAGACCGCCAGCGAGGGAGTCTTCGCGGCGGGCGACGTGGCCTCGCGGTGGAGCCCTCGCTGGCAGCGGCGGCTGCGGTTCGAGCACTTCGACAACGCCCAGCTCCAGGGAATCCAGGCGGCCCAGGCGATGCTGGGCGAGACCACCCCGTACGATCCGGTCCCCTACTTCTGGACCGAGCAGTACCGGGCCCTGATCCAGCAGGTGGGGCTGATCGAGGACAGCGACGAAATGGTGCTCCGGGGTGAACCCCAATCCGGTCGGTTCTCGGTCTTCTACCTGCAGCAGGGGATCCTCAGCGGCTGCCTGGCGGTCAATCGATTCCCCGACCTGGCCGCGGCCCGTCGGCTGATCCCGGTCCGGGTGAGGGTCAGCGCCGAGCTCCTCCGGGACCCCACGGTGGACCTCCGGGCCTGGTCCGAGCAGGCGGTCGAGTCGGCGGAAAAGAGCTAGCCCGGCTCCTCCCCCAGCCCCAGCCGTCGGCGGGTGATGGCGATCGCCTCCGGGTCGTGGTCGACCAATAGGTAGCGCCGGCCTAGGGCCCGGGCTGCCACCCCGGCCGTCCCGCTGCCGCAGAAGAAGTCGGCCACCAGGTCACCCTCCCGGCTGGAGGCGCGCACGATTCGCTCCAGCAACGCCAGGGGCTTCTGGGTCGGGTACCCCGTCCGCTCCCGGCCACGGGTGGGCACGATGGTGAGCCACCAGGTGTCGGTCGGCAGCTTCCCCCGCGACGCCTTCTCCGGTCCCACCAGCCCAGGCGCCAGGTAGGGGATGCGATCGATTTGGCCCCGCTCGAAGATCCAGTGATCGGACTTGGCGTACCACAGGATGGTGTCGTGCTTGCGGGGCCAGCGGTCCCGCGGCCGCCCGCCGTAGTCGTAGGCCCAGATGATCTCGTTGAGGAACCGCTCCGGGCCGAAGATCTCATCCAGCAGCAACCGGGCGTAGTGGGCCGTCCGGAAGTCCAGGTGCAGGTACAGCGAGCCGTGGGGGGCCAGGGCGCGGTGGATCTGCAGCAATCTCTGGCGGAGAAACTCCAGATAGGGTCCGCCCAGCTGCTGGTCGCGGTAGCTCAGGCGAGAGACCACCTCGAACTGGTACTGGCGACCGCCGAAGCCGCGCCTTTGCCCAGGCCCCCTTCCGGTCCGGATCGAATCCAAGCGCCGCACCTGGCCGGTGCCGAAGGGGGGGTCGATGTAGACCAGGTCCAGGCATCCATCCGGGAGCGACCGGAGCACCTCCAGGTTGTCGGCCAAGAGCACCCGGCTGCTCAGTGACCCGGGATGGGGCTCCTCCCCCTCCGGTCGCCCCAATCCGACAACGGTTGGCATCAGGGCTCCATGATCCCAGCCGACGGGGCCGGGAGCGGGCGCGATCCCGATGAAGGTCTCCTCTGGGTTGGGACAATATGTCCATAAACCAATGGTGCTACTTCTTCTTAGAGGCCGATGCTTCTCCTAACATTTTGTCCGTAAGATTAAGATCAGTGAGCGACAGCGGTCAGGCGCGGGTACGGGTGGCGATCACCGGCATGGGTATGGTCACCCCGATCGGGACCGGAATCGACGCGGTCTGGGAAAGCCTGATGCAGGGTCGGTCCGGGATCGACACCATCACCCAATTCGACGCCTCGGGGTATCCCACCCAGATCGCGGCCGAGGTGCGGGACTTCAACCCCGAGCTCTACATGGACCGCAAGACCGCCCGCCATGTGGCCCGCTACTGCCGCCTGGGGCTGGCCGCGGCGCGGATGGCTTTGGCCGACTCCGGGCTCAAGCCGGAGGAGATGGGTCCCGACGACGTGGGGGTGGTGGTCAGCTCCGGCGCCGGGGGGATGGAGGAGATCGAGCGCGGCCACCAGGTGCTGATCGACCGGGGGATCGGCCGGATCAGCCCCTTCATGGTCCCGATGATGATCACCGACATCGCCTCGGGGCTGATCGCCATCGAGCTCCGCTGCGGTGGTCCCAACTACGCCGTGGTGAGCGCCTGCGCCTCGAGCGGGCATGCCCTGGGCGACGCCGCCGAGGTGATCCGCCGGGGGGACGCCGTGGCGATGATCGCGGGCGGCGCTGAGGCGGCGATCACCCCCCTGCTGATGGGGGCCTTCTGTCAACTGGGAGCGATGAGCAAGCGCAACGACGATCCCGCCGGCTCCTCCCGCCCCTTCGATCTAAGCCGGGACGGGTTCATCATGGGCGAGGGCTCCGTGATCATGGTCTTGGAGGAGATGGAGCACGCCCGGGCTCGCGGCGCTCGGATCTGGGCGGAGCTGCTCGGCTGTGGCTCGACCGCCGACATGTACCACTTCACCGCCCCGGATCCGCACGGTACCGGCGCCGCCCGGGCGATGAGAAAGGTCATGCAGAAGGCGGGGGTCACCCCCGAGGACGTCGACTACGTGAACGCCCACGGCACCTCGACCCCGCTCGGCGACCTGGCG
Organism: Candidatus Micrarchaeaceae archaeon; assembly: GCA_035531715.1. Lineage (GTDB taxonomy): Bacteria > Chloroflexota > Dormibacteria > Aeolococcales > Bog-877 > Bog-877. Next base: position 46,734 of record DATKSI010000014.1, read on the forward strand.
GAGACGCTGGCGATCAAGCAGGCGCTGGGCGACCGAGCGAGCCAGATCCCGATCAGCTCGACCAAGTCGATGAGCGGACATCTGCTGGGGGCCGCCGGGGCGCTGGAGGCCGCGGCCTGCGTCCTGGCCATCGCCCGGGACATGATTCCCCCGACCATCAATCTGGAGCTGCCCGACCCGGACTGTGACCTCGACTACGTGCCCAATCAGGCCCGGCCGGCGCGCATCGACGTCGCCCTCTCCAACTCTTTCGGCTTCGGCGGGCACAACGCGTGCCTGGCGCTGGGCCGAGTTGCGGCCTAGCCAGAACCAGGAGATCAGACTGTGAGCGATCCATCCGCCGACCAGGCCAGCCCGACCAGCCTTGACTTCGCCGAGATGCAGGAGTTAGCCGCGGAGATCCTGGGGGTGGATCCTGACCAGGTCCAGCTGGACGTCAGCTTCGCCAAGGATCTGGCGGCTGACTCGCTCGACATCGTCGAGCTGATCATGGCCATCGAGGACCGCTATCGGGTTTCGCTGCCCGAGGAGGAGCTGGAGCACATGAAGAAGGTAGGCGACCTCTGGGCCTTCCTCCTGGCTCATCCCGCAACCGCCGAGCAGTGACCCTGGCCACCTTCTCACCCGGCGCTCCGGCGATCTCGCTGAGCCGTCCGGTGGGGCTGCTGTTCCCGGGTCAAGGCGTCCAGCACGCCGGGATGGGCCGCCAGCTGGCCGCCATCTCGGGCGTCGCCGACAAGATCATCACCCGGGCTCAGGACATCCTGGAGATGCCGATCAGGCGGCTCTGCTTCGAGGGACCGGACCTCGAGCTCCGGCGCACCGAGAACCTGCAGCCCTGCCTGATGGCGGTCTGCTGGTCCGCCTTCGAGGCCTACCGTGACCGCTTCGGACTGGAGGGGGTCGAGGTGGTGGCCGGCCACAGCATGGGTGAGATCACCGCCTGCGCCGCCGCCGGGTCGATCTCCTGGGAGGCGGCGCTGCAGCTGGTGCGGGAGCGGGGACGGCTGATGGCCGACGCCGCCCTGTCCACCCCGGGTCAGATGCTGGCCATCGTGGGGCTGCTCGAGCCGGCCGTGGAGCAGATCCGCATCGCCGCCAGTGCGGCGGGCGGGATCTGGCTGGCCAACTTCAACGCCCCCGACCAGTTCATCCTGAGCGGCGAAGCGGACGCCGTGGCCCTGGCCGAGCGCCTCGCCAATCAGGCCGGCGCCCGCCGGGTGTTGGTCTTGGAGGTTCCCTTGGCGGCCCACTCCCCCCTGATGGGCCGAGCCTCCGCCAAGCTCAGTGAGGCGGTTCGGGCACTGCCGATTCGGGCCCCCAAGATTCCCCTGATCGGCAACGGCACCGGGCTGGTGATCAGCACGGTGCGCTCCCTGCGGGCGGAGCTCAGCGGGCACCTGCTGCGACCGGTGCACTGGGCCCGCACCATGACCTCGATGCAGGCGCTCAAGGTGGGGACGGTGGTGGAGCTGGGTCCCGGTCGGGTGCTGGCCAGCCTGGCCGCCAAGCACATGCCCGGGGTGGAAACCTGGAACGCCGACGAGCTCCTGGTCGAGGGCGCTCAGTAGCGTGGACCTGGACCTCTCCGGCCGCTCGGCCTTGGTGACTGGGGGCGGCAAGGGAATCGGTGCCGCCATCTCCCGTGAGCTCTCGGAGATGGGCGCCCGGGTGGTGATCAACTACCGCTCCGACCAGGCGGCGGCGGCGGCTACCGCCGCGGCGCTGGGCAATGTCCAGACCTTCGGCGCCGATGTGGGCGATCCGGAGCAGGTGGCCCGGATGGTCGCTGAGACCGGGCCCTTTGACGTGGTGGTCAACAACGCCGGCATGCTCCGGGACCGCCTGCTGCTGCGGATGACTGCCGACGATTGGGACCAGGTGCTGCGCACCGATCTCTCGGCCGCGTTCCATGTGACCAAGGCGGTGGTCCCGCACATGCTCAAGCGCCGCTGGGGACGGATCGTCAACATCAGTTCGATCGTGGGCCTGGGCGGCAATCCCGGTCAGGCCAACTACGCGGCCGCCAAGGCCGGCCTGGTGGGGCTGACCAAGTCGGTCGCCAAGGAGCTGGGGTCGCGCAACATCAACTGCAATGTGGTGGCCCCGGGCTACGTCCACACCGAGCTGACCGCCTCCTCCATGACCGAGGAGATGCTGGCCGAGCTGATCAAGCTGACCCCCCTGCGCCGCCAGGGCCAGGCCGAGGAGATCGCCGCCGCGGTCGCCTTCCTCTGCAGCCCGGCCGCGTCCTTCATCACCGGCGCGGTGTTGGTGGTGGACGGCGGCCTCGCCGCCTGACCGAAGTTTTCGCCCCTCCGCGAACGGGCTCGGATCGGCCGCTGCCAACTTCGCCTGGCGCCGCGGGGCGTCCCGGTCGCGGCATCGCCCCAGGAGTGCCCAAGCTGACCTCGACTGAGATTGATCGCTCAGGGTCGCCTTCGGGGAAGCGGACCGCGCCCCGGAGGTGACGAGCCCGTAGCTTGCTTTTCGATCTCGAAACTAAACTTGACTTCGGACCACCGTACCCACACGGTATCGACCAGAAGTGAATCACCGTCTATCGGCGCGCGCCGGTCGAGCGCGGCGCCGCGCCTGGCTGGTCGGGCTGGGGGTGGCTGGAGCTGGTCTCGTCGGACTGGGCAGCCCCCTGGGAGCCACGGCCGCCAACGCCGGGGTCTCGCTGGCGCCTCCCGGGCATCCGACTCTCAACGGCGCCCGGGCGAGGAACGGTGCCGCGTCGATATTCACCCCGTCTCAGATCAGCGGGGGTGCGAGCCGTAGCTGGCCCTCCGTCGCCCCCGGCTTCCAGCCGCAATTGACCTCCTCCCCGAGCGCGACCAGCGGGGGCAGCATCAGCAACACGAGTACCAACGTGGGCAGCGCCTACACGGCGCTGCCGCCGAC